>JAFSKK010000042.1 GCA_017448965.1 Bacteroidaceae bacterium | reverse complement strand
CTATCACAGACATTGTGGAGCATGAGGATGGAACCATCACAGTGAAAATCAACGGCGTAAGCCCTGTCAATGACATCAGCGATGTGACGACCAAGAAGGCCTTGGCCAACAAATACTTCTCACTCTCCGTACAACAGCAGAAGGGACTCCTGAAGGGTGTGAACATTGTGAAATATGCTGATGGAACAACGAAGAAGGTGATGAAGAAGAATTGAAGAATTGAAAAATTGAAGGATTGAAAGATTGAAGAATTGAAGAATTGAAGAATTGAAAAATTGAAAGATTGAAGTTTTTGCTAACGCGATGCACCTATTGAGGAACAATCGGATAAATAACTTCAATTTTTCAATTCTTCAATTCTTTAACTCAAGTTTCGCAAGTTCCACTTGCTTGGAGTTAAAGAAGTTAAAGGAGTTAGAGGAGTTAAAGCCGAATGTAATGCTGGCGTGAAAACTCCTCTCCACAGTTGACAGTGTATAGGCTTTAACTACTATAACTCCCTTAACTCCTGAGCGAAGCGGTAACTTCCGAAAGTTGAATTCTTTAATTTTTTATGGCAGTTTGTCGATGTCTGCTGCCGTGTAGTTGTCCATGCGGAGGTGATAGTTCTTCACCTGTTCCCATGTGTAGTGGAAGGCGGGACTATCGGGTGGCAAAGGACGACGGGAGAACTGCTGGAAGTAGAGCAGACAGGCATCGCGCCACCACTGGGCGTCTTTGGCTTGACGCTGGAAACGGCGTAGCTGCTGTTCGTAGCGTTCAGAAGTGATGTATGGCTTCATTTCCTCCCACGTCTTCACGAAGTCGCTGGCTTGCCGTACACCACGGTCGTAGGTGTAGCAGAGGTTGTCCCAAAGGGAGAGGCCATTGCGCATGGTGTAGTCCCATGGTACATGGTGGAACCAGAGGATGAGGTTTTCTGGACACGTCTCCTTATTATTATATAATGTACGCAAAGGCTCTGGGTATTGCCCCACGTTGTTGGAGCCTGCATTGCCTGCCAAGCATGGTTCGTCGTGGTCGGTACGGTTGAAGCCTAAACCGATGGAGTCGGCACGATGGTAGAAGCGTGGCAACCAGTCTTCACGCCACCCTTTCCTGTCGCACCAAGGCTCCGGCCCATAGTGATGGTCGGCAGCAAAGATGTGGTGAAGACCAAGCGGCATCATGTAGTCAACCACGGCTTCGCGACTCTTGAGGAGCAGTTGGGTCATGGGACGGATGAAACCTTCGTCGGTAGTTCCATAGTATTCACGCAGAAAGTCTGAAGCAATCTCTTGCGAGGAAGTAGTCGGGTCGTTGGCGACACGTCCGAAGGCATACCAGTTGGCCATGGCGAGATCGTTGGCTGTCCAGTTGGGGGTGTCACCGATGTTGGCGACACCAGCTATGCCGATGAGGTTGGGCAGAACGGGGGAACCGTTCTGGGCGAGAGCTGGGTGAGAAGCGTTCCCCATCTTCAGGGTCTGGAAGAACTCTTGCCACATGGGGGCAAGGAAGCAGGTGTGGATGCTTTCGCCTGTGTATTCTTGGGTGATCTGGAACTCCACCATCATCTTGGTCTTCTTCAGTCCGAAAAAAAGAGGCGAGACAGGCTCACGTGGCTGGAAGTCAATAGGGCCATTCTTGATTTGGATGATGACATTGTCGGCAAACTGCCCATCGAAGTGGATGAACTCTTCGTAGGCCTGGTTGGCGCGGTCGCCTCCCTTGGCAGAATAGACAAAGGCGCGCCACATGACGATGCCGCCATGAGGTTGAAGGGCGGCAGCCAGCATGTTGGCACCATCGACATGAGTACGGTCATAGTCCATCGGGCCTGGTTCACCTTCGCTGTTTGCCTTGACCAAGAAACCACCGAAGTCGGGAATGAGCCGGTAGATTTCATCCGCCTTCTTCTTCCACCACTGCTGCACCTTGGGGTCGAACGGGTCGGCAGTATTGAGGTCGCCCAATGCCTTGGGGGAAGCGAAGTTGACAGAGAGATACACCTTGATGCCATAAGGACGGAGGATGTCGGCAATCTTCTTCGTCTTGAGCAACATGGGGGTGGACAACGCAATGGGCTTGGCATTCACGTTGTTGAGCACGGTGCCGTTGATGCCATACTGCTGATTGATGCGGCCATACTCTTCATACCGTGCCTTCAAGGCTTGAGGCATCGACTTCTTGTTCGCGGGAATCTCGTCCCACTTCCAGATGGAACGGCCTGCATAGCCACGCTCTACGGTGCCATTGGGGTTGTCCCAGTGGTTGAGCAAACGCAATTCAAAAGTCTGCCCCCAAGAAAGGTGGCAGACTGTCAGTAAAATGAAGGAGAGAATAGTCTTTTTCATCTTTAAGATTTGTGTTCAAGATGTTATCAGTCACGACGGAAGATATCACGGGTGTACACTTTCTCCTGCACATCGTCAAGACAGGCGTCGTAGCGGTTGGCGATGATGGCCTGGGAGAGTTCCTTGAACTTCTGGAGGTCATTGACCACTTTGGAACCAAAGAAAGTAGTACCATCGGCCAATGTCGGTTCGTAGATGATGACGGTAGCGCCCTTCGCCTTGATGCGCTTCATGATGCCTTGGATGGAGGACTGACGGAAGTTGTCGGAGTTGCTCTTCATGGTGAGACGGAACACACCGATGACCACATCCTTCTCCACATCCTGACTCCACCGGATGCGGTTGGAGTAACTGTAATAGCCTGCCATCTGCAACACACGGTCGGCAATGAAGTCCTTGCGGGTGCGGTTGCTCTCCACGATGGCGGTCATCATCTGCTGCGGCACATCCTGATAGTTGGCCAGAAGCTGCTTCGTGTCCTTTGGCAGGCAGTAGCCTCCATAACCGAAGGATGGATTGTTGTAATGGGTGCCGATACGTGGATCAAGACCCACGCCCTGAATAATAGCCTGGGCATCCAAGCCCTTCACCTCGGCATAGGTGTCGAGTTCGTTGAAGTAAGATACACGCAGGGCAAGGTAGGTGTTGGCAAAGAGTTTCACGGCTTCTGCCTCCGTCAAGCCCATGTGCAGCACGTCAATGTCTTCCTTGATGGCACCTTCCTTCAGCAGCTCCGCAAAGGTCTTGGCTGCCTCGCGCAGTTCGTCGGCATATTTCACTTCAATGCGCTTGGGTGAGCCAACAATGATGCGTGAAGGATAAAGGTTATCGTAGAGTGCCTTGCTCTCGCGCAGGAACTCGGGCGAGAAGAGTAGTTTGAGCGTATAGCCGTACTTGCGGTACAAACCTTCCGTATATCCCACGGGAATGGTGGACTTGATGACCATGACGGCATCGGGGTTCACCTCCAGCACGAGGTCGATGACTTCCTCCACATGAGAGGTGTCAAAATAGTTCTTCACAGGGTCGTAGTTGGTGGGCGCGGCAATGACCACAAAGTCGGCATCGCTGTATGCTTTACGACCGTCGAGCGTGGCCGTCAAGTTCAGTTCCTTCTCTGCCAAAAACTTCTCAATATACTCATCCTGAATGGGTGACTTCTTGTTGTTGATGAGGTCTACCTTCTCAGGAATCACATCCACAGCCTTCACCTGATGATGCTGTGCCAGCAGCGTAGCAATACTAAGACCCACATAGCCTGTACCTGCCACAGCCACTTTCACATCCTTAAAATCTCTCATTTTCTTTTCTTATGAATTAAATAACAGTTGAATCAACTAAACCGTCAGAGGTGTCTTCTCTGAGCGAATCTTCCTGGCATACTCCGAGGGTGACATGCCATATTCTGTCTTGAAATTCTCGGTAAAACGCTTCGGATTGCTATAACCCAAAGCAGCCGCAATATCCGACATTGACATGCCTGTCTTCTCCAGATACTGCTTGCCTCGCTTCATGCGGATGGTGCGGATGAACTCCGCAGGACCCTTGCCCGTGATGTTGATGAGTTTCTTGTAGAGATAGGTGCGGCTGAGCGACAATTCATGTCCCAACACCTCCACCGAGAACTCCGTGTCGGAGATGTGCTCTTCACAGATCTTGATGGCCTGCTGGATGAACTGTTCGTCCACCGAGGTGATGGTAATTTCGCTGGGTGCCACATCCATCTTCTCACGGAACTGACGTTGGCGGCTCTCTTTCTTCTCTATCAGTTTCTTCACACGCAAACGGAGCGTTTCCACATTGAAAGGTTTCGTGATGTAGTCGTCGGCACCAAGTTTCAGGCCTTCCACCTCGATTTCTTCACTCCTACGCCCTGTCAGCAGAATCACAGGAATGTGTGACCAACGCAAATCGGTCTTGACACGACGACACAACTCCAAACCATCCATCTTAGGCATGGTCACATCGCTCACCACCAAGCCGATACCGTCGTTCTCTTCCAGACAGGTCAACGCCTGTTCACCATTGCTGGCGGTAATCACATTATAGTCTTTCCGGAAATAATCACGCACAAAGCGGCACATGTCAGCACTATCGTCCACCATCAGCAAGGTCATGCGCTGACCTTCATTGGTTTCCTCCTCTTCCTGATACGCTTCCATCTCTTTGCTGGACACCATGGCAGCATTATGGTCGTCAATACCTACCAATTGTGCCGTTTCCGTACTGGTTGTAGGTGTTCCCGAAGAAGTTTCACGGGCGGGTGTTGCGACGGTTCCCCGCTGCACCCCAGCCACGCTCGTTAATGCCGACGGAGCAGGAACTGCCCCCATACCTGCCGAAAGTATATTGACCTGATGCAGCAACATCTGTGCGCTACGCAGCATCATCTGGACACGGCCGCCCACATCGTCGCCCAGGGGTTCTTCTGCCATCTGTTGCAAAGAACCAATCAGCAACATGATGGGTGCCCTCAAGTCTTGGCTCACCCTTGCCAGCGTCTGCTGTTTCACCACTTCCAGCGTCTGCCTGTGTTCATGCTCCACACGAGCCATCTCCACACTATGCTTTGACCGCTCACGCCGTGCCACCAGACGGCACAGCACATACGCACACACCAACACCAGAAGAGTGGCAAACAACACTGCCCAGACAGACACTTGGAACAAGGTTCCATTACTCAATTCTATCACCATTTCTCTTTATGTTTAGAAACATTTCTTACTATATTGGAAGAAATGACGATGCAAAAGTAGTAAAAAAACTTCAAACAAAACGATTTTGAACCTCTTTTTTTGTTTTCAGAGTGATGCACTTTATCGCATGGGCTGTTTATGTTTCCCACGCAACACCCTTTATGACTCCACGTCACACGTTTATGTTTGCTTGTGCCTGTTATTCTTATCAGAATCGCACGTACATCTCTGCCCAGAGTTCGTTGTAGTCCTTATAGGGGAGATTGCGGTCATGCACGTGGTTGTACTGCACCTGCATGAGGAGGTTCTTGTGAATCTGGAAGTTAGGAATGATGCTATAGATGGTTTTGGTGGACTCCCACTTCTTGTTGGCACGGTAAGCATCATACTTGCCATACACTTTGAGCCAAGGAGTACAAGGAACACCGACTGTGGCATACCAGCCATCCGCCTTCCCTTCTCCCTGGTAATTGGCAAGTATGCCCTGGGCATGAGCATATTCGGCACGAATTGTCCAATCCTTGTGTTCATACTTCACGGAGGCAGCCCAACGGTTGCGGTCGGTCTCCACGCCTGCATTGTTCACATAGTCGCCCGTCCAGCCAAACACACCGATGAAGAGATCTTTGATGGGCTGCACCTGCAACGAGCCGATGAAGTCCTTGTGACCATTCTTATCACCACCATTGATGCCCTGACCGTTCATCACCTGCAACTGATAGTGGATGAAGCGGTGTCCATCTTTCTTGGCAGGGAAGAGGTCACCCTGCACTTGCAAACCCTGGTCACGTCCACCATTGCCGACGTTGCCATCTTTGTCGCTGATACCCGCCAGGCAATTGGAAATCTGAGAATAGTCTCCAGCGCCCACATCCCAGGGATTGTAAGGATTCTCGAAGAGGAAGGCACGCTTGTACTGACCCACCTTGATGGCGAGTTCCTTCCAATGCGACCACTCCACGAAATAGTCCTTCATGTGGAAAGTGGAGTTGTTCACCTGTGCCTGAATGCGGTACTTGAAGTCGGTGAGGATGGTGCCATCCACATACACACGGATGAGTCGCTGGCTGAAGCCTGTACCACCCTTCGCACCGTCCTGGTCGCTGTAGGCATACTTGCCAATAAAGTAACCACCAAACTTGGGTGCACTGGCATAGTCGGTCAGCTTCCTGCCCAACTGCGGTTTGCCCTCAGGAGCGGGAGCATTGGCCATCGCGCTCTCCAAACTGTTATTCACAAGTTCCGTGATAAAACCAGAGCCAGGTGTTCCATTAGGCTCAAACTCTGACTCTTCAATACTCTCTTCGGAAGGCACGTTGATTTCCTGCGTCTCGTCAATTTCTGCCCACATCGGCAGCGTGGCAAGACTTGCCACGACAACTGTCAAAAAAATCTTTTTCATATCTTGATGATGAGTAACTCACAGAAACGAGTTACCTGAAGTTGGGAAATATCGGGCAAAGGTATATAAAAAAACTAAAAAAGACAAAAAGAACCTTTCTTTTTATATACAGCTATGTTTTTTTATGTACTTTTGCAACCAATTACAGACGAAAAGAAAACAAACAGAGATGTCACAACCCAGCCAACAAGTGCGTGTGAGATTGACGGGAGTGAGCGCCCTGCTTCATTTCCTTGTCGATGGTTTGTGCATCTGTTGCCTCTATCTCACCGCGGCCGACAGCACGAACATGGTGATGATGTTTATGACCTACAACGTGTTGGCGTTCCTCACACAACCCCTCACAGGATGGGGTGCAGACAGGCTCAGGCAGAAACATTGGATGTTGCTGGGTGCGGTGGTGTTACTGACGTTAGCTGTGATGATGGCGTCGATGCGGACGATGTGTGAGACATCTCAGGCAACACAAGCCCTCTTGCTAAGCATGACCGTTTGTCTCGGCATGGGCAATTCGCTCTTTCACGTATGGGGTGGCAAGCAGACGGCTATCCGTACCAAGAATGACATCCGTTCGCTGGGCGTATTCGTCTCTACAGGCGCATTCGGACTTGCCATCGGAGGGGTGTTCGCCTCGTGGCTATTGCTCTATGTGTTCCTACTGAGCATCTGCGTGTTGGCGGTCATGGCACTCTTCTTCTTTCCCGAAAGGAAACACACCTATGCAGATGATAGCGTCCCTTTCATGGGAGATTGGAAAAGCGTCGGACTCATCATCCCTCTCATCATGCTCATCGTGGCAGGACGCTCCTTTGTGGGAGAGGCCTTCACCACTGACATCACGAAAGGCCCCGCTATCCTCTTAATGCTGGGTGCCACGTCGATGTTCGGAAAGATGGCGGGTGGATGGCTTGTCAAAGGAATGGGCATGTGGAAAGCCGTAGTGCTCATGGTGGTGGGAACCCTCCTCTGCTTCATCGGCAAAGACATACACATAGCCGTGATACTGACAGGGCTATTCTTGGTCAACTGCACCATGCCCGTCACGCTCTACTGGGCTAACGTTGTGCTGAAAGGGTACGAAGGGCTGGCATTTGGACTGCTCGCCGCTGCCTTGATGCCTGGCTATCTGTTGGTGACACTCTTGTAGAACCACAAAAAAGCAGAAAGATGATACAGAACCTCCTCATAGCCCTCATCCCTACCATCCTCATTGAGTTTGGGGTGCTGTGGCTCCTGATGGAGCGGCGGAGGAAAGTGCTCCTCTCGTCTATCGCCGTCAACGTGCTGACCAACATACCGTTGAACCTCTACGTGCTCTGTGTCAACGACAGCATGAGCCACATCCTTATCGGTGAAGTGGTGGTTTTTCTGGTGGAGGCAGCATGGTACTTCTGCTTTACCCGAAACCTCAGGCAAGCCTGCATCTACAGTCTTCTGTGCAATGCCATCAGTTTCCTCATCGGACTGCTGGTTCAACTCATCTACATCCAGACATTCATTGATTAACTCTATAAAACATTTATTGACATGTTTCAACTCTTAGACATTGCCTATCCTGGCAGAATCCATCATCCACGGATTATACGTACTGTCGACCCCGACACCGTAGTTCTACAACCAGCCCCTGATTCAGTGGCAGTACCTGGCGGAGTCACAGACTCCATCATTCCACAAGAAATCATCGACACGCTCACCAACAAAGGAGAGGTGTTGGACACGCTTCGTTCAGCCATCAACATGTTCAATGACTGGGGTGGCAGCAGCAATCACTCGTCAATGATGATGACTACGCTGGTGGTGGTGGCTGCACTCACACTCTGTGGAGGATTTGTGTGGATGTATCGCCGCAACTTGCAGCAACAAAACCGACGATAAGACAGGCTCAACGAAGCCGTTTCTTCAATTTCTTCAGCTTTTTAAGATGGGATTTGCCCGCCTTTTCACCCAAGGAAATCATCTTAGCGATTTTCTCGGGCATAAAGTCTTGTGACCCATAACCACGCAGGTTGGGGTTGATATAGATGTCAACATCCTCGCAGTTCTGCCGATACTTTCTCAAGTCAGGGCGCAACAGCGACAAGAGGCTTGAGGGGTTAAAATCTTCGTGCTTGTTCACGGTCAGATCTACGGCAATCACAATGTCTGCCCCCATATTTTTTGCCACATCCACAGGCAAGTTGTTCAGCACACCGCCGTCCACCAACAGCATATCACCCATCTTCACAGGCTTGAACACCAACGGAATAGCCATGCTGGCACGCATCGCCTGTGCCAAGTCGCCCCGACTGAGCACCACCTCACGCAGACTCTTCGTGTCCACCGCCACACAACGGAACGGAATGGGAAGGTCGTCAAAACTACCCATGGAGCATTCTCCCGTCATCTGCCGCAGCGAATGCACGATGCTATCGCCCATGAGCGAACCCGCAAACAGTTCGCCCCATTCTTGCGAACGAAACATCGAGTCCAACTGCCCGCTGTTGTAACCCAAACAATAGAGTCCGCCCACAATAGAGCCAATGCTTGTGCCCACCACCATATCGATGGGCACACCCGACTTCTCAATATACTTCAACACACCCACAGAGGCGGCACCTTTCGCCCCACCGCCACCAAGAACAAGCGCCACTTTCGGACGGCTTTCGTTTTGTGCGTTCAACGGCAATATCGCCGTGAGGACAAAAAGAAAAAGAAAGAGGATTCTCTTCATACTCCTACCATCTAAAGACTCCACATTATTGCATCTCTATCTGGAACTGAGGAACAGGAACCGTTTCTATGCCATCGGTACTGAAAAGCGTTGGATTCGGATAGTCATCCCAACAGTAACGGATGGTGGTGGAGGTCACCCCTTCCGGCAAAGAAATTTCCAAGGTATTTGGGTTGACCAAAGTGGCTTCTGCCCACTGATAACGTCCATTCACCAAGATGGCGACACCGCTGATGCGAGCACCCTTCACCTGCAACGAAGGTGCCTGCGGGAAAAGCACTTGACAACGTCCTGGCTGAACGAGACGAGCCGAAACAGGCATCGCCACCCGGCAGATAACACTATTATCGCCGTATGCCAGGCGGCTCATTTGCTGGGCGGCACGTTGGCCGGCTGTCTTCTTGTCCTGCGGATGGATATCGTTCGATTCTCCCGTGTCAAGCGTAGGAGCCAAGGCTGCCTTGTCAATATGTTGAGCCGCCAGATACTGCTGATGGCGAATCTGCGTCCATCCCGTCTCAACGGGTTGTTCGTGATGGCTCATGTATCCTGGCAACTGCATGATGACCACTGGGAAGTCCTTTTTGAACTGCTTGCGCCACGATGCCACCATCGCCTCCAGAAAATCGGCATAGTTGTCCGCATTGCCTAGATTCGACTCACCCTGATACCACAGCATACCCTTCACGGGGAAATCCTGCAAGGGCGCAATCATGGCATTATAAAGTCCCGTCGGAGTGTCAACGAAATAAGTGCTGGCAGGTTTGCGCGGCATCGTGCAACCCACCGCCATCTGCAACTGCTGACCGATAGGAAAAACCTGGTTGCCCACCTCCAACTGATAAAGCTTTCCATTCGTAAAATTGGGCCTTCCGCTCTGCGACATGAGGTGTACCACAATGTCGTTTTTTCCAGCACGGAGCACACCCTCCTTCACCGTATAGACACGAGGTGGGTACTCGTAGGTGGTGTTGCCCACATACTGTCCGTTCACAAAGATGGTGTCGGCATCCTTCATGGCACCGAAACGCAACACAGCCTTCTGTCCTGCCAATGCTGCCGGCACATCCAAAGAGGTGTGAAACCAATAGGAGCCGTTCTTTCCCTGACTCCAGTTAGAGAACATATCCACCGTCTGCCATGTCCCGAAGTCATAACCTTCCGCTCTCCACTTACCCATAATGGTGTCCGAAGCCGACATCTTCCCTTCCCATTCACGACCAGCCCGATTCTCAGCCCTGCGAACGGAGTCCACCCAGTTCACCTGATGATACTTCGGCTTCGCTAACTCCTTGTCGTAACCAGCAAAGGTGGCAAGCACCTCACGTGGCATCCAAGCCTGCACTTGAGTACCACCCACTGCCGAGTTGATAATGCCGATAGGCACTCCGTACTTCTTCTGCAACTCACGTGCCATGAAGTAGCAGATGCCGCTCACCTCACCGCAATTCTGAGGGGTGATGTCCTGCCACGGCAAACACTGCACATCATCGTTGGGACGCACATAGTTGAACTGATGAGGGAACTTCAAGTAGCGAATCTGGTCGTTGGAGTAGTCCTTCACCATGTCGCCCACCACGTCCATGCAGCGGCGGATGGGGAGTTCCATGTTGGACTGTCCGGAACAGAGGAAAACATCGCCGATAAGCACATTGTTCACCTTCGTATCCAATCTCTCCGTCGCATTGCTCAGCGACGTTTTCTGTGTCACGGTCAGCGTGTAGGGGCCACCTGCCTTCATCTTAGGCAGATATACCTTCCAAGTGCCATCAGGCAGCACCTTCGTCTTGCCGGTCTTGCCGTTCAGAGTCACTATCACTTGGCTGCCAGCCAAACCTTTACCCCACACGGGAATCTTGGCATCGCGCTGCAGCACCATGCCGTCAGCAAAAAAGCGAGGAAGGGTCACACGTTCTTGTGCCTGCCCCATCAGGCAGACCATCAACATCATGGTCAATACAAAATACTTCTTCATATTTTCGTTTAGATTGTTATTTTTGTGTGCAAAGATAAGTATTTCCATCCAAACAACACACACAACCTTTCCTCAAAAAGCGCCGTGTTACCCCACGGAAAGCTTTTGTAGCGTCAGAAAAACCTCGTAAAGTTTTGCCATAAGTGTCGAAGTCATTAACTTTGCAACACACTAAAACCTATTACCCATAACCTATTATCATATACACAAAATGAAACGAGGACTGGTGCTCGAAGGCGGCGGCATGCGCGGCCTATTCTCCGAGGGATTTATCGACGTGATGCAGGAAGAAGGCATCACTGTGGACGGCATGATTGGCGTGTCAGCAGGAGCCTTGTTCGGCTGCAACTTCAAGTCACATCAAGTGGGGCGCGGCTTGCGCTACAACATCCGCTTCAAGGACGATCCTCGCTACATGGGTTGGCGTTCTTTCTTCACAACAGGCAACCTGGTCAACCCACGGTTCGCTTACCACACCATGCCCCTCGAACTCGACGTGTTCGACATTGCCACCTTCGAAGCCGACCCTACCGAGTTCTATCTCGTGTGCTGCAATATCGAGACAGGGAAACCCGTTTACATGAAGATTGACCACGTGGAAGATGCCACCTTGGAGTGGTTCCGCGCAACAGGCTCCATGCCCATCGTCTCCACTCCCGTGGAAATAGACGGGATGAAACTCCTGGACGGCGGACTGGTGGACTGCATCCCCCTGCAACATTTCCAGTCCATCGGCTACGAGCGAAACATCGTCATCCTCACCCGTCCTAAAGGCTACCAGAAGACACCCAACAAGATGGTTCCGTTTTTCCGTCTGTTCCACCACAAATATCCGAAGATCGCAGAATGCATGAAGCATCGTCACGAGATGTACAATGCCCAACTACAATACATCGAAGAACAGGCTCAAAAGGGAAATATACTCGTCATCTATCCCGACCATCCGCTTAGCATCGGACGCATCGAACTGGATGAGCCCAAATTACGTGCCATCTATCAGCACGGACGAGAAAAAGGACTTGCTATGCTTGAGCAAGTGCGCCAATTCCTAAGCTAAATACTCCTCAGGCTTGAACACCTCACGTTTATTTCTTAGATATTTATTGAATTCGTCCAATACGCATTCTGTAGCAATCTCCACGTTCTTCACCCGTCCGAAGTCCTCACGAAGGCAAAGGGAATGGACATCGCCCTCGCTGCCCCATGCCACCCATATCTCCACGTCGTGTCCTTCCCACGGTTCAGCATAGCCTGTGGAGGCCAGAGCATAGTCGGAATGGAAGAGTCGGCAGGCTCCTTTCACCATCTGCTCTGCCACCTGAGAGGAGACGACACCATAGGTGTCGATCATTTCCTGGGGCACACCGAGCAGCTGCTCCTTCACATCGTTCTGATAGGCGACGAGTCCTCCACGGAAGTAGCGGCTGGCGCCACTTCGTGCAGTGATGGCGGCTGCGATGCGTCCGCCTGTGCAGGATTCAGCGGTGGAAATGTGGAAGTTGAAAGTTGACAATTAAAATTGAAAATTGAAAGTTTTTTGGGGGAGGTTAGCGCACCCATTGTTCGGGGTTGAGACGGGAACTTCCGTTGCGCAGTTGGAAATGGAGGATGTATCGTCCGTCGGGGTCTTTTCCTACAGCACCAAGTGTGGCACGCGTGCTCACGGTCTGGCCTTTGCGAACAGAGACAGTGGAGAGTCCCGAATAGACGGAGATGTAGGAACCGTGACGTATCATGACAATGTAGGTGCCGCCATACTGGAAGATGGAGCTGACGGTGCCGTCGAACACGGCTCGTGCGGAACACCCTTGCTGACCGCGGATGTCTATACCCTTATTGTCGAGCGTGACATTGCTGAGTCCGGCAACGGTGTAGTTGCCATAGTGACCCACCACGCTGTAGCTGCCTGTGATGGGCATAGGAAGCCGTCCCTTGTTGCTGACGAAGTTGCTGGAGAGTTTGGCATCGGCACTATTGGCATGCCAAGTTTCAGTCTTTGCCGTTTCCTCCTTGGTCACTTTCTTCACCGTTGCCTCAGCATTCCTCACGTCGGCCTGGGCTCGTTCTGTGGCAGCCTTGGCCTGGGCTTTTTCTTGGGCTGTCTTTGCCTTGCGACGAGCGGCTTCAGCAGCTTCGGCTGCACGACGGGCTTTCTCTGCCTGGGCTTTGGCCTCAGCCAATCGACGGGCTTTCTCGGCTTCAGCACGACGACGTGCCTCCTCTGCCTTACGTTTACGTTCTGCCTCAGCACGACGGGCAGCAGCAATCTCTTCCTGAATGATGCGCTCAATCTCAGCATTGAGAGCCTGTTCCTGACGCTGATAGTCTTGAATCTGACGTTGCACGGTGGCAATGTTCTGGTTGAGGAAAGTCACCTTGGTCTGGCATTGTGTCTTCATGCCCTGTAACGAGCGTTTCTGCTGCTCAACCGTCTGCAGGTTCTGTTGCTTCTGTGTCTTGGCAGCCAAGAGTTCGTTTTGTTTGGCACGCACTTCGGCTTGTTTCTCCTTGAGGAGTTCTCCCTGTGCCCTCTGGAAGGTGGAGTATTCGCGCACATAACGCATACGGCGCAGCATCTGGGTGAAGTTGTCTGCAGAAAAGATAAACATGAGTTTGTTCTGCACGGAGCGGTTCTTGCGCATATAGACCATCGCCTTGGCATAGCGTTTCTTCTTCACCTCAAGGTCACGCTGCAACACCCCCAGTTGATGCTGCAGGGTGTCGATGGTGGTTCCCAATGCGACGATGTCGCGGTTGAGACTGTCGATGGACTGTTGCTGGCGACCGATCTGATGATCGAGAATGAGCACGCTATCAAGGCTGGACTTCACATTCTTGTTGAGTTGAGCCAACTGTGCCTGAGAACGTTGGCGCGCCTGTTGTGTGGCGGCTTGCTGACTACGCAACTGAGCCTTCTTATCGACAGGTTTCGTCTGTTTCTTCTGAGCACTCTGCTTGCTTGCAGCATTTTGTTTAGCGCCTTGCTTGCCCGCAGTTCCTGCCGCTTTCGTGGCGGTCTGCTTCTTTTGCGGAGACGATTGAGTGGTAGTCGTTCGCTTGGCTGGCACAGTGGTCTTGCCCCTGCTCTGAGCTGAGAGGGGAAGCACAAGCAAAAAGGCTAACAGAAAGGAAAGGAGTGTCCGCATGGACGATTGACTATTGAGATTTAACAACTGAGATTTGACCATTGAGAATGACACCTTTTAGTTGCCGATGATGCTGCCAAAGAGCTTGTTGGCATCGGTCTTGGTGTATTTGCCCGACACACTGGTGTGAGGCGACCAGTTGGAGGAATCGCCCTTGCCAGAGAGTTGGAGGTCAAGACGGATGTCCTTCTTGGCAGGAATGGTGTAGGTGAAACTGTCGCCTCCCTTGGCCTCCTTCCAGAAGAAGTCCTGAATGGTTTCGAAGTCGATGTTGCGGCTCTTCAAGGCCGTGAACTCTTGATAGGTTGTGCTCACATATCGTTTGTTGACACGGTCGATGATAAGCACATTGTCAGGAGAGAGTTCCATACGTCCCACCTCCATCACGCCCAACACGGGGTCAACCAGCGTGAGTTGGATGACATCATCGTAGCGCATACGCAGGGTGCCATTGGTGGTAGTGCTCTTGCCGTCCTGCACCAAGGTCACTCTCACCTTCGAGGTGAAGTTGGTGCCCACCGGTATCGTCATCTTGGTGATGTCGGGGTCTTTTTTGTCCTTCGATGGTTTGGTGGACGTTGTCACCGTTGTGGTAGGTTGAGTCTTGTCCTTGGTCATTTTCTTGGAAGAACGGCACGAAACAAGTGCCAACAGAAGAACCGCCATCAGTGACAAACGGAATGGAACCAAGGTCCGAAAGGTGGTAAATGGAAAGATGCTAAGTTTCATATCTATTGTTGTTATACCCAAAGGGGTTATTGCTTTTTCACTTTCTTGTTGATTTCTTCGATGTGCTGCTGCACGTCATCGCTCATCTCCTCGCCGTCCTTCTCCATGAGTTCAACAACCCTGTCCATATACTGCTTGGCTTCCTCGTAGCGCTTCATCTGGAAAAGCACCCAAGCGTAAGTGTCAAGGTAGGTGGCATTATCGGGCTCCAGTTCGTTGGAGCGTCGGCTCATCTCCTCAGCCCGCTGCAGGTCTTTCTTCTTCAACGAGAGGTAGTAAGCATAGTTGTTGAGCACCCTCGCATCATCTTGCTTATAGATGAGACACGAGTCGTAGGCCTGAAAAGCCTTATCGTCCTGTCCCATGCTATGATAGATGTCGCCCAGCAACGCATACATGTTGACACGCAATTGCTGACGATTGGAAAGGTCACTGTTCTCCACACGTTCCAGTCCTCCTCGGAAGGCTTCAGCGGCTTTCTCCTTCTCGTCCAGTTGGAAATAGCCCACTCCCAGATAATAATAGAAGATCGGGTCTTCAGCCTTGTAATCAACAGCAGGTTTGCAGATGTTGACCACGCCTATGGTGTCGTCCTCCGCAATGGCATAGGAGAGTAACTGCTGACGTGCCATCTCGTTTTCGGGGTCGATGTCGAGCATTTGCCGCAAGTAGGGCTTCACCTCGGCTGGCGACATGTGCTTTGTCACCATATAGCGCACTTTCAGTTCAAGCATGTCGGTATCCTCCTGAGGCGCTTCCAAGACCTTGTCAAAAAGGCTTAGCAACTGGGTGGAATCACCCTCGTTGGCCAGGTTCTCACGCACCAGCACCGTCATCATCCTCACCCGTGTCTCGTCATCCACATCCTTATGGGTAAGCAATCTCGTCAGGTACGACTGATAAAGCGAGTCAACGCCCTCTTCCCTGTAGTAGTTGACCATAGAGAGGAGCAGCGTCACATTCTCAGGGTCGCGAGCCTCCACACTCTCAAACTGCTGCAAAGCCTCCTTCTTCTTGCCAGCATCAAGATAGAGGTCACCGATGACCACCTGATAGCGCAAGTCGTTAGGATATTCCTCTGCCAGTGCCTGCATCTCGCTGAAGGCACGTTTCTCGTCGTTCATCTGGAGGAACAGACGGAACTTCTCCATCGAGAGTTGTTCGCTCTTACCCTCCTTCACCTCTATCTTGTCCAACACCTTCACCATATTGGCATAATCTTGCTTCTGCTCGTAAAGTTCCAAGAGCATCGTCAGCACCCCGCTCTTCGTCGGCCATCGCTGTGCCATTTCCTCCACCATCGCCAACGCCTCATCGTTACGGCGATTCTCCAGATACAGCCCCACCAACCTGTTCTTGTACCAATAGTTGTCGGGATAGAGTTTGCAGGCCTTTTCCAACGACTCAAGCGCCAAACTGTCGTTCTTCACATAGCGGTAAAGGTCGGCCAACTCATACAGTACCGCTCCCGACTCAGGGTTGAGCCGATGGCAATAGTCGAACAAATCGATGGCTGCATCAAAGTTCTGTGCCTGCTTTTGGCGTTCCGCTTCATAGAAGAAGTAGTCGAACTTCGTCGTCGATTGTGCCCACGAAAGTAAAGAGGAGAAAAGTATGATGAATGTAAGAAGAATCTTCCGCATAAGCAATCCTTAAATCTCAATCCATCCCAATCATCACACACCTGTGTGTCCGAAACCACCTGCACCACGCTCCGTCTCGTCAAGCACCTCAACCTCCACCAGTGTCGGCTGCTCATGCTTGGCAATGACCATCTGAGCAATGCGCTCGCCATCATTGATGACGAAAGGCTCGTTGGACAGGTTGACCAGAATGACACACACTTCGCCACGATAATCCGCATCGATGGTGCCTGGCGTGTTCAACACCGTAACCCCCTTCTTGATGGCCAAACCCGAACGTGGGCGCACTTGTGCCTCATAACCAGCAGGTAGTGCCATGAACAATCCCGTAGGAACAAGCACCCGAGCCATAGGAGCCAACGTGATGGGTGCATCGAGATTGGCACGTAAATCCATACCAGCCGACTGGGGCGTGGCATACTGTGGTAGCGGGTGATGTGACTTATTGATGATTTTTACTTCCATATCCCTAAAATTTGGTTGCAAAGGTACGAAAACTAAAAACTAAAAACTAAAAACTAAAAGTTAAAGTATGTTGTTGGCATGTAAAAAGGAGAGGCGACTCAAACTTTTAGTTTTTAGTTGCTCGTTTTTCACTGAAAAGTCTTTAACTTTGCACCATGAATTGGCTACAACTTATATCCAACCAACGACTCGGGCAAGAAGACCTGCACATCAACCGCAACGACGACCGCACGGAGTTCAAGCGCGACTACGACCGTCTCATCTTCTCTGCTCCTTTCCGCCGTATGCAGAACAAGACGCAGGTTTTCCCTCTGCCAGGCAGCATTTTCGTACATAACCGCCTCACCCACTCTCTCGAAGTGGCCAGCGTCGGCCGCAGTTTGGGCGATGATGTGGCACACCAACTCGCTCAAAAGCATCCCGAACTGAACGGCACCCTCTTCACCGAGATAGGTTCCATTGTCTCTGCCGCCTGTCTGGCACACGACATGGGCAACCCACCTTTCGGCCATTCGGGCGAGCGTGCCATCGCCTCCTACTTCAGCGAAGGTGAAGGCATCAAATACAAAGGGCAACTCACTCCTGAGCAATGGGCTGACATCACCCACTTCGATGGCAATGCCAACGCTTTCCGTCTGCTCACCCACCAGTTCAAGGGTCGCCGCAAGGGCGGTTTCGTACTCACTTACTCCACCCTTGCCAGCATCGTGAAGTATCCTTACCCCGCCATCGAAGCCACCAAGCAGAAGTTCGGTTTTTTCACCCAAGAGCAACCACTCTACGAGTGCATCGCCGCTGAACTCGGCATCACGAAATCCACTATCGGCTGGCATCGTCATCCGCTTGCCTATTTGGTGGAGGCCGCTGACGACATCTGCTACGAAATCATGGACATAGAAGATGCCCACAAACTGAAGATTCTTTCCACCGACCAGACACGTGACCTCATGCTCGGCTTTGTCACGCCCGACCGCCGCGAACACATCATCCAACGTGCCTCCGCTGATGTCAGCGACATCAACGAGCAAGTGGCTTACTTCCGTTCCTGTGCCATCGGAGCCTTGGAACACGAGTGTGTCCGTGTCTTCATCGAGAACGAGGAGAGCATCCTTGCAGGCACTTTCACAGGGTCTCTCATCAGTCATGCTTGTCCCCTCGTACACGATGCCTACGAAGCCTGTGTGAAGGTGGCACAAAGCCGCATCTACCGTAGCCGCGACGTGGTGGACACCGAACTGGCTGGTTACAAAATAATCTACACGCTCATGGGTCTCTTCATCCATGCTGTCATGAATCCCAATCATGCGTATAGCCGCCTGTTGCTCGACCGCGTATCGTCTCAATATGAAGTAGATAGCAACGACACCTACGTGCGCATCATGGCTGTGTTGGATTATCTCTCAGGCATGACCGATGTTTTCTCCCTCGACCTCTATCGCAAGATTAACGGGGAAAGCCTGCCGATGATATAAAGTTTAAAGTTTAGAGTTTAAGGGTTAAAGATTGAAGGAATGAATACCATTTTCATTGTTCTCCCCATCCTCACGTTGCTGATGTTCGACCTCGGATTGACGCTGCGTCCCCACGACTTCCAACTTATTCTTCAACGCCCCCTTCCCGTGCTGGCAGGCCTCATCGGACAGATTGTGCTGCTGCCCCTCATCGCTTGGGGAGTGGGTTACATCTTCCATCTTGAAGCACTTTTCTTCTTGGGCATCATGCTCATCGCATGCAGTCCTGGCGGCAGTTCCAGCAATGTCTTCTCAATGCTGGCACGGGGTGATGTAGCCCTCTCCGTCACCCTCACCGCGTGCAGTTCCATCATCACGCTGTTCACCGTGCCACTCATCATGGCATGGGTCACCGCCTCCATCGGCACAGGCACGGATGTCCATCTGCCTGTAGGTAATCTACTCATGCAGAACATCGTGCTCATGGCCGTGCCTATCCTCATCGGACTCTTCATCGGCATGAAGTGGAAACAAGCCGCCCAGCGCATCCACAATGTGCTGAAACGCATCGCCTTCCCTGCCCTCATCTTACTGGCATCCGTTTTCTTTATCCAACACAAGGATACCATTATAGAAAAGTTTCCCTCCCTCGGATTGTGCATCACTGTGCTCATCCTGTTAGCGATGGGTGGAGGTGCGCTTCTCTCTTATGTCTTCCGTCTGAAAGGAGCCGAGCGCCGTACCATCGTCATTGAGGTGGGTATGCAGAATGCTGCCCAAGCCATCACGGTGGCTTGCAGCCCATTGGTGTTTGACAATGAAGTCATTGCCATTCCTGCCATCATCTATGCCCTGATGATGAACGTGCTGCTGCTCATTTATGTGGCCATCGTGAAAGCAAAACCAAACACCCCCTAAACCGACGTGTCAGTTTAGGGGGTATTCTATTTTTCTCTATTTCAATATTCAAAGGCACTGCCACCTAAGAACTCTCTCAGCAGGGAATGGGGCGGCAACAAATCGATGGGTATGTCGTGGAAACGATTGCAGATCCACTTGAGGCGTTGTGCCTCTTCATAGTTGGGGTCATCCTCGGGTACATTATTTAACAGAGGAAGGGCCAACTGTTTCAGCAGCGCCAATTCGTATTGGAAAGCCGTACAGAAGTTCACGTTAGCGTTCTGCTGGAAGGGGGTGATCCATTTCTCCTCGCCTCTACGCACAGAAGGCCAACGAGCCAGCGTCTGGGAAGCGGTGGTGTTGCGGAACTGGGCATCGCGCACCATGCGGCGAATGAGGCGGTTGTCGGTGGTGGCATAATAGGTGCCATCATCGTTTTTGGCCACAGTGAGGGCTGAGATGTAGATGCGAAAGAGGCTTTCTTCGGGGATGCTGCCTGTGAGTTGGGGGTTGAGCCCATGAATGCCTTCGATGATGAGCACCGATTGGGGAGTGAGGCGCAAACGCTGGTCGCTCTGGAGGCTCTTGCCCGTTTGAAAGTCATAGCGCGGCAACTGCACTTCTTCGCCTGCCAAGAGTTGGGAGAGGTGCTGCTGAAAGAGTTCGATGTTGATGGCATAGAGACTCTCGTAGTCGTATTCGCCCGATTCGTCAAGCGGCGTGAGGTGACGATCTACGTAATAATCGTCCAGCGAAAGGCACTGTGCCACTAACCCATTCTGCTCCAGAGCCATGCAGAGTTTCTTGCTGAAGGTGGTCTTTCCGCTAGACGATGGACCTGCTATGAGCACAGCTTTCACTTGCGGGCGTGCTGCAACAGCATTGCCTATCAGTTCGATGCCACGCGCCTGAAGTGCCTCGGCCATCTTCACCATCTTGTCGGCTTCGCCATTGTCGATGGCACGATTCATCATGCCGATGGAGAGGCAGACGGTCTTGAGTCGTTTGCTGAACAGATATTTACCTTTCACACGACTGACGAGGTATTCAATGGCCTCATCAAGCGTTTTTCCTTCCAATTCTGACTTAATCTGCTCAGAAATCTTCAAAAAAGCACCATTGACTTCGAATTTTTCTGAACTTTTATTACCTTTGTAACCGATTTTTGTAGAAGTGCTCATGGAACGTTCACTGGTTTTGGTTTGGATTTTTCGCCCCAAAATTACAACAAATCTCTGAAACTTCATGCATCTTAACAGATAAAAGAACATTTTTCATGCAAGAATTAACTCAATTTCTGGTACTTATCGGCTCTGTAGCCATGCTCATGTACGGTATGAAAGTCATGAGTGAGGGTTTGCAGAAGATGGCGGGTAGCAAACTGCGCACCGTGTTGGGCACGATGACGACAAACCGATTCACGGGTTTGTTGACGGGTGCCTTCATCACCACAGCCATTCAGTCATCCACAGCCACAACGGTCATGACTGTCAGTTTTGTCAGCGCGGGATTGCTCTCGCTGGCACAGGCCATCTCAGTCATCATGGGTGCAAACATCGGCACCACAGCCACAGCGTGGATCATGGTGTTGGGAGGCGGTTCATTCGACATGCGGCTCATTGTCTATCTGGGCATCGTGGCGAGCATCATCCTCATCTACACCAAGAAGAACACCAACCTCGGTGAGTTCATCATTGGTTTGGCATTCATGCTGTTAGGTTTGACCACGCTGAAGAACAACGCCAACGACATGCATCTGGATGAGATACCAGCCATCTCGAACTTCTTTGCACAAATCAGCGAGTGGGGCTATGGCTCCTACTTCCTCTTCCTGGTGATTGGTGGATTGCTCACCTGCGCCGTGCAGAGTTCGGCTGCCATCATGGCCATCACGATGACGCTCTGCTCCACAGGTGTATTGCCCATCGATATGGGTATTGCGTTGGTGATGGGCGAGAACATCGGTACCACAGTAACTTCCAACATCGTGGCGATGTCGGCTACCACACAGGCCCGAAGAGCGGCTATGGCGCACTTGGTGTTCAACCTCTTCGGCGTGATTTGGGTGCTGTCCATTTTCCCTTATTTTGTCGATTTCATCTGCGGAATGTGGGGCGTGGAGTATGAGCCAGGCGTGCTGAACAAGAACGTGAACCGCGACAACCTCAGTGCCATCTTGGCCACATTCCACACAGCGTTCAACGTCTGCAACGTGCTCATCCTCATCTGGTTCATCAAGCCGATGGAGAAACTCGTTTGCGTGCTCATCAAGCAGAAGGAAACGGAGGAGGAAGAAGAAGGTCGTCTGCACTTCATCAGCGGCGGTATCCTCTCCACTGCGGAACTTTCCATACTGGAGGCGAAGAAGGAAATCAACTTGTTTGTGGACCGATGCGTCAGAATGTACGGTATGGTGGAAGAACTGCTGAACACGAAGAAGGGCGAGGACTTCAACAAACTCTTCAGCCGTGTGGAAAAGTACGAAAGCATCACCGACAACATGGAGGTGGAGATTTGCGACTATCTCTCGAAGGTGAGCGAAGGAAGGCTCTCTGTGGAGTCGAAGATAGAGATACAGCACATGATGCGCGTGTGCGACGAACTGGAATCGGTGGGCGATTCATGCTATAACATTGCCCGCACCATCAGCCGCAAGCGCCAGCACTCACAGGAAGACTTCACTCCGAAGCAATATGAACACATCCAGAACATGATGCAGTTGACAGAGGTGGCAATGAGCCAAATGGCGGTGGTGATTCAGCATGGAGAGCACCGGTATGTGGACTTGAACAAGAGCTACAACACGGAGCACGAAATCAACAACTACCGCACACAGCTGAAGAGCCAGAACATCGTCGATGTGAGCAACCAGCTCTACGACTACCAGATTGGCGTCTACTACATGGACCTCATCTCCGAGTGCGAAAAACTGGGCGACTACATCATCAATGTCATCGAAGCAAGCGGCATCAAGGAGAAGAAAGCCAATGGATTCAAGGTGCTCTGAGATGATTTTTCACACCGAAAAATTTTTTTAAGCTCACACGGAAATCACAGAAAACACAGAAAAAAGGGATGAACCTCAGCCCTATTACCAGTTGAGAACGCTCCGCTTTTCTGTGTTTTCTGTGATTTCTGTGTGAAATAAAAACTTTCTTCGCGTGAACCAGCAACTTTCTGCGAGTTTTCTGCGTAGAATGAAGATTTTTACATACCTTTGCACCCGCTTAACGCGATGGCCCCATAGTTCAATGGATAGAACAAATCTCTCCTAAAGATTAGATCCGGGTTCGATTCCCGGTGGAGCTACCAGCACACGGGGTTAGTTTAGTTGGTAGAATATCGGTCTCCAAAACCGAGGGTCGGGGGTTCGAGTCCCTCACCCCGTGCAACGGGAAAGGTTGGCTTACACACGTAGGCCAACCTTTTTTTTTCCTTCTGAAAGGGCTACGTCAGGATTGCAGGGGCGGCAACGCCGTTGCCTCAAAGACGACAACGTCAATGCCTCAAAGACGACAACTCCACTACCTCTCAATCGGCTACTCCACAGCCTCCAAACCGACGTCCCCGATGTCGGTTCACCGATGTCCCCGATGTCGGTCGACCGACGTCGGGGACGTCGGTTTGGAGGCTGTTACAGCACCTCGGCGGAGGCACACTCGGTGAAGAAGTGGAGGCTTAGGAATCGCCCTCTTCCCGTTCGCGGAGAAAATCGGGAGTGCGCTTCAAGTATTCGTAGCCGAAATTACAGCGAAGGCAGTCGCGACGCATGCAGTAGTTGCGGTGCAGTTGCAGGAGGGCTTGGCTGTCGGCAGCATTCTCGCAGGGCACTCCAGCCGCTGCCCAGTCGCGGATGATGGCGTTGTTCTCGGCTTTCAGTTGCTCCCACAGGGAGAAAGCGCGATCGCACAGGTGCTGGTCAGATTTGTATTTGCCGTAAGTGAAGAGCATGGGTGCGACGCTGTTGATGATGATGAGGTCGATGGAAGCGGGTGAAAGATGCTTTTCCATCGGCTTGGTAGGTTGAGAATCAAAGGTGTAGTGGGTGCGCCAGTAGTCGCTCACATGGGTAAGCAGCAAGGCATTCACCTCGTCGAGATGCTCAGCGTTGAGGAGTCGGGAGAGATTGAGCCGCTGCTCATAGTAGAGCATGGCCAGTTGTGCGATGCGGATGTGGGGGAAGTTTTGAGGGCGTAGCCGTAGGAACTTCCACGCGCTGGCCGACATGGGGGTGAGGGTGAACTTTTGGCGCAAGTAGCGATACTCCTTCTGCAAGCGCAAGTAGTAGTCATCTTCACCCTCGCCATCGAGCAATCCCGCCTGACCGAAGAAGATGGCCTCTATCTGAAAGAGGTCGTCGCGATGCTTGGCCACAGCACTCATCGGGATGGAGTGCGCCCACTGCTCGAAAGCGTCGCCATTGATGCCAAAACCGAAGTTGCGGGCAAGGGTGACGAAGAGGGTGTCCTCCCAGTTCTTGTCGAGTGCCTCACGACGCTGCATGATTTGTCGTGTGCGCTCCTCGAAGCGTTCGAGGGTGAGAGAGGTCATCCAATTGTGTATCAAGAAAGTGGATAATGTGCCCACCACCTCACGGCAACGGGGTCGAGCATCATTTTGGCGCAGCGTGGCATAGTTCTCCTTCACGTAAAGGGGCACTTCGAGCCTCAACTGCGGAATCTCCGCCCCGTTCGGATAGAAAAGCGGCTGATCGATGTCGCTCGCCACATGCAGGATGATGTTCTGGTAGGCGGCATCGGTGTCGTGATGGTGCCTGAACCAATCGCTGGTCTTCTGATGAATCTCCACATTGCCCACCCACACTGTGCCGTCCAACTTCACTTTAGCATCGATGAAGTCAGGCCCCGCATCGGTGTTGTGCACACCCGGATTGAGCACTTCCACCACTCTTCCGTCGGTGGTGCAGAGTTGGCTCAACGGGAATATCTTGTGTTTCCACACGTAGTGCAGCAGTTCTTCCATCGCTTTTTTATTAAAATTTGTTCAAAGGTAATGAAAAACTCCCAACTCCTAACTCCCAACTCCTAACTTTTCACTAACTTTGCAGTGTTTTTATTGAATGTTAAGTTAAAAACAAGGGATTCCAAGATGAAAATAGCATTGATAGGATACGGAAAGATGGGCAAGATGATTGAGCAGATTGCCCTGAGCCGTGGTCACGAAATCGTGAGCATCATCGACATCGACAACCAAGAAGAGTTTGAAAGCGAAGCATTTGCCAGCGCAGATGTGGCCATCGAATTCACCACCCCAATGACAGCATACGGCAACTACCTGAAGGCCTGGAAGGCTGGCGTGAAAGTGGTGAGCGGCAGCACAGGTTGGCTGAAGGAACATGGCGAAGACGTGAAGAAGGCTTGCACCGAAGGGGGCAAAACACTCTTCTGGGCGAGCAACTACTCGATTGGCGTGGCTATTTTCAGCGCGGTGAACAAGTATCTGGCCAACATCATGAACCAGTTCCCACAATATGACGTGAAGGAAGTGGAGACACACCACATCCACAAGCTCGACCACCCTTCTGGCACGGGCATCACACTGGCAGAGCAGATTGTGGAACGACTCGACCGCAAGAAGGACTGGACAATGGGCTATCTGCAACAGCCAGACGGCACTGTGGAGGGAAGCGACGAAGTGGCTGCCGACCTGCTGCCCATCAGTTCCATCCGTCGCGACGAGGTGCCTGGCATCCACTCGATCACGTGGAACAGCGAGGCCGACCAGATCACGATTACACACGATGCACACTCCCGTCAGGGCTTCGCCTTAGGTGCTGTCATCGCTGCCGAGTTCACAGCACAGCACGAAGGACTGCTGAGCACAGACGACCTTTTCTGTTTTTAAGATTAAAAAATTGAAGAATTGAAAAATTGATGTTCTATTCAGAATGCGTACATCGCGTTAGCCAAACTTCAACTCTTCAATTCTACAACTCTTCAATTCTATCTGTATGGCTTTCGATTATAAAAATTTCAAGAAAACACGTTCGGGAAAGGGCGAAAAGCCTGAATGGGCTGGTTGGAAATGGGTGAAATTTGGCGTTGCCACCGCCTGCTATCTGGCTTTCCTCTACTGGGTTGAATCATGGTGGGGACTGATTGTGGTGCCCTTCATCTACGATGCCTACATCAGCAAGAAAATCAAGTGGACATGGTGGAAGGAACTGGAAAGCGACATCGCACGCACCCTGATGAGTTGGGTGGATGCCATCGTGTTTGCGCTGGTGGCGGTGTATTTTGTCAACAACTTCTTCTTCCAGAACTATCAGATACCCTCTTCATCGCTGGAAAAGACGCTGATGACAGGCGACTTCCTCCTGGTGAGCAAGATGAGTTACGGTCCCCGCATTCCGCAGACACCACTCACGCTGCCATTGACACAACACACCATCCCGATGCTGAACTGCAAGTCCTACATCGAATGGCCTCAATGGGAATATCGTCGTGTGAAGGGATTCGGTAAGGTGGAGTATGGTGACATCGTGGTGTTCAACTATCCTGCTGGCGACACAGTGGCGGTGGCTTTCAACGGCGACTACTACAGCCTCTGCTACGAAGAAGGCTGCATGGCTGCTGCGGAACAGGGTTATGAGGTGCCGCAGATGGAAACACTCTCCACCGAGGAACAGCAGCAGATGTTTGACCAACTCTACAATGCAGGCAAGCAGATTGTGGCTGCCAAGACGAACATCTATGGCAGTGTGACCACCCGACCAGCCGACCGTCGCGAAAACTATGTGAAGCGCTGTGTGGGTCTGCCTGGACAGACACTTCAGATCAAAGATAAAATCATCTATGTGGACGGGAAGAAGCAGGAGACACCTACGTTCGCTCAGTTCAATTATAAGGTGTACACACGCAACAACCAGGTGCTCTCGCCTGAGATGTGTGAGGAACTGAACATCAGCGACGAAGACTGCGACAAGATTCTCGACCGCACACGTGGTATTCCACTCACCCACATGGCCGTGGAGGCCTTGCGAGCCAATAAAGACTTCTGCGACAGCATCGTGGAAATAAAAGACGGCTACTGGGGCAACCTCTACCCGCTCAACCACCAATATGGCTGGACACGCGACAACTATGGCCCCATCTGGATTCCTGCCAAGGGACAGAGCGTGAAACTGACTCTGGACAATCTCGCCATCTACGAGCGTCCCATCCGTGTGTATGAGAACAACCAACTGGAGGTGAAGAATGGCAACATCTACATCAACGGCAAACAGACCAACGAATACACCTTCAAGATGGACTACTACTGGATGATGGGTGACAATCGCCACAACTCTGCCGACAGCCGCTACTGGGGCTTCGTGCCTGAAGACCACGTGGTGGGCAAACCACTGTTCATCTGGCTGTCTCTCATCACCGACCGCAACGGACAATCACACGGAGTGCGCTGGAGCCGATTGTTCACATGGGTGGATAATATCAAATAAACCACATGATTCTGCCCAGTGCTTATCTCCCCCCTATATCATGGTTCGCTCATCTGTTGACGGGCGAACCTATTTTCATTGAGCAGCATGAGAACTATCAAAAACAGACCTTCCGCAACCGTTGTACCATCGATTCGCCCAATGGCCCGCTGAACCTCTCCATCCCTATCGACCGCAGCACTTTCGTGGCGGGGAAATGCATCATGAAGGACATCCGCATCAGCACCCACACAGATTGGCAGCGGCAACACTGGTATGCGCTTGAAACCTCTTACTTCAACTCCCCTTTCTTTGAGTATCTCCAAGACGACTTCCGCCCTCTCTATGAGCGTCCTTGGACTTTTCTCACCGACTTCAATGAAGCTCTGATACAAAAATGTTGCGAGACGCTTGACATTCAGCCAAACATCTCGCAAACAAAAACGTATATGGGTCTTACCTCCTACGATACCAACTTCCGCCCCACTCCTTATTATCAGGTCTTCCAACAAAAACATGGTTTCTTGCCCGACCTCAGCATCATCGACCTCATTTTCAACATGGGCAAGGAAAGTGTTTTCACCCTTCAAGAGCAGGCATGAACTCACATGATGAGGTTCTGTATGCCTGGCAACTGCGCCACCGTGTCTTTCTTCAATACCTTCGCGGTGATGGCCTGCTGGAAGTGGTTCAGATGATGGAGGTCTGAACCGAAGAAGTTGTAGTAGCCCTTCGAAAGCAGATAGAGCGCCTTATCCTGAGCAGGCTTTCCGTAACCTCCAGCCAATGAAACAATGTTGAGCTGGAGTTTCACGTTCTGACCCACCAGATAATCATAATCAGAATCCTCCATGTAGCGATAACGCTCAGGATGTGCCAAAATGGGAGTGTAACCTATTTCCTGTATGCGCTTCAATGTCCCATGAAGGTCGATGGGCGGCTGGAAATAGGACGTCTCCACAAGCAGGTGGTCTCCTTGTGGGCCGATGGGCAGCAATTCCTTCTTGTCCAATCGGTCGTTGAACAGGTTGTCAAGCATATTCTCTGCTGCCAGATGCAGCTTGACAGGTCCCTGATAAGCCTCCGTCAGTTCCTGGAAACGTGCACGCAATTCATCAGGCGTATTGGGCATATCCTCCATAATGTGAGGTGTGAGCCACACTTCACTTATGCCAATCTCTTCATAGTAAGCAAGGACGGCAAGAGAATCCTCCATCTTCTGGATTCCGTCATCAACACCTGGCAAGATGTGGCTGTGCCAGTCAGTTGCGCCACGAAAGATACCCGTATCTTTGAGTTTCTTTTTTGAACTAAAAGCACTAAAGATTGATAGCATAGGTCGTCACATTATTAGGTCATCACATTTATTTAGTTATCGGAGGCTACTTTTGCCGAGGAGGACGAAAGCAACGGATTACTCCGTGCTTCCGTAGCCTGAACCGTAACCATATCCATAACCGTAGCCGTAGCCATATCCATAGCGGCTGTAGTAGCCGTACTTATGGTAGCCATATCGACCGCCTTCATAGACTGTACCGTTCAGCATGAGTGCCATATTCTTGTATTTCTTCTCCTTGTACATCTCATCGACCTTAGGCAGCATGCTGCGTTCCAGCAACTCTGCACGAACGATGAAGAGGGTGAGGTCCACGTAACGGTTGATGATGGTGGAGTCGGCCAACATTTCAACAGGAGGACAGTCAAGGAATACAAAGTCATACTCTTCGCGCAATGCCTTGATCATCTCTTCCAGACGTGGGCTATAAAGAAGTTCCGCTGGGTTAGGAGGCAGAGAACCACATGGCAACACGTCAAGATTGGTATGCAAGGTCTCGCTCACCATCACTTCGTGGAAATCTTTAATGTCGCCATTCAGATAACCTGTGACACCCTTCTTTGGATTCTCCACATACGTACTGAGTGATGCCTTACGGAGGTCGAGGTCAACCACTACGGTCTTCTTACCCTTGATGGCGTAACTGATGGCAAGGTTCATGGCCAAGAAGGTCTTACCTGAACCTGGATTGAAGGAAGAAGTCATCACGACCTTGTCGCCATTGTGACCCAACATGAACTCGAGGTTGGCACGAACCACACGGAAAGCCTCGTTGATGATGTCGCGACGGCGGTCTTTCACCACGATTTCGTGCTTATAGGCCTCTTCTTTCTTCTTCTTGCTGCCCTTACCGCTCTTCAGTTTCAACATCGTCATCAGGTTGTGAAGAACCTTGAAGCGACTTCTCTTGAACTTGCCCACAAATGGAATCTCACCCACGTAAGGTACGATGAGATGCTCAATATCCTTACGTCCACGCACACGAGTGTTCATCGTCTCAAGGAGATAGATGACACCAATCGGAAGCGCAAGTCCGACGGCGAAAGCAATGAGCAATATCTTGTTTCTGGATGGTGCAACTGGAATGTCAGAACCTACTGCCCAGTTGATGATACGTGTATTATAAGCGGTAAAAGTCTGACTGATTTCGTTCTCCTCACGCTTCTGGAGCAAGAAGAGGTAAAGTGCTTCCTTCACCTTCTGCTGACGCTCAACAGAGAGGATGTATTTCTCCTGCGTAGGGCTGGTGGCCAACTGAGAGTTGGAGATGGACTCTTTACGCTCCAAAGTCTTGATTTGGCTATTGAGCGTATAGATGTAGTTGTCAAGCGATGCAATAATCATCCTGCGCATCATGGCCAACTTCTGGTCAAGTTCCACCACCAAGGGGTTTTGTTCGTTGGTGTTGGCAGCATAATTATTGCGCTGCAAGAGGTCTGTATTATACTCCGAAATCTGTCGCTCGATGTTTGGATTATCAATGCCTGAGTTGGCTGGCAGCAACTGGTTTTTAGAAATGGTGCTGTTGAGTTGTTGGCGCACATAGGTGGCCATTGTCTTCCTGTTGTTGAAGTCCATCAACTCATCGAAGGTATCGTTCGACTTAGCGAAATAAGCACCTGCGGCCTGTGCTGCATCAGGGATACGGCTGCTGCTCTTGTAAGATGAAATGTCGCTATCGACCGAACCCAGTTCCTTTTCGATAACTGCCAGACGGTCGTCGATGAACTGAGAAGTGCTGACGGTGATTTGGTTCTTCTCCTTCAACCAGTTCTCGTTATAAACCTGAATGATGGTGTTGACAATGTCAGTGGCACGTTCGATGGACACATCGGTGTAAGAGAGGTCAATCACATCAGCGTTCTTGTCGGCCAGTTCGGCTTCCATATTCGCAAGACATATCTCCACAGCCACATTGGTGCGATACTTCACCACCTGGATTTCCTCAAAAGGTTCTCCCGTCGGGTTGGGCAGATAGCTGGCATTGCTGCTCACCACAATAGAGCCTCCCCAAGCCGTCTTGATGGTGTCGAGCAATGTGCCACTGATGGTCTGATCCACAGATTCGATGCCGACGCTTGCGACTTCAAGGGCAAACTTCTTGTCTTGAACAGTCAGTTTACCAGTGAGTGACACATTATCCATTCCGATAAACTCTATCTGATAGGGGAGATTTGTTCCATACAGAAGTTTATCATAGAAGAAACCTTTCTGGTAGTAGTTGACATCAAGTCCGAGTTTCTCAACCACACCCGACATCACAGCAGGTGACTTGACGGTGAGAATCTCATTATACACATTCGATTGCAGTCCGAGGCCACCCAGTTCCGAGAGTTCAGTGATGGTACCCGAGGTCTTCTTGGAGTCCTCCTTGATGAGCACGGCTGCCATTCGTTGGTATCGAGGAGGGGTTGTCTTGATGTAGAAGAAGGCGATCAGCAAACATACAATCACTGAGGCCACAATCCAACGCCATTTGTTGAGACAGAGGAAAAAGATATCAACAATATTAATGATGTTCGATCCTTCACTTTCTTGGTCGGCGGAAACCACTTCCACCTGCTTTACATTCTCTTCTGACATATTCTATATCTTTATATCTTTCTTATCCTTGAACGCAATAATCTTAAATGCTTGACGTTCTCTTAATTCTTCAGCAACACAGCGATGGAGATGCCCACCGAAAGCACAGACATCCAGAAGGATGGAGTGAGGAGCGTGTTGCCCGTAGCTGTCGAAGTACGTGCCTTCACATTGTTTGGCTCCACATATACAACGTCATCCTGCTGCAACATATAGACAGGCGAGGAAACCAATCCCTTGAAGTTGGTCATGTCCACTTCGTAAGTTTCCACCTGAGTGCCTGCCTTGCGGAAGACCTTCACATTCTTTCTATTACCATACTGCGTGAGGTCGCCCGCACGTTCAATGGCATCAAGAATGGTGAACTGGTCACGGTCAATCGGAACGACACCAGCCGTCTTCACTTCTCCCAGCACACCTACATGAAGGTCTGCGTATTCCACTGTCACAGCGGCATCCTTCACACCCTGCTCAGAAGTGATGAGACGTTGCTTCACCTTCTGGGCAATTTCGCTCCGGGTCAAACCTGACACCTGAATAGTGCCCAACACGGGGAAGTCGATATAACCCTGAGGGTCAACTGTATAATAGGAAACATAGCCATAGCCCGTGCTTTGAGCAGCGGTCTGTCCCACACGATTGCTCGTAGAAACCAAGTTGAACATGGTGGACAACTGTGGGTCACGACATGTCACCACAATAGAAATCTTATCATAGGGTTTGATTGTGACTGCTTGCAAAGCATTTGTCACTTGATTCACATCCCCTGCGGATGTGTCTTGAAAATAACGAAAGTCTTTAATAGAACCGCATGAACTCAAGATGAGCATGCACACGCTAAGTAAAATTAAATTTTTTTTCATTTTTCTGCAGAATTTATGCCATGCGTTTTTTCGTCAAAAACCACACGACATTTCATTTGAGATGCAAAGTTACGACTTTTTTTCACCCATTTGATGAAAAATCCTTATTTTTTACTAAAAAACGAAAAATATTTAATAATTTTGCATGACATTTCAAGAATATGGCGACAGAAGGAGAAGAATTTAGGGTCGATGTGGATAAAGTATTGAAGGACAAACTCGGCACGAAATCCAAGTTTGTTCCCTCATTTTTGGTCACGTGGCTGAAGAACATTATCCATCAAGACTGGATGAACGTGCATCTGTGCGGAAAAGGCAAGGGGCAAGTAGGCGTGGAATGGTTGGACGGATGCCTCGACTACCTGAACTGCAAAACAAAAGTGCAGACCAACATCGGAGGCCACCTTCAAGAAGGGTTAGACGCGCTTCCTTCCAATGAAAATGGACGCTTCTTCACGATTGTGAGCAATCATCCATTAGGGGGTCTGGACGGCATCGCACTGGGATCCATCATCTGCCACAAATACGACAGCCAGATGGTTTATCTGGTGAACGATGTCCTGATGAGCTTCAAGGGGCTTGCTCCCCTCTGTGTGCCTATCAACAAGTTGGGACGTAACAGCCGAAACTTTCCCAAGATGGTGGAGGCAGCATTCCAGTCGCCAAAGAATGTGGTGATGTTTCCCGCTGGACTTTGTTCCCGCAAGGGCGAAGACAACGTGATTCGCGACATCGAGTGGAAGAAGACCTTCATTTCGAAGTCTGTACAATACAAGAGAGACGTCATCCCTGTCCATTTCTCAGGGCACAACTCCGACCGATTCTACAATATCGCCCGATGGTGCAAACGACTGCACATCAAGTTCAACTTCGCCCAGCTCTATCTGGCCGACGAGATGTACAAGAATCAGGGAAAGACCTTCACGGTCACTTTCGGAGAACCCATCCCGTGGCAGACTTTTGACAAATCGAAGACACCTGCAGAGTGGGCACAATGGGTGAAAGAAAAAGTCTATCAACTCGACACCAACAGTGTGCCTGCATAAAAAGAATAAGGAAATACAAGATATGGAAGCAGAAATTATCGCACCTATCCCCAAAGAGGTGCTCAAAGCAGAACTGACCGATGAGAGGCGTTTGCGCATGACCAGCAAAAGCAACAACGAAGTCTATGTGGTCACATGGCAGAATGCCCCCAATGTTGTACGAGAGATAGGCCGTCTCCGCGAGATTGCCTTCCGTGCAGCAGGTGGAGGCACAGGTTTGGATTGTGACCTCGACGAGTTCGACACGATGGAGAACCCCTACAAGCAACTCATTGTGTGGAATCCCGAATCGGAAGAAATCATTGGTGGTTACCGTTATATCCTGGGTCCCGACATCAGGTTTGACGAGAAAGGGCAACCCATTTTGGCCACAAGCCACATGTTCCACTTCTCCGAGAAGTTCATCAAGGACTACTTGCCTTACACCATCGAGTTGGGACGTTCCTTTGTCACGATCGAATATCAGTCCACGCGTTCTGATGGCAAGTCCATCTTTGCCCTCGACAATCTCTGGGACGGGCTGGGAGCCTTGGCTGTCATCATGCCTGGCTGCAAATACTTCTTCGGCAAGATGACCATGTATCCCAGTTACAACCGCAAGGGCCGCGACATGATTCTCTATTTCCTGCGCAAACACTTTGGTGACAAGGACGGGCTGGTCATTCCCACCCAACCGCTCGAACTGGAACATGACCCCAAGGAGTTTGAGAAACTTTTCTGCGAAGACTCTTTCCACGAAGACTACAAGATTCTCAATCACGAGGTGCGTGCCCTGGGCTACAACATTCCCCCACTCGTCAATGCCTACATGAGCCTCTCGCCCACCATGAAGATGTTCGGCACAGCCATCAACGACGGGTTTGGCGATGTGGAAGAAACGGGCATCCTCATTGCTGTCAGCGAGATTTACGATCAGAAGCGCATCCGCTACATCGACAATTTTGCCAAGGAGCACCCTGAATATGTGCGCATCACCAGTGGAGCCAACAAGGTCATCTACGAACCCTCCAACAAGCAGGAACTGGAAGACGACTTTGACCCCGTGCAATAACGCGCATTTTTGCAACTCCACTTGTCAGACATGATTCTATAACACATATATTTATATATAAAAGGAACAAAAGTGGCACAGAACAACAGTTTTTGTGCCACTTTCTTTGTCATTTCACCCAAAATGCCTACTTTTGCACAAAATTTATCAAACTGTGTATAATTAAGAACACTTTATGGCATTTACAAGAATCACTGCTGCAGAGGCTGCAGCACTTATCAAGAATGGTGACAACATCGGTCTTTCAGGCTTCACGCCAGCCGGAACTCCTAAAGCAGTAACTGCAGAGATTGCAAAAATAGCACATGCTGAGCATGAGGCTGGACGTCCTTTCCAAATCGGTATTTTCACAGGTGCATCCACAGGCCAGTCCTGCGATGGTGTCTTGTCCGACGAGCAAGCCATCCGCTACCGTGCACCCTACACCACTAATTCCACTTTCCGCAAGCACGTGAATGCTGGCGAGATTGCTTACAACGACATCCATCTGGGCATGATGGCGCAAGACCTCCGCTACGGTTTCCTTGGCGATGTTGACTGGGCCATCATCGAAGTGTGTGCTATCGAGGAAGACGGCAAAGTCTATCTCACAGCAGCAGGTGGTATTTCCGCCACTGTGGCTCGTTTGGCCAAGAAGGGTGTGATTCTCGAACTGAACGCTTATCACCCCGCCGAGTCAAAAGGTCTGCACGACGTGTACGAACCCCTTGACCCTCCTTGTCGCAAGCCTATTCCAATCGAGAAGGTGACCGACCGCATCGGTACACCCTATCTCCAGATTGACCCCAAGAAGATTGTGGGTGTCGTGGAGTGCAACATCCCCGACGAGGCCCGTGCCTTCAAGGATGCAGACCCCATCACCGACAAGATTGGCGAAAACGTGGCCAACTTCCTCATGAACGAGAAGAAGCGTGGCATCATTCCTCCAAGCTTCCTTCCTTTCCAGAGCGGTGTGGGCACAACAGCCAATGCCATCCTCTTCGCATTGGGCAGCAACCCCGACATGCCACAGATGGAGGTTTACACCGAGGTGCTCCAGAATGCCATCGTGGACCTCATGTTCCAAGAGAAAGTGAAGTGCGCATCCACTTGCTCGCTCACCGTCACCAACGACAAGTTGCAGAGCATCTACGACAATATGGACTTCTTCCGCGACAAGCTCGTGCTTCGTCCATCCGAGATTTCCAACAACGCCGAGGTCATTCGCCGTCTCGGTCTGATTGCCATCAACACAGCCATCGAGGTGGACCTCTACGGACATGCCAACTCCACCCAGATTTGCGGCACCAAGATGATGAACGGCATCGGTGGCTCAGGCGACTTCGAGCGCAATGCCTTCCTCAGCATCTTCACCTGCTCATCCGTAGCCAAGGGAGGTGCCATCTCGGCCATCGTGCCATTCTGCAGCCATGTTGACCATACCGAGCACGATGTCAACATCATCGTCACCGAGCAAGGTGTAGCCGACCTTCGCGGCAAGAGCCCTATCCAACGTGCACATGCCATCATCGAGAACTGTGCCCATCCTGACTACAAGCAACTCCTTTGGGACTATCTCAAGATTTCCCAGAAGGGTCAGTCATGGCATAACCTCGCTGCCACCCACGCATTCCATGACACATTCATCAAGGAAGGCGACATGCACAAGGTGGACTTCAGCAAATTTGCATAATACACCATGAAGTTTATTTCTTGGAATGTAAACGGACTCCGCGCCGTGTGTGGTAAGGGCTTTTCCGAAGTCTTTACTACACTCGACGCGGATTTCTTCTGCCTGCAAGAGACCAAGATGCAGGAAGGGCAGCTCGACCTCGCTTTTCCGGGCTATCAGTCCTACTGGAGCTATGCCGAGAAGAAGGGTTATTCGGGCACAGCCATCTACACCAAACATACACCCCTCTCCGTGGCCTGCGGTTTACCCGCAGACATCATCCACATGCTTCCCGACAACGGCTGGCTGGACATGAACACCGAGGGGCGTGTTATCACCTTGGAATACGAGGGCTTCTATGTTGTCACCGTCTATACCCCCAATTCGCAAGACGGGCTCAAGCGGCTCAACCAGCGCATGACGTGGGACGATGCCTTCAGGCTATACCTCCAGAGGCTTGACCAACAGAAGCCCGTCTTGGTCTGCGGCGACATGAATGTGGCTCACGAAGAGATAGACCTCAAGAATCCCAAGACCAACCACTTCAATGCCGGGTTCACTGACGAGGAACGTGCCAAGTTCACCGACCTGCTCCATGCAGGCTTCACCGACACCTTCCGCCACTTCTTCCCCGACCAGCGCGACATCTACTCCTGGTGGTCCTACCGATTCCACGCCCGCGAGAAGAACACAGGCTGGCGCATCGACTACTGGCTCTGCTCCAACCGTCTTCAGCCCCAACTCCAGTCTGCCAAGATCCACACAGACATCATGGGCAGCGACCACTGCCCTGTAGAGGTAGAGGTGAATCTGTAAAAAAGGTTCCCTATCACTTGAAGTACATCTCCAGAATCTTTTTTGCCCCCTCGTCTCCAAGGTCAACGGCCTTCTGGAGGTTGAGGCGGGCTTTCTCTTTTTCCCCCTTCTGCAACTGGGCGTAGCCGAGGATGCGGTAGGAGTCGATGATGGAGGGATTGATCTGGATGGCTGTCTGGCACGACTGGATGCACTCGTCTATCATGTTGACACGGAGGGTCTGCGCTGCCCGCTCGATGTGGTAGAGGGGATTGCTGGGAGCCATCTCAAGTGCCTTGTTGATGTCGTCCAGTGCTTGCTGGAACATACGGGCATTGACTTCTATCTGCGAACGCTCGTAGTAGAAGACGGCACTGACCTTATTGTTCATCAGATAGGCATATTGGTTGTAGTCTTGCGCGGCCTCGCGGTATTTTCCCCCGTTGGCCAGAAGCTGCCCACGCCGAATGACATAGTTGGCGGCTTCTTGCGGAAGAGGCTCTCCCATCATGGCGATGGCGCTGTCGAGAGGCTCTATCACTGCCGAGAGGGAGTCTCCCCTGCCCTCCTTTGCCAGACTGATGGCGAAGAGATAGGCGGGGGTTCTTTGTTCTCCCTGATTGAGGGTCTCGTACAGCTGGATGGCGGCATCGTAGTCTTTTTTTGCCACCAGCATCTGTGCCTTCAATATCTGATATTTGATGCCCTCAGCCTTCTGGTCGTCAGTCGCAGGTTTGGAGGCATTGAGCGAAATGGCCTTGTCGAGGTATTCTATCGCCACATCGTATGACCACTTGTCGTATGCTGGTTCGGGCTGAAGACGCAATTTGTCGTAAATCAGCGAAGCCACATTGAAGTTTCCTGAGGCTTTATCTTCCACCAGCGTGAGGTATTTCTGCATGTCGGCCTCTGCCTCGTCGAAACGGAGCAGGTCTATCAGCGGAGTAGCACGGCGCAGGTACCCTTCAGCATTCTTGGGGAAGGTGGCCACAAAGCGGTTGGTGATGTCGATGTATTCCTCATTGCTGGCACTCTTCGACTTCAGATAGACATAGACCAGGGCTTCTTCTGCCGTTTCGGGCAATCCCTTGGGGATGAACGTGCCCGACAGGGCTATGGAGGCGGAACTGTTGGGAATGGCGGCGATCTTGAGTTCCTCGGAGAAACGGATGTCGAGCACATAGCTCCTGCCACCGATGGTAGAATGGAGAATGCCCATCAACTGACCTGCCTCGTTGAAGACGGGCGCACCCATCAGCTGGTCGTTCACCTTCTTGTCAAGTCCATAATAGACGTATTTGCCCTGAATCATGGAGGTGTCAGCCACTGTCGCCTGTTCGCTCTGCATGGCATCCTTGGTGGAGCCATTCAAGATATACACCTGAGCATGGAGGGGCACATTTTTGCCCACTTGAGGAAGTGGAAGATTCCCTTTGGTGTTCACCTGAAAACGTGCCATCGAGTAGGTGTCGTCAGCACCCAAGATGTAGTCCACAGGGAGTTGCTTGCCGCTGGCATCAATCGCCACTGCCTTGTAAGCATCCTTGAACACCTTATAATTCGCCACCGCCTCGCCATTGGCACCGATGTAGAAGCCTATGCCCTGATGGAGCAACGCCCCCTGCTTGTCGTAGGTGTTCACCGAAACAATGCCCTTCATCACCTTGGAGGCAAACTTGGGCTGAGCAAAACTTGCCAACGCGACAAGGCTCAACAGCACAAATATGATATTCCTTTTTTTCATCTATTAATCATTTTTCAGCAATGCCTTGGCATTTTCCAAAGCAGCATCGGTCAGTTTCTCGCCACTCAGCATGTGGGCTATCTCTTCCACCCTCTCCTCGTCAGACAGAGGAACGATGTGGCTGAGCGTGGTGTCTTCTGTATCTTCCTTATACACCTTGTAATGGTGACTTCCCAAAGCGGCGATCTGCGGCAGGTGGGTGATGGAGATGACCTGACGCTCTTGGTCTCCCATCTCCTTCATGATACGAGCCATCTTCTCGGCAATGGAACCACTCACACCCGTGTCAATCTCGTCGAAGATGATGGTGGGCAACTTGACCGAACCAGCAATGAGGGCTTTGAGCGAGAGCATCACACGGGCAATCTCACCACCCGAAGCAATCTGACTGACAGGTTGGGGCTCACCACTCTTGTTGGCATTGAACAGGAACTGCACCTGATCGTAACCCGTAGGAGTAATCTCAGACGGATGAGCAATGACGGAACACTTGAACTGCACATTGGGCATCCCCAACGGAAGCAGCCGTTTCTCCATCTCGGCCTCCATCTGTTTGGCAGCCTTCAACCTTGTCTTCGACAATTGCTGAGCCAGAGCAACCACTTTTCCCTTTTGAGCTTCAGTCTTGGCACGAAGTTCCTCAATCCACCCATCGGCATTGTCTATGCGCATGAGTCGCTCTTCCAAGTCATGTTGCAGGTTGAGCAACTCCTCCACGGTCTCCACTCCATGTTTTTTCTGCAAGGTGTAAATAACATTGAGACGTTCATTCACCTGTTCCAGACGATGAGGATTATATTCCACATCCTCAGCCTGACTCTCCAGTTCATTCGCCACGTCCTTCATCTCTATGTAGCAAGACTCCAGACGTTCTGCCAACTCATCAGCCATCGGGAACACAGATGAGATGGACTGCAATTCAGACACGCCCTGACGAACCAGACTCAAAGCATCAACACCCTCTTGGGACGACTGAAGACGATTGGCAGCACTGAACAAGGAGGTCTTGATGTCTTCTGCATGCTCCAACGTCTCGCTTTCCTCTTCCAGTTCCTCCTGTTCACCTTCCTGCAGCTGAGCATCTGCCAACTGATTCACCTGAAAACGGAGGTAATCTTCATCTTCCTTACTCTTCTGAGCCTCATCAAGAGCCTCTTCCAATTGTTTGGAGAGTTGCTTGTAAGTCTGATATTCCCCACGATAGGCAGCCAACAATTCGCTGTTTTGGGCAACAATGTCCAAAGTGCTCAACTGGAAATCCTCCTTACCCAAAAGCAGGTTCTTATGTTGAGAATGAATGTCAATCAACTGCTCCCCGATCTCCTTTAATTGGGAAAGAGAGGCAGGCGTGTCGTTGATGAACGCACGGGATTTCCCAGCCGAGGTCAACTCACGGCGAATCACACACTCTGCCCCATCAAAATCAAGGTCGTTCTCTTCAAAAAAACTGTCTAACTGATAGTTGGAAACATCGAACGTAATCTCTATCACACATCGTGTGGCACCAGCCTTGATAGAACGGGTGTCAGCCCTCTGACCCATCAGCAAACCAATGGCACCTATAATGATGGACTTTCCCGCACCTGTTTCGCCGGTGATGACCGAAAAGCCCGAATGAAAGTCGATGTCAAGATGCTCAATGAGAGCATAGTTCTCTATATGCAGATGACGTATCATTTGGTTATCTTAGTCCAATAATTGTTTTGGGCAGCATTGATGTCGGACACAATGTCGTAAACAGCCTTCCGCTCCTTCTCCGTACCATGGCCCGAATAAATGCTGACAATCTCATCACGCTTGAAGTCTGTGAATATCTGTGGCAACATCGAAAGGGGCTTGTTGCTGTGTGCCTCTTTCAGCATCTCCATGGCTTCACTGATGGCAGCACGACCACGGTCAGCATTTTGAGCCATCTCGTCAAGCCCTCCACGATGATATTTGTATTGCATCTGCCGCAAAGGCTCCAGCGAAGTCTCCAGATAGTCGTTGATGATGGCATGACGGTTTTTCGAATCGTCGAAAGCCTTCCAGCCTGGCTCTCCCATCGTCTGAGCACTGTTCACAATGCTTTCAGCCACGCGCAACACCTCCGTTCCTCCCAACGGCGAGAAGGTATCCAAGTCCATCCCGATGAACAGATAGGCATAATAGCCCAGCATGGCGGTCAGGTTGTTGTCGAGATTGTTGACGTTGAACTCCAGATTGTCATATTCCTTATAGGTGAACACGAAGTTGCCATCGCGCATGGAGAACACGGTCGTAGTGTATGCCGAATTGTAAACGGGACGCGACACCTGAAACAGCAGTTCACCCTCAAAGGTGTTGCTGCTCTCATTGTACTTTCTTAGGGTGATGTTCATCGAACAATCAATCCGCTCTGCCTTCTGATACTGCAAGTCTGTCCAGGAGCGGTTGTTCATGAACTCGCTGATAGCCGTTTCCAATGTCTTGAACACACTTGTGTTGGTTCCTTGTATCTGCGAGTGTATCACCTTGACCGTGCAATTCAGTTCTTGCGCCTCCACAGTCAAAGCACTCTCTAAAAAGGAGAAAAAGAACAGAAAAAGATGAAGGAAGTATTTATTTGTACGAAACATTATCAGAAACGATGATGATTTTATCTTTATTTTTCGACAAAATTACTACTTATCGGGCAGAAATCGATATTTTTTTACATTTTTTATAACAAGTATCAATTAAAAAGTGTAACTTTGCCACAGAAATTTGTGTGTATACAAAGATTATAATAAATAACGAGGCTGTGGTTGGCGGTTCAATCGCACGCCAAATAAAAACTTAAAAACATTTCTCAACCGCGAGAAAATAGAGTAGTTTATGAAGAACAAAATGACAGCAGGTCTTCTTGCTATTTTCCTGGGTTTCCTGGGTGTTCACAAGTTCTATCTTGGCAATAACAAGGGCGGTCTCATCTACCTCCTCCTTGGTATCTGCTGCGGTATCGGTGGTATCCTTGGTTTGATCGACGGTATCGTTTACCTCATGGACACTGACGAGAAGTTCCAGGAGCGTATCAGCCAGAACAAGGTGTTCGATTTCATGTAATCAACAGCACCAATCAAAAAGACTCGAAACGGCTTGCACTGCTCAACAAACGGCAGGCAGGCCGTTTCTTTTTTAGCCATATAAAGTCTCTCCTTCTAACGCCTCGATGTAGGAACATGGACAAATTCTTCCAGCACAACACCTTTGTCATTGACGAGGAAATAGCCGCCTTCAAACTATCTAACACATACAGGGTTTATAACGACAAAGGCGAAGATATTGGTGCCATTCAAGAGCACAAAAACTTCCTCCACTTCATGCTTGGCATCTTCTTGCCCGACAAGATGATGCCGTTCGAGCTGCATGTCCTGAACGAAGATGGCAAGTGCATCGCCCAACTGAAACGCGACATCACTTTCTTCACGTCAATCGTGAGGGTCTTCGATGCCAACAATCGCTTCTTGGCCGCCGTCAAGCAGAAGTTTACGCTCATGAAGAGCCATTTCTCCATTCTCAACTACAAGGGACAAATCATCGCCACCATCAAAGGAGACTGGAAAGCCTGGAAGTTCATCATCACAGACAAAACGGAACAACCAATTGGGTCGGTGAACAAACAATGGAACGGTATCGCCAAAGAACTCTTCACCACGGCCGACAAGTACATTGTGAACATCAACCCACAAGTGACCGATGAAAAAACACGCATGTCTATAGCATCGGTTGCCGCTGCCATAGACATGATTCTGAAAGAAGGGTGACACACTTACACCATCATTTCACACTCATTCTTTCCAACGCATCCACAATGTCTTTTGCCACCTCTGCTTTCATCTTGAGGGGGTATTCCTGCTTGCCATCTGCCGTGAGGATGGTGATTTTGTTGGTGTCGGTACGGAAACCAGCCCCTTCATCTTTCAGACTGTTCAGCACAATGAAATCAAAATTCTTCTTCTTCAGTTTGGCCTGAGCATTAGTTTCCTCATCATTAGTCTCAAGCGCAAAACCAACGAGTGTCTGACCATCACGCTTGATTTGGCCCAGCGAGGCAGCAATGTCTGGATTGGGCTTCAGACGGATGACAAGATCATCGCCCGTCCGCTTCACCTTCTGCTCTGCCACCGTTTCAGGTGCATAGTCAGCCACAGCAGCACACAAGATGGCGGAATCCATAGAAGGATACAGAGACATACAAGCCTCATACATCTCCTTGGCACTTTCCACATCAACACGATGAATCAACGGATGCTTCACTTGCATGGAAGTAGAAACAGGGCCACATACCAACTCCACTTCTGCACCACGGTTGGCACACTCATTGGCCAAGGCAAAACCCATCTTTCCCGATGAATAATTGCCGATGAAACGCACAGGGTCTATCTTCTCATACGTAGGACCCGCCGTGATGAGCACCTTCTTTCCCTTCATGCTCTCATGCTGTGAGAAGAAACTTTCCAGACAAGCCACAATGTTTTCTGGCTCTTCCATGCGTCCCTTCCCTTCCAGTTTCGAAGCCAAGAAGCCTGTGCCAGGTTCAATGATATGGTTGCCATACGACTGCAAGGTCTGCAGATTCTGCTGTGTGGAAGGATGGGCATACATGTCCAAGTCCATGGCTGGAGCAATGAAAACAGGAGCCTTCATCGACAGATAAGTCGTGATGAGCATATTATCCGCAACGCCATGCGCCATCTTCCCGATGGTGGAAGCCGTGGCAGGAGCTATCAGCATCGCATCAGCCCACAAACCTAAGTCCACATGCGAATGCCATGTGCCATCACGCTGTGAGAAGAACTCGCTGATGACTGGCTTGCTGGTCAGTGCCGACAATGTGATGGGGGTGATGAACTCTTTGCCGGCAGGGGTGATGACCACCTGCACCTCCGCTCCTTTCTTGATGAGTTGGCGAATGATGAGGCACGACTTATAGGCCGCGATGCTGCCCGTGATGCCGAGCACGATTTTCTTTCCTTGTAGCATGTTACCTTCTATACATAAAAAGAGCCACCCCTCCACCATGTTGGAAGGGTAGCCTCTCTGTGGTTTTCTCCTTTAGTCTTTCAGCATCATAGGCATGAGCAGCATGATGAGGTCTTCGTTCTCCTCCTGCTCTGCTGGCGTAATGACACCTGCACGGCTTGGGTCAGCCAACTCAAGCACAATGTCGTTGCTGGTGATGCTGTTGAGCACATCGAGCAAGAAAGGCCCGTTGAAGCCGATGCTCATGGCTGTACCGTCATATTCGCACATGATGTGCTCTTCTGCCGATGTGGAGAAGTCCAAATCCTGTGCCGACACAGTCAGCGTACCCTGATCCACGTGTAGTTTGATCAGCGAACTGCTCTGGCTGGCAAAGACACTCACACGACGCAATGCGCTGATAAAAGCCAAGCGGTCGGCTATCACACGGAAAGGATTATCAGTCGGAATGACGGAGTTATAGTTGGGATAGCGACCCTCGATGAGACGGCAACTAATCACATAGTCAGTCATACGAATCTCCGCATTGCGGTCATCAAAACGCACTTGCACATCACCATCAGCCTTAGGCAACACGGTCTTGAGCAACAGAGCCGGCTTCTTCGGTAAAATAAAGGCTGAAGGATTATCTGTTGGGATGGAGAAAATGCGGTTACGCACCAGCTTGTGACCATCACTGGCCACAAAGGTCAAACTGTCGGGTGTCATGTCGAAGTAGATACCGTTCATCTGCGGACGGAGTTCATCATCGGCAGCCGCAAAGAGGCAACGGCTGATGCCACCCAACATCACCTGCGAGTCGATGGTCAAATTGCGGGCACCCTCGTTCATGCCCATAGGCAGAGGATATTCATAGCCATTCTGACCAATCAGATTATACTTACCGTTCTGATAGTTGATTTCGATGGCAAAAGTGTTGGAATCTACGTTGAACGTGATGGGTTGTTCGGAGATTTCCTTGATGGAACTAATCAGTTGCTTGGCACCGATGGCAAATTTGCCTTCTCCCTCGGCGTCTGTCACATCCATTATAGTCACCATTGTGGTCTCGCTGTCGGAAGCGGTCATCTTCAACACACCTCCCGAGAGGTCGAACAATATACAGTCAAGAATGGGCAGAGCACTCTTCGAGTTCTGCACACGGCTGATAGTCTGCAGACGATTGCTGAGACTGGTACTTGAAACATTGAATCTCATGGGGCGAAATAATATTTATTTGCACACAAAGTTAGGGAGAAGTTTTGACAATACAAAAAAAAAGCGTACTTTTGTGGCTGATTTTGTATAATTGAACATCAAACAAACAAGAAATATGGAATTTACAGGAAAAATTATCAAAGCACTGGAGCCACGAAGTGGTGTGTCGGGCAGAACTGGCAACCCGTGGAAGATGCAAGACTTCGTCATTGAGGAGACCATGGGACAGTTCCCAAAAAGAATGGTGTTTAACGTGTTCGGCGAGGAGAACCTCATGCGATTCAACATCCAAGAGGGTCAGGAACTGACCGTTTCGTTCGACATCAACGCACGTGAATACAACGGACGTTGGTATAATGATGTACGCGTGTGGAATGTCATGCCTGCAGCACCTGCACAACCCATAGGCGCTCAGCCTGCAGCACAACCTGCCGTGCCATTCCCACCAGCAGCAGAGGCACAACCCGCAGCACCAGCGCAGACAGCGGCACCCGCACAAACCAGTTTTGATGCCATGCCCGATGAATCGAGCGACCTGCCCTTCTAAGAAAGGACATACATCACCCCCTCAAGAATCATTGCAGCACCTCCACGGAGATGCTGCAATTTTTTTATTCCCAATACAGTTTTTGGCTGTTGATTTCCCACTTATGGTCTTTCGGGAAGTCATCGCCCTCCCAAGCCTTCTTGCTGGTCCACTTCTCGGCAGAATCTGTCCAGAAGGGGTCTGTCTCTGGCAAGCCTAACGGAAGGAAGGCAAGGCTGGTCATATAGAGCGAACCATTGTTGGTGTACCAGTCGGCCACATTAGGGTGAGGCCCAACGAAACCGATGGTGAGGAATCCACCCGCATTGTAGTTCTTGCTGAGCGCCTTGGCATTCTTGGCTGGGTTCTCCGTCTGACCAAAGAACATACGGTTAGCTACAGCAGTGATGGCAGCACGCACTTGTCCATTGTGCAGTTCCTGTGGCAGCTGCTTGCGCCAAGCCAACTGAGCCAATGGCTGAAGGGTGGCCATGCGGTAAGGGATGCTTCGTCCCACCACAGGGAATGTGCCTTCAGGAGAGATGAAGCGTTCGAGAATGACCGACCACTTCTGCATGCGCTTACGCACCTCCTGCAAACGGTTCTTCGCGCCACGTGTCTTCTCGTTGTTCTTGCTGAACACGAGATAGCTGTTGTTAGGTTGCTTGGCCGAAATCATCTCTAAGCACTCCACATACATGGGCTGGATGACAAAGGAGTTGTAGTAGTCGAAAGCGAATGAAGGGCCATCGCTGTAGATGCCATCACCAATGTACCACTCTTCCACCTTGGCCAAACCCATCTTGATGCGGTATGCATCGTAGGGAGCACCCACATACATGAGGAAACTCTCTTCCATCGCTACAAAGAGCAACCAATTGGTGTAAGGTGGATCATAACGACGCAAGCCCTGAATCTCCTTGATATAGCGGTCTTTTGTCTCCTTGGGAAGAGGCACCCAAAGTGAGTCATAGCCACGATAGAGTCCTTCCACCACATAGGCACCGTCGACCAGTGTCTGACCACCATTCTCCCAGCCGAGACGGTCGGGCGAGTTCGGGTCAACTGCATTGATGATGGCCTTGCGAGTCCACTCTCTCAGTTGCTTACGCTTGGCACTCTCAGGCGTCTCATCGTCGGGCAGGTTGAGCCACGGAGCCAAACCCGCCAACAGACGGCCAAAGGCTTCCATATAGGCCACCTTCTTGTCGCGGTTGTCCCACGTAGGCGACAATTCCAAGTTCTTGTTGCCGCCTGCAGTGTCCATCACTTGCTGAAGTTTACCCTCAGCCATGTTCTTCATCACAGGTTCGGCCATCTGATACATGATGTCCACCCACACTTCGCGGTCTGTCTTCTGTTTGCCCTTCGGAGCCGCCATCGCGCACAGGAAAGCACAGGAGACCAATAGGAATGATGTTAATTTCTTCATATAGGTTATAATTAAGTTGGTTAGTTGTAGCGTTCAAACTCAGTGACGAGGTTACCATTCATCAGCACCAGGCTATCAGCAGTCAGTTGCATAATCTCAAACGTATCGACAATAGCAGGGGTCTCATCACCCAACTTCTTAGGCGAACGGAGCAGCAGCAAGCCATCCTTCACCTCCCACGTCTCGTAGTCAACAGCCATGTCGTAGGTAGTGGCGCGTCCCTTGGCATCCAGTTCCAGACTCTGCTCCTTGCCATCAGCGCCCCGTTGCGACCACATGTGCTGCAAGGCCGTCAAGTTCACAGCCACCGAAGCGACATTCTCTTCCATTGTCACATTGTAGATGAGTTCCACCTCATCGCCCACGTTCACACCGCCCATCACAGCCTGGTTGTTCACCTGTACGTAGAGCGTGTCGCCATCATCATTGATGAACTCCAGCACATTCATGGTCGTGTTCTCGCCAATGGTTCCGTGTGCCTCAAAGATACCTGGAATTGAATCCAACGGCACTATTTTCACGGGCAATTCGACAGTACCCTGCTTCTTCTCTTCGCAGGAGAAGAACAACAGCATCGACAACGCCATCAGAATAAAACTTGCTTTCCTCATGATTTCCCTATAATTAGTTTTGCGCCACAAATTTAGAGATTTCTTTCGAATCCTCCAAACAAAAGAGGAGAGAAAAGAATAAAAACACGAAGAAGCGGAAGCCCAATGCAGGACTTCTCCCTCTGAAAAAGAGTCAAGAGGACGTTTACATCTTTCGACGAAACGTCCTCTTGAGGTAGGAAATGGATGACACTCAGGTCATCAGCGTTCTTTTCTTACACGAGGTGACGGATGAGTTCCTCCTTGTCGCCACAGAGCATGTCGATGACAGGAATCTCAATCATGGTGTAGGCACCTGGCTGCTGCTTGAGAGAGGCACGAGCCACGTTAACCAGCACCTGAGCGGTAAGAGCTGGGTTGTTAATCTTCATATCGAACTCGAAGAGCTGGTTGTGAGTCTTACCCGACACGCCCTTGCGAACGAGGTTAACACCATGACCTACATCGTTGAGAGCATCTACACAAGGAACCTGCTGCACGTGCGTCTCGTCGTTCACGAAGTAGGGATCAGCCTTGATGGCAGCCTCAACAGTCTTGAAGTCGGCACCTTCTTCCAACTCCACGTAAACCATACGGCGATGGATGCCTGTGCCTACAGGAATGGTCATAGAAAGCGCATCTTTCACGCCCTCGATGGCACGTACTGCCACAGAGTGACCCATAGAACGACCAGGACCGAAGTTGGTGTAGCTGACGCCCTTGGGAGCGAGGCTCTCCATCAGGGAACGAACGATAGAATCAGAACCTGGATCCCAACCTGCAGAGATGATGGAAACTGCGTTGTTTGCCTTTGCCACAGCGTCGAGCGAACGACGGAGGTCAACAATCTGGGTGTGGATATCGAAAGAGTCCACCGTATTGATGCCGAGTGCAAGGCACTGCTTGGCATATTCTTCCACCTTACGTGTAGGAGTGGCGAGGATGGCCACCTGCACGTCCTTCAGTTCGGTAATGTTCTTGACCACTGGATAGTTTGCGAGTTCTGCAGGCTTGTTGGCTTCGCCGTTGCGACGAACCACACCTACGCACTCCATGTCCTCAGAAGCCTCTATGGCCTCGAGCGCATACTTGCCGATGTTGCCATAACCAACGATGGCTGCTCTAATTTTTGCCATGTTTTGTGTTTTTATTTATAACATTAACATTCATGAAAAGTTCATGGCTAATTGATGGTCATTTATGTTAAAGATTGAAACACGAATTACCATGAATTAGCCATGAATCTTTCAAATATTATTTTTTTTTATTTGGCAGGTTCTTCTTCCTCAGCCTCCTTGATGCGAGCACCCATGACGAGGTATGCTGTAGGAGCGGCGATGAAGAGAGATGAACTGGTTCCGATGATGACACCCAGCATCATAGCGAATGCGAAGGCACGGATGCTGTCACCACCCAGCACGAAGATCACCAACAGCACGATGAATGTAGACACAGAGGTGTTGATGGTACGTGCGAGAGTGCTGTTCAAGGCATCGTTGAAGATGCGCTGACGGTCACGCTTCGGATAGTTCTTGAATACTTCACGGATACGGTCGAAGATAACCACCTTGTCGTTGATGGAGTAACCAATCACCGTCAGGATAGCACCGATGAACGTCTGGTCAACTTCGAGCGAGAAGCCAATCCAACCGTAGCAGAGTGAGAACATACCGATCACGAGCACGGTGTCGAGCGTCAAAGCCACGATGGAACCCACTGAGTAGGCCACGTTGCGGAAACGAACGAGAATGTACACGAAGATGACTGCGATGGCGAAGAGCACTGACAGGATAGCACCGCGCAGAATGTCGGATGCAATGGCAGGACCTACCTTCTGAGAAGAAACGATGGAACCTCCGTCGCGGTTGTCGCGGTCGAGGAATGCTTCTTCAGACACTGCCTTGTCAACCATACCACCATCAACGAATGCCTGATAGAGCAGTGACTCAATCTTGGCATCGGCAGCAGAGCTGTTGTCGTTGATGTTGAAGTTGGTAGATACGCGCACGTTGTTGCCTTCTGTACCGATAGCGATCACGGTCACGTTGATAGCCTCACCATCAGGATTGTTAGCCTCGAACTGCTTCACGATGGCAGCCTTCACTGCTTCAGGTTCTACCTGCTTCACAAATTCCACCTTATAGTTGCGACCACCTGTGAAGTCGATGGACTGGCTCAAACCACGAACACCGAAACTTGCCAGACAGATGAGGAGGAAGATGCCAAAACCAATGAACGACTTCTTGTAGTTGCCCATGAAGTTGAACTTGGTGTCCTTCATCATGTTCTGAGAGAACTTGGTGGTGAACTTCAGGTTTTGCCACTTACCACGGTTGAGGAAGTGCTCGTAAGCGATACGAGTCAACCAAACTGCGGTGAAGAAGGAGCAGACGATACCGATAATCAGCGTGGTTGCGAAACCCTTGATAGGGCCAGTACCGAAGTTATAGAGGATGACACCCGTGAGGATGGTCGTCACGTTCGAGTCGAAGATGGCCGAGAAGGCATTACTGTAACCAGCAGCCACAGCGGCGCTGATGTTCTTGCCTCCACGCATCTCTTCCTTCGTGCGCTCATAGATAAGCACGTTGGCATCGACCGCCATACCCAAGGTGAGCACCATACCGGCGATACCTGACATCGTCAACGCTGCACCCAGCGAGGTGAGGATACCGAATGAGAAGAAGAAGTTCAGCATCAGAGCGCAGTTGGCCACCATACCTTCGCGAACACCGTACATGAGCACCATGTAGAACATCAGGACGATGAAAGCGACGATACAAGAGATGAAACCAGCCTGAATAGACTGAGCACCGAGGGTAGGACCTACGATGTCCTCCTGGATGATGCTGGCAGGAGCGGGCATCTTACCAGACTGGAGCACATTGGCCAAGTCTTTGGTCTCTGATGTGGTGAAGCTACCTGAGATTTCAGTGCTACCACCATCAATCTTATTCTTCACGTTAGGAGCACTGTACACGAGGTTGTCGAGTACAACAGCCACACAGTGGTTCACGTTAGCCTCAGTAAGAGCAGCCCACTTGCGGGCACCTTCGGTGTTCATCTTCATGGTCACCACTGGGTTGCCATACTGGTCGAACTCGTCCTTTGCCTCTGTCACCACTTCACCTTCCAGTGGAGCACGGCCGTTCTGACCTGTGGTGCGGATGGCGTAGAGAGCAAATTCCTTGCCTGCTGGATCCAAAGACTTCACGCCCCACTTGAGCGAGAGGTCTGCTGGGAATATCTGCTTAGCAACTTCTGATTGGAGGAGTGCATTGACTTCGGCTGTATCAAGCGCCATAGCCACACCGACCATACAACCTGCCTGAGCCTGAGTGGGAGCGAGGATAGCGAAGAGAGGATTCTCTTTCTTGGCAGCCTCTGAAACCTTGGCAGCAGCACCTGCTGTAGCCTTGTCCTCAGCCTTGCTTCCTACTTGAGCCAGCACACTGGCACCGCTCTTGGCAGAATCGGCCTTCTCAGCCACCTGCTCAGCAGGAGCGGCAGCAGTTGTGTCGGCAGCAACAGAGTCAGCGGCTTCGCTGACAGTGCCGCCATTACGGAGTGCGGTATTGAGCTGTGAGAGGTAAGGTGTTACCTGAGGAGCATCGTAAGTCTCCCAGAACTCAAGGTTAGCGCTACCCTGGAGCAGCTTGCGGACACGCTCTGGCTCCTTGATACCTGGCAGTTCGACCAAGATGCGGCCTGTCTGTCCCTCAATCTTCTGGATATTGGGCTGAACAACGCCGAAACGGTCGATACGGGTGCGGAGCACGAGGAATGAATTGTCAACGGCCTCGTCCACACTCTTGCGGAGAACCTTCTCCACATCGGCATCGCTACTGTTGGTGTTCACCTGACCCTTCAACTGCTGGGTGGCGAAAATCGTCGCAAGCGGCTTACCCGGAGCATTCTTTTTATAAGCCTTGACAAAAAGTGTGATGAAATCGCTCTGACTGTCCTGTGCCTCTTTGGCTGCCTCATTGACAGACTTGAGGAAGGCTTCGTCAGTCTTGTGGTCCGCCAACGCCTTTACCACTTCTGGCACACTCACTTCAAGAATGACGTTCATACCGCCCTTCAGGTCAAGACCAAGGCCGATACCCGTTTCGCGACATTCTTTCAGCGTGTAGTTGCCCAGATAGAACGGAGTCGTGTTCAACGAATCCAGGTAATGCTCAGCTTCCTCCTTATCCATCTGTGCAGCCTTGTCCTCCACATACTTGGTGACAAAGCCGAAAGACAGATAGAAGAGGCAGATGAGGGTCAACGCCACTGCTAAAAACTTTACAAATCCTTTGTTTTGCATTTTTGTTGATAATTATTAAATGATTGATTGTTATGTTTCGTTTTCTATCACCACACGTTATCAGCCCACAAAATGCCCCAGAACACACTTTCTACACATCTATTTATATATAGTGCGAGAGAGTTCGGGGCAATTCAAGGTGCAAAGTTATATCTTTTTTTACAAAAAGGAAGAAAAAACTTCTAAAAATTATTGATTAGGGGCGTTTAAGTGCCACTTTTACTTCAATTTGACAAAACAAGAGATGGGATAGTGGTCACTCTGCACGATAGACTTGTCCACTTTAGCACCATACGCCGTGATGTTCGGACTCACCAAAATGTGGTCAATGCGGAAATACATCCCATACCTGTTGTAGCTGGTGCCAGCACCATTGCCGCTACGGGTATAGGCGTCGTCGAGATATTCGGTCAGACGATGGTGCACATAGGAAATGGGCGTGGAATTGAGGTCGCCACAAGCAATGATGTTGCGATGTTGGTTGCGAGCCAGAAAAGATGCCACAGAATCTGCTTGGATGCCACGTATGGAATCGTGACGCGCTAGCTTCTCCGTCAATCCCTGATACTTCTCTTCAGAATTATTCTCCTCTGGATGCTGATAGTTCTTGATGATGGACTTGTAGTCGGCTTTTTCTTGGAGGCTAAGCTTGTACGACTCCATGTGGTTGTTGAGAACCAGCAGCGTGTCTTTACCCATCAAAATTTCATAAACAAAGGTGTGATTGCTGGAAGAGGGGTATTCAATCTCTGAAACAGAATCAATCGGGAATTTGGAGAAACAGGCAATGTAGTTGTCTGACTCCAGTTGATAATGATGATAAGGATAAAACAGGGAAACGCTATCGAGTGCGCTGTCCACGATGCTCTTCCTCGCCTCTTGCAGACAGATGATGTCTGCGCCACTATGCAGCAGATAGAGCAAGATGGGGTTCTCGTTCCACGATAAACCCTTGTCGTCGCCAAATGCCATCACATTGTAAGACAATATCTTGATGCTTCCCTCTGGAGGGTCAGAAGGGATGTTCAGGGGGTAGTAGGCTCTGACGCTGCTGGCACAAATCAGCAATCCAGCCAAAGGGAGAAGGGTCACTTTCCATTTGAAAATAAGCCAGAAGAAAACAAAGATAATGTCTGCCACCATAAAAACAGGGAACATCAAGCCATAATAGGCCAAATGGGGATGCTCCTGCGGCGGCAGCCAAGACGTGTAGGCACAAGCAATCATGCCCAAAACCACCAAAAGATTGAGTGCCACGAATATGGCCAACGGTATCGTCTTCAACAACTTCATGCTTCTCCCCTCATTTTCTTGCTGGCATCGAACAGGGTTGCCTTCTCGCTCTCTGAGAGATTCTGATAGCCATTCTTGCGAATCTTGTCGAGAATACGGTCAATCTCCTCGCTCTCCTGCTTTCTCCTCTCGTTATACTGATGTTCCTGGTAGTTCGCTTCCCTCACATTGGTGACCCGCATCTTGGGAGTACGAGTGCCGCCAAAGCCTTTCTTCAGTTTGCTCCAGACACTTTCGCCTTTCTCATAATTGTCGTAAGTGGTGGAAGTATTCCATCCGTTGCCGCCTCTTTGTGCACGGCTCTTATCCTGCATCTTCCAGATGAACAGAATGATGATGCCCACCAGAATGCCGCCCAAATGGGCAAAGTGAGCCACACCATCAATCGAGGTGATGCCCAAATACATCTCCACCAACGTATAGAATCCCACCAGATACTTTAACTTGATGGGGAAAGGAATCGGGATGATGAACAATTTCGCATTGGGGAAGAAGAAGGCTGCTGCAGCCATCACACCATAAATGGCACCTGAAGCACCTACCAACTGGGAAGGAGCGATGACACCCAAAAATGTGAAGAACTGATTGACCAATGCGCTACCTACACCACACAATATGTAATACAGCCAAAATCGCTTTGTTCCCACCTGCTGCTCCACCGCATTGCCGAAGATCATCAGCGACCACATGTTGAAGAACAAGTGCAACCATCCTCCGTGCATGAACATATAGGTGATATATTGATAAATGGCAAAGCCCCCATACCCTATCGGATGCAACGCATTAAAGTTCAGGAACCAATCGGAATATCCGCCCAAAGGGAAGAGCGGCGTTATCCAATAAGTCAGTATATAAAAGACGACATTGATGATCAATATTACCTTGACGGCAGGAGTCATTCTCATACAATCCTTACATTTAGAGTAAATAAGCGTAAAAACTTCTCACTTTTGATTTTCAGGTGCAAAATTAGGCTTTTTCTTCCTATTAAAGGGCAAAAAAACAGAAAATGAGAGTTTTTTTTGCTTTTTTCAACACTTTTTTCCAAAAAATGTTTGTTTACGAAAATTTATCCCATATATTTGCAACGAGTTACGAACAAACGCCTGCTCTTGCATGGAGTTTAGCGTGTTCCAACATAAAAAAACCTCTTAAACAACTTTTTTATAAAACCTAATTCTTTTTTGTACTTATGAACAAGACTGAACTCGTTAGCTCTATCGCCGAAAAGGCTGGTTTGAGCAAGGCCGACGCAAAGAAGGCACTCGACGCATGTGTTGAATCAATCGTAGATGCACTCAAGGCAGGTGACAAGGTTTCACTCATTGGCTTTGGTACATTTGCAGTATCTGAGCGTCCAGCACGTCAGGGCATCAACCCTCTCACAAAGGCTCCTATCACTATCGCAGCTAAGAAGGTTGCTAAGTTCAAGGCTGGTGCTGACCTCGATGGCGCTATCAACTAATTCGCCAATCTGTGCAAAAGAATAATAAAGGGGACGTTTTGATGCGTCCCCTTTATTATGTCCTCATGCGAGTTCTATTTGTTCACTTTCTCGTTCATGAAGAATGAGAGTTCCACGTTGTAAAGCGTGCCGCCATCTTCAATCTCTGCACCAAGCGTGAGGGTGTAATAACCCACCGTCTTATACTGACGCACATCAAAGACTGCCTCACCATTCTCGAACTTGTTGCCCATGCTGTTATCATTCCAAGAATAATGGAGGTAGCCGTTCTTGCTGTCTGTCCACGACCACTTGCCGATGTAGTGCTTCCCGTTCGCAAAGAAGATACAGAAGGTTCCGTCTGCCGTAAATTCGATGCTGGTGACGGTCATATCGTCCGCAAAGTCCTCATTGATAGTGGCAATCGTCTTGGCATATTGAAGAATGGTGTTAAAGCTGGCGGCCTCCAAAGGATTGTCAAAATGCTTGCCGGCAATCACACCGCCTCTGTGGCGCAGACGAGTGGAGGAGATGACCCATTCGCGACAAAGTTTTACCGTGATTTCATCGGATGCCACTTTCTCTACAACTTCCGCCTGCCCATTATACTCCACATTATCCACCTCTGAGCCGCTCTTCATTCTGATCTTCACTGCGATTCTCGAGCCTGTCTTGTCGACGAGTTCCACTGTACAGTATGGGGAGTTTTTCTCATCGTAAACAGTATAGGTGTTGCCGTTCACCTGATATGTGCCGATGACATATTGATCACCACCTTCCTCCTCACTCGCATCACGCGTTTTGGCTTGCATTGACGAATTGGCGAGACGAATGATTGCCCTTCCCGATTCTGCAAACACCACAGATTGGAATGGAGAGGAACTGTCTCTGATGACAAGGCTCAACGGTTCCTGAGTGACAGGAGAAAGTTCAGGGGCTTTAGGTGTGCCCACATCGTTGCCATCAGGGCTACATGCCACAAAAGCCAAGCTGATGGCCAACATCGATAGGAAAAGAGATACTTTTTTCATGTTATACTTTGTTTTAGGTTGAATTGTTTTAATTTTTAGAAGTTATCGCTACGCTCGGAAGTTAAAGACGTATGTTATACTGTTGTTTAGGTATTGTCTTTAACTTCTCTAACTTCTTTTAACTTCCAACAAATGGAGCTTGCGATACTTTAGAAGATATTATAATAGATGCGGAAGTTGAGCACAGGATAGACCCTCACCCTATCTGTGATTTTGACAGCATCACGAAAGCCTTTATCATCCACATCATCTTTCTGCACCCGTATCCATCCTTCCTCATCGGTAGAGTACACCTTCAGGGCAGGCTTTCCCCAAAACATGACACCCAGGTCGAAAGCCGTTCCGATTCGATGCTTGGAAACAGGACGTCCAAAACCGATACCCACATAGGGCTTGAAACTCTTTGTCTGGAGTTTCAGTTTGACCGTACCATAATCGTCGGGGCGGACGAACACACCACCTATCTCAAGTCCTTCTCCTTCATCCACATCCAGCAGTCCCGTGTTGTGAACCGTGCCCAAATCGGGGATTCCCACATAGAAACCCGACGTCACATGAAGGGAACTATGCTTGAAAGGATAGACATCAAACAGGAACTTGTAGTCAGTCATGTGTACACGACCCGTCACATCCACTTTTTTCTTCTCACCCCTGGATCTGTAGTTGACATCGAAGTCAACATTGAAACGTGGGAGTGTGGTGAAACCCGTCCTGAGAGTGACGTAATGAGTGACAGGCATCGCTGCTTCAAAGCCCCATCCAGTCGTTCCCACTTCAGCACCTACAGCCAAGTGGTTGAAGAGTTTCTTGTCTTGCGCATGAGACACATTTGTTGTCAGCATTGCTACAACAAATCCCAGCAGATAGAAGATTCTTTTCATACATTTTCTTTTTAAGGTTTAACGATTAACATTGATGAGCGAGCGGTTTCTTCTTCCTTATTACTTATAAGCTGAAGGACGCTTCTCCGTTTGCAAAGTTATACATTATTCTTTCCCCCACAAACAAATTCGGCATCTTTTTCTCTCTTTCCTTCAAAAAAGGGGAATAAAGCAAAGAAATCCAACGGAAAACGAAGAGCCTCCAACTCCCCATCGACACATCACCCATTTCCCCACTTCCACAACCCCTAAACCGACGTCCCCGATGTCGGTTCACCGATGTCCCCGATGTCGGTCGACCGATGTCGGGGACGTCGGTTTAGAGGTATCGACGAAGCCGATTTGGAAGTAGTGGAAGAAAGGAAGTGGAGATTACCTCATCGCCACAGCCGAGTAACCCACAATGATGTAGCGGAGGAACTTGCCGACAAACGACCAGAAGATAACGCCCCACACATTGGCACGCAGAATGCCCAAAGAGATGGAGATAGCCGTTCCAAAAACGGGCAAGAAGGAAAAGGCGGCTATCCACGAGCCTTTCTTCTCCACATAGTCACGTGTCTTGCGCAACCGGCGTTCCTTGATGTGCATCCAATGTGAAATCTGCTCGATGCTGCCGATACGGCCAATAAAATAGTTGAACATCGACCCCAGCACATTGCCGATCGTGCCGCTAATGATGGTCAACAGCGGATCCATCCCTGTGGTGGCCAACAGCGCCCCCATCACGGCTTCAGAACTGAACGGCACAAAGGTGCCTGCCAAAAACGAGGCCAACGCCATACCCAAATAGCCGTATTCTATGAAAAACTGATTGATGGAATCCATTCGTTAGGTATTGATCAAGAAATGATGCATTTATTTTCAGAAAAGGACGAATCCCAGATGCTCGTTGCATAAATATTGAGCCGCCACAACCACCACAGCCAGCAAAGCCCAAACGATGCAACTGATGTGAGAGAACCGCGTATGGGTCAATGTGAAGAAATGACCAAACAACACAGCGGTATCGACCAGCAATATGGGTAAAAAAGTCCAAAAATATTGAGGTTGCAAAAGAATGACAACAATCAAGGCTATCCCATGTATGATCAGCGCGTTATAGATGATGCGCACTCGCGTTTTATCTAAATATTGATTGACATAAAAGTCCACACTTCCCAAAATGAAAGTCAACACCACAAAGATAAACATGAGCACATCACGTCCATCCAACGAGAGGCCCTCATAACCGCTCACATTCACTACCGTCATCACATGAGAGACAAAGCCGTCGAGCGTGCCCGTCAGAACAGCCACACCCCCATAAAACCAATACGGCAGAACCGTCGCCATGATGGAGGCCAAAAAGCAGCGGAAAGACAGCGCACGGAAATAACCCTGAATATGCAAATAGATGGGCACCAGCCAAAGCAACTTGGGGAACACAAGCGATGCCGCTGAGAGCAACAGGTAAGCCACGAACGTATGCATCGGACTTGCCAACTGGTAGGTGGTGAAGAGCGGAAAGAACGAGAGCAACGAACACACCATCAACACACAACCTGGCCCTTGAGCCTGATGGCAGGGAACAGAAACCGCCAACAAAAGGGCCATCGCAGCACTCAGCGTGCGAGCACTGACCCTCAGCAGCACGTTGGTGTTGTTCAACTCCGCCAGCAGATAAACCGCCAACCCAGCACAACCGAAACTGAACCAAAAGGCTCCCCACCCCTCTCTCAGAAAGGAAGGCAGAGAACTCCACAACCCATAGTCAAGCCCCATCCCGTTCGGCAACGAATGAATGGGTGGAAAGACGAACCAACACACCAACATCAATACGCCCGTTACAGGAAGAACTGCCTGACTTTCCGCTATTTTTCTTTGAAAATTAAGTGTCACGTTTGTATGGGAAAATTCAAAATCGGCTGCAAAGTTAGTGGAAATAATTGACAATTGACCATGAACCGCTGATAATTAACCATCTGAAAGGTAAAATTGTCAAGGCTCCATCATCATTTGTCAATTAAAATTCTTACCTTTGCAGCGTTTTACATAAAGTAGGGTTTTGTACACAATCGTTGGATGAAGAAACTTTTTATTGAGACGTATGGCTGCCAGATGAATGTGGCGGACAGTGAAGTTATTGCCTCCATCATGAAGATGGCAGGCTATCACACGTGCGATACACTCGAAGAAGCGGATGCCATTCTCCTCAACACATGTTCTGTGCGTGAGAACGCAGAAAACAAAATATACAACCGGCTTGAAGCCCTTCACGCGCTGCAGAAGAAGGGCAAGCAACTCATCATCGGTGTGGTGGGATGTATGGCTGAACGTGTGAAGGAAGACCTCATTGAGCATCACCACGTGAATCTCGTGGCTGGACCAGACTCCTATCTGTCTCTGCCTGAACTGTTTGCATCGGCAGAGATGGGTGAGAAGGCCATCAACGTGGAACTCAGCACGACGGAGACCTACCGCGATGTCATCCCTGAGCGTGTATGCGGCAGCCACGTGAGCGGCTTTGTGAGCATCATGCGTGGATGCAACAACTTCTGCCACTACTGCATTGTGCCCTACACAAGAGGCAGGGAAAGGAGCCGCGAGGTGGACAGCATCCTCAACGAGGTGAAAGACCTGCAGAACAAGGGATTCAAGGAGGTGACGCTGCTGGGGCAAAACGTGAACAGCTACCAATGCGGGGAAGTCGGTTTCCCACAACTGTTGGCAATGGTGGCAGAAAATGTTCCCACAATGCGCATCCGTTTCACCACTTCTCATCCCAAGGACATGAGCGACGAAACGCTGGAAGTGATTGCTTCCCACCCCAATATCTGCCGCCACATCCACCTGCCCGTGCAGAGTGGCAGCAACCGCATCCTGAAACTGATGAACCGGAAGTACACCCGCGAGTGGTATCTCGACCGTGTGGCTGCTATCCGCCGCATCATTCCCGATTGCGGCTTGACCACCGACATCTTCGTAGGTTATCATTCTGAAACGGAGGAAGACCACCAACTCTCTCTCTCGCTGATGAAGGAAGTGGGCTACGACTCCGCTTTCATGTTCAAATACTCGGAACGTCCTGGCACATACGCCTCCAAGCATCTGCCAGATGATGTGCCCGAAGAAACCAAATTGCAGCGACTGAACGAGATGATCGCCTTGCAGAACGATCTTTCAGCAGAGAGCTACAAGAAAGATATCGGCAAGACGTTTGAGGTGCTGGTGGAAGGCGTATCGAAACGCAGCAAGCAACAATTGTTCGGACGCACCCCACAAAACAAGGTAGTCGTGTTCGACAGAGGCACTCACCACATCGGCGATTTCGTGACAGTTAAAGTGACAGAATCCAGTTCGGCAACTCTTAAAGGCATAGAAGTAAATGGGTAAGAAAAGACATTCATTCCTCAGCACACAGTTTATCACTGCTGCCATCAGCACCACGCTTGTCCTGGTGTTGCTGGGCATCATCGTACTGTTTGTCATCACAGCACAAAACCTCTCCAACTACGTGCGGGAGAACATCAACGTAAGTGTACTCATCAGCGACGAGATGGACAGTCTCAAAATCGCCAAGATGGGGGAAGCCTTGAAGAAAGCTCCCTACGCCAAAAGCGTCGAGTATATTTCCAAAGAGGATGCATTGGTGGAAGAAATCAAAGCCCAAGGGGTCGATCCCACCGAATTTATCGGTATGAACCCCTACACAGCATCGTTTGAGATCAAAATCAATGCGGCACACGCCAATCCCGACAGCATCAACGCTGCGGTGAAGGAGTTGAAAGGCAACTCGGATGTGGTGGATGTCATCTATTCCAAAGACCTCATCAAGTCGGTGAACGACAACATCCGCAAGGTGAGCATTATCCTGCTCATCATCGCGGCACTCTTCACCTACATCTCTTTTGCCCTCATCAACAACACCGTTCGACTCACCATCTTCTCCAAACGCTTCATCATCAATACGATGAAACTGGTAGGTGCCAGTTGGAACTTCATCCGCCGCCCCTTCCTTGCCCAAGCATTCACACTGGGTGTCGCTTCGGCCATCATTGCCGACGCCTTGATTATTGGAGGACTGTATTGGCTGCACACCTTCGAGCCACAAATACAAGCCGTCATCGACCTGCAAGCCATCATCATCGTGACGGCAGCAGTCTTCACTTTCGGCATCATCATCACGTTCCTCTGCACCTTCTTCTCACTCAATAAATATCTGAGAATGAGCAGCAACGAACTCTACTACATTTAGAAACATTCAAAAATACATCATAATGAAGAACTTTGCATTTTCAACCATCAACTACATCCTACTCGCTATAGGATTTCTCATCATCATCATCGGCTTCATCCTGATGTCGGGCGATGCCACCACCGAGGAGGCTTTCAACCCCGACATTTTCAGCGATATGCGCATCAAGGTGGCACCGATGGTATGTCTGTTCGGCTTCCTCTTTGAGATTGTCGCCATCCTTTGGCCAGCCAAGAAGGAAAATAACTGATGTAACGAATTGAACTTCATCCAACCATAAAAACAGAAAGACATGAATTGGCTTGACGCACTTATCTTAGGCATTGTACAAGGACTCACTGAATATCTTCCCGTCAGCAGCAGCGGCCATCTCCAGATTGGCCAGCACTTGTTGGGTGTGGAAGAAGTGGGAGGCCTCACGTTCGATATCGTTGTCCATGTGGCGACCGTTCTCTCCACCCTCGTTATTCTTTGGAAAGAAGTGATTTGGATTTTCAGAGGTCTCTTCAGATGGAATGGACAATTGAACGACTCACAGAAATACGCCATCAACATCCTCATCTCCATGATACCCATCGGTATCGTCGGACTTTTCTTCAAAGACTACATCGATGAAATCTTCCAGGGAAGCCTCACCATTGTGGGCTGTTGTCTCTTGGTCACTTCCGCCCTCTTGGCACTCTCCCATTTCTACAAGCCACTGGAACATGAGCGCATCTCTCCGTTGCATGCCTTCATCATCGGTGTCGCACAAGCATGTGCCGTACTGCCAGGACTCTCACGAAGCGGTTCCACCATTGCAACAGGTCTGCTGCTGGGCAACAGCCGTCAGAAACTGGCGCAATTCTCTTTCCTGATGGTCATTCCACCCATTTTGGGAGAGGCTCTGCTTGACTTCAAGCACATTGTGGCACCCAGCGCCGAATACATCGCTGAACACGGTGAAGCAACATCAATCCCAACCATCGCATTGGTGGTCGGATTCATTGCTGCGTTCATCAGCGGATGTTTTGCCTGCAAATGGATGATTTCCTTTGTGAAGCAGTGTAAACTCATCTACTTCTCCATCTATTGTGCCATCGTCGGCATCTTGGCTATCTGCTTGTAAAAGAAAGATTGCTGTTTCATCGATGAATCCACAAGCAGGCGAAATACTCATCTTCAACAAGCCCTACCGCTGGACTTCCTTCAACGTGGTGGCGAAAGTGAGAGGCGAACTCTCACATCGGTTGGGTGTGAAAAAACTGAAGGTGGGACATGCTGGCACGCTTGACCCTTTGGCCACAGGAGTGCTCATCATCTGCACAGGAAAGAGCACCAAACTCATTGACGAACTGCAAGCCCACACGAAAGAGTATGTAGCCACCATCAAACTCGGCGCCACCACTCCCTCTTTCGATATGGAAACAGCAGAAGATGCCACCTACCCTACCGAACACATCACGCGTGAACTAATCGAAGAGAAACTCAAGACGTTTGTGGGACGCATCGAACAAGTGCCACCTACATTCTCTGCGGTGAAGATTGACGGCAAACGCGCCTTCAAGTATGCACGGAAAGGGGAAGAGGTGGAACTGAAACCCAAGATTCTGGTCATCGACGAACTGGAAATCCTACATTTCGGTGAAGTGGAAAACAACGAAACGGAAGATGTTGCCGATGCACGAGAGCGCATCAAATACCAAAGCGACAACCTGCAAGGGAAGCACCTTTCACTCACCATCCGCGTTGTATGCAGCAAAGGCACCTATATCCGCGCGTTGGCAAGAGACATCGGACAAGCACTCGGTTCAGGTGGCTACCTGACAGGATTAGTTCGTACACGCATCGGGAAATACACCCTGCAAGACTGCATGGACATCAATGAATTTCCAGCATGGCTGGAACAACAGACGCTGGAGAAAGAAGAATAAAGTCAATAACAAATTATCAAATAGCAAATTGACAAATAAAGCCAAATAGTAAATAGTAAATGGTCAAATAGTAAATTGACAAATAAAGCCAAATAGTAAATAGTAAATGGTCAAATAGTAAATAAAAATATGAAACTTTCACAATTCAAGTTCAAACTCCCAGACGAGAAGATAGCCCTCTATCCTCGCACCTACAATCCCGAAACCAAGTTCTACAACCGCGACGAATGCAAACTCATGGTTGTACACAAGCAGACAGGAGAAATCGAGCACCGTCTCTTCAAAGACATCATCGATTACTTTGATGAAGGTGATTCCTTTGTCTTCAACGACACCAAGGTGTTCCCTGCCCGTCTCTATGGTAATAAGGAAAAGACTGGAGCACGCATCGAAGTTTTCTTGCTTCGCGAACTTAACGAAGAACTGCGCTTGTGGGATGTACTCGTCGATCCTGCCCGAAAGATTCGTATCGGTAATAAACTCTACTTCGGTCCTGATGAGTCGCTGGTGGCCGAAGTCATTGACAATACTACTTCGCGCGGACGCACCCTCCGCTTCCTCTACGATGGCCCACACGATGTCTTCAAAGAACTTCTCTACAATCTTGGTGAAGCACCCATCCCCGATGACATCCGTACACGCCGTCCTGCCGAAGAGGAAGACCATGAACGTTTCCAGAACATCTTCGCACGTCATGAAGGTGCTGTCACTGTGCCTATCACAGGACTCCATTTCTCTCGCGAGTTGATGAAGCGCATGGAAATCAAGGGAATTGAACAGGCTTTCATCACCTTGCATGCAGGTCTCGGCAACTTCCGCAGCATCGACGTGGAAGACCTGACGAAGCATAAGACTGACTCTGAGCAGATGTTCATCGGCAAAGAGGCTTGCGACATTGTCAACAAGTCAAAAGAGAATGGACATAAGGTCTGTGCCGTAGGTACCACCACACTTCGTGCCCTCGAAACGGCGGTAGGACCTGGTGGTTTCATCAAGGAATTTGAAGGATGGACCAACAAGTTCATCTTCCCTCCTTACGACTTCACGGTGGCCGATGCCTTTGTGGTGAACTTCCAACCACCTCTCTCCACCATGCTCATGCTTGTCACAGCCTTTGGCGGCTACGACCTCATCATGGAGGCCTACAAAGAAGCCATCAAGGGTGACTACATGTTTGGCACCTTTGGTGATGCGATGCTCATCATTGACTAAAATTAAAGAATTGAAAAATTGAAAAATTGAAGTAGCTATTCAGAATGCGTGCATCGCGTTAGCCAAACTTCAATTCTTCAATTCTTCAATCCTTCAATCCTTCTCATGCACACCGTTTATCTTTCGCTTGGCACCAATCTTGGCGACAAAGAACAGAATCTTCTGTCCGCCATTACAGAAATAGAAAGGCGGATTGGCTCCATCAGAGCACAATCCGCCTTTCATGCCACTGAACCATGGGGTTTTGAGAGCGAAAACACATTCCTCAATGCAGCCTTACGGGTAGAGACGGAACTGGCTCCTCTTGCCTTGCTGAAAGAGACACAACAGATAGAAAGAGACATGGGACGCACTCAGAAATCCGTGAAAGGAAAGTACCACGACCGCATCATAGACATTGACATCCTCCTTTACGATGACCAGCACATCAACACTCCCCAACTGACGATACCCCATCCTCTTATGTACGAGCGCGACTTTGTGCTCATCCCATTAAAAGAAATACTTGTATGAAAAAGACACCCCTGCTATTCTTTTTAGCTTTACTCACACTTCCACTTATGGCACAGAAGAAAAGTTTCACGATTGATGACCTCATTCCTGGTGGCTCCACCTACTACGCCCATTCCTATCCTGCTACCAAGTACCTCGCATGGTGGGGAGATGCCTGCATGGAGTTGGGCATAGAGCGTTGCAAGAACATCGATGGACAAGTCATCAGCCCTGCACTCGCCACCCTCACACTGGAGAACATCAATGGCATCCTCGCCGCTAACGGACGGAAAACCATCGACCATCTCTATAGCATCTCTTTCCCCGAGTCCCACATGCCCTATGTGCTAATCAACCGAGGCCGCGAGAAAACACTCGTCGATTGGGATCAACAGAAGGTCATTTGGAAAGCCTCTCTCACTCCTGATGTTAGCAACGAAGATTGGGATAAGCACTCCCGTTCCCTCGCCTACACCGCCGAACACAACCTCTATGTGCTCACTGCCGACGGCAAGACCCATCAGGTCTCTTCTGATGGTAGTGCCGACCTCACCTATGGCACAAGTGTACACCGTAACGAGTTCGGCATTAAGAAAGGTACCTTCTGGAGTCCTGACGGCAACCTCCTTGCTTTCTACAAGATGGATCAGAGCATGGTGTCAAAATATCCGCAGGTGAACATCACCCTGCCTTCGCAAACTTCAGATGGGGCTTCAAGATGTGCCACTCCTGCTCCTGACCCTTATCCGATGGCAGGCGAAACCTCCCACAAAGTCTATGTGGGCATCTTCAATCCACAAACCGACAAGACCGTCTATCTCAACACGGGCGACCCCACCGACCGCTACTTCACCAACATCGCTTGGTCGCCCGACGGCAGCAAACTCTATCTCATCGAACTGAATCGCGACCAGAATCATGGTTCCCTCGATGAGTACGATGCCTTCACAGGCGAAAAACTTCGCACTCTCTTCACAGAAGATAATCCCAAATACTTCGAGCCGTTGCACCCCATTCAGTTCCTTCCTTGGGATAACTCCAAGTTTATCTACCAAACAAGGAAAGACGGCTACAACCACATTTATTTATATAATATGGAGGGGAAATGCATCAAACAACTCACGACTGGCAAGTTTGAGGTCATCGATGTGCTTGGTTTCAACAAAGAGAAGAAAAGCATCCTCTACACCTCCAACGAGCAAGACCCACTCCAGCAAAATATGTATAGCGTGGACATGAAGGGCAAGCGCATGCTGCTGGGCAACAGCACAGGTTGGCACAATGCCACCCTCTCCGAGTCGGGCACGTTCTTCATCGACAACTACTCCTCACCCCTCATTGCTCGCCACATCGACCTCGTTTCGACCGACAACGGCACAGCCACCAATATCCTTTCTGCCCCTGACCCTTGGAAAGAATACAAGGTGCCTGAAATCAAGACGGGCACTCTCAAAGCAGCTGATGGTGTGACCGACCTCTACTATCGCCTCATCCTCCCTGTAGACTTCGACCCCGCCAAGAAATATCCTGCTGTGGTATATGTGTATGGAGGCCCTCATGCCCACATCATTGATGCAAGCCGCAACTGGGGCGCACGAGGTTGGGACATTTGGATGGCACAACAGGGCTATGTGATGTTCTGTCTCGACAATCGTGGCAGCGAACATCGCGGACTTGCCTTCGAACAAGCCACTTTCCGACAACTTGGAGTGGAAGAGATGAAAGACCAACTGAAGGGTGTGGAATACCTCAAGAGCCTCCCATACGTGGATGGTGACCGCCTTGGTGTGCATGGATGGAGTTTTGGAGGCTTCATGACCACCAGTTTGATGACCACCTATCCCGATGTCTTCAAGGTCGGTGTGGCAGGTGGTCCTGTGATTGACTGGCGCTTTTATGAGATCATGTATGGCGAACGCTATATGGACACTCCACAAACCAATCCAGAAGGCTACGAGAGCACTTCACTCCTGAATAAAGCCAAGAACCTCAAAGGGCGTCTGATGGTCATCTATGGAGGTAACGACCCCGTTTGTGTGCCCCAACACACGCTCTCCTTCATGCGTGCCTGCATCGATGCCAACACCTATCCTGACCTCTTCACCTATCCTGGTGATGGTCACAACATGATGGGTACCGACCGAGTGCATCTCCACAACGTCATCACACGATATTTTGAAGACCATTTGAAATAAAACAAAAAAGGGAAGAACAAGTGAGTTGCTCTTCCCTTTTTACTTTATGTATGATCTCAATCCTGCAGGTGCAGCACGAAACGGACACCTTTCTTGAAAACGGGGTCGATGTCGAGGTCGCCGTTCATCTTGAGTGCCATCTGCCTACAGATAGGCAAGCCAAGACCGTCGCCCTGAGTGAGGTCGCGGATTTCGAGGAAAGGTTTGAACACATCTTCGTGCTTCTCTTCAGGGATGCCACAACCTGAATCGGACACGAGGAACTGGTGCTTGTGTGCGCCACGCTTCTTGTATTCCAATGTGATGTGTCCACCCACAGGTGTGTATTCAGCCGCATTATTCAGCAAGTGCAGCAAGATATGCGAAACGTATTCCTTATTAATTTTGGCAGTCATCTTAGGAGCCTCCACCTTCAGAACAACACCACTCTTCACCTTGTTGCTGATCTGCTCCATCAGACCTTCACAGAACGATGCCAATTGCGTTTCCTCCAACTCAACTGGCTCATCTCCGCTTTCCAGTTCTGACAATGTCTGGATGTGGGCTGAGAAGTCTTGCAAGGCCTTCACTTCCGGGATACCTTTGTCGAGTTTCTGCAGAGTAGGTTCCAACTGAGCAGAGATGTTGCTGATGAACTTTGCTTTCAGCGCATTGTTCTCGGTCAATATGCGGATGTTCTTCTTCTGTTTGCGAGTGAGGGCAATGAAACGCATCAGCACCAAAGCACCCAGCACCAACGCAACAGCCAAAATAACGGATAAGATGCTGAGTCCGATGATGGCTGCCTGACGTGCCACCAAAGAACTGTCTTTCTCGGCAATGGTTTCCTCATGAGTGGCAATCTGCTGTTTCAGGGCATTGCGCTCATCAGCCACCTTCAGGTCGGCCACAGAATCCTTCCATGCAATGTAACTCTTGTAGCCCTGATTCACCAATATGATGTTGTTGCTCTGGCGACCATTGGCAATGAGCGTCTGATAAGCCTTATCCACCTTGTCATACTCCTTGGAGGCAGTCAGTTTGTCTGCCATTTCCTTGAATGTGGCATTGCCTTTATCGTTCTGCCCATACGTATAATAGTAAATGGTCTTGTTATAGAGCAAGTCATTCTTCAAGCTATCGTTGTCAGAGGCTTTGGCATATTGCTCCATCTTGCCGAGTTGCTCCATAGCAAATTCGCCTTTCCTTATCTTCATGTACATCTGGTAGCGCTCCTTGTAGGTGCGGTAATGCAACGCAGCTCTGGCAGCACCCTTTTCCTTAGCATCGATTTTCTGGTCGATGCGGTGCAAGAGGTCAAAGCCTTCCTTGTACATGGTGTCCTTGATGTAATAGAGTCCTACTGCCTTCAATCCGCATTCCACACCTTCCTGAACATTCCCCTTGTTGAAAAAGTCCTCAAAGGCACGGATATACAAGGCACGAGCGTTGATGAAGTTGCCTTTTTTATACTCACCATCTGCTCGCTCTTTAAAACTACTTTCTGCCGTCTCCTGTGCGTTAACAAACACACAACAGAAGCACAGACCCAATAACAAAATCAAAACATTCTTTCTCATATTTGTCTATCAATTAATAGGTTTCGACTTGCAAATTTAGGCTTTTATTTCATTCCTTCCAAAAATAGACACGAAAAAAACACTATATTCTTTCTTTCATTTACAAATATTGCCTATCTTTGGGGCAAAAATTGGAAAACTATGGTGAAAAAAGAACACATGATGCCCAAAGGAACGGCTATTTGGAAAGGAATGGCCGCCTTGTTCGTGCTCATCAACGTTATGCTGACATTTCTGGCTTGTGGTCAGGGGTGGGGTGGTTATGGAAATAGCTTCGAGGTAAAAGAGGATGATCGTGACAAAGACGAATCGTACTACATTGTCTTCAGCCCCAAGAAACTGACGTACAAAGGGGGTGGAGGAACAATGCAGGTTTATGTAAGAACAAACTACCCTTCCATCGATCATAATATCGTATATGCAAAAGGGGAGTATGGGGACATCGTCATCAGTCGTCAAAAGGTATCAGTTGCAGCCGATGAAGTTCCTGATGTTCCTCAAAACGCCATTGATGCAGCCAAGAAATCCGGGGAAAAGGTGAACATCAGAGGTGTTGCCTGGGAATTTAACATCACCTTGGCAGCAAGCTCACACCATCCTGATGAAACCTATGAATGGGGAACCATAGAATTCATTGGCAGCCGACAGATGGAAGTTGATGCCAAGGAAAAGAAAGAAGGAGACAAAAAAGAAAAGAAGACTGTAAAACGCAAAGCGGAGGGAGGAGTCGTCATTACACAAAAGAATCGCCCGAGCATGACGATAAAAAACGGAAAACTTGTACCCACCACGCCATTTCTCCGACCCATGTAACGTGACAAGTAACATCATCACCACCCACACTAATCAAGAAGACTATGCCATTTTGCAACAATTGCGGCAAACCATTGGCCGACAACATAAAATTCTGCCACAACTGTGGAGCACCCGTCAGAATGGTGCCCCCACCACCTGCTGAGACAACACCACCTGCTGAAACACCCCCACCGCCTCCTCCTGTGGAGTCCGTTCCAGCTCCACCTCCGCCACCTGTCGCTGCACCTCCCAAAGCACCTGCTGCACCATCCAAGCAAGGGAAGGCGCTTCCCAAGACTTGTCTCGGTTGTGGCATCGCAGCCCTCATCGTATTGTTCATCATAGGAATCCTTTGTTTTGCCGGGTGGAATTACATCATGCACGACAAGATGTTGAACAAGCTTTTCGGTGAGTATCTCACTCCTGAACCCAGAAGTCTCACCTACAAGGGCAAGCTGGTGACCGAAGTGGCCAAGGAACAAGGGTTGCCTTTCCACGATGAGAACTGGACACCCATGATTGACGGTATGTATAAAAATGAGAAAATGGGTGTCGGCATCCGCTTCAAAACCCAATTCATGAAATATGGAAGCCAAACGGGAAAAGCTGAAATCATAGATGAAAATGACAACTCCACCCGCGAGGTCACCATCGTCTCCTGCGGAGGATGCAACTATGCCGTAAGGGAAAACGGTCAGAACATCGGATTCGTCAACGTACAAAACGACGGCTTGAAACTTCTCGTCAACAGCGGAGGTGAAATTGTCATCATGTCGTTCAGTACCGACCGTTGAGGAAACAAAGACCTTCAGAAACCTCCCCAACAGCAACGGAAGACTTAAACACATCACAAACGATAAGAAAATGGAAGCAATCAGTACAAAGAAGGCACCAGGGGCGATAGGCCCTTACAGCCAAGCCATTCAAGTAGGAAACTTAGTTTACACATCAGGACAGTTGGGACTTGTGCCTGAAACAGGAGCCTTCCCCGAAGGAGGCATCAAGGAACAGACACGCCAGTCGCTGACCAACGTGAAAGCCATCTTGGAAGCAGCAGGCTTGTCGATGGCCCATGTGGTGAAAACCACCGTATTCATGGCCGACATGGGCGACTTTGCCGAGATGAACAGCGTGTATGCCGAGTTCTTCACAGAACCTTTCCCTGCCCGTTCAGCAGTAGCCGTGAAGACGCTGCCAAAGAATGCATTGGTGGAGATTGAAGTGGTGGCCTCGAAATGAAGTGAAACATCAAAACAAATAGGATAATGGTTAAACACATCATTCTCTGGACACTCAATCCAGAACTCTCAGAAGAAGAGAAGCAACAAGTGAAACGTGGCATCAAGGAAGGTCTCGAAGGCTTGGTGGGCAAGGTGCCTGGACTCATCGACGTGAAAGTGAACATCGATGGTCGCCTCGCATCCTCCAACGCAGACGTGATGCTCGACAGCACCCTCGAATCAGAAGCCGCGCTGAAAGGTTATGCACAACACCCTGAGCATGTAGCGGTGGCCAACACGAAGGTGCGTCCTTACACCATACAAAGAAGTTGCCTCGATTTTGAAATTTGAAAACAGAAAAATGGATAAACTGACAGTAGTGAAAGTGGGGGGCAAAATCGTGGAAGACGAAAGCACCCTGCAACAACTTTTGAAAGATTTCTCTGCCATCGACGGCGCGAAAGTGCTGGTGCATGGTGGTGGACGTTCAGCAACGAAAGTGGCAGCACAACTGGGCATCGAAAGCACCATGATTGGCGGCCGACGTGTGACAGATTCGGAAATGCTACGAGTGGTGACGATGGTGTATGGCGGTTTGGTCAACAAGAACATTGTGGCTCGTCTGCAGGCATGCGGCATCAATGCGTTAGGGTTGACAGGTGCCGACATGAACGTGATGCAGTCGCACAAACGCCCCTTGAAGAAGGTGAAGATGGAAGACGGTACAGAGCAGATGGTGGACTTCGGCTTTGTAGGCGATGTGGATGCCTGCAACGGCAAAATGCTGGCCACCCTCATCAGCGAAGGCGTAGTGCCTGTGATGGCACCACTCACCCACGACAAACAGGGAAATCTGCTCAACACAAATGCCGACACCATCGCAGGCGAGACAGCCAAAGCGTTGGCTCCCTACTTCGACGTGACGCTCATCTACAGCTTTGAGCATGCTGGTGTGCTGACCGACCCAGAAGACGAAATGTCGGTCATTCCCCACATCAATGCAGAGAGTTTCGAGCAGTTGAAGGCCGACGGAACGGTGAGCGGTGGCATGATACCCAAGATTGAAAACGCCCTCGAAGCCGTCAAGGCAGGTGTGAAACAAGTCATCATCACCAAAGCAGATGCCATCGATGGCACCAAGGGAACTATCATCAGTTAGGAACCCAACTCCTAAGTTCTAACTTCTAACTCCTAACTAAAAATGAATTTCCAGCACGATATCCTTCCGCTGAAGAACATCCTCTTCCGCACCGCGTTACGCATCGTCCTGAACAGGGAGGAGGCGGAGGACATCGTGCAGGACACTCTCCTGAAACTGTGGGAACGACGCGACGAACTGGCGCAGGTGGAGAATCTGGAATCATTTGCCTTGACAATGGCTCGAAACTTGGCCATCGACCGCAAGGAAAAGAGAGAAAATCTGAACATCTCGTTCGATGACGAGAAACACGATCTTCCCGACGAAGGACAAGGAAGTTCTGACAGCCAACTGGTGAAGCAGGAAACGCGTGGATTCATCGCCAACATCATCAACGCGCTGCCCGAAAAACAGCGCACCATCTTACAATTAAGAGACATAGAAGGAAAAACTTATAAAGAGATAGCAACCGCGTTAAGCATTTCAGAATCAGACGTAAAAGTAACACTCTTCCGAGCCAGGAACGAGATGAAGGAAAAAATTTTGCAAAAAAAATCATTTTTTCTGTAACTTTTCCCATTCTCATCCGTCGTATAAACAGAGGGGTATGGAAAAGTATCCCCAAAAACTCACTCACAATGATGGATTACAAGTACATAGAACAACTGCTGGAAAGCTACTTCGCCTGCACCACCACGTTGCAGGAGGAGCAGATTCTGCGTTCGTTCTTCTCTCAGGAGGATGTACCTGCCCATCTGGCTCAATATGCTGACCTCTTCCAATACGAGGCAACAGCCAAAGAGGAGGCATTGGGTGAAGACTTCGATGAGCGCATCCTTGCTCAAATTTCCAACGAGGAAAAGCCCAAGGCTCGCATCATCAAGATGGCGACCCGTCATGCATCTCCCTTCTTCAAAGCAGCGGCAGTGGTGGCGATGGCTCTCACCATCGGACGTGCAGCCGAGCATGCCATTGGAGAACAGGAAGCTGAGGAGAACGGCAACGTGATGGCAGTTGACCCCTACATCAAGTCAAGCGATGTGCAGCAAGCCATTCGTGTGAAGGATGTAAGCCAAGCCGAGACAAAGGCAACAAACGACTCCATCATCAACATCGCGACCAAGGACGAGGTGCAGTAATCCTCAGAACTGCAAGCCGCCGTTCACCCCCAAGGAAGAACTTTTGCTTTTACATGTAATATAAACAATTAATGCTTAACTAAACCAAAAACCTATTGAAGGTGGGCTGTGAAGTCCGTCGCCTTCCGCCAAAAGAGCACAGCGCTCTGGAGGCAAAAAGATTGAACTAAGGTTCAATTCTCTTTAAAAACCAACTTCGTGCTTCGGCACGAAAAAAGGGGCAACTCGAAATGAGGTGCCCCTTTTTCTTTGGCCCATGATGTAGGTCTTCGTATGTCTAATTGCATGTCTAACGGAAGGGATGATCCTTCTCCTTCACTTACGCTGAATGATACGGTTCGTCACCCGTTCAGCCGAGATGATGGTGCCGTCTTCACCCACAATATCCACACTCCAGACATGAGTGCCTTTCCCTGCATGAATAAGACGCGCCTTTCCATACACCTTTCCCTCTGTGGCCGACATCGCAACATGGCTGGCATTGACTTCTGTGCCACACACAGCCAAAGACTCGTCATAGTTGGTCAGATGGAGCGAGCCCACCCCTGCAATGGTTTCAGCCAACGTGAGTGAAGCGCCTCCATGCAAGATGCCCAGATACTGTCGTGTGGAAGGGCAAATGGGCATCTCTGCCACCGCGAACTCATCGTCGGTGGGAAGGAATCGGATGCCCAAGGCCTCAATAATCGTGCCTTGCATGCGTGAGTGAAGGAAGTCACATTCTTGTTGTGTCAGCACAATTCCATTTACAATTTGACAATTAACAATTTACTTCGAGAACTCCTGATAAATCTTGTCAGCAATCTCCTGCATCTCCTCAGCAGGAAGACCCAACTTCGGATTGGCGAAGTTCATGTCCTTCTCGCTCTGCATGGGGATAAGGTGGATGTGAGCATGTGGCACTTCAAGACCCAGCACAGCCTGCCCCACCTTCACGCATGGGAAAGCCGCCTTGATAGCTACTGCCACCTTCTTGGCAAACACTTCGAAGCGAGCCAGTTCATCATCCTCCATATCGAAGATGTAATCCACCTCACGACGTGGGATGACCAGCGTATGCCCCTTCACGAGCGGATTGATGTCGAGAAAAGCATAAAACTCGTCGTTCTCGGCACACTTGTAGGAAGGAATCTCCCCTGCTGCAATTTTAGCAAAAATACCCATGATTATCCGAAACTGATGTTCATGATTTCAAACTTCATCACGCCACGTGGCACTGTGACCTCAGCCACATCGCCCACTTTCTTGCCCAGCAAACCCTGTGCAATAGGAGTCTTGATGGAAATTTTATTCTCGCGGAGATTTGCCTCCCCTTCACTCACGATGGTGTACGTCAACTTCATGCCATTGTCCACATTCTTCAGTTCCACCTTCGAAAGAATCTGCACCTCATCCTTGTTCTTGAGTTTTGAGGGGTCAAGAATTTTCGTGTCGGCAAGAATAGCCTTCAACTCCGCAATCTTTGTTTCGAGTTTACCCTGAGCTTCTTTTGCCGCATCATACTCAGCATTCTCTGAGAGGTCGCCTTTTTCGCGAGCCTCAGCAATCTGACGGATGACCTCTGGACGGTCAACCTCTTCCAGTTGCTTGATCTGGGCACGAAGTTTGTCGTAGCCCTCTTGTGACATATAAGCCATAGTATTTTCCTTTTTTTGATTGTTACTTTGTTAGTTTTTTTGAAGGACGAAAAGAAAAAGAATCCCGACACTCTCCACGAGAGTCGGAACCCTTCCAATCTTTTTCGAGTGCAAAGTTAGTGCTTTTCACCCATATCTTCCAAATTTTTGTTCCTCTTTTTCAAAAACTGAGGGCAAAACCGCCCAAGAAAGTGGCTCCCACGTTGCGATAGCCGAGGTAGCGGTCATACTTTTGGTTCAGGAGATTATCCCCCTTCAAGAAGACGGTGAGAGGCTGTTTGATCGGCAATGTGTAACGCAGACTTGCTCCCAAATTGATGATGTCAGGACGATCATACTGCGTACCCTCTTCCAAACCGAGGTCACCCATGTGGAAGGTGGCATATCGCCAATCCAAGCCGAAATAGAAGTCCTTGACAATCTTCACGTCAGCCTTCCAATCCATCTCGAACACCGGGGATGTATAGGAACCCGACACCCACTTTTCATCACCAGAATTCTTTCCGCTCTCCAGGTTCAGTTGGTTCCGTGCTTCCACCTTCACAATATCAGCATAAGCATAGGTGAAGTCAGCATCCATATAGAAGCGGCGGTTCTTTCCTGCCGCCATCCATGCGAGGTAACGTCCTCCCAACGCGTTGAACATGCCATCAACATCATACGAGTCTTTCGAGAAATCATAACCCACATGGATGTCACCTCCTAAGCCATTCATTCCCTTGAAGCGGTATCCCACACAGGCATCCAGTTGGTGGAACTCCGCTCCCATTTTGATGACACCACTTTTGTCGGGGCTGATATAGCCTGGCAAAGCAAAGGCAGGATGAAACGCCGACATACGACGGAAATCATTGTTGTCCTCATAGCCAAGTGCCTCCACATAAACATCACTTTTAGGGGTGAGATGATAGGTGAAAGACGCATCAGGTGCCACATTTCCCTTCGTGCTGACAAACAGACCCAGACGCACGTTCATCTGCTCCGTCTCATAGAGATAATGAGGTGTGAAGCGGAAACGGGTGATGCCTTTCAGTTCGTCGTTTCCGTATGCGGAATGAATGAAACCAACGCCCAAGCCCACGCTATGTTCGTCCGTGAACTGATAGGCTCCATTGGCATCTGCATGAATCAGCGTCTCTCCCAACTTCTTCTCAAAGTTCGTCAGATAGTTCTGGTTGAAGAAGTCCAATCCAGCCGTAGCATCCACGCTGAAGTTTCCGTTCTTGAGAGGTGTGAATCCAGCCACAAAACTGCTCAGCACATCATGCTGCTTGTCTGTCGTGCCCAAGTTTCCTCCCATATAGTTGAACACACGGTTCTCAAACGACCCCTTCATGAAGAAATCCACTCCTTGGTCGAAATGGTGGTTATACTTCAATGCTACACGGTTCGTATAGTCACGGCTCTTCCATCCCCTCACATCATAGAACCCATTGTCCTTCGCATGACCGTTAAAGCCTTTCAGCGACAAGTCAAATCCCAGCACATCCTTATCGGTCAGGCCTAACTGATAAGCCGCCTGACCATCCAGCATACCCTGCACGCCGCCAGCCAAATGCAGATACCCATTCTTTCTGCCTTTCCACACCGCCTCACTCTCGTAGTCGCCCAACGACTCGGGAGCATAGTTGCTCAACGTCTTCCCACTCACATCATACTGCATTGTGTAGTGCTTCACCTTTGTCTCCGCAGGTTGTGTCTTCACGTCCACCTTCTTCACATCCGTCGTCACAGGCTTCACCTCGTTGGTCACCTCGACAGTGTTGTTCAACTGCGCCCATGCAGAGAACACCGAGGTACTAAAAACTAAAAGTGATATGATTTTCTTCATCTTAAACTCTAAACTTTAATCTTTAAACTCTAAACTTTAAACTCTACCTCAACCTCTCCTCTATCATCATCCTGATGTCATCATCTTCCTTGTAGTTCGCCTTCAGCGACTCCAGCGTCTGCTTTGTCTCCACCGCACGGCCTTGTGCCTTGTAGATGTCGCTCAGCAAGATAAATGCTCTTGCCAACCAATACGGCTTGCCGATGCCCTCATCGATGGCTTTGTTCAGTTGCTGTTCTGCCTGCTGATACTGCCCTGCATTGAACAACTGCTGAGCCGCCAACACAGGTGCCTTTGCAGCCTCTGTGGCAATAGAGTCTTGAGCCGCTGCAATGGAGTCACGCATAGCGATGTTGGCAGCCATATTCTCCAATTCCTCTCTCGCCTTCTGTGCATACTCGCTCTGCGGATACCTGATGCCCAACGTTCTAAACACCGCTGCCGCCTCATCTTCCTGACCTGAGAGCACGTATGCCCTGCCCTGCTCAAACATCGCCTTTGCACCCTGTGCCGATGCAGGATATTCAGCCGTCATCTGGTTGATGATTTGTACCTTCTTGGCATAGTTGCCACGCAAGCCCTCGATGTAAGCCATCTGCAGCATCGAATAATCGCCCAGTGTGTGATCCGTCTTCTTGGCCAACTCATAGTTCGCATTGGCCTCGTCATAGTTGCGCATATTCAGATAGCAGTCGCCGATGCGGTTGTATGCATCAGCCCTCATCGCACCATTGCCTCCTGTTGCCTCTGCTATCTTCTGGAACTGTTCAATCGCCGCATTATATTTCTGCTGTTTGAAGAGTGCATATCCCAAACTGTACTGTGCATACTCCTGATTCTTCAGCGCGCCACTTGGAGTTTTTCTTCCCAAGTTGATGGCCGTGTTCAAATCATTCGCTGCCTGCTCAAAGTTGCCCAGACGATAGTTGCAGTCGCCCCTCAGGTAGTAAGCCTCCGCATACGCCTCTGCATCCTGATTGCCAAGTGTCACCGCTTGCGTGGCATACGTGAGCGCATCCTGCACCTTATTCCTGCTCAGGTTCTCAAACGCCAAGTTGTAAAGAACCTTCTGCTTCTCCGCTTGTGTGTCCGCATTCGGCGTCTGCACCCTGCTGATGGCGCTGAGTGCCTTCGTGTAGTCCTTCTTGGTCATATACACCTCAGTCAGACACTGCGAAACCGCTGTGGCGTACTGCGACGAAGGGAACTCCTGCAAGAACTGCTCCATCACCGTCACCGTGTTCGGCGACTGCTGCCCGTGAAGGGTCAACGAATAGTTGTAAAGCGCCTGTTCGCGGAGCGCTGGATTGGCATACATCCTCGATGCTTTGAGGAAAGCCTGCTGTGCCTCAGCGGTCTTCTTCTGCTGCAAAGCCGCGATGCCCACATGCAGCCATGCGTTCTGCGCCATCTCGTCCTCCTCATTCCTTGCCGCTTCAGCCAATGCCGTCTGAGCCTTGTCAAATGCGCCTCCATTGTAGTAGCACATACCCAGCTTATACCACGATGTGCGTGTCTTCTCACCTGCCTCCAGATAAGGCAAGGCACGGTGATACTGCCCTTCGTCATACAGTTTCTCACCAGCCAGACGATACAGCACATTGTTATAACTGCATGCCTCCTCGCTCAAGCCTGTCAACGGATATGGCAGCGGAGTCTCAAGAGAGAACCCATTCTCCTCATCCTCGAAGAACATGCTCAACGCTTCTTCAAAACGAGACTCCTTGATCAACAAATTACGTCTGAACACACGCAAGACATCACCATACTGCGACAACGGGTGAGACTCTGTCCACTCGCCTATGCGGTCGGCCGTGCCAGCACTGCCCAACACATAGTCGCACACCAGCATCAGGGCCTCGGCGTCCTCGCTACCCTTCTCGTCCTCATGCTCATCGAGGAAACGCTCAAACTGCTGTCTTGCTCCCAAGTAGTGGCCATCAGCCACCGCCTTCACTGCCGTCTGCTGCGCCTGCATACACAGGGCTGAACCAACCATCAGCAACGGCACCAAGAACATTCTTTTTTCTTTCATTTTTTCCTATTACCTTCTTTACCAATTAGAATTCTGCCACAAAGGTACACTTATTTATCTCATTTTCTTCAAGATTAACACTTTATAACATAAATTGAGCATAAAGTAACTATTTGTCATAAGGAATCATGCAAACGCGGACGAAGACAAAACAGTAACGGCAGAGCTGTGAAAACGGCCATTCGTATGGCACCAAAACGGCCACGCCACAGCCCCAAAACCGATGTCCCCGACGTCGACCTGCCGATGTCCCCGACGTCGATTGACCGACATCGGGGACATCGGTTAAGAGGCTACGACACAAAAAACAAAGAGGCTTACAGCAAACACATGAAGTGGTGGCGGCACAAACGATGCTGCCACCACTTTTGAGTTTCTGTCAAAGCAACTGTTTCGCCCTTGATGGTATTGTCATATAGAATATCTATTCTGTAATCCCCTGCCCAAAATCTCAAGAACGCATCCAAAGGCCACTTCTTTCTTCCTTTTTTCACCCCACCCAACAACTTAAAGGCTTCTTTTTGCCAACTCCATGTTGCAACAAAGGGCTTTTGAGGGCAGAAAGAACAAAAAACTGTCAACTCTCAACTGTCAACTCTCAACTTTTCCTTATCTTTGCAACATCAAGACAATGATGAAACCGAGGCCCGAGGCACAAAACTGAGGGCAACAAAAACTAACTATGACGAAGAAATACGATTTTCTCATTATCGGCTCTGGTGTGGCTGGTATGAGTTATGCGCTCAAGGTGGCGGAGGCAAAGAAGGGCAAGATTGCCATCATCTGCAAGACCACCCTTGAGGAGGCTAACACGGCAAAGGCACAAGGTGGCATTGCCTCAGTGACTAATCTGCTGGTCGATAACTTCGAGAAGCACATCGAGGACACGATGATTGCGGGCGACTGGATCAGCGACCCCGAAGCGGTGAGACAGGTGGTGATGGGTGGCCCTGCGGGCATCAAGGATTTGGTGCGGTGGGGCGTGAACTTCGACAAGAAGGAGGATGGAGAGTTCGACCTGCATCGCGAGGGAGGACACTCTGAGTTCCGCATCCTGCACCATGCTGACGATACGGGTGCCGAGATTCAGCGTGGGCTGATGGAAGCAGTACGCAACCATCCCGACATTGACATCTTGGAGCATCACTTTGCGGTGGAAATCATCACACAGCACCATCTGGGCATCCGTGTGACCCGCCGCACTCCCGACATCGAGTGCTATGGTGCTTACGTGCTGAATCCCAAGACGGGCAAGATTGACACTTATCTGTCGAAGGTGACGCTGATGGCAACGGGTGGCACAGGAGCCATATATGCCACCACTTCGAACCCTAACATCGCTACGGGCGACGGCATCGCAATGGTGTATCGCGCCAAGGGAAAGGTGAAGGACATGGAGTTTGTGCAGTTCCACCCAACGGTGCTCTACAACCCTGCCGAAACACATCCTGCCTACCTCATCACAGAGGCGATGCGTGGCTACGGAGGCATCCTGCGACTGCCGAACGGTGAGGAGTTCATGCAGAAATATGACGAGCGACTCAGTCTTGCTCCTCGCGACATTGTGGCACGTGCCATCGATAAGGAAATGAAGATTCATGCCCTCGACCATGTGTGTCTGGACGTGACTCATAAAGACCCTGAAGAGACGAAGCATCACTTCCCCAACATCTACGCCAAGTGCCTCAGCATCGGCATCGACATCACAAAGGATTACATTCCTGTGGCTCCTTCGGCTCACTACATGTGTGGTGGCATCAAGGTGGATTTGGACGGACAGTCGAGCATCAAGCGTCTGTATGCCGTAGGTGAATGTTCTTGTACAGGTCTCCACGGAGGCAACCGTCTGGCCAGCAACTCGCTCATCGAGGCGGTGGTTTATGCCGACGCTGCCGCCAAGCACTCTCTGGAGGTGATTGACCAGTATGAGTTCAACGAGAAGGTGCCAGCATGGAACGATGAGGGCACGATGACCAACGAAGAGAAGGTGCTCATTGCACAAGACGTGAAGGAAGTGGGACAGATCATGTCCACCTATGTGGGCATCGTGCGTTCCGACCTCCGCTTGCACCGTGCATGGGAACGTCTTGACCTGCTCTACGAAGAGACCGAACATCTCTTCAAGCGTGTGAAACCCACCCGCGACATCTGCGAACTTCGCAACATGATTAACGTGGGCTACCTCATCACCCGTCAGGCACTCGAACGCAAGGAGAGCCGCGGACTCCACTACACGGTGGATTACGCCCCTCATGCGCTGGATAACAAGAACAAATAGGAAACCACATACGGATTGTACAATCAACTGATCATTTCAACACGAATTACACGAATTTTCACAAAACTATGCAGCGAGTATTTATTACACAAAGCACCTTTGGTGCAACGGATTTCACGAACCATCCGGATGGATTTGTGCCATTCGTTGCCGCTTGCGGCTTTGAGAAATGAGAACACTTCCCGCATGATTTCGAGAAAATTCGTGTAATTCGTGTTGAAATAAACACACAGATTAAAGTTTGTCGCATATACCAAGATGGATATTGTTTATAAGATGTTTATAAGAATGAGAGTTATGCTATTATCGGTGCAGCAATGGAGGTTCACAATCAACTTGGATGTGGATTCATCGAGAAAGTTTATCAAGATGCTTTTGAGATTGAACTACAATTAAGGAAAATCCCATATCACAGAGAAAAGCATCTCTCTGTCTTCTACAAAGGACAGAAAATCAGACATGATTATTTTGCTGATTTTATATGCTATGACAGCATCGTGATAGAGTGTAAAGCTGTTTCTGAAATCCTTGACATTCACAAGGCACAGACTCTTAACTACATGAAGATAAACAATATCAAATTAGGTATCATTATCAACTTTAGTAACCAAAGTTTAGAATATACCAGAATCGTTAATTAGATATGAAAAAGTTACTATCACTTTTCGTTATTTGTTTTTCGTTTTTAGTTTCCTCGCAGGCACAGAACATGGCCTTGCCTATGGATTCGGCTGTACGCAAAGGTACGCTGCCCAATGGATTGACCTATTATCTGCGACACAACGAATGGCCTGAGAAACGTGCCTTCTTCTACATCGCCCAGAAGGTGGGTTCCATTCAGGAGGAGGAGGATCAGCGCGGTTTGGCACACTTCCTCGAACACATGTGCTTCAACGGTACCACCAACTTCCCTGGCGACCGTCTGAAGAAGTATTTGGAGACCATTGGCGTGAAGTTCGGCGAAAACCTGAATGCCTACACCTCTTTCGACGAGACGGTGTACAACATCGACAATGTGAATGTGGAGACCGCAGGAGCCATCGACTCCTGTCTGCTCATTCTGCACGACTGGAGCCACGACCTGCTGCTGGAAGGCACAGAGATTGACAAGGAGCGTGGTGTCATCAACGAAGAATGGCGCATGCGCTCTTCGGCCATGATGCGCATGTATGAGAAGGCTCTGCCAGAGATGTATCCTGGCAGCAAGTATGGTGTGCGTCTGCCTATCGGCACGATGGACGTGGTGATGAACTTCCCCTATGAAGCCCTGCGCAGTTACTACCGCAAGTGGTATCGCCCCGACTTGCAAGCTATCGTCATCGTGGGAGACATCAACGTGGACGAAATGGAACAGAAAATCCAGAGAGTCTTTGCCGACATCCAGCCAGCAGGGGCTGATGCTGCCAAGTTTGAATACTATCCCGTGCCCGACAACGAAGAGCCCATCGTCTCCATCAACAAGGACAAGGAACAGCGCAACAACGCCATCCTCTTCATGTGGAAGACTGAGCCCTTCCCACGCGAGATGAAAAATACGCTGGCTTACATCAACTTTAGCCTGCTCACCGATGCTTTGGGGGATATGTTCAACGAGCGCATCAGCGACATCTTGCAGAAGGAGAACGCTCCTTTCCTGAGTGCTGACTTCGGTTTTGGCGACTTCCTCGTGTCATCCACCAAGGCAGCCTTCATCGGTGAAGTGGTGTGTGAAGAAAACAAATACGAAACTGCTGTCAAGGCGCTCTACCGTGAGATACTGAGAGCCAAGAAATATGGCTTCACCACCGCTGAATATGAACGTTTCAAAGCCGAATACCTCTCGCGACTCGAAAGTTCCTACCTGCATCGCGACAAGGTGGAGAGCCATTCCTATGTAAACGAGTGTGTGCGTAACTTCATCGACAACGAACCCGTCACAAGTATTGAGTGGGACTACGCAACCATGAACCAGATGGTGCCGATGACCCGTGTGGAGATGGTCAACCAGATGTTGCAGAGGATGCCAGCCTCCAACCTCGTCATCAGCCTGTTCGCTGCCGACAAGGAAGACAACATCCTGCCCAGCAAGGAGGACATTCTCCGCTGGATGGCCGAAGTGGAAGCAGAGACCATCGAACCGCTCAAGGAAGAAGTGAACAATGCCCCGCTCATCGAGAAGATGCCAAAGCCCGGCAAAGTGAAGAAGATGGAGGACGACATGTACGATGCCAAACTCATCACCCTCAAGAATGGCGTGAAGGTGCATGTGAAGAAGACCAACTTCTCGCCCAACCAGATTTCTCTCTATGCCCACAGTTGGGGAGGCACATCGCTTTACAGCATAGACGAATACGACCAGACCAGCAGCATCGGATTGGTCAGCGTGGGCGGTTGGGGTAACTTCAGCGCCACCGAACTCAACAAACGTTTGGCAGGCATTCAAGCCAACGTCAACACAGGCGTGGGCAACGAAAGTGAAACCGTGTCAGGTTCTTGTGTGAAGAAAGACCTCGAAACCCTGCTTCAACTCACCTACCTCCACTTCACCGCACCACGCAAGGACATGGAAGCCTACAACTCTGCCATCCAGCGCAGCAAGGCCAACATGAAAAACAGAGAACTGCAGCCCACCACAGCATTGAACGACACCATTGTCAAGGTGCTCTACAACAACAACCGCCGCATGCTGCGCACCAAGCCCGAAGACCTCGACCGCATCAATTATGACCGCATCATCCAACTCTACCGCGAGCGTTTTGCCGATGGCGACGACTTCGAGTTCTTCATCGTGGGCGACTGTGATGCCGACAGCATCGCCCCACTCTTGGCTCAGTATCTCGGTGCTCTGCCCACCCAAAAAGGTTCGGAGCAGTACAAGACCATCGACCTGAAGATGGCTGACGGACAACTGAAGAATGTGTTCGAGAAGCATCAGGAAACCCCCAATGCCATCGTCCTCTTCTACTACCACACTCCGATGAAGATGAACCTCAAGAACCGCATCATGATTAGCATGCTCGACCAACTGATGGATATGCTCTACACCGAAACCGTGCGTGAAGACGAAGGTGGTGCATACGGAGTGCCTGTCAACGCAAGCCTCAGCCGCTACCCGCAGGAAGAGGCCGTTGTGAGGATTCAGCTGCCCACCGCACCCGAGAAGCGTGAGCGCATGACAGAGATTGTCTACAAAGGTGTGGAAGACATCGTGGCCAATGGTCCCAAGGAGGAAAACCTCCAGAAGGTGAAGGAGTATATGCTCCGCAGTCACGAAGAGCAACTGAAGAAGAACAACTACTGGATGAACCAGATGGTGTCTCATGTGCTCTATGGCGAAGAAAACGTGGCTCCCTACGTTGACCTCGTCAACAGCATCACGGTGGAAGACCTTCGCGAAATGGCACGCCTCATCTTCAAGAGCGGCAACTGTGCTGAGATAGGTATGACCAGCCCTGTTCAGAAGTAATAATAATCATCATGTACATGACAAACAAATATAACCGTGCGCTGCTGACAGGAGTCCTGTCGGCAGCACTCTTTGTTTCCGTTCAGGCACAAGACATCGTGCCAACCCCTCTGAAAGCAGAACGTGCAGCGACATCGTCCGACACGCTCTTCGCCGACACCGTATACATTGACACACTCTCTTCACAGAACTTGTCCTACTCATGGGACGAACGTGTGAAACTCGCACTCGACCAATTTGCACGTGAGGCCGACCGTGCCCCCTACTATGCAGGCATCTCCGTATGGGACTTGACCGCCGACTCCTTCCTTTGGGGCTACAACAGCCAGAAGGTCATGCGGCCCGCCTCCACCCAGAAAGTGCTTACCGCCATCTCGGCCCTCAGCATCATCGGTGCACAGCACGAAATCAAGACCCGCACCTACTACACGGGGAGCATCGCCGAAGATGGCACACTCAGCGGCGACCTCTACGTGGTGGGCGACTTCGACCCCATGTATTCTCACGCTGACCTCAAGGAACTTGCCCGCGCCATCCGCGATGCAGGCATCCAGCGCATCAGCGGCAAGATTTACGGCGATGCCAGCATGAAGAATGCCGACCTCTACGGCAACGGTTGGTGTTGGGACGATGTGCCCAGCAAATACCAGCCCTACCACTGTGCCCTGATGGTCGAACGCGGCAGAGAATACCCCAACTTCGGCTCCTACTCCAAAAGTGCCTCCTTCCATCCAGCCGCCCACTTCGTCTATGCCCTCGGTCAAGAATTGAAGAACCTTGGCATCACAGGAGTCAGCGCAGCCGTTGTTCCATACGGCACCAAAGACTATCCTGGCGGCGGCACCCTCTGCCACACCAAGACACGCACCATCGAGCAAGTGCTCCAGCGCATGCTCAAAAACTCCGACAACTACCATGCCGAAGCCGTCTTCTACCAACTCGCCCATGCCGCCAAATCCAAGAACTGCTCGTGGAAAGACGGTGCCCAGCAGGTGGAAAGCGTCATCCGCAAGGCAGGAGCCTCCACCGTTTCCCTCGAAGTGGCTGATGGCAGCGGCGTGTCGCTCTACAACTACGTCACCCCCGACATCGAAGTGGCGCTGCTCCGCTATGCCTACAAGAACCCCAGCATTTACCAGCCCTTCTATGCAGCACTCCCCATCGCAGGAGTGGACGGCACCCTCGATGAGCGCATGAAGACAGGCAATGCCTACCGCAACGTGCATGCCAAGACCGGCACCGTCGAAGGCGTCAGCGCCCTCGCAGGCTATGTCACCGCCTCCAACGGCCACCTGCTCGCCTTCTCCATCATCGTCAACGGCACCCTCACCTCCAAAGTCGCCCGCGACTACCAAGACCGCTTCTGTCAAGCTTTGGCACAATGAAGCGCAACTTCTGAGTACAAGGTACACCTCTTTCCAAGAACAGGTGTAACTTGCGAGGATGTTCGATGCCAAAGAAGTGAAGGAGATAAGACAAACTGCCTGCTAACTCGTGAAAGAGGTAGCAGGCAGTTTGTTCTTTATATTAACGTGAGTCCACTTGCTGCCTTTGACACACAATTATCCACACTCCATCATTATCCTTGCCTTCGTGCTTTATGATTCCCATTTTCTGCATTGTAGAGAAATCACGTTCGATTGTGCGTTGGCTCACCGACAAAGTCTCCGACATTTGTTTGCCAGTTATTGCTGGATTCTCCTTGACGAGATTGAGTATTTTCTGCTGACGTTCAGTGAGTTTCGTCTCCGACACGTCTCCGTCATGGTCTCCGACATTCTGTGTGTCGGCAGCTGCATAGATGATGGTCTGAAATTGGGTTGGGATGGATTTGAAGACAGGTTTCAGTTCTTCCTTATATCCATCCAATGCTTTGGTCTCATTGCAGATGCGTGTGAGCCCACTGCCACGCTTCTCCATATAATCCAATTGTGCCATCACGTTTGCGAGTATCGGATTGCGTCTTTCAGAAGAAACATCAGCTATGTTCAAATTCTGTATCAACATTCCATTGTACATACCACCAGGAGATGTTACAGTTAGACGGTCATCATAGATGTCAAGATGAACTTCACTGCCCATCACTGTGTAGTCGCGGTGGATGAAATGGTTTACCATCGCTTCCAAAACGGCACGTTCTGCATACTCTGGTTTGTTCTTTCGTCTATCAGGCAGTTTCTCCCAGCCTCTCTTGGTGTTTGACTTCACAAAGTTCATGGCTTCACGGAGTAGCATGAGGACATTGCCTGTAAACTCTGCATCATTGATGGCATCGTCTTTTTCCTTGCCATCCCATCGGGTACAATAGAGACGTGATTGCCAAACAGGACTGTCATCCGCAAATAGTGCACCTGCATTAGTGAGATTGCCTGTATTAGTGACAAGGCCAAATGAAAGGAGATATTTTTTGTCCCATTCTTGATTGGTACGCTTTTTGAACGTGTTGACCAAAATAGTGAAAGAATAGTCTTCAACTTTATAATCCGTATCACTACTGTCCCGTTAAAGTGGACTAATCGTTCTTTGAAATCGCTGAAATTAAGTCATTTACGAGTATTTTTAAGGGTGCACGGATTTGAGTTTGTACCTTTGCAGCCAAATTGAATGGCTGCAAGATGAACAAAGACAAATACGTATTCGCCCAATTGCTAGAGTATTTAGACTATGACAAGTTCCGCCACCTTGTTGACAAGTATGATGGAAACCGTTATGTCAAGCACCTCACTTGTTGGAACCAACTTCTTGCACTGATGTTCGGGCAACTCGGTAACCGTGAGAGTCTGCG
>JAFSKK010000041.1 GCA_017448965.1 Bacteroidaceae bacterium | reverse complement strand
TTTTCAATTTTCATTTTTTTCTCTCTCTTTTTTCTGTGTTTTCTGTGATTTCTGTGTGAAATAAATCTCTTTCTGCGAGAGCCCGCATGGCTCTCTTTCATCTCACACAGAAAGCACAGAAATTCACAGAAATTTTTCGTTGGTGATTTCAATGATGAATTTCTGTGAGGAGCGATATGCCTCATACAGCAGAGCATCCAACTGCTCGTACACCGCATCACCATTCTTCACGCCCCGTTTCTTCGGATACTCCACGCGGTTGCCCTCCTCGTCCGTGTAGTAGCGGTACACAGGCTCACCTATCAGCACACGACCATGTTCCCACTGACGGTAGCCGTCGTTGCAAGGTCCGAAGTAGGTCTGCCGATGGCCGGGGCACTTCACCACTCTCACCCCCATTGCCGAGTATGGGCCACCACCACACTCCAGCCGCCACCTGCCCCTCGGCAGACAATACTTCGATGCCCCAGGGAACACCTCCGCGTAGTCCCGGTACCTCACCTCGCGAGCCTCGCACACCATACGCGGAGAATCCTCACCCTCCATCCACACCTCCATCACACTCTTCGTGACGGACTCATCACCATAATAACGCTTCAATTTAATCACCATAAGACATTCGTTTTTTTTAACTTTCGCCCAGCGCGTGGGCTGGCCGTTTTTTCGTTTCTTTTTCTGCCACAAAGTTACGAAAAATCCCCGACATATACAAGCATTTAACCCATTATTTTTCAATAATTTTGAAGTTTTTTTCGAGCACGAATTGCACTCCTCCGCAGGTGTTCTGCTCTCAACACCTTGGCGGTGTCTCGAAAAACAATAATTGGCTACGCCGAGCTAAAGGTTGCCAACAATTACCGATAATTGGTCCCGATAATATACGTGAGTTCGGTATAAGTTATTCGCCTTCGGCGGACGAAGAAAAAACCTAAAAAAACCAATAAAAACCATAAAAACATGTTCTTCGTTATACATTGAACTGATACAAGAAAGACCGGTTTTTATTTGGTTTTTCTGGTTTTTCTTTCGTCACGCGAAGCGTAATAAACACACGTTTTCTTACACCGAACTCACGTATAATATAAAACAATAGGCTGAAATATTTAAGTTTCGCAAGCTCCACTTTCTTGGAGTTAAAGAAGTTAAAGGAGTTAGAGGAGTTAAAGCCGAATGTAATGCTGGCGTGAGAACTCCTCTCCACAGTTGACAGAGTATAGGCTTTAACTCCTATAACTCCTGAGCGCCATCGCGTAGCGCTTTGCTCGCAAAGAACCGGTAACTTCCGAAAGTTGAATGAAATACTAATTATCGGATAAAATTATCGGGAATTATTGGAAATTATTGTTTATCCAAGCCTCAGCAGGAGGCGCAGGAGCAAGCTTCACCTATCATTTCTTCTGCTGCTTCCCGAAATTACGGCAGTTCCGTTCTCGTAATTACCCTCCTTCCACTGCCGTAATTACCTCAGTGGAAGTGCGCATGCTGACCCTATGGAGGAAGGAGAAGCAGGTCGGCGAGGTCGGCATGTTTTTCAAGGGATGAGCAGTTACACTTTTGTATTGCGGGGCAAAGTGTAACGGATGTGTAACAAAAGTGTAACAAGCATTTACTGGACTTAATCAATTGGATATCTTCTGATTATCTCCTACTCCATCTTTCTTGTTACACTTTTACACTTTAAATGTAGAAAATTCAAGGTGTAAAGGGAAAAAGAAGGGTTAGACAAGAAGGATGGAAAATAAGTGTAACATGTGTAACTGTAACACCAACAGAAATGCCAGCTCCTGCGCTTGGTCGGCAGACAGGGGCTGGCACTGAAAAGAAGGTCAAATAGGCTTAAAACGAGAGGTCTTCCTGATTCGTTTCTGACGCATTGGAGGTGAAATCCAGATGACTCTGTACAGGTTCAGCTTTTCCCGTTGCAGCTGCGGCCTTGGCAGATTGAACATGGTAGTACGATTTCTGCTGATTGTTCTCGTCACGTTTCACCCACCGTTCACCATCCTTCTGCTTATGGGTGATGGTGGCAGGATTAAGACAGTGGATGTGCTCCGCGAATTGGCAATAGGCCTCTAGATGCTGCGTCATTCGCTTGGGTGGCCATCCGAACATCGTTTCCTTGTTGAAGTCGGCAAGCACCTGTTCGGCCTTCAGGTCACAGTCGAGATGTCCGCTGTCTTCAGCGAAGAAGTCATCTGCCCACAACTTGAAGTCTTTGCCTACGGCGGCCATCTGTTCACGGCGCTCGATGCGGTTCAGCGGTGGCATGATGCGGCGACAGCCTGATTTCAGCGACAGATAGAAGCGCACACACTGGGTCATGAAAGCCAGGTCGAGTTGCCAATCATGTTCGCTGTACTCTGCACCCATCAGATTCTGCCCGAAGTCGTCACGGATAGAGCGCGACTCAAGGTAGTCGTTCTGAGGAGTCTTCACGTGGTAATAGTCGCTGAAAGGCTGAGGCCAGATGCGTCCTTCGGTAGAAGGGTCGTGACGCGACAAGGTGAAATTGGTGGCCAGCACAAACTTCGGACTCACGGCAAAGGGTATGACATGGGAATGGCGATTCTTCTCCTCCACTCGGATGTCGTTGCTCACCATGCCATAGATGAAATTGTAGTTGAACTTGCGCGGACACTCATCAATAAAAACCAGGTCGGTATCCTCTGTCACGCCATCGAAGATGAAGCGGGTGTCTCTGAATGAAGTTGTGCCAGCATCGATGGCGAAGGTCTTGGCCATTTTGGCGATGGCATTGATGTAGAAGGACTTGCCCGATCGGCCGTTACACTCCTCGGCTGTTTCGGCCATTGCGCTGTCCAGACAGATGGTCGCCCAGGCTTCCGATTCCGACTTGTGGCTGGTCAGCAGATAGCCCAGATTGGCTAGACGGCTGACCATACAGAGGTTTTCCTCGGCCTCTTCCTCCTGTGTGAGTTCTAATCCGCCCTCGTCCACCTTACGCCAATGGAGACGAGCCGTATTGGCGAGGAACTGAAGCAGGTTGCTCCATTCAGCACCTTCAGTTGGAGAAACCCTGTAATGTCCATCCTCATCAGTGGTGACGGTGAACATGTCGGGCATGGCACGATAATCGTGCTGAATGATGTTCTCCTCCCAAACGTAATGGTCGGCAGGGTCGCTGTAGCGGTGCGTGACTATCTTCTCCGCTGTCACCTCCACCCAGACATTCCGAAAATGGAAAAATTGCGACGTGGCCGTTCCCTTGCTGAAGTTGAGGTCGTCTCGTTCCCGAAGCGTACTGCCCGTGTTGGTGGGCAAGTCCCGAGACCGCAGCACCTTGTCCTGCAAAGCCTTGGGAAGCCCCTGCTGCTCCATCCACGACTTCAGGAAACCGGCGATGGCCTTGGCTGTGACCTGGCGCACCTTGATGCCGTCGATGTGGACGAAGAGCGGTTCCTTGCGAGACTCATCCTTCAGCGTGAAGAAGCCGTTCAGTTCAAGGAAGTAATTGAGCGACGTGACCGAAAGGCTATACTCCCTCACTCCCTGCTTGTTACTCCACTCTGTCCAGAACTTGGCACTGATGGCACGGTTCGCCAGCTGCTCCATTGCCTTTTTCGAGGGATTCAAGCGACGGTAGTCGCGCAAGTCCTTGCACTTATGCCCGCGGTTGTCATGCAGACCTCCCATGTCCTGTTTCGTGAGCCAAGCCGTGTGGATGCCCAGATGAGTGAGTGCCATGCGGCGGCCGCATTCGACTCCTGTACTGTCCACATCCGGGATGTTGACCAGACGGTGGCAGAACTTCATCAGCAGTTGGTAGTCGGCATCAGAAAGTCCCTTCGTTTCGCTGTCGAGCCACACCGCCTGATACCCCATGACCAAGGCACTGATGGCATCGCTTCCGCCACTGACAAGGAGGAGCACATCCAGTTTCTCTTCGCCACGCTCCTCGAAAGCCTTCCTGACAGCCTGCAGACCGTAGATGTAGTTGGACAATCTTGGTTTCTGCCCGACAATGAGAAAACGGTGTGCCTTATCGAAGTTCTTTGGCTCATAAACCTTGTAGAACGTATGCGGCTGCCCCTGAGCATCCACATAATCACACTTCTCGGCAAAGATAGGATACGTGGATGTAGCCTTGCGCACCATCACCTTATCACCATAGGTGATGGACACCTCACGAACAGCACTCCATCCGTAAGTCTGCAAGTGTTCCGCTTTCACACCTTCTCCCCAGCAACTGAGGTCGATGCCGCCAAAGCCATCAAAGAGCGTGATGCGAGGCATGGCTCCAATCTCCTCTGGATGTGCAGCGCGCTGCTCCGTTTCAGGCTTGTTGGCAGCAGCCGAGAGCTGTTCCTCCACGCCATAGCGCTGAGCCAGTTCCTCCAGCGCCATGCGGAACTTGTCCTCTCCGTAGCCACGTTCCCACATGTAAAGATCAATGGGCGAGAACCAGCCACCCCCTTCACCCATGCCGAAATCCTTCACGTGCCAGCAGTCAGCACTATCCTTAGGCGGACAGAGGTATGCCGAAGGTGTGCGCTCTTCAGGACGAAGCTTGAAAGCGCGCTTGTGGTTAATCACTGCATCATCGATCCCTGTCGACAGGTCGGTGATGATGTCGAGTCCCGCGTTAGTCACCTCGTAGACTCGCTGTAATAAATCAATACTTTTTTTCATCTTTGAGAAAAGTATTAAAGTTCCCTTCACTGCACCTACCGGTCACTTAGTGAGGGCGATCTTGTTCATCATGCCGGTAGTCAGCGACCCGTGCAGGTTTGGCATGCCGCTGATGATTGAATTCGCTGCAAATTTATGTAGACTTGTTGATGTCAGCGTTTTATCTGTTTACTCATCCACAAAAAAAGCAACCGAACTCGTTTGAGCTCGGCTGCAAAATTACAATGCTTCAAGTTTTGTGTCAAGGGATATCCTGATTTGGGCAGGGTGCCCAGGGGGTGCCTTTTTCAGGGCAAGGGGGTGCCCTGCCATTTGGGGGTGATCATCCGAGCGATTGTCGGGAAATCATCGCCGAAAATACCAGCAAGTTCCAACTCTTCCTCTTCTTCGAAGTAAGTACACACTTTCTGTTCGAGCGACCGTTTCCCGTATCCGCTAATCTTGCTCAGAGGAATTGCCAATTGCTTTTTGTTAGAGGGAAGTGCCCCCAAACGTTCGGCCAATTTGTAGCCCAAAATGGCTGTCTGTCTGGCAGTGAGACCCTTCACCTTTTCCTTATAGTCATTCAATCGCGCATTTTCCTCCCTCAGTTCCTCTATGGTCTCCTTCGCTTTCATCCATTCCTCATAACTGTCGTTCGGTGTTTGCCGTTCAGAGAGTTCTGCTTTTAGGCACTTGTTCTCATGTTCCAGTTCTTCGTTCCGCTTTTTCAAAAGTTCCACCTCTCGCGCCAATCCGTCCGCCATTGCCTTTTCACCTCCGTTCGTCGCAACATCCCCCTTGCTCATTCCGTATTTAACTCTTAATGCATCGATGTTTCCTTGGATTTCGTTCAATCGTCCACGTTCACCAAGCTTTCCCATCTGTGGCGCAAGAGCACCCAGCATAATGGAGAATTTAGGGTTATCCTTGTATTTGTAGTAGATGACCACATATAACTTAAATGCAACCCTGTCGCCATCATCAATAGCACCGTCTCCTAACAGATTATGAGAGTTGGTATTCTTGATACTCAGTTCATTGGCAATGGAATAGACAAACATGGATGACTTGCCTTGACAAAACAGCCTCTTCAAATACCCCTTGGTCACATCCCAGAAGTTGGTACGCCACACACAATTCCTAAAGGCAGGGTGCTTCTTCACAACCTCGGCAAAGAGCATGTTCAACTCGTCATCTGTAATGACCGTTTCCAAAATCTCGTCTTCCGACAGGTGGTCAGGCCCTGTCTCCACTGCTATTACACCCGTTGGAGTGTCACGGAAAATCATCGTTTTCATATCATCGTGGTTTTAGTACAATTATCTTTTCTGCTACAAAGGTACACATTAAAACAGAAACAAAGCCATCTTTCCTCCCCTTTTTTCCAACGAGCATACATATTCGATTTTTTCTCCTTCCACAAGGTCACGTCTTCTTACACTTACGACGTTGCAACAATAACAACAAACATCTATAACCAGCAGCGGCTATCACTTGCCATTGAAGTGATAGCCGCTGTTACCGATCACCCCTCTCTCCCTCAACAGGGAGAGTTGGAGAGGGTCTTCAACTCTTCAATCCTTCAATCTTTCAACTCTTCAATTTTTCAATCCTTCAATTGACTCCGTCGAGCTAAAGGTTCCGTGCTTTCTGTGCTTTCTGTGTGAGATTAAATGAGAGCCATGCGGGCTCTCGCAGAAAGAGAATATTATTTCACACAGAAAGCACAGAAAACACAGAAAGAAGAGAGAGAAAGTTGAAAATTTCTGTGTTTTGACTCCGTCGAGCTGGAGAGGGTCTTGGGAGAGTCGGAGAGGGTCTTCTATCCATTCAGCAATTCATCCAGTTTCGCTTTCTCGGCACGATTGCCATGATAGATTGCGTCGGTCAGGATAAACTCCAATGCGACCTTGTTATACAGTCCGCGTACATCAATGCCATTGGCTCTGAGATTATCCTTGATTTGCATCGCCGAGAACATATCATAGGTGATGATGGTGACATGCCGCTTGCGGCGGTGGATGATTGGCATGTCCAGCAACCGCTTGAAATAGTCCTTGAAATAAGGGAAATCCATTCCATTGATAGAATGGCCAAAGAACACCACATCTTCTGCCATTTCGAGATCATTCAGCAGATTGGTGTAATGGTAATATGGGCTGTTGGATTTCACCAAAAAAGTCAGGGGAGAAGGGATTGAAGCAAAATCCTCCACTTCAACACCCAAAATAATCTGGTCATTAGGCTGCAACGACCCATGCACGTAATGGACTGGAGGCAATTCGGACACATGGAATCGCTCACTCATTTTCGCGATGTCCGTGTAATTGAAGGTGTAGATACACCTAAACAATAGTTTAGAGTTGATGGCGCCAAGGATTTGTGCAGCCACGCTGTCATTGTTGGGAGTAAAGTGCTCCTGTTGCCCCTCTATATATTTGCGCAGTTCATTGATCAGTATCTGGAACGATGCATGGTAGTCCGTCCCATCATAATTTGGGGACAAAGTCTTCAGCAACCTTGTCGCTCCATCCAGCAATCCCGATTCCAGGTCGAACCAATGGTGGGTAATCCTGTATTTCTCCAAAGATGTGACCAGATACTTCTCAGGGCAGGACCACTTAGCCTTATTCCACCCATCGCTCTCCCAGAAATCAGAATAACGAGTGTGGAGTCCCATATCCAGGTCAAAACCATTTCCCAATATCAGCAAACCATTCTCCATCGTCTCTATTCCTCGTAGATTTCCAAAGCCTCCGCACTGAACGTCCTTTCACTAAACTCCTTGTCCCCCGAGGACCACACACACGTCACCTTCCCCATCCCAATCTCATTGACCGTCATGACAATCGGGAAATGCTTCAACGCATCGCTTTTCAGAATCACGACATCCCCAATCTTGAATTGTGGTTCATTTTCCATACCTATGATATTTTTTATATTGTACCCTCCTCTTAGCCTTGAGCCAGTTGGATATATCATGCTCCTCTATTCAATGTTTCGACGGATTCAGGTGACATGGTGCCTGTCCCCTATCATGTCACTATGCTTCGTCACTATCAACGTTATAGTGATCAAAGAAATATGTCTGCTCTGAAACCAGCTTGCTAGTCTCCTGATACATAAACTTACACGTCAGGTCATATATTGGCTTTGCCGTTGCCACATCCACAGCTTCCTTGAAACGCAAGCTGTCGCGATAGTAAGACACTAGTTCCTCATCATCCGTTTTATCTGCTGCAAACAGGAAGAGGTATTGACATCCCACATGCTTCATAGCTTCAAGCACCTCCTTGACCACAAACTCCCAGAACACCACAACGCCAAGCTTCTGACCCTCATCACTCTCTTTCCAGAAATCCCGAGTATTCTCGTTAGCACAGAAATGAACCAGTTCAATGCCACTGAATGTCGAACCCACATGAGTCATGTTCTTGCCAAATTCCTTTTCCAAATCTTCAAGAATCGTTCCACCTTTCTTCGGAATCTGTCCAATTTCCTTTTTAGTAAGGCCTTTATGCGAACGCAGCTTCTCCCTGAACTTGTTGACAATCAACAGCTCTTCATCTGTCAACTGTTCTTTTGAAGAAATGTCATCCAGATAAGTCATCAGCTTATCTAGAAGTCTCAAGCTATGATCATCAATGAAACTGTCATACAGCATACCACACTTCAAAGAGAAATAAAACAGCAGCCGCCCCTCTTGGTTCTTCACCACATAATAGGCTACCTTACCGGTCTCATCCTCCTGATATGCCTCATTCTGAAGTGTGTCTGATATAGACATATTCCGACTGTTGAAGAACTCATCAACCAGTCGGAAGTTCACATCATTACTGGAAAGCCTTTCACAATACAGGCTGTCAATCCTTGCCCGTTGTCGCGGTGTTATCTTCATACCACGACCTCCTTTTCCTCAATCTCCATAAGCTTTTTCAGCATAAACCTACGTGTTTTAATACGCTCAGCATCTTTCTCGATATCGTGCATGTCGAGATAGGTGTCACAGCGTTCATCCCTGTCAGCAGTACCTCTTGCATGCTGCCATGAATAATCGCTGTGCGAAAGGGCACTTAGACTTAGTGAAGACTTCGGCGCATACTGCTCAAACACCTTATCAAACACAGGCTTATATTTCTCGGTTATCTCACCAGAAGGCAAATCATGAAGTAAGTCAGCCTTATAAAGCTGCCTAATACTCACTACCACGGGACCGAATTTCCATGCTGAGAAAGGCTCATCAAACATTGGTTTACCCATCTGAATGATGCACTCCCTCTGTGTGAAATAAAGCAACTTATGTAGCTTCATCTCATCAATCCGCTCTCCGAACTCCTGTAAGTAACGCTGGCAGATATAGGACGCTATTTTAACCACGCTTTCCATCATTCATATCATTTCTCTGGTGCAAAAATATGAATAATATTTCATTTTTGTCTCACATTCAACCACCTTTTAATAAATTCAAGCATTAATTATGCCATTTTTTTGCACTTTTACACCATTCCCGTGCATCTTCTCCCTCACTTTACTCTCAAATCTAAACCCTAAACAACATATCACCTTCCCATTAGCCTTGATCCTGTTAAACATCTCATGTTACTCAATTCTGTGTATCGAAGGATTTCTATGGTTTTCCTTTAGGAACCCCATCACCTCAATTCACCGCTCGCCCCGGATCATATCGGCATAAGTGGAAACTTACACATCCGGAATCCATCATGACTAAGACTGCATGATATAGGAACTACATATAGGTGCCAAAAATAACAACAGCAGCTACAATCCTGATTGACTGTAGCTGCTGTTGTTATTGTATATAGGTGTTACACCTGTAGTTTATCGAATGCTTAC
>JAFSKK010000040.1 GCA_017448965.1 Bacteroidaceae bacterium | reverse complement strand
GTTACCGCTTCGCTCAGGAGTTAAAGGAGTTATAGGAGTTAAAGCCTATACTCTGTCAACTGTGGAGAGGAGTTTTCACGCCAGCATTACATTCGGCTTTAACTCCTCTAACTCCTTTAACTTCTTTAACTCCAAGAAAGGGGAGGTTCTTTGCGAGCAAAGCGCTACGCGATAAGCGAACCTTTAGCTCGACGAAGTCAAACTTAAATTCTTTTTATCTTTCACAATGATTATCTGCCCCACTTTTCATATTCCACATTCACCCCTGCCTGCAAGAGCCAGTTGGCCAACGTTGTCTCGTAGAGACGCAAAAGATCTGTGGGAGAGTGCAATTCATTGGCAGCAGAAGACACATCATCGCCCACGACCAGACTTCTCATCGCAGCCTGACTCGTCGATTCGCTCGGCTCTGTGGTCAGATAGGTATAGACTTCCATCAGGTCGAGAAGCGTGATGCCTGCATCGTCGAGCATCTCCAACGCATCCGTAAGGGTGAGGTCTACATAAGAAAGGTATTTCGATGCCTCATCCAAGATGTCGAAGAGGCTTGCCCTTCTTGTCGATGCCAACTGACGGATACTCCCTTTAGGGTCGAGGCTGCCTTCCAGAACGCTCTCCCTGTAGTCGGTTTCGACGCTGCTGCTGCTTTGTTGGCTGGCAATTATTTTGCGCAGGTCAATGCCCACACTCTCCAGCGTCTTAATAACCTTCATGAGATTCAGGTCTTTCACCGCATCGCGATAGTAACGGTTCTGTTCGCCTTCGTAGTAAAGCACGGGCCAAGCCTGAAGAGCCGCTGCCGTCTGCACAAACCAGATGGCACCTGCCACACCATGATTGAGTTTGAAAAGCATCGTATTGGTTTGCAGCCCTGTCTTTCCAGGCACGATGCTGGAGGTGAAGCCCTTGTTCTTCATCCATGGGATGATGCAGCGAACCGACTGGATAGGCACATAACGGTCGTGGCGGCTGTGGAGGATGAAATACTTCTGCGACAAGTCGGGCTCCCACCCGTTATCGAGGTTCATTTCGCGCAGTTTGGCACGAAACGCCCGAGCCGCCTCGCTGTCAATGTCCATATAGTCAGGTTGCAGGATGTACTTCAGGCTGTCGGTACCCACCAACTCGTTGACGTCCTGTTTGGAATACTTCTTATCGAGAATCCAATCCTGAATGTGTGATGCAAGCGGTTCCTGAAACACCTGGCTGTAGTCAAGCCCCAAATGGTAGTTTTCGTTGACCGACACCATCAGCAGTACAATGCCCACCACAAAATCAGAAGAGCCTGCTTTCACCATTTCCGTATAACAGCGTTCGAAGTCGCAGGGTCCACCGCCAGCAAACGTCTTGTCGAACGTCACACCGAGGTCTTTATACTCCATATCGCGCAACTTGGCCACTTGCATGGTCTCTGTTCCGCCTTGCGAGAAACCCACATTGAAGAGGTACTTACCTTGCGGAATCTGCCTGTCCTCAAAGAGTTGGCGAGCAGCCAGCAGACCATCGAGCGAGTTGCGGGCATTCACATTGCCACACAGAAACGCCTGTGGACGGTCGGCCGAAGAGCCAAAGCCGATATAGTCGCTGATGACAAGGATGTAGTTTGGCTTCAAAGGACTTCCCAAGATGCCGTTAGGCACTTCTTCGCCTTGAATGGATGGAGCACCAGTAGTGGTGGATTCGGCGTAATGGTTATAGAGAATGACCCCATCGCAGGGTGCGCTGCCATCGTAAACGTTCGAAGGCACATCGATGACACCACTGATCGTGATTTTCTCGCCCTCAAAGTCTTTCGACGGATATTCGTAGACAATATGGTGAACATCACGCGAACCCAATGTGATTCCTTCAACAATCGCATAGATGGTTGTGTCACATTCAGACAGAATCTTGTATGCAGATCCCTGTGCAGCACTCGTCAGCACCATGCTGGCGAACGCCATGAATATCATTGCTTTCTTTTTCATCGATTTTCAATTATCAATTATCTGACTTAAGTTTCGCTTATCGCGTAGCGCTTTGCTCGCAAAGAACCTCCACTTGTTAGAAGTTAAAGAAGTTAAAAGAAGTTAGAGACAATACTCTGTCAATAGCATAACATTCGTCTTTAACTTCTAAGCGAAGCGATAACTTCTATAACTTCTGAACGAAGCGGTAACTTCCAAAAGTTGAATTATCTGACAATCCGCTTGCGGGCATCTTTTCCCTTTTGTTCTATATACAGTCCGTTGACCGGGCGCTTCACACGCTGCCCCTTGAAGTTGTAGTATGAGCCATTTCCCTCACCTATTCCTGCGTTCACATCAGAGATAGCGGTTGCATCCTTTCTGTCGTCCTTCACTTCGAAAGTGGCAGACACAGGATAGTGGTCGCCAAGGGGCTGCCCCTCGTACAGATAGCCCTCTTTGTCGAGGTTGAAGCTGAGGGCTTTCAGTTGCACACCATTTGTTGGGTTGATGTAGATAATCTTGTCCACCACCTCATCATCAGCGGCAGAGGCAGGATAGACACCCCCCTTCTCCAGTTCCACCCACACATCAGAGGCTGTGGCTTTTCCTGTAGCGGCAATGGCATTGATAAACAGGTTCTCCACATCGTCACGCCAGTAGTAACTGTTCAGGTCACCCACCACAATGACAGGACGCTCGTCGAGACGGTCGAGAATGTCGGCAAGCAACTGCTTCCACTCCCCTTGGCGTGCCTCACGGTCTTTTGCATCGTTGCCTTCCAGCTCGTCGGCATCGTCGCTGGCATCCATGTGCATATTATACACCACAACTGGCGTGCCGCCAGCCAGCGTCAGTTCGTAGCGTCGGAAACCCTTCGTCACCATCTCGTCGTTGGCATGACTGAACTTCCCAAAGAAAGTGTTCCATGCTGTGCGGTCAGCCGATTCCACTTTCACGTTATTTTTCCAACAAGCCCCCAAACCGTCACACTCGAAACGGAGGTTCTGCAGATGGAGGAAGTCAATGTGATGCCCTACGATGCCCACATCGCCGCTCCAACAGTCCAACCGATAGTCACACTCCAACAAGAAAGTCAATTCATCGTGATAGTTGAAGTCCTCCTGAGTGAACACCAGGTCATAGTCCTTCTGCAACAGATAACGACCGATGCGAAGGGAACCAAGGCTACCGGGGCCATCGGAATTGACATCAATCATCAGCAGCTTCTGTGGCAATCCGTCAACGTTCAGCGTAGCAATGCTGAACTGCTCCGACGGCTGTGCTTGGCTGCACAGACTCATTGCTGCAGCCAAGACGGTCATTAATACTTTTCTTTTCATCATCTATTATCTTATTAGTAATGGGCAAATGTATGACATTCTTTCAAATATACAAAAAAATTAACAAAATTATTTTCATAAAATGTCATTAGCAGGCCAGTTCTCGGCACAAACACTTGTTTATTTCCTTCTTTTTTTATATCTTTGTCGCGAAATAAGAAGTTCATCAGACTCATAAATTGGTACAAGGAATTCATCAATTCCTTGTACTTACTCATCAATCGGTTCTTTCAATTCATCAATTCTAAGAACCGATTTATTTTTGCACTTACGTTACCATTATGGAGGTTATTACACAGAGTCGGTGGAGGTTGCTACACCGACGCAGAAGAGGTTGTTACACAATGGAAGTGGAGGCAATGGGATTTCGAGGATTTCACGTTAAAAATAAATGGATTTATTTTGTACTGTGCTCACTTAATCGTAACTTTGCAACTCATAACGCGTTAAACAGATGATATTCAACTATGATGTGGTTGTGGTGGGAGCAGGTCACGCTGGATGTGAGGCTGCTGCTATTGCTGCGAATTTGGGTGCCCGAACGTGTCTCATCACGATGGACATGAACAAGATTGCACAGATGTCGTGCAATCCAGCCATTGGTGGTATCGCTAAGGGGCAGATTGTGAGGGAGATAGATGCCTTGGGAGGGTACACAGGCATTGTGACGGATTGTTGCAGCCTGCAATTCAGGATGTTGAACCTCTCGAAGGGGCCTGCTGTGTGGAGCCCCCGTTCGCAATGCGACCGCGCCAAGTTCATCTGGACTTGGAGAGAAATCTTGGAGAACACGCCTAATCTGCAAATCTGGCAAGACCAAGCAAGAGAGTTAATCGTTGAAAATCAAATCGTTAAAGGAGTAAAGACTTATTACGGAGCAGAATTTCGTGCTCAATGTGTCATCATCACGGCTGGCACCTTCCTAAACGGGCTGATGCATATCGGTCGCGTGATGATACCTGGTGGAAGGTGTGCGGAACTGCCTGCGTTGGAACTGACGGAATCCATCACAAAGCATGGCATCCGTGCCGGCAGGATGAAGACGGGCACCCCTGTGCGCATCGACAAGCGGAGCGTGGACTTTTCGCTGATGGAGAAGCAGGATGGCGACCACGACTTCCACAAGTTCTCCTACCTGCCTACCAAGCATACAGCGGTGACAGAACGCAACAACCTGCCCTGTTGGATTTGCTACACAAACACAGAAGTGCACGAAGTGCTGCGGTCGGGCCTCCCCGACTCCCCTCTCTACAACGGACAGATTCAGAGCATCGGTCCTCGCTATTGCCCCAGCATCGAAACGAAACTGCATACCTTCCCCGACAAGGACGAACACATGCTCTTCCTCGAACCAGAAGGTGAGACGACCAACGAGATGTACCTGAACGGCTTCTCTTCTTCCCTCCCCTTAGACATTCAACTGAAGGCGCTGCGCAAGATTCCCGCCTTCAAGAACCTGGAAGTGTATCGACCGGGCTATGCTATCGAATACGACTTCTTCGACCCCACGCAACTGAAACATTCGCTGGAGTCGAAGGTGGTGAGAAACCTCTTCTTTGCAGGACAGGTGAACGGTACAACGGGCTACGAGGAAGCGGCAGGACAGGGTGTGATGGCAGGCATCAACGCGGCCATCAACTGTAACCCTACACTGAATGGTGGAGAACCTTTCACGTTGGGACGCAACGAAGCCTACATCGGTGTGTTGATTGACGACCTCGTGACAAAAGGTGTGGACGAGCCTTACCGCATGTTCACCTCGCGTGCCGAATACCGCATCCTGCTGCGTCAGGACGATGCCGACATGCGCCTCACGGAACGCAGTCATCAGTTAGGATTGGCTTCAGAAGAACGCTACCAACTGATGAAGACCAAGAAGGAGAAGATTGAGGCCATCATCCACTTCATTGAGAACTTCTCATTGAAACCCTCACTCATCAACCCAACACTCGAAGAACTGGGCACCACCCCACTCCGTCAGGGTTGCAAACTGGAGGAACTGCTGGGTCGTCCACAAATCCACATCAACAACATCGCCCCACACATCAAACCCTTCCGCGAGATGTTGGAGCAACTGCTGGCCGACGAAGACCTGCGACGTGAAGAAATCATTGAGGCGGCAGAAATTCAAGTCAAATACAAAGGCTACATCTACCGCGAACAGCAAATGGCCGACAAGATGATTCGTCTGGAGAACATCAAGATTCTGGGCAAGTTCGACTACCCCAACATGACCCAAATCTCCATCGAGGCGCGCCAGAAGTTGCAAGCCATCCAGCCCGTCACGTTGGCACAGGCTTCACGCATCCCAGGGGTGTCCCCTTCCGACATCAACATCATGCTGGTGCTGATGGGAAGATAAGGACGGAGGAACACTTCACGTATCACTTTTGTTCCACGTGAAACAATTTGTGTGTATAAGGTGCAAAATCAAACATTTACAAGAATCAACTCAAACAAACAATACAATCAAATTCTTATGGAAGCGAATACTCAATATCTTTTAGACCATCTTCGCAGTATCCCTGATTTCCCCAAGAAGGGTATCAACTTCCGCGATGTCACTACCCTCTTCAAGGACGCCAAGGCACTTGAAATCATGGAGGAGCAACTGTATGAACTCTACAAGGACAAGGGCATCACAAAAGTGGTAGGGCTTGAAACTCGTGGCTATATCATGGGGTCAATTCTGGCACGCCGTCTGAATGCAGGTTTCGTGATGGCTCGTAAACCTGGCAAACTTCCCGCTACTACAGTTAGGGAAAGCTTCACGAAAGAATACGGCAAGGACGCCATTGAAATACACCTGGATGCCATCGAACATGATGATGTGGTTCTTCTTCACGATGACCTACTGGCAACAGGCGGCACCATCAAGGCTGCATGGAACCTTGTGAAAAAACTCAACCCCAAGAAATGCTACATGAACTTCCTGGTGGAAATACGCGATGAGGGTCTGCATGGCAGAGAGTTTATTGGCGAGGGAATCGAGATTACAACCCTCCTCACCATTTAACAGAACATTCAACACAAGTCCGTTTCACGCTGATTTTGCATCAGTTAGAAACAAATTGTTTCACGTGGAACATTAGCGATAGTGAAAGTAACACTTGAAGTGGAATGACGCGAGAGGAAGAACGTCTGCAACGGTTGAAGGTGATTGTCAACAGTCTCACCGAAGAACCTGGATGCTATCAATACTTGGATAAGGATGGCAAGGTGATTTATGTGGGTAAGGCAAAAAACCTGAAACGCCGCGTTGCCTCCTACTTCAACAATTCGTACAAAAACCGCAAGACGCAGATACTGGTCAGCAAGATACAGGACATCAAATATGTGGTGGTTCCAACCGATGAGGATGCGCTGATTCAAGAGAACAATCTTATCAAAGCACACCAGCCTTTCTACAACATTCTGCTGAAAGACGGAAAGACTTACCCGTCTGTCTGTATCACCAACGAGTACTTCCCACGCGTCATCAAGACCCGAAACATCGACAAGAAGACGGGCACTTACTTTGGCCCTTTCAGCCACATTGGCACGCTGAATGCGATGATGGAACTTATCGAGAAAATCTATCAAGTGAGGCTTTGCCACACACCTATCACACCTGAAAAGATGAGCCAAGGGAAGTTGAAGAAGTGCCTTTATTACGACATTGGCAAGTGCAAAGCGCCTTGCATTGGTCTTCAATCACGCGAGGAATACCTGCAGCAGATAGAAGAAATCAAGCAGATTCTAAGCGGAAATACGGGCAATCTTTGCCAGAAACTGCTGAAAGAAATGCAGGACTTAGCAGAAAAAGAAAGGTTTCTGGAAGCGGAAACGGTGAAGAAGAAATATCTGCTGGCCAAAGAGTTCGACAGCAAAAGCCGCGTCATCACCAGCACGAACCAAAACATCGATGTGTTCAGCATTGAAGACGATGAAAACAAGGCGTATGTCAACTATATGCACGTGGTGAATGGTTGCATCACCCGTGTTTTCACCAACGAATACAAGAAGCGATTGGACGAGACATCCGAGGAAATCCTCTCGCTGGCTATCGTCAGCATGCGCGAGCAGTATGGGAACGAGTCAAAAGAGATTGTGGTACCCTTCGAACTGGATTTCACGCTGAAGGATGCACAATTCATCGTGCCGAAAGCAGGCGACAAGAAGAAACTGCTGTTTTTGTCGGAAGCGAATGTACGTCAATACCGTATCGATGCGCTGAAACAAGCGGAACGCCTGAATCCTGACCAACGAAACGTGAACATCCTCAAGGAACTTCAACGCAAACTGAAACTGCCGAAAATTCCCATGCGCATCGAGTGTTTCGACAACTCCAACATCATGGGGCAGGATGCTGTGGCAGGTTGTGTGGTGTTCATTGGTGGAAGAAAATCAAAGAATGACTACCGCAAATACAACATCAAAACGGTGATTGGCCCTGATGATTATGCGTCGATGAGCGAGGTGGTGTATCGCAAATACAGCCGCGCCATCGAGGAAGAGACTCCCCTACCCGACCTCATTATTACAGATGGTGGCAAGGGCCAAATGGAAGTGGTGAGGAAAGTCATCGAGGATCAACTGCACCTCGACATCCCCATCGCAGGATTGGCAAAGGATAGCCATCACCGCACCAACGAACTGCTGTTTGGATTCCCGGCTCAGGTGGTAGGCATCGAGATGGACAGCCCTCTCTTCAAACTACTCACACAAATCCAAGACGAGGTGCACCGCTTTGCCATTACTTTCCACAAGCAGAAACGGGCGAAACATAACACGGAATCGGAGCTCGACCACATCAAGGGAATCGGAGCAGCCACTAAGACGCTGTTACTCAAGGAGTTCAAGAGCGTAAAACGTATTAAAGAGGCTGATTATGAAGAACTTAAAAATGTTGTAGGAGCATCGAAAGCACAACTGCTGAAGGAAGCCTTCAACGAAGAATAACATACATATACAATGAGAACAGTTATACAACGAGTAACACATGCATCCGTCAATATCAACGGCGAGAAGACGGCGACAATCGGCAAGGGCTATTTGGTTCTTCTCGGTTGTGAGAATGCTGACAATGAGGAAGATATACAATGGTTGTCGAAGAAAATCTGCAACTTGCGCGTATTCGACGACGAGAACGGCGTGATGAACAAGTCCATACTGGATGTAGGTGGCGAGATTCTGGTGGTGAGCCAGTTCACCCTTTGGGCAAGTTACAAGAAAGGCAACCGCCCCTCCTATCTGAGGGCAGGCAGCCACGAAGTAACCATCCCGCTTTACGAGCGCTTTTGTGCGGTTTTATCTGAACAATTGGGGAAACCGATTGCAACGGGAGAATTTGGTGCCGACATGAAGGTGGAGTTGCTGAACGATGGGCCTGTTACTATTTGCATGGACACGAAAAATAGAGAATAAAAACAATCGAAAATATGGATGAAAACAAGTATTTTGAAGTTCTGAAGCAGTATGATTTAGAACTCGATGACGAGAAAGTGAAACGTCAGGTGGAAACCCTCCTGAAAGAGCATCTGGAAGAGAACAACACACGAGAGGTGAAGCAGTTTCTGCTGAACAGCGTGGAACTCACCACCCTCAAGACGACAGACAGCGAGGACAGCGTGCTCAAGTTCGTAGAAAAAGTGAACAAGTTTGACGATGTGTATCCTGAATTAGGGCATGTAGCAACGGTGTGCGTATATCCTTGTTATGCCAAAATCTGTCACGACGCACTAGAGAACGAGGAGGTGGAAATCGCCTGCGTATCGGGCAGTTTCCCTTCGGCACAAACCTTTGTAGAGGTGAAGATTGCAGAGACGGCGCTGGCATTGAAGGATGGCGCCACAGAGATTGACATCGTCATTCCTGTGGGTAAGTTTCTGGCAGACGACTATGAGGGGATGTGCGATGAAATCGCTGAAATCAAGGCCGTTTGTGGTGAGAAAAAACTAAAAACCATCCTCGAAACAGGATGTCTCAAAACAGCCACAAACATCAAGACGGCAAGCCTTCTGGCGATGTATGCCGGTGCCGATTACATCAAGACCTCGACGGGCAAACTCGAACCCGCTGCCACCCCCGAAGCGGCCTTCGTGATGTGCCAAGCCATCAAGGAATACTACGACAAAACAGGCGTTCAGATTGGCTTCAAACCGGCTGGAGGCATGAAGACAGTGGAGGATGCACTCACCTACTACACCATCGTGAAGGAAGTGTTGGGCGAGAAATGGCTGACGAACCAATGGTTGCGTTTGGGCACCAGCTCGCTCGCCAACAAACTCCTTTCGGACATAGAAGGAAAGGAAGTGAAGTTCTTCTAAACGAAGATTTCCTGTATAGAAATTGTAACATTTGCCGTACACCCGGTGTTACATTTGTAACAGTTCCAGTGTTACACTTGTAACAGCGGGTGTGTTATATTTGTAACACTGGGCATGTTACATTTGTAACAGATGGCTCTGTTACAAGCACGAAATGACAATACAAAATCAGGGATTACAGCACACGGTCGATCACGTAATCGACGTATGCCATCAAGGCTTGCTTGACATCGGAATCAGGGAACGATACAAGCAGGTCTTTTGCTTTTTGGGCATAGTCATCCATCTGCTGGATGGCGTATTCGATGCCGCCATTTTTCTTGGTGAAATCGACCAAGACATCGATTTCATCCTGCGACACACTACGATGTTTCACCTTGCTGGCCAAGGCCATCATCTCGGAATTCTGAGTGGAAAGGAGGGCATGGATGACGGGTAGAGTGAGTTTGCCTTCCTTCATGTCGTTGCCCGTCGGCTTGCCAATCTGAACATCGTGGTTATAGTCAAAAATATCGTCGCGAATCTGAAAACAAATGCCGATATTTTCGCCAAATTGCTTTAAGAGTTGACGGGTGTTTTCGTTCGATGAAACCGACAAAGCACCTGCCTCGGCACAAGCAGCAAAGAGGGCTGCAGTCTTGTTGCGGATGATGTTGAAATACACCTCTTCGGTGATGGCCTCATTGGCCACATTGTTGAGCTGAAGCAGTTCTCCATCTGCCAAATCCTGAGCAGCACGAGAAACAATCTCTATCAACTGCGTCTGTCCCGTGCGTGAGGCACAAAGCAGAGCGTTTGCGAGGATGAAATCGCCCACCAAAACGGCCACTTTGTTGCCATAAGCATTGTTCACAGAGTCTTGTCCACGCCGTTCCTCGCTCTCGTCCACTATGTCATCGTGAATGAGGCTGGCCGTATGGAAGAACTCAAAAGTGGCTGCTGTATAGATAGATCTCTCATTGATTTCGCCCCCATTGGCCAACTTCGCCACCAAGAGCGTGAGGATGGGACGCATCATCTTGCCCCTCCTGCTACCAATGGTGCGGAGCACCGCATTGAGCAACGGATTGGTATGCACGAGGAAAGAGTCAAAAACCTCTTTGTATTGACTCATCTCCTGTTCAATTGGCTTCCTTATTTGGGCTAATGCATCCATCTTTTTTGAAAAACAGTTGCAAAGTTAGTGTTTTTTCAAATATTATTCGTAAGTTTACACACAAAATAAAAAAAGACATGTCAAAATTGTTCCTTCTCGATGCTTATGCATTGATTTATAGAGCCTATTATGGCTTCATCAAGAACCCTCGCATCAACAGCAAAGGGGAAAACACGTCGGCCGTTCTTGGCTTTGTCAACACGCTTGAAGAGATTCTCACAAAGGAGAATCCCGATTATATCGGCGTGGCTTTCGACCCCCACGGACCCACCTTCCGCCATGAGGCATTTGCCGACTACAAGGCGCAACGTGAAGAGACGCCTGAGGGCATCCGTTTTGCCGTCCCTATTATTAAAGACGTGTTGAAGGCGTATCGCATCCCTGTGCTTGAGGTGACAGGCTTTGAGGCTGACGACGTGATTGGCACTTTAGCCAAACAGAGCGAATCCATCGATGGAATCGAAACATTCATGATGACCCCCGACAAGGACTATGGGCAGTTGGTGGCGAAGAACGTGAAGATGTACAAACCGCGATTCGACGGTGGTTTCGACATCCTGGGCGAAGAGGAAGTGAAGGCAAAGTATGGCATCAACGATGTGAAACAAGTGATTGACCTGTTGGGATTGATGGGCGACTCGTCAGACAACTATCCCGGATGTCCTGGTGTGGGCGAAAAGACTGCTGTGAAACTCATCAATGAGTTCGGCAGCATCGAAGGCCTCCTTGCCAACATAGAACAGTTGAAGGGTGCGATGAAAAAGAAGGTGGAAGAGCATGTGGAGGACATCAAGATGTCGAAATTCCTGGCGGCCATCAAAACCGATGTCCCCATCACACTCGACCTTGACAGCCTGAAACGAGAGCCTGTCGACGAGGTGGCACTCAAAGAAATTTTCGAGCGGTTGGAATTCCGCACATTGAGTAAACGAAAATTTGGTGGAACTGAAAATGAAGCGCCCTCCCCTACTCCTTCAAGTGCAACAAGCGGAAAGAAAACAAAAGTTCAACAAACCGACCTTTTCAGCGGCGACCTCTTCGGTGGATCTGTTTCACCCACACAAAACACCCCTTCTCAAGCCTCTGAGAATCCTGTAAATGCGAACACGGGGCAAGGAGACTTGTTTTTCTCGAATCTCAGCGACTTGAGCAATACTCCTCACAATTATCAACTCGTTGATTCGGAGGAAGAAATAAAGAAATTATCTGCAAAATTATTGACTTTCGACTTTGTCAGTTTAGACACGGAAACGACTTCTGTGGATGCGATGTCAGCAAAATTGGTCGGATTGAGCTTCTCCGTGCTTGAAGGCGAGGCATTTTATGTGCCTGTGCCCAATCATGAGGAATGGTCGGGCGACGATTTTGAAAAAGCCTTAAAAATTGTTAACGCGTTCAAGGCGGTGTATGAGTCGGAGAAAATTGTGAAAGTGGGACAGAACATCAAGTACGACATGATGGTGTTGGCCAACTACGGCATCCACCTCGCCGGCAAAATGTTCGACACGATGATTGCACATTATATTATTGCACCAGAATTGCGCCACGGCATGGATTATCTGGCCGAGGTGTACTTGAAGTATCGCACCATCCACATCGACTCACTCATCGGGTCGGGCAAGAAACAACGCTCCATGCGAGAACTCGCCCCCAAGGACGTGTATGAATACGCTGCCGAGGATGCCGATGTAACACTGAAACTGAAGAACATCCTCGAGAAGGAACTGCACGAGAAGGGGCTTTTTCACCTCTTCGACGAAGTGGAAATGCCATTGGTGCCTGTGTTGGCAAGGATGGAGATGAACGGTGCCAAAATCGACGAAGCATCATTGGCGGAGACCTCTCGCGTGTTCACAGAGCGCATGGAGAGCATCGAAAGAGACATCCGCGAAGTAGCAGGACAGGAACTCAATATCAGTTCTCCCAAACAGATTGGCGAGCTCCTCTTCGACCAACTTAAGATTGACTCGAAACCGAAGAAGACAAAAAAAGGGCAATACGTGACTGACGAAGCCACCCTGCTCTCTCTGAAGAGCAAGCATCCTGTGGTGGAAAAGATACTTGATTATCGTGGCTACAAGAAGCTGTTGAGCACCTACATCGATGCCCTACCACAATTGGTAAACCCACGGACAGGACACATTCACACATCTTACAATCAGGCGGTTACAGCGACGGGGCGACTCTCCTCCAGCAACCCCAATCTACAAAACATCCCTATCCGCGACGAGAACGGCAAAGAGGTGCGCAAGGCCTTCATTCCCGATGATGGTGAGCTCTTCTTCTCTGCCGACTACAGCCAGATAGAACTGCGACTGATGGCTCATCTAAGCCAAGACCCCAACATGGTGGCCGACTTCAACAGCGGACACGACATCCATCAAGCCACCGCCGCCAAAATCTTCAAGGTCAATATCAACGAGGTGACGAGCGACATGCGACGCAAGGCCAAGACCGCCAACTTCGGCATCATCTACGGCATCTCCGCCTTCGGTCTTGCCGAGCGCATGGAGGTGAGCCGCAGCGAAGCCAAGCAACTCATCGACGAGTACTTTGCCACCTATCCAGGCGTGAAGCAATATATGGACAAGAGCATCGAAAAAGCCCGTCAACAGGGCTATACCGAGACCCTCATGGGCCGCCGTTGCCAGTTGCCCGACATCAATTCGCGCAACGCCGTTGTGCGCGGTTATGCAGAAAGAAACGCCATCAACGCCCCCATCCAGGGAACGGCTGCCGACATCATCAAGGTGGCAATGATACACATCGACAAACGGATGCACGAAGAGGGACTGAAATCCAAGATGATACTGCAAGTGCACGACGAACTCAACTTCTCCGTCGTGCCCGAAGAAAAAGAACACCTGCAAAGGCTCGTCGTCGAGGAGATGCAAAACGCCATCCACCTCTCCGTTCCCCTCCTTGCCGACTGCGGATGGGGCACCAACTGGCTCGAAGCACACTAAGATAAGGGGAAATTGAAGAGCTACTGAAACACGGAGCAAACAAATGCCCGGACTGCGATATAAGAGACAAAGAAGACTCTAATTCTTCAGTTCTTCCAAATATTCAAGACAACGAAGGTCGCATTGCGTAGCTATACGTTGCCACACCAAATGCGTGGAATCGCTTTGATTACGATCTAAACGATAAACACCAAGGAATGTGGCAGAGTCACCAACTGCGATGCCACGCATGAAGGTGATACGCAACTCGTTTGTACGAGTCACGGTGAAAAAAAGATTCTCATTCCTTTGTCTGACAAGCGACTGCGGCACACTATCAACCTCCTCCTCTGTGGGAGTCCAATACTCTGTAATGGTAGGAAAAAGGCTATCAGGATTACCCTCGTTGTGCCAATTCGGATGCCGATACCACGGACTCCAAACTACTATGCCTTGATGATGAGGCAGAAGCTCGTCCCAAGAGTGGTCACTCGGCGTGATACCAAAAAGAGGCAAATAGTCTTCAGGCTGTCCAAAGACCTGTCCTGCCTCCAGAACCAATCCCGACTGTTCATGCGATGGCTGCCATAGTTTTAGTCCTCCCAACAGCAATAGGAGAACAATAGCCGAAGTAACAAGACCTATCATCCATCGACCCTTATGATGTGTCGATTTCTCCTTATCGCTCTCATCGCTTCCAAGAACCTCTCGTTCTTCCTTTGCAGAGTCGACTTCCTGCATGGTGCCAGCCGTTGCACCATCCTTCATTCCCCTACCCTCATCATCCATGCTGTTGCAGAAGTCGTGCCAATTGCTGTATCCAATGAATTTGGCAAGCACGTTAAGTGTTGTGATGCGTGGCGTAGAGTCTGAATCAACGTATCCCCATACCCTCTTCAATGTCGATGCACTTACACTCTCGTGAAGCTGCTCATAGATGTCAGCAGCCAAACAGTCAAAGTCCTTCGGAGTAGCAGGGTATCGCCCCGTTTTTTTCTCTATGGCATCACGAAGTTGTAAAATACGAGAACTCGTCTTATTCATTTCCTTTTCATCTTACTAAAGTTTCGCAAGCTTTGTATGCCTTGTAGATAAAGGGAGATAGAAGAAGATAGAAGGAGATAGAAGACAAATGTAATGCTAATGGCAAGGTATCGTCCTCTATCTTCCGCCGCTGAAATGCGGCTATCTTCCTTT
>JAFSKK010000039.1 GCA_017448965.1 Bacteroidaceae bacterium | reverse complement strand
GAAAAAATCACTTACAAAATGTCAATTTCAAAGTTCCTATTATTGATGAAATCGGTTTTCAGAACTTACATTTGTTCCGTTTGTGGATGATTTCTCCAACAAAAAGTTAGACAATTTTTCTAATGACCGATTTGGGATAATCTTACGACTTTTGCATTCCGGACAGCACAATTCATCCTTACGTGTCTGAATATAATGAATATTTTGATTACCTTTGTACTCAGTTTTGGTACATTCTTGGTGGCGGACACCAAAGGCGTGATACAGATAGCTGGGATTCATATTACTATGCTTTAGTTAGGGGTAACCAAAGGTAGTGATTTTATCTTAGCTATCTTTCTTATTATTCATTTATTTGTTGATTAACTATGCATTTGTCGGATGAACCTATAAGTTTTTATATTATACGATTATTACAATCTTTTTATTCTTTTCTTTGAAAGTATTCATGTCCACTTTCTTACTTTACTACTTTTCTACCATTTGTTTGTTAGCAGAGGATGCGATTGTAATGTTTCACTTTTCTTGCAAGGGGAGCACCTCAAAGGCATCTTATCGGCATTTTTCATCAACTTTTCCACAAAATCCTTTGTTTTGTAAAATTTTCACTATATATTTGCGACATGTTCCGAAAGGAGCATGACATATTTTGCTCAATTCACTACTCGAACTTGCACCTCGACACAGAAAAGAGCATCACATACATTCAGGGAGTATGCGTTTCATCGCGCAGACTTCTCCATAGAATGTATGAGGCAGTGCAAGGCCTGAGTAGTGATATGGCGGGGTTTGCGCTTTTTTGATGATGACAACCGTATAACTTTCAAAACATAACAAATATGAAAAAGACATTAGCTTTTCTTATTATCATCTTTTCTTTTTTCTCATGCAATGAAAAAAAATCAGACTTACCGTCTGGTTCTCCTAAAGAAGTTTTGTCAAACGAATTGTATCATCAAACAATTGAAAGATATGATACAATCCAAAATTTTGAATTTGGATATGCCATTGTCAAAAAAGGAAAATTTGGATTAATCGACCACTATGGCAAAGAAGTCTTGAACTGCATATATGATACCATTTTCGATTTCAACTCAGATAGTAAAGTTGTGCAACATAATCAGAAATATGGCATTATATCCTACAATGGAGATAAGATTACGGAAGTAGAATTCGATAGTATCAGATACAAATTTGATGATGAGCAACGCTGTTTCATAGCGATACAGAAAAAGGATAAATGGAGTATTTTTGACACCGATAATAAAATGAATACACCTTTTGATTTTGATGACATTGCCAACATTGACAGTCATTGCACTGTTGTTGGCAGAAACGGGAAATATGGCATTATTGATTCTATCGGAAGTATAGCTGTCGAATTGAAATACGACACAATATATTATCATTTCGAGGGATCTGATATTTCTTTATCTGAATTGAATAGATGTGTTGGCATCATCAATTCTCATAATAAAGTTGTTACCGACTGCAATTACAATTGTGAGTATTATATAATAGTCGGGCATAGAGAGCCAAAATACGAAGCTCCTAAAAATGGATACATCAGATTAACCAAATTTCAAGCAGACGCTCAAAAGCCTATACTGTATGGTATGGTTGAATGTGAAACGGGGAAGGAGGCTATTCCTTTTGAATATGATGACATGGGAGACTATTCAGAAGGACTGATCTGGGTTGAGAAAGACAACAAATGCGGCTATATTGATATTCAAAACAGGGTTATTATACAACTTAAATATGACGTTGCCAACAATTTCTCTGATGGATTAGCTGCAGTAGGTAAAAGAGACGGCTATTTTAATGCAGTTGTAGGAAGAGTTCCAAATTACAAAATTGGATTTATTGATAAAAGTGATAATGTTGTAATTCCGTTCCAATTCCAACCTCAATCGTCCTCAACGATTCCTGAATTCCGAGAGGGATTAGCACCTATGGGGGTGTCCTCAAGCAATTATTGGGGGTTAAATGTCGGATACATTAACAGAAAAGGAGATTTTGTCATTAAACCCATATATGATAGAGCCGAGCCTTTTGTAAATGGACTTGGGAAAGTCAATCGTAACGACAAAGAAGGATTTGTCAATAGCACAGGTGAAGAAGTGGTACCTGTCAAATTTGATTATGTGCACTTTGAAAATGACACCCTTCTTGGCTGCTCGGAATGGGGCGGCGAAACTATCTTTTATTCATACAAAAAAGGAAAAATTAAAGAAATAAGAAAGAAATAGCTTGTTGTAAAGAATAAGTACTTTAATTTATTAAAGCCGATGGGTAACGGCATATAAGCGCCCAACTACAACAATGAAAAAGACATTTTTGACTTTGGCTTTTATGGCAATCGCCACATCCATTTTCGCTTACTCTTCTTATAGAAGCCCAGGAGACGAAATTGGTGAGGCTATCATTGGTTGGACCATTGTCATCATGGGCATTCTCAACATCGTGTTATTTTCCAAGATCTTGACGATGACCAAGGATGTTCATCTGCTGAAAGAACAGTTGGTTATGGACAAATTCCCCGAATATCAGTTGCGTCAAAAAATAGTTGAATTGAAACATATGGGCAAGTCGGATGAGGCAAAGACGCTACTGGACGAGCATCTGAAAAATAACGTGTTTGCCGAACTGCTTGTTTATGGAAGATCTGTTGAATCCGTAAAGGAAAAGGTTGAAGAGTGCCTTCGGAAATATGAGAAATACTATCGTTACCTGAATTTTGAGATGCCAGACGAAATCAAGAGAATCGATGTAGAGAAAGTGAAGGAAGAGTATTCTTCTTTATGGATGTAGGTCGCTCAGCCGAACAACTCACCCTTTCAAAGAATTGAAATATATTATTAGCACCCATTTTCATAGTCGTCCACCCCTCCTATTAGATAGATCTGCTTATCCTCAACAGATAGGCAGAGTTTTTTGCATGGCACGATTCTTTTCCGTTCTGTGGTTTTGTGGAAGATGTAAAAACAAATCTCGTTTTTTTGTATTGAAAAGAGTTTTTGTTAACTTTGCATCCAACAAAAAAATATAAAAAAGCCGAAGTTATGGAAAAAAAGCAAGACAGCCTCGACTACTGGTTGGAAGAGGTGCAGGAAAAGGAAACTTACAAATTCATGTACAGCAAATTCTTGTTGAAGCAAATTCCTTTGGAAGTGCAGGAAGACGAGGGGATGTTTGCGCAAGTGCTTAACTACGGGACGAAGGTGCTCGTTTCCGCTGTCCAACACCGCCACCCGGAAACGCAGTGCTTGCGAGTGATACGAGAGGCTAAGGGGCAGGTCTGGAAATGGAAGCCAGAGTTGCGTGACGAATTACCTTACGCTGTGAAGGACTACGAAGAAAACTTGGCCGAATGCGCACTGTGTGTGGCATGGGGCATCCTCTATCTTGAATGCCGAGATGCACCACGCACCGCATTCCTCAATCAGATGCTGAGAATCTGGAAAAGTCAATGGTCGTGTTATGAGTTAGCGTTTGGAGGAGAGTGGACAGACAAGACCAAGTTAGACATCATGCACGACCTTGTGAAAGAAGAGGCGCAACAAAAAGCAAAAGAGGAATATGCAAAGATTAGTTCAGCCATGCACAAGGCCATTTTGGGTCCTTCGCAGCCTAGTAACCAAGATGAGAAAATGAAGGAACTGCAACAAGAAAACGAGCAGTTGAGGACGGAGAACGAAACACTGAAAACAAAACTGGAACAACAAGAGGCTGCTGAATCGGGCGGAGAGTTGAATGAGGGGGGCAAGTATCCCCGATTCACAAACAGACAGTTGGTCATTCTGTTCCAGACCATACTGAATGTTACACTAAAAGCAGAAAAAGGCGAGACGCCTGTGAACATAAAAGCTTTTTCCGATTTCATTGGTATGGTGTCTGGTCGCTCAGGAGGTAGCATCCGTACGACCGTGAACAAAGGCATCAATTATGATCAGAATGGCGTGAAGAAAGACGTGGGGTTGCTTGTTGAAAAGATGAAAGTTTTTAACGATGCGATATCACAACGACTGATAGCTCAGATTGAAGAAGAAAGTGTAGTCACTACAAAAAAATAAACCCAAATCGGTCATTAGAAAAAATCACTTACAAAATGTCAATTTCAAAGTTCCTATTATTGATGAAATCGGTTTCCAGAACTTACATTTGTTCCGTTTGTGGATGATTTCTCCAACAAAAAGTTAGACAATTTTTCTAATGACCGATTTGGGATAAACAAAAGAAAAATGATAGACTGAAAATCAAATGGATATGTTTTTGTGGTCAAATTTGTAGCCACATTGTAGTCCTACAAACACAGAAAACGGATTGTAATTTTGCACCCGACAAACGGAGTCACACACTCCCTCTGTCGGGTGCAAATTTTTCTTCGTGCCTGTCTGAGGGTAATGTAGGGAACCATACTGAGCACGGTACCCGCCAGTCGTTGAAATCGCCTATGATGACTGGAGTGCAAGGCATCATTTTCAATTCTTCATTATAACAATGGAAAAGAAAACAAAGAAACTCAAGGTGCGAGGAACAGGCACCTACGACCCCGAAACCAAGCGTTTTGGCTTTGAGCCTTTCAACGAGGCTCCCAGCACCCAGCAGGACGTGAAGACGTGTGCCGGGGGTGGCAAGCGTTGGACAACGACGGGCAGCGACCCTTCGCGGATGATGACCCTGAAGTGCAAGGAGAGTTCGGCAGACCAGTATGCAGACCTGGCGGCTCAGTTCAATGCGCTGACCAAGGATTTGAAGCCCAAGAAGCCAGTGCAGATGCCTGAGAGTCTGCGCGTGGTGGCGGAGGACGAACTGGAATGCTGGCTCGACATGGAGAAGGGCAAGATGACCTTCACTGGCACGGTTGACCTTTCCTGCCACTGCCGCGACTGGCAAGCCGAGGTGCTGCGCCTTGTGCAGCTGGTGGTAAGAAGACTGCCAGCCAACGAGAAATTCAACAAAGTAGTAAACAACATTAAAAATGGAGGAAACAAATGATGAATAGAGTTTATCAACAAAACATTAACAAACCCACCGAGGAACTCACGGCAGAGGTGCTCAAAAGTCTGATGATGCAACCTCAAAACATGGAACTCATCGACGCTTACCGCCGACTGAAGCGCGAGATGGCAGAGGCTGAGGTACGTGAAGCGGTGGAGGAATGGGTGAAGGAAGTGGTGAAAACCGAGGACTACAAGAAGTGGCTCGCGCAGGAACTGAAGAAGGATGAGCGCAGGAGAAAGAAGCTCATGCCTGCCGACGACCTGAAACGTGTGAAACTCTTCATCACCCAGAAGAAGAGTGCGCTGCCTGCCATCATCCCAACGGTGACTCACTTTGCCGAAAGCAAGGACAGATGGGGACGCACAGGGTTGTGGCGCATACAAGCCAATGGTTACCTGTCGGGACTGGCGGTGCTGGATGCCGACCATGTGGAGAATGCCGAGAAGCTCACCCAACAGTGGCTCCAGAGGGATGACTTCAAGGAACTGGGCATCTTGTGGGTGTTCATCACACCAAGCGGTGAGGGCATCAAGGTGGTGTTCAAGGCACGTCTGGAATGGGGCAACCTGCAGGACAATGCCTACGAGATGGCAGAGATGCTCGGTGTGTTGGAGTATGCCGACGGACAGACGAAGAACAGCGACCATGCCCACTTCTTGCCAAAGGCAGGCGATGTGAAGTTCATCGACTGGGAGGAGTTGTTCAGCTACGAGAATCCAGCCTTTGAGGAGAAGTATGGCGAGGCTTACCGTCGAGGTGAATCTGAACCTACGCAACCCCGTTGGCAAGAACTGGAACGTCAGCGCAAGAATCCAAAACAGGACACAGTGTCCCCTTCTTCTGCTGCTGTACCAGCACAGCCCCTTTCCACTTCTGCTGCCATCACTTTCACAGAACGAGAGCAAGCCATCATCAAGGCACTCAACGACTACTATGGAGAGAGACTGCCCGAAGGGAAGAATCATGCCACATTCAGTGCGCAGACGTCTCACTGGCTCCTGTGGCTCTTGGACAACAACCCCCAAAGGGCTATCGCTATGGCGCACGAACTGGAGTGGGTGAAGAACTGGGATCAACAACCCAATGAGGTGGAGAATCTCATTGAAAGCGCAGCCAAGAAGATGTTGCTGAAATGCACCCCGAAGGCACTTGCCACACTCATGCTGGAGGCGGGCATCGACACACCGCAATCCACATCAGCAGGCAAGGGTGACCCGATGGAGGATTTGCCCTTCGAGAAGTGGTGTGACCAGATTGAGCAGTTCTTCGACGTGTTTCCATGTCTGAGAGAAGTGTGCGAACCTCATCCGCGCCGATTGTGGCCTTTCCTTTTCTTTGCTTCTGCCGCCATGATGGGCACTTGCATGACGCAGACTTACTACATCTTCTACGCCAACAAGTCCATCAGAAGCCGACTGAACTACATCATTCTGGGTGTGGGCGACCCCACCAGCGGAAAGGGCACCTTGAGCCGTCTGCAGGAACTGCTGCTGGCTCCCATCATCGAGGCTGACAGGCTGGCCGACGAGGCAACCAACACATGGAAAGAAATGAAAGGCAACGCTGGCGGCAACAAGGACACCCGTCCCCGCGACAAGATTTACAACCGCATGTTTGGTCCACGAGCATCGAACACAGAGTTCATCCGCAGCATGCTGAACTGCAAGACGATGGTGGACGGGGAGGAGATGAACTGTCACCTCATCACAGTGGACTCGGAGAAGGACAACTCCATCAACATGTCGAAGTCGGGAGGGTGGCAGAATCGTGACATCATGGCGCTGAAGGCATTCCACAACGAGTTTGACTCGCAACACTATTCCAACAATCAGTCGGTGAGCGGACGTTTCAGAATCTTTTGGAACCAGATAGAGACTTGTACTCCTCCCACCCTGAGACGACTGGTGAACGAACGGAATTTCAACATTGGTCTCGACACCCGAATGGGCACCATTCCCATGGGTAAGCCCGACTTCGAGATGATGCCATTGGTGGACAAGAATGATGATTTCCTTGCCGTGGCAGACGAGACCCTTAGGCAGTGGAGCTACAAACTGGATCAGCGAAAAGGGGAGCTGCCTGTCTGGCCATTGGTGGAGCATGTGCACAAATGGTGCGACGAGCAACGAGCCATTGCCGAATTCAACAAAGACCAAGCCGACTGGCTACTCATCAAGCGCGTTCCCTACTATGGCATCAACATCAGCGCACCCTACATCGACATGCGCCACTGGGAGGAACGCGAACAGACGGGCACCTATCAGATTGACGAGACGGACAAGGCACTCTGCGACCTGGTGCTTGACATTCAGTATCACACTCAGCTGCATTGGTTCTACGACCTGCACCGAAAGTATTACGACGACCAGTTGATTGATGCTGCTCAGCAACGCCGACGCACCAACAAGTTCGTTGAGTGTTTCCGCCAACTGCCAGAGGAATTCACCACCGAGAAGTTCGCCCAAGTGTTTGGCTACGCGAACAATCGCTCGGCACAGAAAACACTGGAACGCCTGCTGAATGACAAAGCCATCGAACGCACCATGCGCGGCAACTACAAGAAACTGGTTGCTGAACTTCCTATCCTATAAATGCGGAAAGTAGGAAATGCGGAAAGCGGACAAGAAGCAATTTGAACTAAACAAAGGAATAGCCCGTACATCTTTTTTCGTTGCACGGGCTATCTTATCTTTCTTCCTCTTCTCCCCGACATCCGTTCGACTATTTTCCTTGTTTGAGGAGTCCTGCCTTTTCGAGGATAGGAACGATGTGTGCGGCCAAGCGGCGTTTGGTGTCGTTTTCCTCGGCGAAGTAGGCGTCGTGGAGGTCTTTGCGCTTGCCCACCAGCTGCTCCATGAGTTCGTCGTCTATCAGGCGGATGTCTATGCGGCCTTTTTCATTGGCACCGTTCGAGATGACATAGCAGACCTGCTGCTTCATCTGTTCGCTGGCAGTCCACGCGCTGCCGATGCTTCCCAGCACGAGACTGGACACTGCGGCGGTGGCACTTACGTCCATGCCGATGATTTTGTTGACGATGAGCAATTCTTTCTGTCCCAGACGTCTGGCTTTGATGTAGCCGTTGCCAAAGCTGGTCTTTTCGAATCGGAGGTTGCGGCAGTTCACATAGAGCGTATCGGCCTGTTTGACGATGAGGGCTTCCTTCTTCAGATTTTTGTCGAGGGTCTTGTCGCCTGTGGTCAGCGTGAAGTCGTTGATGCCCAGGAGAATCTTTTCGCTCTTGCTGTGGGTGTCACAATAGACGGTGTCGAGCGGCTGCCAGCGTCCTGCCAGGAAGTCTTCGTAGGTGTTACAATATTGGCATTGTGCATGAGCGGAAGTCATGGCGACAAGGGCCAAGAGCATGGTGATGAGCGTTTTTTTCTTCATAATGATTTATGTTTAAGATTATTATTGTGTGCAAAGATAGAAAGAATCCGCCAATTTTCCATGAATTATGCAGAAAAATTTTTCGCTTGTGACATCAGAAGGGGTAGCCGACGGCGAAGTGGATGGCATGGGCGTCCTTGAACTTGGGGAGGTTGTAGTAGGAGGACTTGCCGGTGTCGTAGGGGGCATGGATGCCGACGCCGACGTCGAGGCGCAGGATGAGGAAGTCGAGGTCGTAGCGGATGCCGAAGCCTGTGCCAAGGGCGAGCGTCTTGAGGAAGCCGCCATCGCCTAACTTGCCTCCGACCTGATAGGAGTTTTCACGCAGGAGCCATACGTTTCCGGCATCGACGAAGAGGGCGCCCTGGAAGGCGTTGAGGATGGGGAAACGGTATTCGACATTCATCTCCAGCTTGATGTCGCCTGTCTGTGCCAGATAGAAGTCCAGCCAGTCGTCGTGGAATCGTCCGGGACCTATGCTGCGGATGGAGAAGGCTCGGATACTGTTGGCACCTCCGACGTAGAAGAGTTCGTTGTAGGGGGCGTAGTCGGAATTGCCGTATGACCAGATGGCGCCCACTTGCACACGGGTGGCGAGGGAGGTCTTCTCGGTGAGGTGGAAGATGTTCTTGAGCTGGAAGTTGAACTTGAGGAACTGGGAATAGGGGGTGGAGAGGAGCAGTTTGTCCTTCTGGTTGTAGTCGAACCCGAGCGCCGCGTTGATGAGGTTGAGGAAGTTGGCTGACTGCTTCACGCTGCCCTCGAAGTGCATCGTGTGGCGTATGCGATTGTTCCAAGTGTTGTCGTAGATGATGGTGTATTGCTGTGCAGGGACGAAGACGTCTTGCAGAGACATGTAGAGGGCTTGATTGTAATAGAAGATGGAGTCGAACCTCTCGGTGGTGTTCTGCATCTTGTTGTAGGTGACGGTGAGGGGTGTGAGCCGATGGCTCCACGAACGGGAGGTCTGGAAGTCGTAGCCTGCCTCGATGTTGGAGGACATCAGACGGTAGTAGTAGGCTCGTTTGCGCTGCTCCAGGGTGAATTTGAACTGGGTGGCGGTGGGGTATTTGTAGAAGCGCTTGTTGAGCCAAGGGAAGGCTATCCAGGGATAGGACAGGGAGACGTCGAGGGCTGCCAGATAGGAGTTGACGCGTTCGTCCTCGCCATACATTTTGCGTGTGGTCCATTCGTAACTGCCTCGGAGTCCGACGGCAAAGGTCTCGCCGTGTCGGAAGGCGTTTCGCTTGGAGATGGTGATGCCTCCGGCAGGACCAACCTGTGAGTTGGACTTATAGGTGAAACTGAAGTCGGTCTCGGCGTTGATGAGCTGGTCCATCGTCAGGTCGAGACGGGTGTCGATGGTGTCATTGCCGCCTGTGGTGTCGCGCGGGGTGAAGGTGAACTTGACGTTGGAGAAGATGTCCATGCGATGGAGGTTGGTCAAGGTCTGGTCGACACGGGACTGGTTGAACATCTGTCGGGAATGGAACTTGAAGTTCTTCAGCATGACGCGTGGGGCGATGGGGATGTGCTCTCCCTGATAGGCTATCTTCAGCCGACGGCGCTGGATGGAGTCGTTGAACACGGGGGCGGACCGGTTTCGGCGACGCTGCTGGTTGGCTGCGCTGGTGCGGCTCTGACGGATGTAGACGCTGGTGTTGCCGAAATAGAACTGACGACGTGCCACATCGGGCATGTCCAGGTCGGCTGCCACGAGCAGTTTCACGCGGTAGGGGACATTGGTGGAGTCGGCAAAGTAGCTGATGTAGTCAGGGCGGTAGTAGTAGAGGCCGTTGTTGCGGAAGGCGGTGACGATGCGGTCTTTCTCGTTGGTGAGGTTCAGCGTGGAGAACTGGTCTCCCTGATGCAGGTATCTCTCTTTTTCTGTGGCACGCAGGATGCTGTCCTGAATGCTGTCGCGGAAGGCATAGCGGATGCTGTCGTAGAGGTAGGGCTGACCGAGATGGATGTCGTAGGAAATGCGCTGTGTGCGGGGTTTACGCTGGTCGATGAGGGTGTAGTCGACATCACCTCGGAAGTAGCCGTAGTTTTGCAGGATGTTGGTGGCCACCTTGGTGCGGGTCTCGGGCGACACGCTGGAGATGGTGACGGGGGTGCCTGCAAAGGAGTTGAACATCCATTTGTTGAACCCTGTGCGGGGCTTGTCGACGTAGGCGTTGTAAATCCAGAGTCCCAGCTGGAGGGGGCTTCGTTTGGACGAACTGCCCAAGAGGGAGCCATTGGGCTTGTAAGCCAACGCTGCCTTCACTTCCGTCACGGCCAAGTCTTCTGCCGCCGTCCCCTTCTGGTCGTGCACCTTCATCTTCTTCACACCCGTGTAGAGTGTCTCTCCTTCAGGCAGATGGGAGGTGGTGGAGCATGCCGCAATCATGCCCACTATATATATATATAATATGTATCGTAACGCCTTCATGTGTCTATTCTTTCGTTTGCTCGAGGTTCGTGTTGTTCTCCGTTTGCTCAGAGTTCGTGTTGGTCTCTGTGGACTCAGAGTTCGTGTTGGTCTCTGGTTGCACGTCCTCCTTCTTGCGCCGTTTCCAGAAGATGAGTTCGGAGAGTTTGTCCACTTTCTTGCGGAGCACCACACCGAAGCCATTTCTGTCCAGTTCGCCCTCAATCAGGCTGGAGTAGTCTTTCTCGTGGAAGAGACGGATGTATTGCGTGCCACCATTGTCGAGGCGCCACTCCAACGACACGTTGTCGATGAAGGCACCTGACTCACGACGAGTGGTGCTGTTGTCAGAACTTACCTTACCGCCTATGATGACCTTCAGACGGTCGGAGAAGAACTTGCGGGAGAACTGGAAGGAGTAGTCGGTGCGCTTGGAACCATCTTCACGAACGGTCTGCCCCACCCCGACACTCACGTCGACCATCGTGGAGAGGGCACTACCCGCAATCTTGTTGATTTCCTCCTCCAAGAATCCACTCAGCGCATTGCCTGCTGCAAGACCCTTGCCGTTGGAACTGGACAGATACATGCCTGTGGCCAACATGCCCACAGCGAGTTTGTTGCGGTCTTCGGCTGAGCAGGCTGCGAGTTCGTTCTGCACGGACTGGTCTTCGGGTGCATCGATGATGAACTCCAGACCCATCTCCTGCAACGTGTTGGAGATTTTCAGACCCACATCGAAGGGCACCGTTCGGGTAGCACCACCTTCTCTTGCGACGGTGGCTTTCATGCGTTCGGTGGCGGTGATGTTGAGCAGCGGATTGCCGGGCACACCTGTAAACTCGATGTAGGAACCGGGATGGATGGAGAAGGTCTTGAGCGGAATGACGGGGAGCGTGTATTTCATCTCACCCTCGTTGATGGTGTAGCGTCCCTGCATATTGAACACACCTTCAGGCGTGTACGACATGGTAATGGAGCCACCACCCTGCACATTGACATAACTTTGCTTGTCTGCAGAGAACTCACCACGCAGTTTGGCACCATCCTCAATACTCAGCACCAAGTTCATATCGATACCCATATAGGTCTTCTTCGGGATGGACTCCTTTGGAGGAGGTGGTGCGTTAAAATCCACAAAGGTGACAATGTCTTCGAGTCGGTCTGTCTGATACAGTGCCGTTTCCGACAAGATGTAGGTGAGGTTCGTGGTCGGCAGAACACGAACAAGACCACGCACCGTCAAGTCCTTTGTGGAACCAATCACACGGGTGTAGAAGTCACCGTACATATCACCATACAGCAAGGACTTGCTGGTGGGTTTCGCCTCAATCAGTTTAAAGTTTCGACCCATCAGCGAAAGCGACATGAGCACCTCATCGAAATTCGAGAAGTCAACATAGCCATTCAGCGTGAGCGGATTGTCATCCACCGCATAGAACTTGAGGGCATCGAAATCCACACGGCTATTGTTGAACACAATCGTGTCGTTGGTCAGCGAGAAATTCAGGCTATACTGATCGGAAATCATGTGCAGATCCTTCGGCATCAAGGTGCCATTGAACAACAAAGCATCCATCGGGCCTGTCACTTTCATTCCACCAGCCAACTGGCCCGTAAAGCCCACAATCTGGTCGGGAATGAATGGCGAGAACATCGACATCGGCACATCAAGAAAGGAGAGGTCAGCATCCAGCGCGCCATCGCCCTGAGCATCGTAGATTCCGTTCAGTTGCAGAACTTCAGTTTGGTCGTATGCCAATGTGGCATCAATCACATGACGGGTCTCACCTTCTGGCATATAACTGAAATTGGAAGCGATGTTGCCGACGGCCATTCCCTCATAAGTGAAGCGGTCTGCACTGAGATCACCTCGCACAAGGAAGTTCTCGCCTCTGTCAATATAGGTGGTATTCACATGCAGCATACCGCCCATAGATGGCAATCCTGGCACTGGAACCGCGGCAAGAATCTCCTTCAAATTCAAGTCATCAACATTGATGGTGGCCACCTGTTTTCCCTGTTCGTTCTCGTCAGCAAAGACTGCCACGTAACAATCATCGGAGGTGCTCGTCAGACGCACGTCAGCCATAATGGGGCTATTGGGTCGTGTAATAATATAGTTATCGGCATTGATGCTAAACTCGCGGAAGGAGATGATGGGTTTCTGGGGATAGAGGCTGTAGGTGACTTGGGCATCGGTCGCCTTTCCCTTTACACCTAAATCAATGCCCTTGCGGTCATTCTTGTCAAAATAGGTAAGGTGAGCATCCACCTCGTTGGCCATAAGGTATCCATCCAGATAGGCTCGGAAGGCTGGGATTTGGGGCTGCTCATGACAACGTGCACCCACATGATAGTTGAGTTGTGTGGAGTCTTGGGCAATATCGAAGAAAGCCGTGTCAATCATGACGCTGTCCTTGCGGAAGCCGTACACATGCCCCATTCCCTTCAGACCCGTAACAGGAGAGGCCTCCACATCTGCCACAAACTCCTTAAAACGAAGGCCATAAGTTTCCAAGATGTCCGACACAGGATTGTCGGGGCCTGCCGTCGTATGCAGCGAGAGTTCTGGCAAGTATGACTTCAGCACATCAAGGTTCACATCATGCTTCGTGAACTGTCTAACCGTCTCTTTCTGCAACCGTTCCACTTTCGGCAAGAGGTTGAAAATGTTGTTGGGGGTGAAGAACGTGAAATCGAGGTCACCCGTCCGCAATGTGGCTGACGTAGTGTCTTTCTGTGCCTCTGCAAAAAGATAGAAAGCATCCGAGCGGATGTTGTCCTTCCCCATCTTCAAGTCGAGTGCATCCACTTGAGACTCGATGCGGAAGAGTTTGTCCAGATTATACGACACATGCATCGTTCCACGAGTACTTGCCTGCAACACGTCTTCGCTGAAGCCCATGCGCTGAACATCAACAAACGGCAGGTTCAGCGTGAGGGTACCCTCCAGCAAATTCCGTTTCAGTTCGCCGTCAAAGGTCAGATCGGTTTGCAATTGTTCGTTATCGGCAGTCATGTTCAGCAGCAGCTTGCTGCCCTTCAACATGGCATCGGCATCGATGTTGCTCAAGTCCATCTTGCCCATATACGCCTTGGACAGATGCACCGTCGCTTCCAGCGCCGTGGAAGGCGAGAGGAAGTCGAAGCCGCGTCCTCTTACGGTGGCCTTGCCCGACAGGACAGTGTGCTCATCCATCGGCACATAGCGGTTCACCACCACATTATTGAAAGTCGCATCAGCACTATAGGCATCAGAGGCAAGCACGTATGCACCCTTCAAATCGACACTGGTGCCATACGCATCTTTGGCATTCACATTGGCTTGCAGCGAGAGGTTATCCACCACATCCCAGAGCGTGGCAGAACCATCCATCACGGCCACATCGGGCACTTTCGCATAAAGTCTGCCCACATGCAGCGTTTCAAGATTGCCATCTGCCTCCAACCGCACTTCCGATGGACGCACTGGCAACGTCTGGTTCAGCATGGCACACACATCCTTCGTGTCTGCTCCACCCATGCGTGTGAAGAAAATCGCATCACCCTTGCCAATCAAACCCTCTGCAACCAAAGAGAACGTGCCTGGATTCACATCGTCAAAGGCATTCATGTCCATGCGGTACGCCATCTTCAGGTCGCTGTCAGCCGTCTTCATGTGCAACCTCGGCACCGTCAGCGAGAGCGAGTCCATCTCCACCCGACCCTGCGTCTCCGCAATGGTCAGCCCTGATTGTTCCACGCCCGTGAGTTGACGGATGTTCAGGGCCATTTCGCCCGTGACACCTTTGTATTCAAAAGAGTCCACCTCCAGCCCCACATCCGTGAAGGACAGATGGGAGGGGTCAAGCTGATTGGGCAGTTCTGGTTCGTTCTTCATGGCGAAACTGGCGGTCGAACCACTCACCACCAACTTGTTCACCTGATATATTTCTTTGCCAAGGTCGAGGAACGCCTCCGCATGGGCATCAGCCAAATGCGCCGAAGTCCATGTGCTGTCAGCCTGTGGCATGAGCAGCACAGCCACCTTCACATTCTCAAACGCCAAATCATCCACACGAATCTTCCAATTCACCTCACTGGTGGTCGTGTCTTCTGGCACAGAATCATTCAGCAGCACCGTCAAATCAGCATCTCTCAGCAACGCCTTGTTAACCACAGCAAACTCATTCTCGATGTCTGTGCTGTGGCTATCAAGACTCAATTCTGCCAACGAGCCTTTCACCACACATGCCTCAATCAGTCCCTTCGTATTCAGTTTCGCATCATACAGATAGATGCCGTCCACCTCTGCCTGCAAACGGAACAGCGGCAAGGCCTTCACGCTGATGTCCAACTCGCGAGCAGCCACCACCGTGTCACCCTCTTCCAACGCCAAGATACCTCCCATCGAGAGGTCGAGCGGGAACTTCAGGCAGACACTCTCCACCGTCACCTCCATGCCCATCTCCTCGCTCAGCACTTCTGCGGCTTTATCCACCGCATATTTCTGTACTGGAGGCAAATAAATCAGCACGAAAAGCAACAGCAATAAGAAAATTGGAGTTAGCACAATCCATAAGAGGATGCGCCAACTCCAACCTAAAAGCGTATACTTTCCGTACTTCTTCATCAGAATTAGGAATGAGGGATGAGGAATGAGGAATTGACACCTACCATCCCGATGGCAAGTAATAATTCCTCATTCCAAATTCCTAATTCCTCATTTTATTACAGGTTTGGATTGATCTTATTCCACTCTGAAATAGGAGGAACGATGTTGAGCGTCACGAGTTCGTCACGCATCTTGCAGAGATGCTCGTAAGAAGCGTCCAACTTCGCCATTTCCTCGGGAGTGCCTGTAGGCATCTTGTAAGTGCAGCCATTGGTGTCGAGGGTTGTGTCCATCGCCATCATGATGTGGTTGTACTTCTCGTTGCATACATAAGTGCCGGCTGGCCAACGGAACTTCTCACCGCCCATCACCGAACGAATCATCTCCACAGAGCAGTAAGCAGGACTCTGCCAAGAAGAGCGTCCACGAAGCTCAATAATCTTCGCACCACCCTTGGTCACTGCCACCTTCAATTTCTCCCATTCCTCCTCAGGAAGTGCTGGAGTGCCGATGAGTTCGTTGAGAGGCTTGCCAGCCACCTTCACAGCGCTGCCAAACACAGCCATCTGCTCACCATGACCACCGTATGTGGCACAGCCTGTCACCTCATACTGCTTCACACCGAACTGCTTGGCCAGAGCCGACTGCAGACGAGTAGAGTCGAGGGCTGCCAGAGTGGTCACCTGACCTGGCTTCAAACCTGAATACAGCAAGGTAACGAGACCTGTCAAGTCAGCAGGGTTGAAAATCACGGTCACGTGCTTCACATCGGGGCAATATGCCTTGATGTTCTTGCCGAGTTCCTCAGCAATTTTGCAGTTGCCGGCGAGGAGGTCTTCACGAGTCATGCCAGCCTTACGGGGAGCGCCGCCAGAAGAGATGATGTACTTCGCATCCTTGAAAGCCTCAGCCACATCTGTGGTAGCCGTCAAGTTCACGCCGTCATAGCCGCAATGGAACATTTCTTCCATCACACCCTCCATGCCTGGAGCGTACACATCATAAAGACACACATTAGGAGTCAGCTTCATCGTCAGAGCCAACTGAACCATAGTTGAGCCGATGGCGCCACCAGCGCCAACAATCACAAGTTTGTCATCTGTTAAGAATGCCATAGTACTAATTTTTAGTTTGAAATTATTGTTTTTCGTACTTTGTTCGCAAAATTATCTCTTTTCTTCTTTATATACAACAAAACTGGCACTTTTTTCGCTCAAGACTCCAAAGTTTCTCATATATGCAGGTCAGAACCGCACAAAAATGTCATGTTTGTCGGGCAAAGTATCCCTGATTAGACAAAATAGTCCACAGAGGAGTTGACATCAATAAGTGCATGATAAGACGCACACGAATCTCTGTATGCAAAGGTAACACAAATAGGAGACTGCACAAAACATTTCCCATGTTTTTCACGCACCTCCTTGAAAAAAATATACAATCATCGCAACATTTTAAGGAAAAATTTGTCATCCTATCAAATAAATCCCTACATTTGTGGCTAAATCTATATCTATTAACCTAAAAACATCAAGAAAATGAAAAAATTCCTGCTTTTATTGGTTCTTGCCGCGCTGGCCATTCCCAGCATGGCACAGATTTATGGCTATGTGAAACAAGAAGGTGGCTACACCAACGTGAGAAAAGGTCCAGGCACCTCCTATGGAATCGTCACCAAGATCAAGGACGGCTCAGGCATCTACTATGAACCCTACAACGGTTCGTGGTGCAAGGTGTTCAACAACAACCAGTTGTTCATCGGCTACATGGCAGCCAGCAAAATCGTGTCCAGTTCTTCACGAGGCGGTGTTCCTTCCATCCCAAGCAGAAGCTCAAGAAGCAGCTCTTCCAGCGGCACGGCATGGGGCACACAGTACGACTGGCTCGCTGAGAGATATGCCACCTACAACGACATCGCCGGCTACGACAAAGGCCAGCTGCGCGTGCTCCGCAACTCCATCTACGCACGTCATGGCCGCATCTTCAAGGACTCCTCCCTGCGCTCCTACTTCAACTCACAGCCTTGGTACAACGGATGGCGCAGCGAAGTTCCATCCAGCGAGTTCAACAAGTACGAGAAGTATAACATCTCCTTCATACAGAGGTACGAATAAGGCTGATGGCAACATTCTGGACAAAAAGGAACGAAGACATCGAGGATGAGAAGACAGCAATGCCCTGGGGCGAACTGTTCGTGAAAGGCGAGAGGAACGTTCCACGCAGAAGGAAAGTTCGGGTGGTCCTCTTCGATTTAGACGGTACACTGGTCGACACAGAAGACCAGTACACCGTCTTCTGGGGAGCTACAGCACGGAAATACCGTCCCGATGTGCCACGGCTCGAATTTCTCATCAAGGGCACTACCCTCACACAGATATTCGACACCTACTTCCCCGACCCTCAATGGCAGGCGGAAATCACGGAAGGCCTGAATGCCTACGAGGCACAGATGAAGTATGAATTCTATCCTGGTGCGCTCGACTTCCTCCAGGACTTGAAGCGCAACGGAGTGCAATGCGCCGTGGTGACCAGCTCCAACATCCCCAAGATAGAGAGCGTGAGACAGCAGATACCCAACTTCGACGCGCTCTTCGATAAGGTGCTCACCGCCGAAGACTTCACCGCCTCCAAGCCAGCTCCCGATTGCTACCTGCTGGGTGCCAAGACCTTCAATGCCGACATCGACGAATGTGTAGTGTTCGAGGATGCTTATACAGGACTGCAAGCCGGCATGGCATCAGGCATCTTCACCATCGGGCTTGCCACAGGACACACCAGAGAAGAGATAGCAGACAAGTGCAACGTTGTGCTCGACAGTTTCGAAGGCATGACCTACGAGCGCCTCACCGCACTTCTTGCACAACACCACTAATTATAATTGACAATTATGATTCCGAAACAACGAATATTACGAATGAAACTAATTTTGCCATCCGGATTGCATTCGTTAAATTCGTTGTTGAAATATATGAAACTTTAATATCAACCCTTATTACTAATCTAAAAAAAGCAAAGTTATGAAAAAAGTGTTCATGCTCATCGGAGCAGCAGTCACCATGTCATTCATGGCCTGCACAGGTAGTTCAAACCAGCCGTCAGGTGAAACTGACAGCACGGAAGTCACCACTGAGACTGAGGCTGAAGAGCCCGAAGCCCCAGCCGAACCAGAAGTCATCAACGGCCCTGCCACCTACAAGACCGACCTGTTCAGCATCAACATCCTCGAAGGCTGGCAGGTGACCAAGCAGTCGGATTCTGGTTGCACCATCGAGCCTGTAGAGAAGCCCGAAAAAGGTTCCAATTTCGGTTGGAAGCTGGAAGTCAAGATTTGGGACAGCGAAGTCTTCAAGGCTGAAGATGCCATCGAGACCGAGCAGGATGTGTTCGAGGAGTCCAAGAGCCAGCCCAACCAGAAGCTGGGCGACTACACCTACCTCTACACCTACCGTGCCTACGAATTTGGCGACCACAGCGTGCTTGCCGCACCTCTCAGCGACAAAGGCGGCCGCATCCAACTCAACATTGGCGGTTACAAACTCGAAGACACCCCCGACTTCAAGGAGATGATTAAGAGCATCAAGGTGAAGAAATAACTTGTCTCGTAGCTAAAATGAGCTACAAATAATAGAACAACAAGAAAACCTCATTTTCATTAGGAAACGAGGTTTTCTTGTTAATTGAGTAGTTCAAGTGGTCTATGAAGTAGTAACGACAATGAACTTACAATCTCACACCTACCGATGCGTTGATGAACCAGTCGTTCAGGTGGCCACGCATGGCTTGATGCTTGAAATTGTAGTTGTTGAACTGGCCGTTGGCATTGATGAAGTAGCGATCCCAGTTGTAGGTGACGGACAAACGACCGGTGAAGTTGAGGGCGATGCGGTTGTTGCGTGAGTTCGATCCCGCGCTCTCTATCGTATACCTATCCGATGACAGTTCTGGAAATTCAGGATATTCTTCTCCCGCACTTTCGGCTTCCAAGCATGCAACGGCATAATCCGTGAGGTGTTCGTGGGCAACTTCCTTCACATTGCTCGTGTACGTGTTGATTTTTGTACGATTCATTATCGTCACCATCGGCATGAACATACCACTGATGAGCCATCCTTTGGCGGGCACGAAGTTGTAGGCGTATCCACCACCCACACTCACCTGATACTGGCGCAGACGTCCTATGCCGTCCATCTCATAGATAAGCTCAGCATTGCGAGGGTCGTTATACTTAAAATCAGAATAGTAACCCATCAGTCCTACGATAGGTGCCCCGGCAGAGCGCACCTGGATGGTCTTCTGGGTGTAAGCGGCTGCATAGGAGAACTTCTTGCTGTTGAAGATGTAGCAACCATCGAATATCAGCGTCTGGAGTTTGACAGGTGAGGCAAACGGTTCCTTTTCTGAATAGTCCCAAGACTCAGGCTCTGACCAATCGGTGAAGTAAACTTCATCTGTCTGTTCGCTATAATCTTCAATCCATCTGTATTTTGCAGCACCAGCATAGTGGATTCTCGCATTTTTAGCCTTGAACTTGTGCCAACGCAAGTTGACGCTGTACCACCTGCCTGCAGTTCTGAGAGAGAGGTTCTGCCCTTTGTCGCCGCCTACAGGGAGGGAATAGCTGACACTGAGGCCTTTGTAGCCCACTTTCACACCCACCGAGGTGGACACACGAGTCATGATGCGTGGGTCGGTGGCCATGTCGCCCACTCCCAAGATGAGGGGCATCGTGCCTCCTCCATCGAACAGCTCAGCGCCGTCGACCGTGGAGTGCATCTGCAAGTCCGTCTGCGCCACACGGCTCTTGATGCTGACTTGCCAGGGTTGCGCAGGGGTCTTGATGTAGTTGGTGTCTACACCATGCACCATGGTGGCATCGGCAAGTTGCTTCACTCGATGAAGAAGTCCCTTCGATTCACCTTCTTGTGCCATGCCTACAGAAGAGATGAGCACGGCACATAGGGTAACAATAAGTTTACGTTTCATAGTGATCGGTTTTTAGATGTTTTACAATTTCATGGCATCGGAAATGGTGTACAATTTGCCGACTGTAGCGTCATAATATTTCAGCGTTACCGACTCCCCTGCGGTGCGACCGAAAATGACCAGTTGCGTACTGCCAGACGCAGATAGCGACGCCGTGCCACGGCACTCTTCGCCCACAAAGGCAGCCACCGTATTACCGCTGATGGGAGTGATGCCAGCCTTGGTCAGGAAGCTTTCCACACCCACCGTCTTCACCACGGGATATTTGGCAGAGCCGTATGTAAATTCCGGGATGAAGTCCTCGTCGATGCCAGTGGTCTCGTCCGGATCCAAAGTGATGTTGTCAGACAGCGTGAAGATGTGCTTCAGCGTCTGGCTGTAGTATTGCAGCGACATGTTCACCGTTTCCGAGCCCGTCTCGTTGCCCCAGGCCTTCAACACGAACTTGCCATTTTCTGTCTGTCCTGTGCCTATGTTGACAGCAGGCTCTGCCAGTCCGCGCAGTTCACCGTTGATGAAGAGCGCCATCATGTCGCCATCGGAGACATAAGGCTGTAATTCATCCTCAATCTGCACCTTCAGGATGGTCCAGTTCTCGTAGATGGATGAGAAGTCCGGCTCCGTCCAGTTCGGACGCTCCTGGTTGTTGGTCCAGTCTATCTGCCACTCAGGCGCCTCACTGAGTTTGGTCTCCGTGTAGCTGGCACTATTGCTGTCATTGCTATCGTTGCAAGCACACACCAATGCCGCCAACAATCCAAACAATAAATATTTAGTTTTCATATACATATTATTATTTCGGATATTTTTCAACAACGAATTTCACGAATTAAACTAATAAACGAACTATGCAGACAGAGATGTATGACACGAATGCACCTTTCTCACTAATGCAATCCGGATGGAATTGGTTTCATTCGTCGCCGCTTGCGGCATGGAACACACACCTCCTGCCCAGATGGCAAAATTAGTTTCATTCGTAAAATTCGTTGTTTGAATCATAATTATCAATTAATGTTCATTTCACGACGATCTTCTTCCTGTTAAAGATGTAGATACCTCTTTGTGTTGGCTTCTTCGGCAGCTGCACACCAGAGAGGGTGTACCACTTACCGTTTTCATAAATCGCCTGCACGAAGCTGATAGCCGTAGGCTCGTCAGGAGTACCGATGACATCATTCGTCTTGAAGGTCATGATTTCACCAGAAGAAGCAACAATCTCACCGTCACGCTCAATTGCGAACCAGATAGGCTGCTGTCCATCGCCACCGATGCTGAGGTAGAAGAGTCCACCTGCGGGCTGCGTTTCACCGTCAGCCGTCATCACAGCCTCACCCACTGTTTCGCCGTTTGCGTAAGCCACCAAGCGGTCGCCTTCTTCGGTATCGAAGCCTTCCACGGTAGCGCTCACGCTCATGGTCGAACGCTTGTTGGCAAGCGCGACTGCACTGCGGTTTGTGGTTTGCGACCAGTCCTCACGGAAGCTGCTACCCATCTCGTAGTACGGATAAGCGAACGAGGCACTCGTAGCACCCTTGCGAAGCATCAGGTAACCCTCGCCAGGCTTCATGTACTGCAAGCTGCCGCGCCAGCGTCCTGAGTTGCCAGCCTTGGTGAAGTAAGCAAACTCCGTGTGGCTCTTGATTACGTCGCCTGGCTCAGCCTCGTCGTAGTAGTCGCTCAGTGCCGTTTCCACGGTCAGGTTCGTCATCGGCGTGTAGCCAATGGCGTTCCAGCCCTTGTTCAGCGTGATGGTGCGTGCATCCTTCTCGCTGATGACGGTGCCACCGATTGGGAAGGTGCAATCCTCATGAACCATGATGGCATACGCCTTCTTCGGTGAGATCTCCATGTTCGCAGTGCTGCCAGATGCCAGCCATTGCTTTTGAGCCTTCTCGTAAGTCAGCGTCATGTTGCTGCCCAGTTCGGTCAGGATGTCGCCATCGCTCCAAGGCATGCTGCTGAGCAGTTTGTTCACGTCCTTCAGCTGTTCGCTGTTCACGTTGAACGATACCCAGTTCCAGCCCTTGCTCAGCTTGAAGTTCTGTACGAAGGCATCGCTGCCGTCGAAGCGGACAGGCTTGTTGCTGCCCAGCATGGCATCCTTCTGGAACTTGATGCTGTCCTCTGGTGTCAGCAAAATCTCGCGTCCCGTGCTGTACTGCCACAGACGGAAGTTCAGTTCGCGCCCGCTCGTCTGGTTGTCATAGACAGTCAGGTACAGAGCCGTCTCGCCAGTCTGTGCATCGTGGCTGATGTTCGCATAGCCGTGGCAGACATTCTCATTGTCGAAGACACCCACGATGTCGCGTGCATCGGTGTCCAGTTCATCGTACAGATAAACCTGTCCGCTGATGTTCATCGAGTTCTGCAGGAGGTCACCGCTCACGTTCTGTGCCCAGTCAGGCTTGTCGCCTTCCACCGTCAGGTTGAAGTAGAACGGTTCGGTGATACCCTCCTCGTCGGTCAGATAGATAATCTCGTTATACGTACCGATGTTCAGGTCTTTGCTGATGACAGCTTCGACACCATCCAGAAATTGCGGTGCCACCACATCGGTGTACTTGTCGAGCTTGAGCCACTTCGGGCAGTTCTCAATCGTGTAGGTGTGGCTGATGGAGCCGTGGTTGTAGAACGGCAGCGTCAGTTCCTCGCCTGCATTCTCGCCAGTGCCATACTTAATGGTGTAGTCCGCTCTGTTCAATAACCACTGCAGGCTGCTGTTGGTCACATAGTAGCAAGCCGTCTGAGGCGAAGCCATCGTGTTGCCGTTCTTGTCCTCGATGTCGCGCACCGTCACGTAGATGTTGCGGTGGTTCAGTCGAGCGGCATTCTCGTCAAGCTCTACCATCAGCTGATTACCTCTGCCGATGAAGCCGAACTTCAGGTTCTTCACCTCCTCGTAAGGCACCACAGGAGCAGCCTGCGTCTGGTCGAAGTGCGTCAGCACGACATCTTCTTCATCCACAAACAGATAGTCACGTACCAATGTTCCAGTAGGTTCCTTCGTCAGCGGATCAAGCTGATAACGTGGTTCGCCCTTGTCGTCCAGATAGATCTTCTTGCTGTATGCGTATGGCACCAGTTCGAGGTCGTTGTCCTTCTGACGTTCTGTGCGGTCGAAGGCCAGATAGGTCAGCAGACCCGCCTCGTCGCCGTTCGGACTCTTCTTCGCGTATGTGTTGATGAGTTCCTGTGGCAGTGCCTGGGCAAAGAACAGCAGTTCGTCCACGTTACCCGTCAGAGCATCGTCGTCATCCATCACCTCCACATCGCCATTCTCCTTCACCACGTCGTAGCGGGTAGCACCGATGAGCGGATAACCGCCACTGATACCACCAATGGAGTCAGCCTCGAAGGTCGTGCGCAATTCTTGATCCATATAGATGTTCGCCACGTTGCGGGCACGGTTCACCGTCATGGCGAAGTTGTGCCACTGGCCGTCGCTCCAGTCGCCTGGCACTTCAGCCTCAAAGCCGTTCGTGCGGTACATCAGCTTGTCGCCTTCGAAACCAATGTGGAACAGGTTCTCAGCACCGATGTCCTCCCTCAGTCCGCGACCGTTGCTCAGCAGTGCGCCGCGACCGTCGGCATCTGTCTTGAACCAGAACATCAACGTGTAGTCATGCTCGCTGGTGCGGTTCATGGCGTTCTTATCCAGAAGCACACCCTTGTCGGCCTTCTCCAAGTGCAGCGACAGACCGCGTGGGATGGCCCACGAAGCGCCCATCAGTTTAGCGTTGGCACCCTGGGTATGGTCGATGACATAGTCGCCCGAGCCTTCGTTCATTGGGTAGTAGTCTACGAGGTTTCTCTCGTAGCCCGTCAGTCGGCGACCGCCGTAGGTCGTGCCGATAAGTCCACCGTCCATGGCGGCGTACCACAGGCGTGCCTCCATCATGCGGCCCTCATAGTACAGGCTCTCATTGCGATCCAGTTCGTTGGTGCGACCGAAGATGAGCGGACCCGTACCGTAGTACAGAGCGTTCAGTTTGTTGCGCCCAATCTCCACGCCGCCGTTGAAGAACGTCAGCGTGCTGTCCGTCTGGTTGATGCTGACAGCCACCTGTGTGAAGCCTTTCTTCACGATGGCCTCATCAGACGTGAAGGTTTGATTGTTGACCACAGCCTTCAGCATGAAGTCGCTCGTCAGCCACAGTTGCAGATTCTGACCGTTCGTGCCGTGCGAGAACAGCGGCATATCGCGTCCCGTCTCGGCAGGTTTCACTCTCATGTCGATGGTCAAATCCTTACCGCTGAAGTTGCGCTTAGCTTCGCTCTCTACGCTGGCCTTGCCTGCAAACTGCACGCTAACCATCTCAGAGAGCGAGTTGTTGTTCACCTCGCCCTTCACCTCGAAGTTGGTGATGGCGCTCAGATAGTTATATTCAATATCCTCAGAGAAGTTGAACACAATGTCGTCGCCATTGGTCAGCAGACCGCTCTTCGGCTCAGGTGTGCCGAACAGTTGTGGACGGCGCGTGTCCTTGATACCGCTGATGATCTTCGACGATGTGGTCAGGAAGTCACTGCCATTGCGGCAGAAGAGCACAGCTCGCAGGTCGTAGCTGCGTTCAATCACCCAGCTCTCGCCGAAGAACTCAGTCACGATGTTACCGTTCTCTGGAATCAGCTTGCGAACGCCGTTGGCATTGGCCATCAGCGTCGGGTCTGCATAGAACGAGCAGATGTTCGTCCACGAGTCATCGCCGCGCTGCGACTCCTTGTACTGGAACTCAATATGGTCGAAGTTGTGCTGGTGACGGTCGAAGCCGTTGATGGTGACAGGCAAGTACCAGCCGCGCTTCGAATCCATCTGCGCATTGGTGTTCAGCACCCACTTGTCACCCGGCACAGCAATGGCCAAGCCTCCTGCCTCATGCAGGTAGTGAACATTGAACGAGACGAGTTCCTTGGTATTGACAGCGTCGGTAGGCGACATCACGCCGATGGTCAGACCCATGAAGTCGAAACCCTGGCCGGCACGAACCTCCATGTCGAGTTCCGTTTCCGAGCCCGGCACCACCGATATGGTCATGCCGCCAGTGGTCAGTGTCTGTCCGTTGACGCTAATCTTCGCACCGTTGGTGTTAGTCTGGTCAACGGAGAACAACTGCAGGACGGTCAGACCCTCGGTAGCCTCGGGCTTCTCGCTCTCGTTGCTCACATACACCTTGAAGTGGGCTGCATCGTTGATGGACACGCCACTCACATCCTGCTTGTCTAAGCGAATCTTCGGGTTCACAATCTTCAGCGTGCGGGCATCAAGTTCCCGTCCCGTTTCATAGAACTTCGTCGTGCGCTGGTCTTCCCACGGATTCTGAGTAGCACCGCCACGGGTGCGGAAGACGAAGCCACGCGGACCTGTGAGGCCATCTTCGCGAGCCTCCTTACCCACGAAATCAGTCACCAAATCAGTCATCTTCTCGAATTGGTAGTTCGTAAAGATGTTGGTAACACCTACGGAATCGTTAGCGATATACCGTGGATTGATCATGTTATGGACTAACGACCCGGACTTATCATACTCATACAGGGGCTTCACGCGATAGACATCCACACTCAGACGGCTCATCGGGTCGGTTGCAATGGTAAAGCTCTCCGTACGGTTGAACGCCTTAGCCTCAGAATTGGCACCTACCGTCTGGTATAAAGCCACAGGGGTAATGGTCCACTGGCTCAGTTTGCCAGCGAAATCAAGCGACGCATTCCATCCATCGTCCTTGCTAATATCCACCTTGGAGGTAGCCACTCCAGGGCTTTTCCAATATTTCATCTCTTCCATTGAAGCAAGGATACTGCCCACAATGGTAGCACCAATAGAGAAGGCCGAAGTGGCATAACTGATGCCGGGGCCGAAGTAGTCAACCTCGGTGGCAACGGGGAAGTGGTGCGTCCATGAGTTAGAGAAGTTACTGTCGAAGGTCTCGCTGTAGTTCACACCTTGAGCACCAGCTATGTCATAGTTGGTCAGCAGGTCGCTGGCTTGCAGTTTCTCATACTCGTTCTGGGCGATCATCTCCGTCCAGGCCTTGATGATCTGGTACTTCTCTGTCACCTCATCGTTGAACTGATCCGGCGATGTGCCATTAGGTATCACTACCATGTAGTTGATGCCCTTTTCGGCTTTGTCGATGTTGTAGTTGTAGGCACGGTCGGACAATTGCTTGTTCACCACGGCAAACATCGAGTCCTTAGGTTCGCGCAGCGACCAATAGACAGGCTTGCCAGTCCTGTCGGCTATCGCCTGCGCCTCGTCCTTGGTGCCACAGAACATCATATCGACAATCTCCTTCGCCTTGTTAGGAATAATCTGCGTCAGGATTTGCTTCTGCGAGTAGATGAACTGCGACTGTATCTTTGGACCATAGCCCAGTGCCACGTCGCGTATCAGGTAGATGCTGTCACCATTGGCATCACAGCCCTCGGCAATCTTCACCACCGTTCCATAGTCGATGTCCTTGGTCATCTCAGATGCCTTGTTGATGCCACCCTGGCGACCGGCTATCTGGTCAAACATCTTTTTGTTCACGGCGCGGACGGTGGACATCGGCGTCACCACCACGTTTTGCACCGCACCGATGTAGAGGTCGGCGTCTGCACCCACCATCGACGGGTCGCCGCTGGTGCTGATGTTGTTGCCGATGGCCATGGTATAAGAGAAGGCCTTGCTGCCCTGTGCTGAGTAAATAAATTGGTCAATAGATCCCTCCTGTGTTTCTCCGGCACTGATAGGACCGACAGCGGTACCTGAACCTTGAGGTGCCACCACGGTGGCAGACAAAGTTTGCAGTTTCTTACCATCCTTGTAGGTAATCATGATACCTGCCATCAGCGTCAGGTTCATCATGTACGAATAGTTCAGCGTAGCGCCCTTAGCCAGCGTGTTCGAGCTGTAGGATCCAGGCGGGTCACGCAGGATATCGAACAGCAGAGGCTGACCATCGGTCAGAAGTTCTGTGCTCTCGCCAACGGGGAACATATTGAGCACATAGCCCTGCAGGGGCTTAGCCTCAAGGAAGGTTCCGTCGCGCATCACGGTGAAGGTCACCGTCTTCAGCGAATTTTTCATGTTGGTGGTCTGGCTGGCCTGTACGGTGAAGCGTGCCCGTCCGAGGCTGTCTATCGCCACTGGCTCATCGTATGAACCGGGGTTCATGCCGTTCTGCATCATGGCCATGCCGCCGCCCAGTCGGACGATGTCAACCTTGCCGGCTGGGTCGTTGTTGTAAAGATAGTTCTCGCCCACCTGCAACTCGATGGTATATTTGCGATCAATGCTGAACACGGGGTACGTGAAGCTGTAAACCGCCTTCGTCGTGTCGGCGGGGTTCGGGAATGCCAGAGGCACCTCCACCGTCTCGCCCGTCAGTTCGCTGGCGTAGTAGTTCTTGTCGCCGAAATAGTCGAACGAGTCGTAGCCCAACTGCTTGTAGGTCACCTCCACCGGTGCACGGTAGATGCGGTTGTAGATGGCGTTGTAAGTCAGCTTGGGGTCTTTCACCGTTATGGTGTCAACGTCCTTGTAGCTGCCCGTGTAGGTAATGGTGTTCGGGGTGAGGCAGTCGGTCAGGTCGATGACCTCGCTCACCTGTCCCTCCTGGAACAGCGTGGGATAGCCGGTGCAATACACTTGCTGCACCTTCCAGCGTACTGGTGGCAGCAGCAGTTCGTACTCACCCGTCGTCGGGTCGGGCCATACGGTCATGCGCTTGCGCTGGGTCTTCACCGACGTGAAGTGCTTGTTGCCGTTGCGCTGGTGGCGCACCACCTCCTCGCGCTCCGTCTTGTTGGGGTTCAGGTTGTCATAGACCAACCACGACGTGTTGTCGCCCTCAAGGGTGAGCACGATGGTCAGCGAGTCGCCCAGGTTGTTTGTCGAGAGGTTGTTGCCCAAAGGCTTCTGTCCCTGCTCCTCGCCGCCGACCACGCGGCCAGCGAGCTTCACCTTCGTGGCGTCGTAGAAGTAGATGCCAGCCACATCGTCGGTGAAGTTGTGGCCAGTGGCGCCCTTGAAGTAGCCGTCATTAGTAAAGTTGTGGCCGTCCATCACCACCTGGATGGTGTCGTTGCCGGGCAGCACGCGGAAGGAGAACGAGCCGTCGTACTCTGTCTCTAAGAGCTTGCCCTTCGTGTTATAGACCTTCTTGCCGTTCACTTTGAAGTTGGCACCCTTCACGGGGATGCTCGTGCCGTCGTACATCACGTAGCCCGAGAAGCGCTTGCCGTTCAGGATGGAGATTTCGCGCAGCGTCTCGTCGTTGCTATGGGCATCGAAGGTCACGCTGAAGCCCTTTGGCGAGAAATCTTCGCCGTTCTTGCCCACAGCACTCACATCGTACGTGACGCTCGCACCGCCCTGGTACGACAGTTCGTCGGCCACGAAGTGTCCGCTATCGTCGGTGAAGACGCTCATCACCTTTTTACCTTTATAGTTGATGTCCACCTGGATGCCGGCAGCGCTGGTGCCGTCGTTGAAGCGCACATAGCCATCGACGCGGCCCGTGTGCTTGCACTCGCCCACCTTCACTTCGGTCGCGGTCGAGTCACGGCCCTCGCAGTCATTCACGCCGAGCACCTTGTATTCGTAGGTAGCCAGAGGCGACACACTGGTGTCCTCATAGCTCATATCATCCAAGAAGGTGGCAATCTCTTTCCAGGCATCGTCGCCCTGACCCTTCACGCGGCGCATCACGGTGAAGTAGTCGATGGGGTTGCCGTCGGTGTTCCAGGCCAGCAGCACGCTGCTCTGACGCGTCGTCGTCACCAGTGTCTTGTCTATTGTACCCGTGTTCTTGTGGTAGAAGTTGGGCAGCGTCGGCTTGGTGATCTCGGTGTAAACGGGTTCCTCAACCGTAGTGGTCTCAGGTACGAGCTCGTCGTCCTCCTTCGTCCAGCCGAAGGTGAAGTACTGTTCAAAATCTGTCTCAGTGACACTCGTTGTGCTCATCACAGGCACCACTTTGTTGCCATCCACCTTCCAGTCAGGACCCAGTTTCGAGGCCAAATCGCTTGCCGACAAGGAGCCTACGTTGTTCCACAAATCGCGTCGGGTCATCTTGGGTAGTGCCTTGTCGCCATCCGCATACCAGCCAGAACCCAGTTTCTCGACAACATAGTTTATATTGTTATGCCTGATGCCAGCGTAATTGACCTCGTTCCAGCTTACGCCTTTGTAGGTATAGTTATTTTTGCTGTTACCGGTATTACCCCATGCACTGCCACTCCCTTTATAGCAGAATCCAGCGTGGTCAACGTAGTAATAATTTCCGTCTTCCAAGCAATTGGTTACGTGGTTATCTGCACCGCCTCCCCAGCCGATGAATGCTCCGACGTAGGATGTTCCATCGTTCTTGCCATCGTTCTTGGTGCTAATGGCACCGTCGAACAGACAGTTGTTGATGGTCTGCGGTGAATCTTGTGCATGGCCAATAAAGCCACCGGCATGTGTTGTGTTACAATGGATAGAGGTCGATACCCAGCAGCTCTGGATATTAGCGTTCAAGCTGCTGACTACGAGTCCGGCAACGTGTTGGTTGCCACCGTAGCCGCCTTTGACGTGCAGATTCTTGATGGTGTAGCCATCGGCAGAATTGAACATGGGGCAACTCATCTCAATGGAATGAGCGTTACCATCGAACATACCCTTGAAGTTATTTATGGAAGTATTTGCTGAGATGTCTGCATTCAAAATAGCATTGACGCTATGATTGCCACGGCTATCTACCGCTTTTCTGAACTCTTCCCAGTCACTGAAGTTGTTGATGACGTGGATGAACTCCTTGGTGGCATAGCAGTTGGAAGTAGTGTAGTTTCCGCCGCGTGCCCATGTATCACTATCATAGGGGTCAGTTTTGACACTGGCAGGCGTGAAGAGACAGTTCACAAAGGTAATAGGACTGCTGGACCAGCCCACGAAGCCACCGTTGCAACTGCTATTGGCACCCTCAAAGCTACCGTCGAACTTACAGTTGCGGAACGTGACTTTGGCATCCGTAACCATTATATGGCCTATGAAGCCGCCGTTGGTGCCATCGCCACTCAAGCTGCAATTAATGGTCATCGACGAGTGGCAGTTCTCGATGTTGACAGTGCTTCCTGCAATTACTTCTCCGATGAGACCACCGTTAAACATACCGCCGACAGTGAGGGTTCCAGCCGTCCGCAGGTTTCGGAAGGTGGCATTGCTCGCATAGCGGAAGGGTGCCTGACAACTTGAATTATGAGAGATGTTGATGGTCAACGTGTGGCCGTTACCGTCGAAGGTTCCCCTGTAGGGATAAGCTTCATCACCCGCACTGGTGTTGCTGCTGATGTCGGCAGCGAGAATGGCATTCACATCATACTGACCCTTAGCTTTCTCCACCATATCCCTGAATGTAGTCCAGTCATTGGCATTACGGATGACGACCAATGCTGTGAAATCACGGGTGGCATAGCTGTTGATGACATTCAGTGACCCTATACCAACTCGTGCCCACGTTTCGCTGCCTTCAGATTTGGTGTTAATGCTTGCAGGGGCGAAGAGACAGTTCTCAATAGTGACAGGTCCGTTGGTATAGCCCACATAGCCACCGTTATGACTGCTGTTAGCCCCCTGAAAGCTGCCGTCGAACTTACAGTTGAGGAACGTGACATTAGCATCGACATGTACGACAGCCACAAAACCACCGTTAGTGGCATCGCCATCCACGCTGCAGTTAAGCGCCATAGACGAACGGCAGTTCTCTATGCTAACTGTCGAGTTGGGCAGGACATTGGCAATGAGACCAGCTGAAAACTTATGGTCGTTGTTAATGGTGCCTGCCGTCCGTAGGTTGCGGATGGTGGCATTGCCTACATACTTGAAGGGAGCAAGATTTTCTACCCCATGGTCATTCACGCTGAAGGTCAGTGTATGACCGTTACCGTCGAAGATGCCGCGATAGGAGTATTCCTGTTCCCAGCCCACCATGATGGTACCGGCATTCACGTCGGCATAGAGGCGGGCATTCACGTCGTACTGGCCCTTGGCAGCCTGCACCTTGTCACGGAAGGCCACCCAGTCATCATACGAGCGGATGGGGAAGAAGAAGTTTGTAATGCCGGTGATGGTGTTCGTCTTGGGAACCACCGTGCCGTTATCCGTCACCCAGTTACTGCTGCCCAGTTCCTCAATCAGTTCAGCCGCCGAACGAGAGCCAACCTGACTGGCTTCGGCCCAGTTATGACTGGTCCAGTTGTTCGAGCCATGATCGCCATTACCCCATGCGCCAACTCCGTGGGTGAAGTTCATGCCCAGGTTTTTGATGTTGGTATAGGTACCTTTTTCCAGACAGTTGGTTACCATGTCGCCGTCGTTTTTGTTCGACCATCCGATGATGGCTCCGGCAGAGTTACCACTGGAGCATTTGATGGAACCGTCGAACAAGCAGTCGGTGATGGTGTGGGCAGCTTCGAGACCGTGGCCGACGATGCCGCCGGCATGGGTCTTGGTAGATTCCACATTGACAGACACACGGCAGTTCTGGATGGTGTTGCGCCCTCCCTCAGAAGCGTCGCTGTGGCCCACGAGTCCTGCAGAGTGAATGCCACCCTTGACGTTGCCCGTCAGGTGCAGGTTCTGGATGGTGTAGTCCTTGGCATAGCGGAAGAGGGCAACGAAGTCATTGCTGCTGTGACTGGTGTTGTTGAAGGTCAGCGTGTGGCCGTTGCCGTCGAAGGTGCCCCGGTAGGCGATGTCTTCTCCCCAGCCAATGCTGAGGTCCGTGCTGATGTTGGCATAGAGGCGGGCATTCACGTCGTACTGCCCCTTGGCGGCCTCCACCATGTCGCGGAAGGTTTTCCAGTCTTCAGCGGACTTAATGTTGAAGTAGCCGTTTTCCGTCGTCGGGATGATGTAGTTGAGGGGCGACTCGCCCTGCTCCACATACATCTCTATATCATAGTTCACGCACGAGCGCGAGAGGCTGATAATCTTGTAGCACTGGGCGCGATCGTTCTGGTCGAGCGTATAGACCTGGGTATCCACAGGCTGGCCGTCGCGGTTCTTCATGGCCACACGCAGCACCATCTGGGCGCGCTCGTCCCACACTGCTCCATGCTCGTCGGCATAGTTCCACGACACGTGGACGGTGTAGGCATTCTTGTCCTCCCACTTGGCCGAGTAGTTTTTAATGCGCAACAGGTGCAGGTTATCGACAACGCACTTCGTGCTCGCGAAGCAACTGTTCTTGGCCCAGTTCCAGTCTTTGGTGATGGTGCGGCGAACGCGGTAGGTCAGCTTGTCGAGCGTACCGCCATTCACCAGCATGTCAGGCGTGATGTCATCCATCAGCGTGTTGTCAACGAAGGTATAGGTTGACTGCTTGCTGACAGAGATGTAAGGCAACTGTTGTATGGTGACGAAGTCCTTCTCCTCACCGGTAATCGAACGCTGCACCTCGAAAAAGTCGGTGGGTGTCAAATCCTCATCGTCAGGATAGGTTATGTTCCACTTCACTTCCACCTTCAGGTTCTGGCCGTCCAATTGGCGGGCGGTCACTCCGACGGGGGTGTGAATCACGGGGATGTTCTGCACCGCAGACCCTTGGTTCTCTATGAGGTAAGAACCCTTGTCGCTCGCCTCCTTGTAGCTGCAAACGACGCGGAAGTTACGGTAGGGCACGTTGGCATCGAGCAGGATGGAACTGCTCTTCACTTTCTCAATCTTCTCCTCATGACGCTTGCCGGTATCGTCAGTGTACTCGTAGTGGGCACTGACAATGCTGTCGGAAGCCAGGAACCAGGGTATTTCCAGTTTGCCCGGGTTGTTCGCGCTCAGCATGGGCAGCGAGACGAAAGGCTCCAGCTTGGCACTTGCCGCCGGCATGCTGATCTCCTTTGCCTGGAGGCCTGGCACTTGACGGTCTAAGACAGTGGCAGAGTTACCGTTACGCTTGACATACCAGGTGAACCTCAGCTTCTTGCCTAAAAGGTTGTAGGGCACAGCCCACTCGGCACTGAACCCGAAGGTCTTGCCGTCGCTGTTGCGCACCACGTCTTTCCAGCCGCCATTATTCTTGGTCAGCCGGAAGGTGTTCCTCGAATTACCCAGCGTAATGTCGAAGAAACCATCGGCAGTGGTAGTGAAGTTCACCGGCAACGTTGTTTTGTCGTTGTCGATGTCCGTTTTAGACTCCCAGTGGAAGATGGTGATGGGGTCAGCGCCATCTACAGAAACCCGGAGGTTACCGTCGTAGATCCACGTGTCGGCACCGCTCGTGTCATAGCACGGAGCCGTGAAGTAGATGACATTCGAACCACCCAGTTCCACTGTGTAGTTGTCGGGATCGTCCTCATACGAGAGATCCGCCGCCGCCGTCTGTGGCAGCAGCCAAGCGAAGAGCGCCAGCAGCACGAGCCACGGCCGCCCTCGCAATACATTTAAGTTTTTTTTCATCGTAGGTTAGTGTTTTAGGTTGTTATCATATATAATGTGTAGTTTTGCTCCTACCTCAGCGTGTTCGACCCCCAAATGCCACCGCTCTTCATTGTGATGCCATCGTCATTCTCCACTTCCGTCACAACGCGTTTAGTGTCGCTGTTTCCCAGCATCTGGCTCTCAATCCTGAGTCCCGACACCTGCATCCTGGGTTGTATGTTTTCTTCATTGTTTGGTCTCCTTTTTGTTTTAACTTCGGATGTGTTTATTACGCTTCGCGTGACGAAAGAAAAACAGATAAAAACAAGTAAAAAATAAATAAAAATACGTGAGTTCGGTATAAGAACACGTGTGTTTATTACGCTTCGCGTGACGAAAGAAAAACAGATAAAAACAAGTAAAAATAAATAAAAATAGCTCTTTCTTGCTTTATCTTATCTTTGTGTGACGAAGAATATATTTTTTTCTGTTTTTTCTTCGTCCGCCGAAGGCGAATAACTTCTATATCTCTTCTATTGTTTAAAGATTTTTCTTCCTCCTACAATATACACTCCCCTGATTGGGTGCGTCACCTTCCTTCCCTGCAAATCATATATATCTGTCTTTTTCCTCAAACATGAGTTCAACATGAATTAATCATGAATTGAACATTCGGTTGTTGATTCGAACACGAATCATTCGTTTTATTCGCTCCATTCGTTGTATCTGTGAAGATTTGCAAAGATATGTAAATTTTTACAAACAACAATCACAAAATAGGCACAAAACGTATGTTTTGTAAATTTTGAAACAATTTTTGTAAATTTTGAAAGTCTAACAGCAGAGGAAGGGGGAAAAAAACAGTTCATTCGTGTCATCTGCTCCATCGGCATAGCCAATGAAGACTTTTTCTTGTCGGCGAATTGTGCGAATGAAACGAATAAAATCTCTGTGAATTTGACTCCGTCGAGCTAAAGGTTCTGTGGTGTCTGTGTGAGATAATGAGCCGTGGACGGCTCACAGAAAGATGTTATTTCACACAGAAAGCACAGAAAACACAGAAATACGAACACGTATGGCGCGAAGGACACGAAGGCGAAGCCTCGGAAGATCCCCTTCCACAGCCTCTAAACCGATGTCCCCGATGTCGGTCAGGCGATGTCCCCGATGTCGGTCGACCGATGTCCCCGATGTCGGTTTTGAGGCAGTGGAAGGAAGTCATGAGAGGTTACGGTGTGAAGACAATGGAGGATGTGCCTGTGCATTGGCACACAAACATAGCGAAGGGATATGTGAGAGAACACATATCCCTTCGCTATGATTAAACGGGGTGTTACTTCGTGCCGCCGCCAAGGGCGATGTAGAGGGCGATGACGGCTTCGGCACCGTTGTACATGTTCGAGGCCTCATTGAGCTGGGCATTGAGGAGCGACTCTTGAGCCGTGAGGACTTCGAGGTAGCTGGCCTTGCCGTTGTCCATCAGTTCGTGGGTGCCCGTGTAGGCTTCATGGAGCACCTCCACCTGACGGTGATAATACTCATGCTTCTCGCGAGCAGCCATACAGTCGGCCATGGCCTCATTCACTTCGTTGCCGGCATTGATGACAGCCTGCACATACTTCTTCTTCATGTTCTCTTCGGTCAGCTTACTGATCTTGTAGTTGGCTTTGATCTGGCCACGGGCGAAGATAGGCTGCGAGAGGGAAGCGACGGCCTGAAGCAACAGTTTGCCGGGATTGACGAAGCCGCTATTGTTGCTCCATCCTGCCTCTCCCGTCAGTGTGAGACTGGGATAGAAGGCGGCACGGGCTGCCTGAACATTGTAGAAGGCTTCTTCCATGTAGTAGTTGGCCATACGGATGTCGGGGCGATGCTCCAGCATCTGGGCTGGCACACCAATCTTCAGGTAGCGCGTGTCGAACATGCGCTTTCCTTCAGAGGCAGAGTGATAAAGGTTTTCTGTCTGCCATTTGGTACGCTCGATGTGCTGTGGTGTGATGCAGAGCAGATTGCAGATGTTGTTCTCGGTCGAGCGTATGGCGCGACGGATACTCACTATCTGTAGCTTCACGTCGAGCCATGAAGACTCCTGCTGGTTCACGGCTGTCGAGTAGGACTGACCGTTCTCATAGAGTGCCTGCTGTGTATCCAATGAGGCTTTCCAGAGGCTGTCGGTCTCGGTGAGGATGTCCAGTTCGCGGTCGAGCAGTTGGAGATAGAAATATTGCAGGGCAATGGAACTGATGAGGTTGGAACGTGTGGACTCCTCGGCCATCTGTGACTGCAGCCATGCCGCTTTGGCAGCTCGTTTCTTATTGGTGATGGATCCGAACACATCGGCATCCCATGACACATCCAACGGCAGGATGTAACTCTTCGTGGGTCTGCCCCCGTCGAAGCTGGAGATCATGCCCTGCGGCGAGAAGAAGAGGGACGGCAGATAGGCCAGCCGTTGGGTTTTCAACGAGATTTCACTCTTCTCGACATTGATGCGGGCGGTGTTCAAGTCGGTGTTATTGGCCAATCCCTGCTCTATCAACTGCTGCAGCAGGGGGTCGGTGAAGAACTCGCGCCAAGACATCTCGGCGATGGATGTTTCTCCTGTGGCCGACAGGATGTCCTGTGTGGTGCCGAACGGCTCAGCTGGATCCTGCACGGTCTTCTCATATTTATTATATAAGCCGCAGCCCGTGAGTGACAAACCCATGGTTGCTGCGATAATGATATTCTTTGTTTTCATATACGGTAGCAAATTTTTCACTTTTCACTTTGCGCTTTTCACTTCTTTGCCTTGGAACTTCTCATGCAGTTTCTGGAACACGATGAAGAAGGCGGGGACGACGAAGAGGAGGGCGATGGTGCCCACAGTCATACCACCGATGACACCCAGGGCGAGGGCACGGTTACCGTTGGCACCAGCACCACCCTCGATGACGAGCGGAATCATACCGGCAATCATCGTGACGACGGTCATCAAGATAGGACGAAGACGCTCCTTGCAGGCCTCGAAAGCTGCATCGACGATGCTCATGCCTTGGGCACGACGTTCGGAGGCAAACTCGGTGATGAGGATGGCCGTCTTGGCCAACAGACCAATCAGCATGATGACACCCGTCTGCAGGTAGATGTTGTTGTCCGATCCAGGCAGGTTGAACAGCGAGCAGATGTAGGCCATGACAAAGGCACCCATCAGTCCGAAAGGTACGCTCAGCAGCACTGCCATCGGGGTGAACCATGAGTTGTAGAGCGAACCCAGAATCAGGTAGATGAGGATGGCACAGATGGCATAGATGATCGCTGTGGTGTTAGAACCTGCGGCCTCTTCCACCTCACGTGACATGCCACTGTACTCGTAGGTGGCAGTGGTGGGCATCTCCTGTCTGAACACCTCGGCAATCACCTCATGAGCCTCTCCTTCGCTATAGCCGCTGGCGGGTGAAACGCTGCAGGTAATGCTCTGGAACAGGTTGAAGTGCTCGATGCTCGATGAACCGACAATTTCCTTCAGGGTGACAAACTGCGAGATGGGCGCCATCTTGCCACTCTGCACCTTCACGAAGATATTGTTGAGAGACGTAGGATCAAGGCGGTACTCGGGAGCGGCAGCCACCATCAGGCGGTAAACCTTACCAAACTGATTGAAGTTGCCCACATAGGCACCACCGCAGAAGGCTCCCAGCGTGTTCAGCACGGCGCTTGGCAACACACCGGAACGATCGCATTGGGCAGCATCCACTTCGACCTGATATTTCGGATAGCGCTCACTGTACGTTGACATGGCGGAACTGATTTCCGGACGCTCAGCCAGTTTGGCCAAGAAATGGTCTGTCTTTTGGGCAAACTCCGACAGGTTGCCACCCGTGGGATCCTGCACAATCAGACTCACGTCGTTGCTCGTACCGTAGCCTGGCACCTGAGGCATCTGGAAGGGCAGCACCTTGGCGTTCTTGATGCTCAAGCAGTCCATATAGAAACGGTAGAGGACGAGATCTATCATGTGGTTCATTCCCGGACGGTCGTCCCAATTTTTCAGACGAACAACAAGGGTGGCCATATTCGAGCCGTAACCAGATATCAGACCATAGCCGCAGGAAACAGCGTAACTCTCCAGTTCAGGGATATTCTTCAACTTCTTCTCCACCTCCGTCACCAGCTCAAACGTCTGCTGCAGCGTGTAGCCCTCTGGTGCACGCACCTCTGCCATGAATACACCCTGGTCTTCCTGTGGTACGAGACCCGAAGGCAGGTTCTTCATGAAGAACACCAGCAAGATGGCGGCAACAATCAGCGAACCCCATGCCAAAACGGGGCGCTTGATGAATTTGTTGACGACCTTTGAATACTTGGCGGCAATGGCATTGTAGCTGACATTGTAGGCTTTTTGGGTATAATAGGTGATGGATTTCTTCTCTTCGCCTTTCTTTTCCGACATCTTCAGCATGATGGCACAGAGAGCCGGGCAGAGCGTCAAGGCTGATACGCACGACAGGCCGACCGACGCGGCAATGGTGACACCGAACTGCGTGAAGAAGGTGCCCGACGTGCCCGACATGAAGGTCACAGGAATGAACACGGCCATAAATACTAATGTACATGAGACGACGGCTACCGACACCTCACTCATGGCCTCGCGGGTGGCCTCACGAGCATCTGAGATACCATTCTCCATCTTCGCCATGACGGCCTCGACCACCACAATGGCGTCATCGACCACCGTACCGATGGCGAGCACCAAGGCGAACAGCGTCAGGATGTTGAGCGAGAAGCCTGCCAGCATGACGACGGCAAAGGTGCCCAGAAGCGATACGACAATCGAGATGGACGGGATGATGGTGGCCTTGAAGTTCTGCAGGAAGAAGAACACCACCAGAATCACCAGGATGATAGCGATGATGAGGGTCTCGACCACGTTATGGATGGCAGCAAAAAGGAAGTCGTCGGAGGTCATCAGCGTAACGAATTCCAATCCGGCAGGCATTGTCGCCTGCATTTCCTCACAAATCTTCGTGATGCGGGCGTTCACCTCCGTGGCGTTGGCACCTGGAGCCTGGAATATCATCATCATGGCACCGGGGCGACCATTGATGTCCGACATGAAGCTGTAGCTCTCGGCACCAATCTCCACCGTAGCCACCTCGCCCAGTCGCAACAGGTGACCGCCATCGGTGGTGCGCAGCACGATGTCGTTGAATTCCTCGACTGTCTTCAGCGTACCTTTGTACTCCATCGAGTATTGGTATTTGTTCTCTGAGCTCTCACCTAACGAACCCGTGGAGGACACGAAGCTCTGGCTACTGATGGCATTGATGACATCAATAGGTTCCAAGCTGTATTGAGCCATCACGTCGGGCTTCATCCAGACACGCAGGGAGTATTTGTTACCCAGGGCGGTCACCTCACCCACGCCGGTGATACGCTGAATGCGCGGCTTGATGTTGATGTCCACATAGTTCGAGACGAAGTCGTTGTCGTACTTGCCGTCCGAACTCCTCACAGCCAGCACGCGCAGGATACTGTTCTGCCTCTTCGACACCTGTACACCGACCTTGGTCACGTCGGATGGCAGCGACGAGGTGGCTTGCGACACACGGTTTTGCACGTTCACCGTCGCCATGTCGGGGTCGGTGCCCTGTTTGAAGTACACCGAAATTTCCACATTACCCGACGAGGTGGCCTTGGAGGTCATATAAATCATGTCCTCCACACCATTGATGCTCTCCTCCAACGGCTGGATGACCGACTCCATAATCGTTTGCGGGTCGGCACCGGTGTAGGAAGTGGAGACACTCACTGTCGGAGGTGCGATGTCTGGGTATTGCTCGACAGACAGCGTGTTCATCGCGATGTAGCCCACAATCGCTATGACAATACTGATGGCACATGCCATCACATATTTATTAATGAATATATTGTTCTTCATAATCCTTAACTTAACTTTCGGAAGTTACCGCTTCGCTCAGAAGTTATAGAAGTTATCGCTTCGCTTAGGAGTTAAAGCCTATACCACCATGCGGGGTGTAAGTTACCATCTGTCGTACATAACATACGGCTCTAACTCCTTTAATTCCTTTAACTCCTTTAACTCCCCTAACTCCAAGCAAGTGGAACTTGCGAAACTTGAGATCCTTATTTAAAAAAGCACTCGCTGTCCCTCATTCACGTTATTGGCTCCAACGGTGACAATCTTGTCGCCCACCTTCAGTCCGCTGGTCACGGAGAAGTTCTTGCCGTCGCCAATGTCCTCAGTCGTCACTGTGACTGCTGTTGCCGTGCTGTCGGCCTGCACCTTATACACCTGCTGCTTGTCCAACAGTTTCACCACAGCCACTTGCGGAATCACCATCACGTCCTTCTCGTCGAAATGCATGACCACCGTACCCTGAATACCTGAGAAGAGTTGGCCGTCAGGATTGGGGAACGTGGCTTTGATGGCGATGGTACCCGTCGAGGCATCCACCACGCCCGTAGCACTGCTGATATAGCCCTTATGCTTATATTCGGTGCCGTTCTTCATCACGAACGTTACCGGAGGGAAGTTTTTAATGGCTTCCTCGAGATTCATCTCGATACCCTCCGCCACAGCATGTTCGAGGACATTCTCAGACACAGAAAACTCTGCATTCATGTTTGTATTGCCGCTGACCATTGTCAGTTGCGTGGATGGCGATACCTGGTCGCCGGTTCTTACGGGAATCTCACCGATCACACCTGTCACAGGAGCTGTTATGGTGCAGTAACCGAGGTTCACTTTCGCACGGTTCACTGATGCTCGTGCCTGAACCACTGCGGCTTTGGCCTGTTTGTACGAGTTCTCGGAGTTGTCGAGCATATAGCGGCTCACAATCTTCCTGTCAAACAGGTTCTTGTTCGACTCGTACTCAAGTTTTGCGCTGCTTTCTGCAGCCTGTGCTGCCAGCAGGTTGGCCTGAGCGGATTCCAATTCCAGCTGCGCATCGCGCTGGTCAATCACGAAGAGCACCTGCCCTTTCGTCACTTGCTGACCCTCGACGACCGCAATCCTCGTCAACTGGCCAGTCACCTGAGGCGTAATGGTGACATCGGTCTGTCCTTTCAGTTTGGCACTGAACTTCACGGGAACCGTGATGTCCTGTTTTTTTACGACCATCGTCTCGTACGATGTGTTCTGCTCCTTGGGCATGTCAATGCCGCATGACACCAACCCGGCTACGAGGCCGAGCATCAAAGTCCATTTGAATGATTTCATTTTCATGTGTTTTTATGCATTATTGATTAGTTTTTCGTGTTAAAGTACACAAAGGTATGCAATTTTTCAGAAACAGCATCATTTTAAACACAAAAAAAACATGTTTTGTAAATTTTGAAACAATTTTTGTATATTTTGAAAGTCAAACAGCGAAGGAAGGGGAAAAAACAGTTTAATCCGTGTAATCGTTGAGAAAAAACATATCCCTGTGGGATGATTAAACGGATTAAGCAGATTACTTAACTTTCTGAAGTTACCGGTTCTTTGCGAGCAAAGCGCTTCGCGATGACGCTCGAAGTTAAAGAAGTTATCGGTTCTGTGTGAGATTAAAGATTGGTGGTGTTGCGCATCCACGCAGTCACGCTCTGCCCCATTCGCTGTTTGAAGGCGAGGCTGAAGGTACTGTAGCTGTGGTAGCCGCTGTCGCTGGCCAGTTGTTGGGCAACGATGGGTTGATGGGCAGCGGTAGCTTTGTGGTAGAGCGTGATGAAGTGGTTGATGCGGAGGTTGTTGATATAGGTGTTGTATGTGACGCCTTGGCTGGAGAAATACTGGCTGAGATAGGAACGGTTGGTGCCAATCGTCTGAGCCAGTTGCTGCAGGGTCAGGTCGTGCTGCAGGTAAAGCTGCGCCTCCACGCAATGCTCAGCCAACAGCTGTTCGATGTTGGAAGAGGGAGAAGTAGCCTCACCCTTTTGCATTTCCTCTCTCCCTTCGGTCACCAATTGCTCCGATTCCGCAATTGCCCTGTGAGTGAGGGAAGTGGATAGTTCATCTGCTTGTTCTTGAGGGTCATCACTCCCATCCTTCTCAAGGAGGGCTTGGGGGAAGGTCTCCAAGGTTGGCAGGGTCTCCACGCGCCACAGCAGAAGGGCGACAAGCACAAGCTCGATGCCATGTATGAGCCAAATTAAGACCATGTCTGTAGCGAGTACATAGACGACAAACAGCAGCATGCAGACGAGCGACACCGCTTGGCACAGCCATACCTTCTTATTCTCCAAGTCGGCGTAGTTGTCGTTCAGCCAGCGTCCGTATTGTCTGATGGCGAAGACCATATATGCGGTAAAGAGCAAGCTGAGCAGAAGAAGGTATATGCTTGCCATCTGTATGAGCAGGTTACGGGGATAGACGACGTACACCGCAGACATCACCACAAACGGTATGATGCCCATCAGGGCGGGCCATACCGACCGGTGGCGATCCTGAAGCATGGCAAGCAGCGTGCCAGCAAAGGTGGTGAACAGCAACACGCTGTCGAGTATGGCAAGCACTATATAGACCACGGAATGTATGTCGCCAGAGTAGAGGTAGAACAGCAGCCACCATACGTGTGCCAGTGTCGAAACGGCAAAGAATGATGAAGCCCAACGACGCAACCGCACAGGTGACGTCACCTCAGGCGCGAAGGCATTGCCTCGGCGCAGCAGCAGGTAGAAGGCGGCAATGGCAGGCACCACGCCCGTGATGCCATAGAGGATAAAAAATAGGATCACCTCAACAGATATATGGTCGGTAAACATCCCTCTGAATTGTAAATGAGTTCTTATCGCGGTTGTTTCGATGGGTTCATTTCTTCTTCACGGGGTCGCAAGTGAGTCCGCAGCCTAAACGTTTCAGGATCTTGCGGTCGACTTCGCCGAGCATGACGGTGGAGTGCATCTGGCAGCCACGAAGTTTGGGCAGCTGTTCGAGGGCGCGACGGCAGTTCTCGTCGTGCTGCGAAAGGACGGAGATGGCCACGAGCACTTCGTCGGTGTGGAGACGAGGATTGTGACCTCCCAAGTATTCAGTCTTGGTCTTTTGGATAGGTTCAATCATGCTCTGGGGGATGAGTTTCACATCGTCGCCAATGCCTGCAAGGTGCTTCATCACGTTGAGCAGGAGGGCGGCACAACAGCCGAGCAGGTCGCCCGTCTTGGAGGTGATGATGGTGCCATCCTCCATTTCCATGGCAGCACAATGAACACCTGTCTGCACCTTCCGTTCGTTGGCAGCCACGGTGACACGACGGTCGGCTGTGGTGATTTTGGCCTGATTGAAGAGCATTTGAATCTTGCTCACCTCGCTCTCGTTGCAAGCACCATCGGCGAGTTTGTTGGTCGCATCGTAGTAGCGGCGGATGATTTCATCCTTGGAAGCCTGACAGCACACCTCATCGTCGCTGATGCAGAAGCCCACCATGTTCACACCCATGTCGGTTGGCGACTTGTAGGGATTCTCGCCGTAGATGCCTTCGAAGAGGGCATTGAGGACGGGGAATATCTCGATGTCGCGATTGTAGTTGATGGCCACCTTACCGTAGGCATCAAAATGGAAAGGGTCAATCATGTTCACGTCGTTGAGGTCAGCGGTGGCTGCCTCATAGGCGATGTTGACGGGATGCTTGAGCGGAAGGCTCCACACGGGGAAGGTCTCGAACTTGGCATAGCCAGCACGGATGCCACGTTTGTTCTCGCCATAGAGTTGGCTGAGGCATACAGCCATCTTGCCGCTGCCAGGACCTGGCGCCGTGACGATGACGAGCGGACGGGTGGTCTCCACATAGTCGTTCTTGCCGAAGCCCTCATCGGAGGCAATCAGTTCCACGTTGTGGGGATAGCCGTCGATCAAGTAGTGGAAATAGGACTTGATGCCCATGCGCTCGAGACGGTGGCGGAACTGGTCGGCTGCACGTTGGCCGTCGTAGTGAGTGATGACCACCGAACCCACATAGAAGCCACGGCTCATGAACTCGTCGCGCAGACGGAGCGCATCTTCGTCGTAGGTGATGCCGAGGTCGGCACGCATCTTGTTCTGCTCAATGTCTTCGGCACTGATCACAATAACAATCTCAAGACTGTCGCTCAACTGCTTGAACATACGCAACTTGCTGTCGGGCTTAAAGCCTGGCAACACACGCGATGCATGGTGGTCGTCGAAGAGTTTGCCACCCAACTCAAGATACAGTTTGCCATCGAACTGGGCAATGCGTTCACGGATATGCTCCGACTGAATCTTGAGGTATTTCTCGTTGTCAAATCCTATTTTCATAAATGTTTGTTTTGCTAATTTGGCTGCAAAGGTAAGAGTTTTAATTGATAATTGACAATTGATGATTGATAATTCACAATTCACAATTCATAATTCATAATTCACGATTGATAATTGTTACTTTTTTATAAAAAATAGTGTCATCTAGTAAAAAAACTCCTAACTCATCACTGCTAACTCCTCACTTTTCCTTATCTTTGTGGCGTTTTTCAGCCAGATATGCGCTGGACGAAGTCAAAAACTCTCAAAAACCAAGAGTCATGATGAATTTATTAGATGTTGCACCCATCTCTTCGTACGATCTGGAGACGACGTGGTGGGAATCCTTTCAGGACATGGACACTTGGATGCAGGTGTTCTGGGTATGTGCTGTCGTAGGCTCCATCATCTTCCTTATTCAGATGGTGTTGACGCTCATCGGAATGGACAGCAGCGACATGGATGTAGACTTCGATGGTGCCGACACCATGGACTTGGGAGGCGGCATCTCGCTGTTCAGCATCAAGAACTTTGTCAACTTCATCGTCGGCTTCGGCTGGGGTGGTGTCTGCTTGAGCACCGCCATCGAGAACTACTGGGTGCTCACCCTGCTTGCCCTGCTGGTAGGCGTGGCTTTTGTGCTCATGTTCTTCTTCATCAAGAAACAAACCAAGAAACTGGAGCACAACGGTGCCTTCGACATTGCCGACTGCGTAGGCAAGACGGTCGATGTCTATCTGCGCATCCCTGCCGGGCAGAGCGGCAAGGGAAAGGTGCAGGTGAGCCTCAACGGTTCCGTGCACGAGTTTGATGCCATGACCGATGGAGACAGCATCGCCAGCGGCCAGAAGGTGGAAGTGGTCAGCACCATTGACGGTTCCACCGTGTTAGTGAAATAAATCGTAAATAGTAAATCGTAAAATTGTAACTATAAATGACTTATCTTATTATTGTAGCGGTGGTTGTAGCCATCGTGTTGCTTATCTCCATCATCAATCGTTACAGGAGATGTCCTTCTGACAAGATTCTGGTAGTGTACGGAACCACAGGCAACAAAGGGTCTGCCAAATGTGTGCATGGCGGTGGTACGTTCGTGTGGCCCATCATTCAGGACTATGCCTACTTGAGCCTCACCCCCATCAGCATTGACGCCAACCTGACCAATGCCCTGTCGCGTCAGAACATCCGCGTGGATGTGCCTTGCCGCTTCACCGTGGGTATCTCCACCGACACCGAGAGCATGACAGCTGCCGCCGAACGTCTGTTGGGTCTTACGGCTGCCCAGATTCAGGAACTGGCACGAGATATTCTCTTCGGTCAGCTGCGTCTCGTCATCGCCACCATGAGCATTGAGGAACTGAACAGCGACCGCGACAAGTTCCTTGAGGCCATCTCCAGCAACGTAGAGGTAGAACTGAAGAAGATTGGTTTGCGCCTCATCAACGTGAACGTGACCGACATCAACGACGAGAGCGGTTACATCGAGGCACTCGGACAGGAAGCCGCTGCCAAGGCCATCAACGAAGCCAAGGTGCGTGTGGCTGAACAAGAGAAGTTTGGTGAAATCGGTAAGGCTGAAGCCAACCGAGAGACCCGTATCCGTACTGCTGAAGCCAATGCACAGGCTGTACAAGGTGAGAACGAAGCCAAGGTGCAGATAGCCAACTCAGAAGCCGACCGCCGCGAACGGGAAGCAGAGGCACAACGCAAAGCCATCGCTGCTGAGAAAGTGGCCGCCGCCAAGGCACTCGAAGAGGCTTATTCTGCTGAACAGAAAGCCGAGGAAGCCCGTGCAGACCGTGAACGTGCCACCCAGAGCGCCAACGTGCTCGTCAGCCAGGAAATCGAGAAGAAACGTAAGATTATCGAGGCAGAAGCCGAAGCAGAGAAGATTCGTGTGAACGCAAAAGGTGAAGCCGATGCCGCATACGCCAAGATGGAAGCCGAGGCAAGGGGTCTCTTCGAGATCCTGTCGCGTCAAGCATCGGGTTACGACAAGATGGTGCAGGCTGCCGGTGGCGACGCCAACAAAGCTTATATGCTCCTGCTCTTGGAGAAGTTGCCAGAACTGGTGAAGACGCAGGTAGAAGCCGTCAAGGGCATCAACATCGACCACGTCACCGTTTGGGATTCAGGCAACTCAGCCGACGGAAAGGGCAGCACCGCCAATTTCCTCAGCGGCCTAATGAAGAGCGTTCCCCCACTCCACGAACTCTTCGACCAGGCAGGACTCGCATTGCCCGAGTATCTGGCCAAGAAGAAAGAGGAAACTCCTGCCACAGAGGAAGCCGTGGATGAAGAAGAATGATGATCAAATTATAATGACAAAGAAGTGAAGAAATTACTTTATTCAATGCTCGCGACTTGGTTCGTGAGCATTGCCGTGTTCACAGCCACCAGTTGTAACGACCACGAAACCTATGCCAAGCAGAAGGCGAAGGAGAAGAGTGCCATTGGCCGTTTTCTCCGTGAGAACGAGTTCGTTGGTCCGATCACTGTCATCACCGAATCGCAGTTTTATGCACAGGACAGCACGACAGACGTTGAGAAGAACGAGTTCGTCCTGTTCAACGAAGACGGCATCTATATGCAGATTGTACGCAAGGGGGAAGGCCCCACGATGGTCGAACTGGCCAAGGAAAAAGAAGACTCCACCGTCACCCGTCCGCTGCTTTGCAAGTTCCTCGAATATGACATCGAGAGTGCCGACACCACCAACAGCAATATCTACAAATCCAGCATCGAAGATGTGATGATGTGCACCTACAGCCACTATAGCCGCAGTTACACCGCTTGGTACACCGCTGGCGTAATGCTTTCAGCGTATGGTTCCAATGTACCCAAAGGGTGGCTGAAGCCTCTCAACTTCATCCGCTTGACCAAGGTAGCTGGTGAAGAAGCCAAAGTGCGCATCATCGTGCCCCATTCTTCGGGCACCAACAACGCCTCAGGCTATGTGCTGCCATTCTATTACGAAATCACATATCAGATTCCACCGAAATACTAAACACATGTACCATCTGACATTTTACAATTTACAATTTATTAGGCAATTGAACAATTGAACACTTTTCGCAAATCAACAAATTGTCAAATCATAAAATAAATAGTAAATAGTAAATTGTTCAATTGTAAATATATATTATGAGTCTCATTAAATCTATCTCAGGCATCCGCGGAACGATTGGCGGACGTGCCGGCGAGGGTTTGAATCCCCTCGACATTGTGAAATTTACGAGTGCATACGCCACGCTCATCCGTCGCACCACGAAGGTGGAGAGCAACAAGATTGTCGTGGGTCGCGATGCCCGCATCTCTGGCGAGATGGTCAAGAACGTTGTGTGTGGCACCCTCATGGGCATGGGCTTCGATGTAGTCAACATCGGCCTCGCCTCCACTCCTACCACAGAGATTGCAGTGGCAATGGAAGGTGCCTGTGGTGGCATCATCATCACCGCCAGCCACAATCCCCGTCACTGGAACGCCCTCAAACTCCTCAACGAGAAGGGTGAGTTCCTCAATGCTGCCGAAGGCAACGAGGTGCTCAAGATTGCTGAGGCAGAAGATTTCGACTTTGCCGATGTGGATCACATAGGCAAGTATATAGAGGACAACTCCTACGACCAAAAGCACATCGACATGGTGCTCGATCTTGACCTCGTTGATGTAGCAGCCATCAAGAAGCAGAACTTCCATGTGGCCTTCGACAGCATCAACTCCGTGGGTGGCATCATCCTGCCCAAACTCCTTCTCGCGCTGGGCGTGGAGAATATCACCCCACTCTATGCAGACCCCACTGGCGACTTCCAACATAACCCAGAACCGCTGGAGAAAAATCTCTCCGACATCATGGGTCTGATGGCCAAAGGCGGCAACGATGTGGGCTTCGTGGTTGACCCCGACGTGGATCGCCTCGCCTTCATCTGCGAAGACGGCAAAATGTATGGCGAGGAATACACTCTTGTGACGGTGGCTGACTACATCCTCAAGCACACCCCTGGCAACACGGTGAGCAACCTCTCTTCCACCCGTGCCCTGCGCGACGTGACCCGCAAGTACGGTATGGAGTACAACGCTGCCGCTGTAGGCGAGGTGAACGTGGTGACCAAGATGAAGGAAACCAACACCGTCATTGGTGGCGAGGGAAATGGTGGTGTCATCTATCCCGCTGCTCACTATGGACGTGATGCCCTCGTAGGCATTGCCCTCTTCCTCAGTCATCTGGCACACGAGCGCGAGGCAAAACCAGGGCTTACAGTCAGCCAACTCCGTGCCACTTATCCCGACTATGCCATCGCCAAGAACCGCATCGACCTCGATGCCTCCACCGATGTGGATGCCATCCTCGCCAAGGTGAAGGAGATGTACACAGGACAGGAAGGTACCGAGGTGAACGACATCGACGGCGTGAAGATTGACTTCCCCGACAAGTGGGTTCACCTGCGCAAGTCCAACACAGAACCCATCATCCGTGTCTATTCAGAGGCAGCCACGATGGAAGCTGCCGACGAGATAGGCAAGAAGATCATGGACGTGGTTTATTCAATGAAATAAACAAAGTAAACACAACAATAAAAAACGTGGCGATGCACAAAGCACCGCCACGTTTTTTTTGCCTGTTGTTTCACTCACCCCATCCCAATGCCGAAGCACCCAGCACGGCTGCATTGGCGTTCATCAGCCCGCTGACCAGGAACTTGGCCTTGCCTCTGAAGATAGGCATGACGTGCTGATTGTAGGATTCCTCGATGGGCTTCATGATGAGGTCGCCAGCCTTGCAGAGGCCTCCAAAGAAAATAAAGGCTTCAGGGGATGAAAAGGCGGCAAAGTCGGCACAGGCCTCACCCAACATCTTGCCTGTAAACTGGAAGATTTCATTGGCCACCTCGTCGCCCTTGCTGGCAGCAATGGAGACATCGAGCGACTCGATTTCCTCAGCTGGTTTGTTGCGCAGGAGCGAAGGACGGTCGGTGTTGGCAAGAATCTCACGTGCTGTACGTGCCACACCTGTAGCGGAACAATATGACTCTAAGCAGCCGGTACGACCACATCCGCAAGGACGCCCCTCCTTGCCACGCACCATAGTGACATGACCCAATTCGCCTGCAAAACCATCGTGGCCATAGACAAGTTGGCCGTTGATGACGATACCCGAGCCAACACCCGTACCAAGCGTGAGGACGATGAAGTTCTTCATGCCACGAGCGGCTCCGTATGCCATCTCGCCCATAGCGGCGGCGTTGGCATCGTTGGTGAGACGAACGGGGAAGGCCCCTCTCTCCTGCCCTTCCTCGTAATGGGGAGGAAGACCGTCCGGATGGCTCTCCCCATTACGGGGGTAGCGACCGAAAAGCGGAGAGACTAAATGTCTCTCTGCCGGGAGCGACCGAAGCAAGTGCTCTTGCTGAGGACGGGAAAGTCCGCAGGACAGAGAGGGTCTCAGTTTCTCTGAGAACATCTGGGCAAGAGGCACCACACAATCGTGTGCCCAACAGAGGTTGGGAGCAATCTCAATGGCGCCACTGTAGTAGTTGGCATTAGGTGCCCCGATGCCCATGCCTGCAATGTTGTCGATGCCACCCACCTGTTCGATGAGAGGCTTGAGACAAACCACACCCGCCTCCACAAATGCGTCGGCTGTCTTATAGGCTTGCGTCTTGATGGAATCTTCCGCCACGATATTGCCACGTGCATCCACAATTCCAAACACGGTGTTGGTGCCTCCAAGGTCAACACCTATCACATAAGGTTTCTGAGTATCCATATTCGTCCTGATTTTGGTTTCAGTGGCAAAGATAACTCTAATCACGGCATTTGACAAAAGAATCGGAAGCTTTTTCGGGTTTGCAACACTTTTTTCAACCATTTCATCACTTTTTTTACATTTTTTTTGTTCCAATTAGAGTTTTGCCTTATCTTTGCCGCCAGTTCGGAAGAGCATCGGCTCCGACGGATCGTGACCAAGGCCTCGGCCGAGGTTGCCTTAAGGGTTATTAAAAAGGACGTTACGACGTTTATCTTCGACATGCAAACCTGGAAAATTTGTATTCGAACAAGAAGGTAAAACCGTTAAGACGTTCATGTTGAAAGTATTATATGCAATGACATGCAGCATGTTTAGCAAGAAGTGTACCCCTATGGGATATAGTGTCTTGTATGTGTGTGTGTTGTGCTATAATACCAACAGCGTGGGCATCTGGTTGTTTATCCTTGTTCGAGGCAATTCCAGGGCCTGCATGTGGGGTAGGCAAGTACAGCTTTCCCACGTTCTTTCATTTATAAATCAAACTCATTTTTATTCACAGCCGAATCAGGGGATGGCTATAGGCTCTAAAACTTTAGAGACTATGAAACAGAAATTCTTTTACACGCTACTCGCCCTCATAGCGGCCGTGTGGCTATTGCCGCAGTCTATGTGGGCACAAGGACAGGCTTTCATCACGATGAAGGTTAACAACGGCGAGATATTCGATGCCGATAATGCCACTTACGACCTCATCTATGATTACGGCACGAAACCTACCAGTGATTTGATGGAAGATGGTAACGTGGTGGGCAAATACTATGACTTCGGTGAAAAAGAAAACGGTGTACCAAAATGGACAGGATGGGTCAGCGATGGCAGCGTATCACCTTTATGGGTCAGTTCAAACTATAAACGCGCCAACAAGGTCACCTACGCAGAACTTACCGATGCCTTTATCGCTAATTACCACCCCCAATCTTGTGGGTATATGTTTATTGGATGTCGTCAGATTACAAGTATCAAGAACATTGAATACTTGAAGACAGACCAAGCGACTTCGATGGAGAGAATGTTTCATTATTGTAAAAAATTAGAATCTTTGGACTTGAACCAATGGGATGTATCTAATTGCCAGTCCATAGCCCATATATTCCGTGAATGTACGGGATTGAAACATCTAAACGTAAGCAATTGGAACACATCTAATGTAAGCACAGCAAATGCTGCTTTTTCAGGCTGTGCATCTTTACAAACTATCAATGTGCGAGGTTGGGATGTTTCTAATTTTAATACCTTCGCCGAAATCTTTTACCAATGCGGATCATTAAAAGAATTAGACCTTTCCCTTTGGGAAAATAATAAAATAACTTCAGCAGCAGCTCTATTTGGAGGATTAGCACAACTAGAAGTTCTTGATATATCAAACTTAAACACCAGCAATGTAACTTCTATCTTCAAAATGTTTGCAAGTGATACAAAACTGAAGACCATTTATGTAGGCAACGGATGGGACATGAGCAAGGTGACCCAATCAACCCCGAAACAGAATATGTATGGAGATTGGAGCAATGCTTTCAGCGAAGCTTTTCTAAATTGTACAAATCTTGTTGGTGGCAATGGCACCACATACGCTCAGTTCTATTCTGCCTGCGAGGCAAATCCTAACATGGAGCAGGGAACGCCCCATGCAAATTTTCCGGACAATCAGCCTTCTGCCAATATGAGAGTAAGACTCTCCATTGAGAACTTGAACTACGCCCGCCCAGACGGTCAGGACGGCCTTCCTGGCCTGCTCACCTCCACCAAGGCCTTCGCCGTGGTTCACGACGACGGAGCCGGCAACGTGACCCTCTACCTCTGCAACCGCGGAGCCTCCGATGTGAAGTCAACCTCCTTCAAACCCGTTGTGCCCGCTGGTGATCCGGAGATAGAGTTCACCACCGGCCTCACCGTCATCGACAACCTCTCCACCATGGGCGAGAACAAGTGGAATCTCCACGCCCTGCTGGAGGCTGCTGGTGTGGACGTCTCCACCATTGACAACGTCGTCATCGAGTCCTCCTTCGGCTACATGCGCCCCACGACCTGCGAAGCCTGGTTCTCCGGCATGACCAACGCCACCATCTCCGGCCTTGAGAACCTGAACACCACCGAGTGCACCTCGATGAAGGACATGTTCAAGGGCACCAACTTCACCGCCCTCGACTTCTCCACAGCCGACATGAAGTTGACCTTCAAGACCAGCAATGTGACCGACATGTCCGGCATGTTCCAGGACTGCTCCGCCCTGACCTCCGTCACCTTCGGCAGCAACTTCTCCACAGCCAACGTGACCACGATGAAGGACATGTTCTCCGGCTGCTCCTCCCTGACCGACATCGCCACCCTGACCGAATACTTCAACACCATCAAGGTGACCGACATGAGCGGCATGTTCCAGGGCTGCTCCTCGCTCAAGGCCAACAAGTACGACGAGCAAGACAACCTCGTCGAGCTCAACCTTGCAACCTTCTACACCTCTGGCGTGACCACGATGGAGAACATGTTCAAGGGCTGCACCTCCATCAAGCAACTCAACATCTCCTCCTTCGGCACGCCCAACGTCACCAAGATGGCAGGCATGTTCCAGGGAGACTCCCAGCTGAAGACCATCATCGTCGACCTCACCTTCAACGCCGACAAGGTGATTGACAGCGGTGACCACGGCACCGACATGTTCCTCGGCTGCGAAAGCATCGTCGGCGGCGACAACCAGAAGTACGAACCCAGCGCGACGGACGCTGGCTACGCCCACATCGATGAGAGCACCGACCCCGGCTACCTGACCGAGGTGGCCCCCGTGGAGTGCTACTTCTACGGTGACGCCGCGCACGACAACACCGCCACCCTCATGGGCTACGACGGCAAGACCGGCATCGTGCACATCCGCCGCACCTTCACCGCCGGCCAGTGGACCTCCATCTGCCTGCCCATCGACGTGACGACCAAGCAGCTCGCCTCCATCTTCGGCGCAGCCACCCAGCTCAAGACCCTCAGCGGAGACACCCGAAGCGGAGACAAGGTGAACGCCATCACCCTCGCCGACGCCACATCCATCGAGGCAGGCAAGCCCTACCTCATCCTGCCCGCACAGAAGCCCACCTACTCAGAGAACGGAAAGACCTACGACGGCTTCCGCCTCTCCCACAAGCTCGTCATCGGCACGCCCGTGAGCGTGAGCAAGAACGGCTTCAGCATGCGCGGCACCTTCAACCCCGCCACCCTCGCCGTGAGCACCGACACCTACACCGTGAAGGAGAACCAGACAGGCACGCCAAGCCTCTCCACTCTCTCCGCAGTGAGCAAGGAGACCGAACTCCCCGCCCTCCAGGTGTACTTCACCGACATGAAGGTGAGCGACTATACACTTACGGTAGGTTCGGAAGGCGTTGCTACCCTCTACCTGCCATACGCGGTGGAAATTCCTGATGCCAACTACTTCGTGCCCTGCATCGTAACAAACATCAGTATTGACAGTTGGGACTACAGTGCCGGCACGGCCACGATGAAGCGCATCAAGCAAGGTGTCATCCCGGCCAATACGGGAGTCATCATCAACGCCAACCCTGGCACATACACTATGTGCGTGACCGACCAGGAGACGGACGAGGACTTGAGCGGCAACTGGCTGAAGGGCGTGACAGAGGACACACGTACTGTCGACATCGAGTACAACAATAACTTTGTTGACGCAGACAATGACGGAATCGATGACAACGATGCAGACCCCTACTACTCCATCTTCACCGCGAAGAGAGGTGTTGAGACCAGCATAGGCTTCTACTACAAAACAGCCCACAGCTGGGTGACTGGAAAGAATGACACGTCATCGACCGTTGCCGCCAACAGAGCCTTCATTCGTGTACTTGACTCCAACCTCACGCCCGCAGCGAAGGAGCGCGGCTTCATCCTGGTGGACGAGGATAACGCCACAGGCATCGAAGATGTCGAGACAGCCGGCAAGAAGACTTCTGACGGCGTCTACTACAACCTGAACGGCCAGCGCGTGGCTGCCCCTGCCAAGGGCATCTACATCAAGGACGGCAAGAAAGTATATGTGAAATAAAAAGAGATAAAGGGCGAACACGAATCCCGCGAATGGACACGAACATGTCCTGATGTGGATTCCTTTCGTGAAGATTCGTGCGATTCGTGTTCGTATAAAAAAGATTGTTTAACCCAAATCGGTCATTAGAAAAATTGTCTAACTTTTTGTTGGAGAAATCATCCACAAACGGAACAAATGTAAGTTCTGAAAACCGATTTCATCAATAATAGGAACTTTGAAATTGACATTTTGTAAGTGATTTT
>JAFSKK010000038.1 GCA_017448965.1 Bacteroidaceae bacterium | reverse complement strand
ATCTCTACAGGGAAACTGGAAGGGATAAACAACAAAATCAAAACAATGAAGAGACAAGCATGTGGATACAGAGACGAGAAGTTCTTTGAACTCAAAATCCTTTCTCTACACGATAAGACCTATGCATTTGTCGGATGAACCTTTTTCTTTTGTTTTCTTCATAATTAGTCTAATCCGTTCTCATCCACATCTTCCGTTCCCCTTCAGGCATCTTTTCGATGGCATAGCGGAGCATGGTGCGCGACATCTCATGAGCATGTTGATGGAGGAAATCGCGAAGCAGGTCCATCGAGACGCGCTTGCCCATCTCGCGGAGCATCCAACCTACGGCCTTGTGCATCAAATCGTGGGGATGGTGAAGGTGGATTTGGGCATATCGCAGACACCACGACGGGTCTCCCTGTTGTGAGGTCTTCCACGAACATACAATGCTCATACGCTGTTTCCAGAGACAAGAACTGGCGGCAAGTTCATCAAGTACCTTTATCTTATAATCCTTGTCGCCCAAATTCGTTGGCAACAGCAACCAATGCCCAAGTATCTTGTGGACAGACAAATCGACCAAGTCCCAGTTGTTGGCCTGCTCGGCATATTGCAGATACATCGTGACGATTTCATCACGCTTCACAATGGCGTCGGCATTGTGTTCCAACCGCTTGGTTGCCTGTTTCTCGAACTTTTCCACGAGAATCAGGAGTCCGCAAAGCCTCACTTCATGCCAGCGCGACATCAGCAACTCCGGCACTTCGCTCAACGGCAAATCCCATGCCTGTTTGACGACTTCTCGCGTTTGTGGCACTTTCAGCCCCAAGAACTCATCGCCATAACCATACTCCCCCACCCCCGTTTTGAAGAAGCGCATCAGCACCTGCCGTTGTTCCTCATTGTACAACGACTCCATGTACTCTATGATTTCTTTCGCATTCATTTCCTTCCAGTTTTCTTTGCATCATTGTCTGCAACAAATCCAGATGCTTCGGATGGTTTTCGTGTCAAAGATAGTCATTTTGTGGCAGATAGAATCAAAAAGAGGGAGAAAAGGGGGGCGAATGTCCGTTTTTTATGTAATTTTGCCGATGAAATACCCCAACGGAGCATGGAAAGTATATTGGTATTTGGCGGAACGACAGAAGGGCGCAAGGCCATTGAGACCTTGGAAGAGGCTGGCAACACATTCTACTATAGCACGAAAACGGGCGAGCAAGAAGTGGTGCTACGGCATGGCATCCGTGTGGACGGAGCGATGGACGAAGCAGCGATGCTAGCATTCTGTCAGGAGCATAAAGTGGGCTTGCTGGTGGATGCGGCACACCCTTTTGCGGAGGTATTGCATCGGACAGTGGCCGAAGTCGCTAAGAAACAGAACATCCCTGCGATACGTTTTGAGCGCATCTTTCCTGAAAGAGACAAGGACATCACATGGTGTGATGACTTCGACGATGCCATCCGTCAAATTGACTGCCAGGTGCTCCTCGCCACGACAGGCGTACAGAGCATCTCGAAATTGAAACCCTTGGAAGCACAGGGCACGCATGTGCTCTACCGAATTCTGAACAGAGAAAGCAGCATCCGTTTGGCACATGAACAAGGAGCCACAGACGAACAATTGTTTTTCTATCCTAACACACCCGATGCAGATGGTGTGCTGATGAAAGAAAGCGGAATAACAGGTGGCTTTATGGAGAAAGTGGAAGAAGCCAGAAAGCTTGGTATGAAGATGTATGCCATCAAGCGTCCAAAGACACCCAAGGTATTTCACCTCGTAAACGGCGAGCACGGCCTCAGACGGATGGTGGAGAGGCTATTGCCTGCATTCTACCCCCTGCACAGCGGATTGACCACTGGCACCTGCGCCACAGCTGCAGCGGTAGCGGCAACCATTCGGCTGTTGAAGGACGAGACCCCCAACGAGGTGCCTATCCTTCTACCCAATGGCGAAACAATCATGGTGGCGGTCGGCTATGGTGACGGCTATGCCTATTGTATCAAAGAGGCAGGAGATGACCCCGATGTGACGGACGGCATCGAAATCAGAGCAACGGTGGAAAAGGCTGACCATTTGGAAATTGTTGGTAGTGAAGGAGTAGGCAGGTTCACCCTCCCCGGCTTCGACTACCCAGTGGGCGAGAGTGCCATCAACAAAGCTCCACGCCAGATGATCAAAGAGAACCTTGAGCAATTAGGGATACCTCATTACAAAGTCACCATCAGCGTTCCGATGGGAGCAGAGATCGCCAGAAAGACCTTCAATCCTCGTCTTGGCATCGAGGGAGGTATCAGCATCATTGGCGTGTCGGGCATCGTCAAGCCCTTCAGCGAAGAGGCCTTCATTGAGAGCATCCGCAAGTGTATGGAAGTGGCAAAGGCAAGCGGCACGGAACGAGTGGTCATTCATAGCGGAGCCAAGAGCGAGAAAGCCCTGCATGCCCACTACCCCAACCTCCCCTCCCAAGCCTTCGTGGAATATGGCAACGCTATCGGTGAGACCCTCAAGATAGCCAACAGCCTTGCCATATCTCAAGTCACCCTCGGCATCATGCTTGGCAAAGCCGTGAAACTGGCAGAAGGGCATCTCGACACCCACAGCAAGAAAGTGACCATGAACAAGAACTTCATCGTCCAAATGCTGCAAGAAGCCAACTGCTCCACAACCACCATCCAACAGGCAGAACGCATCACCCTTGCTCGCGAACTTTGGGACATCATCCCAACAGAACATATAGAGAACTTCCGTTCCACAATCATCCGCCATTGCCACCACCACTGTGACCCACTGCTTCCCAACGGGCATCTGACCATCCTGCTCCTGCAATGAAAAAGGGAAAGAACTCTGGCAACATAAGAAAAAGAGGGGCATGCATTTTAAAGTGCCTACCCCTTATATACAGATCGCTCAGGCCAGCGACCTACTCACCCTTCATCTGCGCTTCTATCTGTTTGTAAGTTTCGCTGGTCTTGTCCATAATAACAATCTTGGCCAAACGAGCCCACTGGGCTGCATTCTTGCCCTTGACACTCATGTGGATGCTGACGCGGAACGTCTTGCCTTCTTTGATAGGATAGTCGCTGAAACTGATGTTGCGTCCAACACTGATGGCATTGCCGTCAGCATCAAAAGCCACTGGATAGTAGTTAATGATCAGGGTCTCGTTCGATGCCCCTGCCACAAACACGCCAGTGGTGCTGGCATCGCGCTTATCATCAAGCGTGAAGTTCTTTTCGAGTTTGATGGGTAGACCTTCAGCCACCTCACCCGGAATCTCCTTACCTTCCAATGTCTTCTCCACGGCAGGTAAGGTCTCCTTCTTGAACTTCGTCGTGTTTCCTTGCGCGATATAATCACGCCAGAACTCTTTCGCCTTCTCGGGGTCGCTCTGTTTCAGTTCCTCATATTGAGCCTCTGCAGCAGCTTCTGCTGCCTCATATTCGGCAACCACCTTGGGCAGTTCGCCTAAGATTCCATCAGTAGGCAATGACGCAGCTTCCGCTTCCGCCTCTGTACCGTTACCACCTCCTCCGCAAGCGGAGAATACACCTGCCACCAGCACCACGGCACCAGCGACCAAAAGATTTCTTGTCTTCATTGTTGTTTAGTTTTTAAGAATTAGTATTTATACTTCCTATCATCCACAGGCTTGGGGATAGGAATTTTCTTTTCTTCACTTTCAGCCCCCCACCAAATAATCAGGTGGACGAAAGGCTTCTCAAGCAAAGCCCCAAGAGCATGGGCATCTCCTGCATACTTGGAGTAGTCCTCCACGCTGTACGTCCTCTTGTCAGGATTCAGCTTGAAATTGTAGGCAAGGGGATCCCAAAGGGTGTATCGGTTATACTGCACGTTGACAGTATGGGGCAGACCGCGATGCTTCTCGTTGGCCAGCATCTTGATGTAGGAGATGATTCCATCCGGCTTATCAAAGTCGGGCAGGCCATTATCCTCATCATCTTTTTTGTCTTTGTCACCATCGGTGCCGATGTTACCCTGCTCATCGTTGTTCTTGGCCCGGTTTCCCCCTTTGCCCATTTGTATTCCAGAGGCAGGCTTGCTCGGCTGCAAGCCGCGCCTCTTCTGGTCAGCCTTGGCAATGGCTTGGGCAGCCTCCTCCAAGGTCTTTCCATTGGCCATCAGTGTTGCGGCCATCGAGACGCGCCACTCCTTTTCCATCTGGTTGCTGGCCTTCTGCTCATGATATTGCTGCATCTGGAAGTTATAGACCATATCGCTCCAGGTTTGCGTCCACTCACCATACTTGTTGAACACGACGTTGGTGAGCGCATTTTGGGCATGGTCGCCAATATTCACGCTGAAATTGGAAGCCTCATTCAACGCCTCCAGCGAGTTGATGTTGATGATGGAACGGTCGGTCTTCTTGGCGGCTTTGAGAGCCTCCTCAAAACAAGCGCCGATAGGATTCTTCAGTTTGTCAGTGACGAGGCTGAGCACATTGCCAATCATCTTGGCACCACCTCCTGCCAGAAAGATGTCAATCTTGTCAACGACCGAAGGATTCTGATTGAACCTGTTGTACTCCTCACGATAGCTAAGCACCTTATCAGAGTCAAGCGACAACCTATCAGTCTTCGTCTGGCCATTGACCGTCTGCGTCACGGTGACGGAACGGGTGCCAGCATAACTGAAACTGACCGTGGCGAGACTATTGGTGATTTCTGTGGGCATGCCATTACTATTAACAGAGATGGTTGTCTGGTCCTGCCCTGTGTAAATGATGCTTTCCACCCTGTTCCCGTAACTATAGTGCAAGGTGGTGAGTGTGTTGCTACTCTTGTCGTAGCCCACTTGGCTGTGGGGCGGCTGTGCCAGCATCGAGGAGCAGATGGTCAACAGCGCCAATGTCATTTTCAAGTGTTTTTCCTTCATGTGACTGTTTTTTGTTTTTCCAGCAAAGTTAGGGAAAAAGGCTGGCATTAATGACAAAAAAGAGCCCAAACAAAGAGCATTCGGGCAGAATGGCGCACGTTTTTGACGGCATAGCGCGTTTTTTGCTTCATTGGCGCATATACTCGCTGGGCAGTTGCCCCGTCAGTTTGCGGAAAGCGCGGCGGAAAGTGGTGATGCTCTTGAAGCCAGCCTCGGCAGCGATGCTTTCGAGAGAGAGGGTAGAGTCGGTCTGTATCATAGGAATCACACAACGCTCAATGCGCAGACGGTTGATGTAATCGTAGAAAGTAGTGTTCAGTTCCGTCGACAGATATTCGCTCAGGTAGGTTCTGTTGGTGCCCAGACGCACGGTGAGGTCGGCCATAGTGAGATCGGGATTCAAGTAGAGCCGTTCGTCTTCCATCAGTTGCTCCAGACGCCCAGCCAAATTTCGAATTCGCTTCTTGGATGCAAGTGTGGTGGAGGATGAAACATCAATCGTATCCTTCTTCGCAAGATTGTGGAGAACGTCGTTCGTAGGCTTCACATCCACTTCGGGCAATCGTAACGGGCGCAGACGGTTGACACCCCTCAGTGTGAAATGCCAGCAGACCAGCGATGAGACATAGTAGAAACTATCGGCCACAGCATCGAGTGTACTGGAAACAATCCACCACACATGCTGACAGACGAAGAAAGCCACCATGATGTACCACATCCATGAGATGTCTACATCCTCCAAGTCCGAATAGTTCTGACGGATGGCGTGGGCATAACTACGTCCCTTGAAGACAGCGATTAACATCGCCACCCACGCGAAAGAGACAAAAAATACCGTAAACACGCTGTCGAACCAAGCAGCACGGATGAAGAGGTGAAGCACGAAGAATATCAGGAAGGGAAGCAGCATCAAGGCCGTCCGCCGCCGAGTGACCCACCCTGGCATAGTGAGTTCAAAGAGCAGGAGAGCAAACGTCACGGCTCCGCAGCCATCCAAAAAGAACACGTGGCTGAGCACATTGCCGAAATCCAGATGGGGAGGGTAAAAAAGCAGGTCTTTCAGTGTGCTCAGCCCCCACCACACGAAGATACAGCCCAACAGCCGTTGCAGCCGCGAGGGTGATTCCTTAGCAAACAGTTCATGTGCCTGCAAGGCATACCAGCACACGCTAAAGCCGATGAAGAATATAGGTATCCAGTCCATTTCCTTTAGAAAAGTTTAGAAAATCCACACAGTCCTCACTCCCTCACCTCGTCATGCTTTCTTCCAAAGAGCACTGCAGCAATGACGGGAGCGCCTATCAAGGCTGTGACAGAGTTGACAGGCAAGGCTCCTTCGAAGCCAGGCATACGGGCAACAAGATTGCAAACGAGGGCAAGACAGGCACCTGTGAGCATCGTGGCAGGCATGAGGATGCGGTGGTCGCTCGAACGGAAAAGAGCACGGCAAAGATGAGGTACAGCAAGACCGATGAACATGATGGGGCCACAATAGGCGGTAACTATCGCCACAAGGATGCCCGAACTGCTAATGACCCAAAGACGTGCACGTTTCAAGTTCAAGCCGAGGTTGCTGGCATAGTAATCACCCAGAAGCAAGATGTTCATAGTCTTGCTCAGCAACATGCTCAAAGGCAAGAGCACAGCCATGAGGGTGACAAAAAGCATCATCTGGTCTCCGCTCACACGCGCGAAAGAGCCTAACCCCCACACGACAAACGCTTTCACATCCTCTTCGGCAGAGAAGAACTTGAGCACACCTATCACGGCATTGGCCAAATAGCCTATCATCACACCGATAATCAGCAAGGTAACGTTGCCTTTCACCTTCTGCGACACATAGAGAATAAGCGCCATTACAGCCAAAGCGCCCACAATAGCAGCGACAGACATAGCGGCGTCGCCCAAATAACCGAGACGACTCAGTGCCACACCGCCTAACGAGCCTGAGAGCAGCACGACGAATGCAACACCCAACGAGGCACCATTGGAGATACCCAGCACAGAAGGGCCAGCCAAAGGATTGCGGAAAACTGTCTGCATCTGAAGACCGCTAACGGCTAAGCCTGCCCCTGCCATCGTGGCGGTCAAAGCTTGTGGCACACGCGAACTCCAGACGATGTTGAACCAAATCTCAGACACGCTTTCATCGCCAAGCAGGATGCTAACAACGGCATCAACAGGTATCTTCACCGTTCCCAACAGCAGGTTGAGCACAAAGAATACAACTGCGCCCAAGAATAGCAATATAAACTTATAGGCAACCTTCATCACTTCAGCAGTTGATAATATCTCGGTTGATAGTCAGCAGACACGAGGTCAGGATGGAAGATGGCAACGAGATCCTCAAGCAAGAGGTCAGGACGCACAGGCGTTTCCTCGTAATAGGGTGTCTGCTTCATGTTGCAGTAGATGACGTGTTTCTCCTTGAAAGCCTTGAAGAGTTCGTTGCGAGGTTCAGAGGCTTTGAGTGCCTCGTAAGAGAACTCACTTGGATAACTATTCAAGATGCGCCAGTAGTCGGCATTCGCGGCGGTGGCATACATCTGCTCATACTCCATCGGCACACCACCTGTGTTGTCGTCCTTCAAGATGTAGTCGGCTCCTGCATCGCGAAACATCTGCGCCAAGTGGTTCTTACCACCCACCGCAAACCAATTGCCGCCGTGCATCTCACCACTGAACACCGTCGGGCGTTCCTTTGTCTGCGCTACCTTCTCCGCAAGAGAAAGGTAGCGTTTTTTGATTCCCTCAAACAAAGTGTCTGCCTCCTTCTCCTTACCGATGAACAGCCCCACATACTTCACCCACTCTGCCTGTCCAAGCGGATGCGCCTCTTTATAACCCAGATGAGGCACGAGCGTGATGCCCGTCTCTTTGATGGCATCGTAGCCGCCACGCTTGAAGGGCGAGATGAAGATGACCTCAGGATGAGCAGCGAGAATCAGTTCCGTATCGAAGTTGCCCTCCATACCTATCTTCACCATCCGTCCGTCTTCCACCCGCTGTTTGATGTCCTTGTTGAAAAGGTTCTTGGTGCCCGTGATGCCTTTCACCACATCATGAGCATCCAAAGCTGTGAAATTGGAGAGTTGGAGCATCGTCATGACGAGCGTCCTCTCCACAGGCACCTTCACTTTCGTGTAACCCTCAGGTATGGAGACATTCTCTTGTCCTTTCAGCACTAAGGCAAAATGATAGCTGACAGGCATCTTGTCCTCATCCTGCTGAGGGTCAGCCACATCGACCAGCCGAACACCATTCTCCAAAGTCTTCACGGTGAATCCTTTGGCGTAATCCAAAGACATTACCGATGCCGAATCGGCACCTGCCACATCCTGCTTTCCCGTTTGTTTCTGACCACAGGCCGCACACAACAGCACAGCCATCAAAAATAACACCTTGCCAACAATCCTCATAGCAATTATGAATTGTTAATTATGAATGAATCAAAGCTCTCCAACATCAGCCAACCCCTTCATTACCACATAGATAATAATGTCGGCCAACGACCGCGCATGAAGTTTCTCCATGATGTTCTTGCGATGCGTGATGACGGTCGTGACGCTGATGTTCAGGTGGTCGGCTATCTCCTTGTTGATGAATCCTTTGGCAAGAAGGATGGCCACCTCGACCTCACGGGAAGAAAGTGCTCCTTCATGCGGCAACTCCATCCGACCCTCGTGAGGAGGCACACCATGTGGATGCCCTCGCCGATGTACGGCTAAAAGTGCCTTCACCAACTCTTTCTCAGTTTGACACACATTCAGAGTCGGCACACCTGCCACTTGCAAGTCGCCATTCACCAGCACGATGACACGCCGCTTCCCCTCGCGAAAGAAGACTGCATGCTCGAAGTAGATGCGCGATGCCACAAAATAGTGCACAAACTGCCCCTTATCGGCAGCCTGCAACTCATCGAACGAGATGAAGACTCGCACCTCCACCCCTGGAATCATATCCGTCAGTATCGGCTGCAATCCCAAGGCGGTTAAGATGTTCGTATCAACTATCGCTATTTCGAAATGTGGCATAACAAAATCACTTATCAAGCCACAAAGGTAGTGTTTTTCTTTCTTTTTACCTATCTTTGCAACAAAATTCACCCATCTTTTCATGTTTACCACCACACTTCTCGACTGGTTTGCCCTCAACGGGCGCGATTTACCTTGGCGACACACACGTGCCCCGTATGCCATTTGGCTCAGCGAAATCATCCTGCAACAGACACGTATTCAGCAGGGGATGGATTATTGGCTGCGATTCATGCAGCGATGGCCCAAGGTGGAAGATTTGGCTGCAGCGACAGAGGATGAGGTGTTGTGCATGTGGCAAGGATTGGGTTATTACAGTCGCGCCCGCAATTTGCACACAGCAGCACAGCAGATTGTCGCTCAAGGAGGTTTCCCCACCACCATCGAAGGCATCAAGCAACTGAAAGGTGTGGGCGACTACACCGCTGCCGCCATTGGCTCCATTGCCTTTGGTCTTCCAGCCGCTGTGGTGGATGGCAATGTGTATCGTGTGCTGGCGCGTCATTATGGCATCGACACACCTATCAACACCACACAGGGCAAGAAACTCTTCACCGAGTTGGCACAATCGCTCTTGCCTGAGGACAAGCCTGCCGAATTCAACCAAGCCATGATGGATTTTGGAGCCATCCAATGCACCCCCACCTCTCCCAAATGTGTGGTTTGTCCTTTGCAGGAAAGTTGCGAGGCCCTCCGCACAGGACGTATCGTCGAACTGCCCGTGAAGGAAAAGAAACTGAAGATTCAGACAGTTCATCTCACCTACATTTATATAAGATGTGGAGGAAAGACCGCCATACGGAAACGACCGGCAGGCGGCATTTGGCAAGGATTGTGGGAACCAGTACTGACCCTCTCCCCAACCCTCCCCCGTAATGGGGAGGGAGAGCCGTGCGGGGGCTTTGCTATCGAAAAACAAGCCGAAGGGTACCCCCTCCCCATTACGGGGGAGGGTTGGGGAGCGGGTCTTATCCTTCTTGCCAAGAACGTCAAGCACGTTCTCACCCACCGCATTCTACTTGCCGACTTTTACCTGTTGGAAACGGACACACCGCCCACCCTCCCCAAAGAATACATTTGGGTGAACGAGGCTGACCTTGACCAATATGCTGTGCCTCGACTGGTGGAAATTCTTTTCGCTTTGCTTCCCACTTCCGCCTGACTTCCACTGCCTCAAGGTTGACAATTCCACTTCCTCTAAAACGACGCTTCCACTACCCCAAAATCGGTGTGACTCACACCGAGGGTGGCGGTCTGAGTCAGACCGAGGGGGTCGGTGTGACTCACACCGATTTCGAGGTAGTGGAAGCACCACTTCGGAGGTAATGACGGAGAGGAAACAGAGGTAACGGCGAATACCCACTGACGGCTGTGAAATCCTCAAAAATAAGGATTGTGGAATCGAGAGGAAAGCCGTACCTTTGCAGCCGAATTCAAATCAACTACAATCCAAACAAACATGAAATCCATTAAAACTTTAGCACTCATGCTCGTTGCGCTGGTCGGGATGACAGCTTGCAGCAATGACGACGACGAACAAAAGAAATTCATCATCGATCCTGTGGAGGGTCTCAGCGGGTACATCTTTGTCACATCTGGTTATTTCACCGATTCCTACTATGGCAATGACGCTACAGTAAGCGTGACAGGAAACAAAAATCAATACAACATCTCCTTCCACGACCCACAATGGGGCGATGTCACTTTCGAAAATGTGGAATTGGACGAGGCTCATGGCACCGTATCGGGAAGCGGCAAACTCTCGATGAACTATCGCGGCAAGCCAGGCACCTACGATGCCACCCTCAGCGGAGATATGAAGAACCTTATCATCACGATGCCTGAGGTGATGAAAGGAAAGGCCAATGGCGAGAAAGGCACCATCATCTCGTTCTATCCAGGTGAGGCACCGCTGGCTTGTGAGTTAGAAGGCAGTTACAGCGGCACCAACAACATTACAGTAGGAAGAGTAACCTACCCCGCTGACATCACCTACAAAGTGACGGCGAATCCCGACGGAAGCATCAACCTTTCTCTGCCTGAATATCAAGTGGAAGGCACTCCAATGGGCGACCTCACACTGGGAGCATACACCCTCAAGAACATCCCATACGACAAAGAAAAGGGAGCATTCTATCGTCTATACGGCGAAGGCGTGAAAGAGCACCTGAAGGCTGTCAAGGACGGGAACACAACGATAGATGACGAATACGACCTGGACGAAGAGGGATTCATCCAAGTGGAAAAGACGGAAAACGGCATCAAGGTGACCAACAGTTTCCAGCCCATTCCTATGCCATTCGCTATCCAGGCGGTATTTGAAACGGCAGCCAAATAAAAAAGCACCGACGAACATCAATCATGACCAAATGGCTACATATCCTTTACATGCTGGGGGCGATACTGTCGCTCTCAGCTTGTAAGGATGTGTTTAACAACCTCTACGACGACGAACATCAGGAGGTTGTGCTGAAAGAGGGGCAACTCTACATCGATGCCTCCAGTTGGACAGATTGGCACTACATCAACTTTAACACCACCACAGACAATGTGGTGAAGGTGGGAATCCCCGTAGAGCCTCTCATATCGGAAGACACAGAATCATCGGAAAACTCCGATAACTCAGAGTCATCCGACAATTCTGAAGACACCCACCCTTCCGGCATCTACACCTATTGGTATGATGTCTTCGGCGAGGGGCTCGACAACCACAAATTCCACAGTTTCACCCCTACCGCACCTCAACCTGACCCAGAGAACTGGCACATCGCCGTGCATCGCAACAATGTGCGCACCAACGGAGGCGAGGTGTTGGAGACAAGTTATTGGATGATGGAGCAACTGCCTGAAAGCAGCGAAGCCTTCAAAGACTCGACCTTCACAGCAGATGTGTGGAACGAGTTGGATGTGTGGGTTGTAAAAGAGCAAATGCTACAAGGATATATCGGCAATCAGGGCATTAAGGTGAATCCTGTGCTTTCTTCGTGGCTCAAAGTGGAGATACCACCGATGCCACCACTGTTCACACGCAACTCGCATATCTTCATCGTGCATTTCCCAGATGACACATACGCTGCCCTGCAACTGGAAAACTATATGAACAATAAAGGCATCAAGTGCTGTCTGACAATCAATTACAAGTACCCGTATTGAGAGTTGAAAGTTGAAAATTGAAAGTTGGGAGTTGAAGTATTACATTCTGTACATATTATTGACAGGGGTGACACCCATGTGTCACGCTCAGGAGAATGATTCCACGTTCTACCTGAACGATGTGGTGGTGACAGGCACTCGCACCCCAAAACTGTTGAAAGACACGCCCATACAGACACGACTCATCACGGCTGCCGACATTGAGAAGGTGGATGCCACCAATGTGGTGGACTTGATGCAGCAGGAACTGCCTGGTGTGGAGTTCTCATACGCCATGAACCAGCAACTGCACTTGAACTTCAGCGGTTTCGGAGGGCAAAGCATCCTCTTCCTCGTAGATGGCGAACGGCTGGCAGGAGAGACTTTGGATGATGTGGACTTCACCCGTCTGAACATGGCGAACATCGAGCGCATCGAAATCGTCAAAGGAGCCTCATCAGCACTCTATGGCAGCAATGCTGGAGGTGGAGTCATCAACCTCATCACAAAAGAGGGAACAAAACCTTGGACGCTGAATGCGAACTGGCATTTTGCCCCTCGCAACACACGCCAAGAATATCTCTGGAACACAAAGGGAAAGAAGTTCCGAAATATGCTGAATATCAGCAACAACAACAATGATTCTTATCATCTGAAGAACGCATCCAACCCTGCCACACAAGTGGTCAGTACCGTGTATGGTGACAGTTGTTGGAGCATCAAAGACCAACTGACCTACACGCCCACCGACCGACTGAAAATCATCGGACGATTGGGGTACTTCGAGCATGAGGTGACCCGAACAATCGATGCACCCGATTTGTATCGAGATTTCTCGTCAGGACTTCGGATGCTTTGGAATCTGTCGAAGCAAGACAACCTCGACCTTGCCTACACTTTCGACCAATATGACAAGAGCGTTCATTACGGCATCACAGACAAGTCGTTCCGCCAATACAGCAACTCGCAAAACACAGTGAGAGGTGTTTATAGCCACAACTTCAGAGGGGGAGACATCCTCACGGTAGGAGCAGATTATCTGTACGACTATCTGATGAACAAAAACCTCGAAGGAGAAACTTGTGACCAAAACGTCTATGATGCCTTTGCCCAGTACGATTGGCTCGTCAATCCGAAATGGGAAGTGGTGGGTGCGATGCGCTATGACCATTTCTCTGAGGGCAAGAACTCACGTTTCACCCCTAAACTCTCCGCACGTTATCAACCCAAAGAAAACCTGAATTTGAGGTTTGGTTATGGGATGGGCTTCCGTGCGCCATCTCTGAAGGAGAGATACTACAACTTCGATATGGCAGGCATCTGGATTGTGAACGGAAACCCCAACCTGAAAGCCGAAGTGAGCCACAACTTCAATGTCTCAGCCGACTACACCAAGGGGAACTACAACATCACGGCATCTGCCTACTACAATGATGTGGAGAACAAACTCACCACAGGCATCCCTCACTATGCACAAGCCGAATCGAAACAACTATACCTTGACTACATCAACCTCGACAACTATTCCGTCTATGGTGGCGACGTGACCATTCAAGCACGATGGGACAATGGTTTCAGCGCCCGACTCGCCTATGCCTACACCAACGAGCGCATTCCTCATGACAAAGACGGCAACAACATCAACAACCAATATATCCCCGCCCGCCATCACTCACTCACCGCACGGGCTGACTGGGACAAGCAGTTCACTCGTCGCTACGGGCTTCGTCTCTCCATCAACGGGCGTTTTCTCTCAAGCGTGAAGAACGAAGCATACGTAAACTACTATGACATCACGAAGGGTGTCAACACCGTGAGGTATCCAGCCTACACACTATGGAAACTCTCTGTGGTGCAGCGTTTCGGAACCGCCTTCAAACTCACCCTTGCTGCCGACAATCTGCTGAACTATCGCCCCAAATACTACTACTTTAACAGCCCTATGACCGAAGGCTTCACCTTCATGTCCACCTTTTCGCTTGATGTTGAAAGGCTTTTCAAGCAACGAAAATAACACATTTGCCATACTTTTGTTACCCCTTTCACAGAAAAAAGGCACAAAACGATAGCCAACTCACATATTTTTCATAACTTTGCATGTTTTTCGGCTCTTTCTTCAGAATCGAGAAACGTGTTTTTTATGTCTTTTACGTAATTACAACTAAACAACTACTATATGAAACAGTTACTCTTGGGTGATGAGGCGATTGCCTTGGGAGCGATTAACGCTGGATTGTCTGGCGTCTATGCTTACCCTGGCACTCCTTCGACCGAAATCACTGAATTTATTCAGAACAACAAGGTGGCACAGGAACGCGGCATCCACAGCCGTTGGTGTACCAACGAGAAGACAGCGATGGAAGCTGCACTGGGTATGTCTTACGCAGGTAAGCGTGCTTTAGTGTGCATGAAGCATGTGGGTATGAACGTTTGTGCCGACGCTTTTGTCAATAGTGCCATCACTGGTGTACAAGGCGGTCTGATTGTCTTGGCTGCCGATGACCCATCGATGCACTCTTCACAGAACGAACAGGACAGTCGTTTTTATGGCAAGTTTGCACTCATCCCTGTTTTCGAGCCATCGAATCAGCAGGAAGCTTACGACATGGTGGCTTCTGCCTTTGAGATGTCGGAAGCATTGAAGGTGCCAGTGCTGCTGCGTATCGTGACCCGTCTGGCACACAGCCGTGCAGCCGTAGAAGTGGGAGAACTCCATGCTGAGAACGCACTCAACCCCAGCACTGACCAGTGGGTGCTGCTGCCAGGCATCGCACGAAAGAAATATGTTGATCTGCTCGGCAAGCAGGAGGCTTTTCAGAAGGCATCAGAAACCTCTGCATACAACAAAAAAGAGACCGCAGCCAATCAGAAGCTCGGCATCATCGCTTGTGGCATTGCCTACAATTATGTGAAGGAAAATGTGGGTAACAATGCCAACATTCTGAAGGTGAGCCAATATCCATTGCCTATTGAGGCTATCAAGCAGTTGGCAAAGGAGAATGAAGAGATTCTGGTGGTGGAAGACGGACAGCCCGTTGTGGAGGAGCAAGTGGCTGGCATCCTTGGTGCCAACTACCCCATCAAAGGACGCTTGACGGGTGACCTGCCACGTACTGGCGAACTCACTCCTGACTGTGTTGCCAAAGCGCTTGGCCTTCCAGCTGGTCCTGCTTTCAACAATGCCAAGAATCTTGCAGGTCGTCCTCCTCAGCTCTGCCAAGGTTGCGGACACCGCGATGTGTATGCCGCACTGAATGAGGTGCTGGCTGAATACCCAGATTATCGTGTGTTTGGTGACATCGGTTGCTATACGCTTGGAGCACTGCCACCATTCAAGGCACTCTCCAGTTGTGTGGATATGGGTGCTTCCATCACGATGGCGAAGGGTGCTGCTGATGCAGGCTTGTTCCCAGCAGTGGCCATTATCGGCGACTCCACCTTCACCCACAGTGGTATGACAGGTCTTTTGGACGCAGTGAACGATAAGTCGAACATCACCGTAGTTATCTCCGACAACTTGACCACTGGTATGACAGGTGGACAGGACTCTGCAGGCACCAACAAATTCGAGGCGATTTGCCTGGGACTTGGTGTTGAGCCAGAGCATGTGCGTGTAGTGGTTCCACTGCCCAAGAACATGCCCGAAATCACGCGCATCTTGAAAGAAGAGATTGAGTACAACGGTGTCAGTGTCATTATTCCTCGTCGTGAGTGCATCCAGACGGCAGCACGTCACGCAAGAGAAAGACAAAAAGCAAAGGAGGCAAACAAATGAAAAAAGATATTATCCTCTGCGGTGTGGGCGGACAAGGCATCCTCTCCATCGCAACCATTATCGGAGAAGCAGCTACTGAAGCTGGCATCAACCTGAAACAAGCTGAGGTACACGGAATGAGCCAGCGTGGCGGTGACGTGCAGTCAAACCTGCGTCTCTCTACTGAGAACATTTATTCCGACCTCATTCCACAAGGTGGTACAGATGTGGTCATCTCTATGGAACCTATGGAAGCACTTCGCTACCTCCCCTATCTTGCCAAGACTGGAACTATCGTGACCAGCAGCAAACCATTCATCAACATCCCCAACTACCCAGACGAAGCTGCACTGATGGCTGAACTTGACAGCATGCCCTCCGTGGTGAAGCTCGACATCGAAAGCGTGGCCAAGGATGCCGGCAATGTGCGTGGTGCCAACATGGTGCTTCTCGGTATGGCCGCCCCATTTATTGAGATTCTCACCGTCGAGCAACTCCGCAAGGCTATCTCCGTCATCTTTGCCCGCAAAGGCGAGGCCATCGTTGAAGCCAACTTGAGAGCGTTCGATGCAGGTGTAGAAGCAAGTAAAAAATAATAACTACCTAAAACCAAACCAAAATGATTCACAATCCAGAGATTGAGTGCATGGACAGAGAGTCTATGCGTAAGTTACAATCAGAGCGTCTGATTAAAACAGTCAAGACATGTTACGAGAAGGTTCCATTCTACAAGAAGAAGATGGATCGCATGGGTGTTAAGCCCGAAGATATTCGTAGCATCGACGACATCTATAAGTTGCCTTTCACCACCAAGCATGACTTGCGTGATGAATATCCATTCGGCCTGCAGGCTGTGCCCCAAAGTGAGATCCGCCGTATACATGCTTCATCTGGTACAACTGGCAAGCCTGTTGTGGGCACCTATACCGAGAACGACCTGAAGATGTGGGCAGAGTGTGTAGCACGCGTGATGGCAGTTGGCGATGTAGGTCCTGGTGATGTTGTACAAGTAGCATACGGATACGGACTCTTCACTGGTGGTCTTGGCGCACACGATGGAGCCGCTGTACGTGGTGCCATTCAGTTGCCCACCTCAGCAGGTAACTCAGCCAAGCAGATCATGCTGATGAAAGACTTTGGTACAACAGCTCTTTGCTGTACTCCTTCGTATGCCCTGCATCTGGCAGAGGTCATTGAACAGAGCCCAGACATCAAGGCAGAAGATTTGAAACTGCGTGTAGGTTTCTTCGGCGCTGAACCTTGGACATGGGGCATCCGTCGCGAATTGGAGAAGAAGCTGCACATCAAGGCTATTGACATCTACGGACTGACAGAGATGTGTGGTCCTGGTGTGGGTGGTGAATGTCAGTACCAGAATGGTACCCACGTGGCAGAAGACATGTTCTATCCAGAAATCATCAACCCCGAGACACTGGAGCCTGTGGCACCAGGCGAAGAGGGTGAGTTGGTATTCACCTCTCTGTGCAAGGAGGCTATGCCAATCCTCCGTTATCGTACACGCGACCTCACACACCTCATCTACGAGCCTTGTGAATGTGGACGTACCACTGTTCGCTTGGGCAAGATTCTGGGTCGTAGCGATGATATGCTCATCATCCGTGGCGTGAACGTATTCCCATCACAGATTGAGACAATCCTGACAGAGTTCCCTGTATATACTCCACAGTATTTCATCACAGTGGATCGCAAGAACAACGAGGACACCTTCGACCTCGATGTCGAGTTGCGTGCTGAATACTTCTCACCCAACCCAGCAAAGCAGATGCCATTCATCAAGCCACTTTACGACCGTATCGTCAGCATGGTGGGCATCAAGCCAAACATCCACATCAAGGAGCCAGGCAACATCGAACGTTCTACTGGTAAGGCAAAGCACGTGCTCGATAAGAGAACACTCCTGACGGATTGGAAATAAACTATTAGAATATGACAAATACACCACTTGATTATCAGACAGTCACTGAGACCATCGACAGTATGAGCCTCGGTGACTTCTCACAAGCCACCATTCGTGACATCCAGTCACTTTCGAAAGTGTTGGAAGAGAAAACGGGGCAGGCAGTTATCCACTTGGAGATGGGTGTGCCAGGTCTGAAGCCCTCGGACATCGCGTTGAAAGCAGAACAAGAGGCTTTGCAGAACGGCTGTGCCACCATCTATCCTCCCAACGGAGGCATTCCACGCATCAAGAATGCAGCTTCGCGATTCGTGAAGGCATTCATCGGAGTGGATATTAACCCACTCTGCTGCATCCCCACAACAGGTTCGATGCAAGGCACCTTCGCCACTTTCACAGCTTGGCATCACGCTATGCCAGAGAAGGACACAGTGCTGTTCATCCATCCAGGTTTCCCTGTGCAAACCACACAATGTGACGTGATTGGCCTGAAACACATCGGACTGGACATCCACGACTATCGTGGTGATGCACTCATTGAGAAACTGGAGGAGATTCTGTCAGCAGGTAATATCTGTGGTATTGTCTATTCAAACCCCAACAACCCATCATGGGTGTGCTTCAATGAAGAGGAGCTGAAAGGCATCGCCATGCTGGCAGATAAGCACGACTGCATCATTTTGGAAGACCTTGCCTACTTCGCTATGGATTTCCGCAGAGACCTGAGTCATCCATTCGAGGCACCTTTCCAAGCAACGGTAGCAAGATACACAGACAAGTACATCTTGGCTGTATCCGGTTCTAAGGCTTTCTCGTATGCCGGTCAGCGCATCGGTGTAGCATGCATCAGCAACGCACTTTATCATCAAGTATATCCAGCTTTGGAGAAAAACTTTGGCGTAGGCGAGTTCGGGAACTTCTTCTGTAATCGTCTGATGTATACCCTCAGCAGTGGTACCACCCACAGCGTACAACACGCGATGGCGGCTCTGATGGAGGCAGCCTGCGACGGTTCGTACAATTTCCTTGCTGACGTGAGGGAGTACGGCAGAAGAGCGAAATTCATGAAGGACGTGCTCTTGGCCAACGGCTTCTACCTCGTGTATGACAACGACCTGGGAGCACCATTGGCAGACGGTTTCTACTTCACGGTTCAATATCCTGGTATGACTGATCTCCAACTAACCCGCGAACTGATGTATTACGGCATCGCCGTGTTCCCACTTGACACGATGGGGTCGAACGAACAGGGCGTGCGCATCTGCACCTCGTTCTTCTCGAAGGAACAGGAGCCGATGTTCAAAGAAAGAATTGAAGCATTCAATAACAATCATCAATAACATGGACAATCAATCACCTTACTTTCATCCTCAATACGAGACGATGTCCCGTGAGGAGATTCAAAAACTACAATTGGAGCGTCTGCAGGCAACGGTGAAGCACTGCATGAACTCTCCATTCTACAAAAAGCGTTTTGAGGAAATCGGATTGAAGCCAGAAGACATCAAAAGCCTTGACGACATCCAGAAGATTCCATTCACCACCAAACAAGACCTGCGCGACACCTATCCTTTCGGTTTGGCCAGTGCGCCTCTCCGCGATTGTGTACGTCTGCACTCTTCATCAGGCACGACAGGTAATCCAACTGTGATTCTCCACACCAAGAAAGACCTGGACGAGTGGGCAAACCAAGTGGCTCGCAACCTCTGGATGGTCGGTCTGCGTCCTGATGACGTGTTCCAGAACTCTTCTGGTTATGGTATGTTCACAGGCGGTTTGGGATTCCAGTATGGTGCTGAGAAACTGGGTATGTTGACCATTCCTGCTGCTGCTGGTAACTCGCTGCGCCAAATCAAGTTCATCAAGGACTTCGGCACGACAGCGATCCATGCTGTGCCCAGCTATGTGACTCGCCTCTATGAGGTGATGCAGCAAGAGGGTGTTGACCCACGCAAAGACACAAAACTGAAGGTGCTCGCCATTGGTGCTGAGCCTCATAGCGAGGAACAGCGCAAGCGTATCGAGGACATGATGGGCGTGAAAGCATACAACTCATTCGGCATGAGTGAGATGTGCGGTCCAGGCGTCGGTTTCGAGTGTCAGGAGCAGAACGGTATGCACTTCTGGGAAGACTACTATATTGTGGAGATTGTTGACCCCGAGACTCTGGAGCCAGTACCTGAAGGTGAAATCGGCGAATTGGTGCTCACCACCCTGTGTCGTGAGGCTATGCCATTGCTCCGCTATCGTACACGTGATTTAACGCGTGTGCTGGGTCACACTTGTCCTTGCGGACGTAACCACGTACGCCTTGACCGTATGCGTGGACGCAGCGACGATATGATGGTGCTGCGTGGCGTGAACATCTTCCCCATCCAGATTGAGAAAATTCTCATGCAGTTCAAAGAACTCGCCAACAACTACCTCATCACTCTGACGACCGACGAGGACAACGACAACATGACCGTAGAGGTGGAACTCGAAGAACTCTTCACCGACGACTTCACACGCCTCCTCGCCTTGGAGAAAGAAATCAAACGTCGTCTGAAGGACGAAATTCTCCTCACACCTCATGTGAAGCTCGTGCCTAAAGGCAGCCTCCCCGTCAGCGAAGGAAAGGCTGTGAGAGTGGTAGATAAGAGAAAAGTTTATCAATAAAAAAAAGAACGCACCATGACTATCAAGCAATTATCCATCTTCATAGAGAATAAGGGAGGCACCCTCATCAAGGTGCTCGACCTGTTGAGCAAGGCAGGCATACAGATTATCGCCTCCACTGTAGCCGACACAAAAGATTATGGCATCTACCGTGTCCTGACCAACAATCCTGCACAGGCATACCTTATCCTGAAAGAGGCTGGCATCAACGTGCAACTCTCTGACGTGTTCGCCCTCAGCATCGACGACCAGCCAGGTCGTGCTGCTGAAGCCATCAAGGAAATCTCCGATGCAGGCGTGAGCATCCTCTACCTCTACTCTTTCCTCTGGAAGGGAAAAGGTGTGCTCGTTTTCCGTGCCGACCAAAGCGAGAAGGCAAAAGAGACCATCATGCTGAATAAGTTGACCTTCCTTACAGAGGCCGATTTCCAGTAATCTTGTTTCGTACAGAAAGAACAAATGGGGCGCATACACATAATATGTATGCGCCCCATTTTTATTTTTATGGAGCTATCCACTACAACACAACCTTCTTTCCCCTCTTGATATAAACGCCCCTTCGGGGTACTTGGACACGACGTCCACAGAGGTCATACATGACATTAGAAGGGACTTCTTTACCCGACTTCGTCACACCATCCACACCAGTATTAGGATCCAATTGCAGGGTAACGTTGTCAAAGCCTATTATTTTCTCGGAACCATCAGAGTTGTGAATGGCCGCCAATTGGATGGTGGTAGAAGCTTCACCATCACTCTCAAATTCGAGAGTCACATTTTGCCACTCTGTCTTGTTTTCCAAAGAAGACGACTTCACAATAGCTCCTCCTTCTGTAATGATGCTGACGATCGCATCGCCACCCAAGCCACTCTTCCACAAATCCATTGAGAACGTGTACTTACCTTTAGGCAAACGCAGTTCTTGCGAGAGGGTCAGCGTGGGAGTGCCCCAATTCTGCCGAATCCAATAGGTCTGCTTGCTACCCACAGATGGGACCGGCTTATCAGCAAAGAAATTGTTGAAGTAGAAGTCACCACTCTTCAAAGCAGTTAAATCATTATTGTTCGGGTTGGCACGATCTACTGTCCAACCTTCGGGTACATAGATAGCACGATCGCTGCTCACTCCACTGCCAGACAGCACTGTGTATGTTCCCTCGAAGTCGCCATTCACCAGAGCGGTGGGCAACTCCTTTTGCTCAAAAGGGATGCCTTGCAACTCACATATCTCCTTTTGGGTGAGACACACATCGTAGAGACGAAAACCATCAATGGTTCCCACAAAGTCCACGTTGTCAGCCTTGTAACTGCTATCCCACCATTGGGTGCGACCAATGTAATTGCGTGTGTCCTTTGCCAGTTCTTCTAGCTGATACGCCTCCACCAAGTTTGCCATACCACTCGCGTTCACTTCACCATCCACATAGATAGTGGTCAGTTTGGTGGCGGCATCATAACTGACTGCCAACTTATACTCTTTATCTGTAGTCAACGTAGTGGTGCTGTTCACCATCGTGGTGGTGCCACCATTATATTTCACACCAGCCGAAAGAGGATTGGCTCTCAGGAAAAGGCTGTTGCCGCTGCCCGAACCGAAGTCATATATACGTGGTGCCTTCGTCAGACTCTTGGCATTGATTGTGGCAAGGAAGGTATAGGAACGTAGCCCGTTCAACAACCCTTCGGAAGCCACCGCATACTGATTGGTGCTCCATCCGTCGGCCGTATTGCCCTTCAAGTCAAGTCCATCCTTCGAGTAGATGAGGTTCTCTTTAATATCACGAGCCAGCGCCTTCACCTCCCATGTACGACTTGCCTCACCAATGGTAGCGGTAAGCTTCACATCGGCATTTTCCTTCAAAGGCATGAGCACACCGTCTGAAGTGATGATGCCTTCGTCAGAAGAAGTCCAGTTCACCTCCACTTTACCATTCAGCATGGTCTTGGGCAGCACGAGATCGGTGCGCGTCTCACTAGGCAGATGAATGAGGGAATTCAGAACCATGTGGTCTTCCGCTTTTTGGTAATAGGCCTGCAGATTCTTCACGAGGCTCTGCACCGTGACGGGTGATGCACAAGCATAATACTCTTGTTCCACCCACACCCCTTGGGCAAGGTCTTGTCCACCTACGGTGTTGCATTCAAGCACAATATCTTCCAACCCTTCCACTTCAATCACTTGATCCACCAGCCCATTACGATAGGTGGTCAGCACCTGACCATCATAGGTAATCGTGAGCACCCACATGGAGAGTTCGGTGGGGTGGTTGTCGCCACTGGTTCCTGTGCTCTGAGTAGCCCAGTTGTCGGAAGTGAGCAGACGGTTCTGACTCTTATAACTCTTGCCGCCGATGGTGAACACTGGGTAGTAGTCATCACCGATGGCATAAGTGCAACCATTGCCATCTGAGAGTATCGCGCCCTTGTAGCTGCTTCCGCTTCTTTGGATGACAACAAAGTTGAGCGTATTGTCCTTGCATATACAGAATTTATCCTGTTGGGGCGCATTCTCCAGTTCGGGTGTCAGTTCCTCTTCCCAGGCATAATCGCATCGCATATCCGTCGGATAACCTTTCGGATAGCCTTGCTTCACCATCCAATAGTAGTAGTCACCATTCATCCACCCAAGGCGCATCTTCGAGTTCTTTGAACCTGGGATGACGTATGGGCGTACATTGTTCTTCTCGCTGTTCTTCGTGATTTGTTCCGAACCTGCCACCTGACCATCATCGTCGATAGTGTACTTCCAGATTTCATACACACCATCTTTGTTGTAAGCACCATTCTTGGTGGGGATGGAGAGATAGAGGTCGTTGATGTTGTCGGGGTCAAGGCTCATGCCACCGCTGTAACACCGTTCGGTAGAGTTCCAGTTCTGATGAAAAGCATGACCGCCATACTGCACTTGCGTGTTCTTCCATGAAGAGCCATTCCAACGGGCATACCAATAAGTATGCGTGGTTTTGTCGTTATCGATGTGAGGATAAGCGATGACGGGATGCTCATCCTTGTCAAGCACAATCTGCCACACCCAGTTGCGGACATTGGCACTTTTGTCAACGATGGTGGCTGGATAATTGTTAGCGTATGAGTCCGTCTTGCTGACGTTGAACACTCCATTGTTAATAACGCTGAGCTGCTTGCCCTTCAGGTCACGGAGGATGGGGCCGTTACCCTTGTTGATGTCGATGACATTGAAGTAAAGCCAGTCAGGCATCTCATTGTCAGGGTGTCCCGTCGTATAACTGACATAAATCTTATCCTTACCGTTACTTTGATACTTCGCATACGGGCGCGCACCCGTACTTTGTATTATTTGTTTAGGGCCGAAGTCGAACTGACAGTTGTCATCTGCATCAGGCATCGTAATCCTCGCAATGGTAGGGTGCCAGCCAATACCGCGCCAACACAAGTAGATGTGGTTGGGGTCATCGCTCAAGATGAAGGGCGATGGATAGGTCGTGTTGTTAGCTGTAGCCAGATACTTCTCCTCTCCCAATGCCGTGATGTCGCCAGGTTTTCGCGAGATGCGGTACCAAATCTTTGCCTCATCCGTATGGCGCGTATAAAACATCATCACACGCTCATCGGGCAGCACCACAAAAGTGGGGTTGTTGTGGTCGTCTGGCTGAAAGTAGGAACGAATCAGCACGTCCGTCTTCCGCTTGGCGATCCAGTCATACTGCGTGGCCTTCACATTTCCATGCACATCAATGTATCCCAGATAGGTCGCATTGATGGTTCCCGCTTCATTCTCATAATGCAGGGCACGAGGGTCGGCAAACCAGCACCATGCACCTTCTTCAGCCACAATGTTTCCAGAATAACTGTCGGAGTTCTGTGCCTGAGCGGTCAACACCGAAACAAGCAATAAAAAGATTGAAAGTAGAAGTTTCGTCTTCATCGTAAAGTTGTTTTTAGTTAGTTAGTCATGCAAAGATAGGTAAATAATTCAAAAAGAACCAAAAAGTACTCCTGAAAATAGAATTAAATGCCTAAATTTGCAGTCAGAAAACCATCAACAGACACAATGACACTACTCGAAAACCTCAACAAGAATGACCGCTTTGCCCACAGCATCGGAGCACAACTCACCGAAATCAGCGAAGGCTATGCCAAAGCTGAATTGACCGTGGAGGAACGGCATCTGAATGGTGCCAACGTATGCCAAGGCGGCGTGATATACACGCTGGCCGACCTTGCCTTTGCTGGTGTGGGCAACTGCCACGGCATCCTCACCTTGGGTATCAGCAACACCATCACCTTTTTGAAGTCGGCGCAGCTGGGTGACCATATTATCGCGGAATGCACCGAAACACTCGACCACCACAAGTTGCCCTATTGCGACATCAAAGTGACCAATCAACATGGGGAACTGCTGGCTGCGATGACAGGACTTGCCTATCGTATGAAACGCGACTTTCCTTTTGACTCTCTCATGTAACAATATCTATGGTAAACATCAAACTCGACGTTCACACCCACACCATCGTTTCCGGGCATGCTTTCAGCACCCTCAACGAGATGATTCAAGAAGGACAAAAACGTGGCTTGACCCTCTTGGGTGTGACCGAACACGGCCCTGCCCTCCCCGGTGCATGTCATGAGGTCTATTTCCGCAATCTTCATGTTGTACCACGAGTGTACGGCAACATGCGCCTGCTGCTGGGAGCCGAACTGAACATCATCGACTATGAGGGCAACGTGGACATTACCACTCCCAATACGCTTGACTGCATGGAACTCATCATCGCTGGCTTGCACCAACTCTGCTACACCGACGGAAATCGCGAACAGAACACTTCAGCACTGCTCGGAGCCATTGAGAATCCACGCATTCATATCATCTCGCATCCCTGCGATGGAACCGCCTCGGATTTCGACATTGAGGCAGTCGTGCTTGCAGCCAAACGCACCAACACTTTGTTGGAACTGAACAGCAGTTCACTCAATCCCACACGCCACAAGCAACTTGCCCACCCCATGTTTGTCCAGATGCTGAACCTCTGCAAACAGCACGAGGTGCCCATCATTCTTGGCAGCGACGCTCATCACACCTCTTCCATCGGTGACTATCGCTACGCACTTCCCTTGCTCGAAGAAACCAGCTTTCCCGATGCACTCATCATCAACGACAAGCCTCAAACCTTCTTGCAAATCATCGGGAAATAGGCTTTTTTCAGCCACTAAGGAAAAAAAACAGGGAAAAGTTTGGTCAGTATTAAAAAAAGGCGTACCTTTGCACTCGCAAAACAAAAGCAACCCCTTTGGTGCCATAGCTCAGTTGGTAGAGCATCGGACTGAAAATCCGTGTGTCCCCGGTTCGAATCCTGGTGGTACCACAAAAGAGAAGCCCCTGACAAGTCAACTTGTCAGGGGCTTCTCTTTTTGTTATGACAGCCAAACGGCCGTACAGATTTACTCGAAGTAATAGAGGAAGGTGGCCAAACCCTCCAGCGCCTGCTTCTTCTGGTTCTCAATCTCCAGTTTGAACTTGATTTGAGCCTTGCAGATGCCGCGGATGTTCGCAATGTCGTGGAGAGAAGCCGTGAGGCGCACACGCTGACCAGACAAAACTGGCTGACCGAACTTCATTTGGTCCATACCATAGTTGACCAACATCTTCACATTGTTCACCTGAATCAGCTCCTGCCACAAGTGCGGAAGGAGAGAAAGCGTCAAATAACCATGAGCGATGGTGGACTTGTAGGGACTCTCCACTTTTGCACGCTCAGGGTCTACATGTATCCACTGGTGGTCGAGGGTGGCATCGGCAAAAAGGTTGATGCGCTCCTGCGATACTTCGAGCCACTCGCTTGTTCCAATCACTTCGCCCAGATGTGAGGCAAACTCATCGTATGAGTTAACAATCAACTTTCCCATATATGAATGCATTTGAATTTTGCCACAAAGATAGATAAAAAAAAATGAACAAGGTAGGCGAGGTTCGCTTTTTCAAACATTTGGGACAAAAAGATTTCTCTTTCCCTACATAAAGAACAAAAAGAGAGAACTGCAAACTGCAATTCTCTCTATAACTCGTAAGGTTCCGAATGGTCTTACGCCTCAGCCTTCTTACCAGAAAGCTTTTCCTTGATGCGTGCCTTCTTACCGGTGAGATTGCGCAGATAGTAAAGCTTAGCACGACGCACCTTACCTACCTTGTTCACCTCGATAGAATCGATGTTGGGTGAGTTGAGAGGGAAGATACGCTCCACACCTACGGTGCCAGACATCTTGCGAACCGTGAAGCGCTTCTTGTCCTGATGACCTGCAATCTTGATGACCACACCGCGGTACAACTGGATACGCTCCTTAGAACCCTCGACAATCTTGTAAGCCACTGTTACTGTGTCACCAGCCTTGAATTCTGGATGCTGCTTTGGCTCAGAGGTCTGCATAGCCTCTTCAGCCACTTTAATTAAATCTACTGCCATAATTGGTTTGATGATTAAAGAGTTACAGCGAAGCATTCTCCTTTTCAGAACATTGAAACCCTTTGTCTCAAGTCCTTGGGCTCTCTCCCTATCAGACAGCGGCTTCGCCAAAAACGGTTGCAAAGGTACGAAAAAGTTAGGAATTAGGAGTCAGGAGTCAGGAGTTTTTTGGGAAAATGGGCGAAAAAAGTGCTCAAACGAGGCTTTTTTCATGCTGTTCAGTCGTTTTAGAGCCATTTCCGTCTGTCAAGGAGAGCTAAATCCCAATCAGTCATCAGGTTTCATGCCAGAGGTTCACATCAGCCCCTTCTCCTTCAGTTTGTCAGCCAAGGCCTTCGTGTCATTCAGCACAATGTGAAGGGGGGCATGATACATCTCGGCCACCCTCTGCGCCACAACCTCCACATCCAGCCCCTCACAGAAGAGCTTCAGCATATCGGCCGCACTCTCGTTGAGCCTGAAGGCCTCTTTCAATCTTTCGGTTTCCCTGTCTGATGCCACCACCACAAAGTGGTCGGCAAGAGGTGCTATTTCAATCTTGTATCTCATGATTCTGCTGTTTGTATTTTTGATAGTTTGCTGCCATACCCTGCCTGATGCCTTCCAACTTGTCCGCACGGTCCTCGGGATAACATTTCGCGATATTCTCGCACAGCCTCAAGCGGATGCAGTCAGGATAGGAGACACACTGGGCGCATGCGTCGATGTCGTCGTGCAACTCCTTAAACTCGCGGATGCCCTCCGCATCCAACCCTTCAGCGTCGATGTGCCCCACAAAATGATTGTCCGAGTAGTGTTCGCATTTGCCTATATGACCCGTCGGAAGGATGGTCACGCAGCGGTCGTTGTCGGCCATGCATTGACCGCTCTTCACGTAACGTTGCAGGGAGACGGGCGCGGTCAGCCCCAACTGCCGCAGACGCTCCATCAGTTGCCGCTGTTTAGCGTAGACATGCTTGCGCTTCTCGGCATCATTGACAGCCGCCTTCTCCATGTTGACACCAAACAATGGGTGGGAATACACCGTAAGCCTCTTCCTGCCTCCAAACCTTTGACCCAGCTCATCGGCCAAGAGCAGGAGGTCGTCGGCATTGTGCATGTCTATGTTCAGACGGATATTCACACTGATGCCTTTATCCAACAGGAGTTCCGTATGGTGAAGCACACGATGGTACGCGTTCACATCTTTATATATATATGCCTTGCTGCGGTTGTACACCCGTTCTGTTCCGTCGAGGGTGATCTGCACCCTCTTCAGCATCCAGTCGGCACTGGCCTCCTCCACCGTCTCCGCATCCATCAGATAAGCGTTCGAAACCATCGACGAATGGTATTTGACGCCCGACTCCCGCAGCAGGCGGCAGATGAGCGTGATGACAGGCTTGTTATACAAGGGTTCACCGCCAAACCACTCAATCCCAACCGCCTGTCCGTTGCAATGCCCGATGATGTAGTCGGCCACCTTTCGTGCCGTCGCCTCACTCATGGGAATGCGAGGTCGCCCCAGTTCGTAGCAGTAGAAGCACCGCGCATTGCAGTCGGTCGTGGTGAAGATAGTGTACTTGTTGATCCCCTTCCCCGGCTTACGAATCAGTTTCGCCACTTGGCGCATCTGGCGGCTCAGCAGGCCGTCGTCGTGTGAGAGAGGCACCGCAAACCACAGTTCTATCAACTGAGGCAAGCTCCGGAGGTCGCTGTTCATCAAAGCCACCTCATCCTCCGACAGCAGCACCATCGCCTTACTCATGGTGTTGTAGAGCAACAATCCCTCATCAACCGGCAGTTCCACCACAAAAGCGAGCAACCGATATGTCTCGTCTGCCTGAATTTTCTGTAGCCCCAGCAACTGATGGAAGGGGCGCACAATAGAATGAATCACCTGCATAAGTCTGCTTTTTTGTTGTGCAAAGTAACAAAAAAACAAAGAAACAACAGGTCTCAATATACAAAAAGGGATGTAAAAACACAAAAAACGGTTAATTTAAGTTAAAATGGGGGGGGTAAAATACATGTGAGGGAAAAGACGTAACTTTGTAACCGAAAACAGCAGGAACACACACAGAAAAAGGGGATGTTGGTCCTGCCACAATCAATAAGCACATAACTAAATTACTAAAAAAACAAAAAAATGGGAAAAAAGTATGAGACTCCAACAATGGAGTCAATTGAGATTACTCCAGGGGGAATAATTGCTGCCAGTTGTAACCCTGTGGATCAAATTGTCGCAGGATGCACTGATGATTCTAATTGCGGCTTCGATAATAGCGGGGGCTGTCCGTTGGTTTTATGCGCGTCTGATAATGTGTGTAGCCAGAACGTTCCTGGCGGTCGGTGATATCCTTCACCAATAAGCGACACTCGTTAAAGCATTCTTATTCTTCGTAAGAAAAGATCATCAAGGAAGGGGGGCTTAGGTAATCCAATAACCTAAGCCCCCCCTTCCTTGATGCCGCCAATCGTCTTTCCTCACTTTTTCATGATTCCCGAAGAGGCACTTCCACTGCCACTCAAAAGGCACCTCCACTACCTCCAACGAGACGCTTCCACAACCTCGAAATCGGTGTGAGTCACACCGGTAGGGTCGGTCTGAGTCACACCGCACCCCTCGGTGTGACTCAGACCGATTTTGAGGCAGTGGAAGAACCGTATCGGAGGATGTGGAAGGAACATCATGGAGGCAGTGGAAGAGTCGTTTGGGAAGACATGAAGAGCGGGGCTTGTGTCGTGCCAGACACAAGCCCCGCTCTTCATATCATATATGTGGTTTACTTGTTCACAATCACAAGACCGCCGTTCTTGGGGATAGTCACTGTGATTTGCTTCTTTGCCTTGATGGTGCTGACGCTACCATTGAGTTCTGCATCGTCGCTATACACCTGCAGTTCTGCTCCTTTGTCGAACATCGGAAGAGAGATGGTCTTCTTCAACGTTGCGTCTTCTGCATTGATGCCGACCACAAACCACTTGTTGCCTGTGCGGCGAGCGATAATGGCATACTTGCCTGGATAGCCGTCGATGAACTTCACCTCATCCCATGTGGTGGGCACGTTCTTCATGAAGTCGATGGCCCATGCAGGTGCATCGGTGAGGTTGTTGGGGGCAAGGGCAAAGTGCTGCACCGCACTCTGGAAGAGCACCGCTGTGGCAAGCGCATAAACATCGGAAGTGACACGATGGGTGCCGCGCTTGTTGTCAGCATTGTAGAACTTGTTGAGGGTGGAACCGCCAAAATCCATTGAACCAACGGTGTTGCGGATAAATGTGTGAATCGTCGCATTGCGTGCCTCAGCATCGCAGGCACCCTGTCCGAAGTGCAGGTTCTCTGATGCCAGCACAGCCTCACTTGCCGCATAGTTGGGATACATCTTCTCCCATCCACGTGGCAAGGTGCAACCGTGGAAAATCACAAGGATGCCGAAGTCGTTGGCATCGGAAAGGATATCCTCGTAAAGTTGCATCATGTTCTGCTTATCGCCACCAAAGAAATCGACCTTGATGCCTCGAATGCCGATGCTCTTCATCCACGCCATCTCAGCACGGCGCTCACGGCTCTTATCCATCTTGCCGATGGGCGACTGAGGTGCATCGTTCCACGTACCGTTGGAGTTATACCAAAGGAACAATCCCACACCTTTGCTCTTGCCGTATGCAGCCAGTTCTGCCATCTTCTCATAGCCAATCTGCTTGTCCCAAAGGGCGTCGATGAGCACCGTCTGATAGCCCATCGCAGCAGAGAAATCGATGTAACGCTTCTGCTCATCGAAGTTGCAACTGGAATCCATACCAATAATCCAGCTCCAAGAGCCCTTACCATAGATATATTCCTGAGAAGCCTTGTACTTCTGTTCAACAAGGTCGAACGGCACAGTCGTTTCCACAATGTTAGCCAACGTGGTGCCCACAGTGATGGTGCGCCAAGGAGTCTCACAAGGCAATGCCACCATCGCAGAAGTGGAACCGAAGCCGTTGCACTCGCCCTGCTGAGGGAAACCGATGCGATAAAGCCCATCTTTCTCATTGAGCAGACGGCTGGCCACATACTTGCCATCCACACCTGTCTCGCTGATGAGCACCCAACCCTTCTCACCTACACGGAAGAGGCAAGGGAATGAATAGCCTTCACCCCAACCATTCTTACCCATCTGATCGTCGAGGGTATAACTGGTTTCGTAACTGGGAGACGTGCGGGCAAAACCACCCATCGGACGAGATTGCGGACAGAGGAAGGTCGTTGTTCCTTCGGGCAATTGGAAACTACTTGCTTCGCCTTCGATGACAGCCACGAGCGTCTGTCCCTTTGGATAGACCTTGTAGCGATAAGCCACATCACGGTTGCTCACGCGGAACACAACGTCCATCACCTTCTTGCCACCCTGCTCTATCGCGCAAACAGCCTCAGTGGCTTCATAATTCACGTTGCTCTGCTTGATGTTGCGAAGTTGATACTGTTCCTTCACGTTCTTCACTTCGCATCCTGCCAAAGTCAGATCCTTGGTGAAGTCGCCAATGTTCGTCTTCAATCCTAACGGTGAACGACCGATGAACTCTGCGCCATCCAATGTGACACGATAGGTGAAACCTCCGTTGGCATCGTCAACCGTCACCGTCAACTTGCCATCAGGACTACTGAAACTCTTCTCTGCCGACCAAGCCGACATACAAACACTTGCCATCGCAAGGATTGCTAAAAAAAACTTCTTCATTTTTACGTATAATAGGTTTTGTGATTCGTTACACAGTTTTTCCCGTTGCAAAGGTAGCGATTCTCTACGACATATCCACTTAACCATGTTACACTTTTTTTCGTCCATATTACTTTATCCGACGAATGCTGCGCAGATTCACGCCTTCTGTCAGTGCCTTAAAAGTAAGAACATGTTGCGAATCGGCTTTCTTCTCCGTGTGAAAAGAGAAGGTTGCAAAGCGTTGAGCGTAATTGCGGAGCACATTCTGCTTCCACTCCTCACTTCGGTCGTAGGTTTCATAGTGGAACACCTGTTCCTCACCGTCATCCACCGACACCGCAAACGTAAGCCGTTCCCCACTGACTGGCAGGTTGGGCAAGAGACGGATGTCAAATGTCACGCTGTCCGCTGATGCCTCGAATGGGAAGGTCAAAGCATCGCCCAATCGTACCGATAGCCACGTGTCTTCTGAGAACAAAAGATTCTCCGCAACACCACCCTTAGCAGATGGAGAAGCAGGATACTCCATCGGCTCTTCCACCTTCCCAAACACCGCCAACTTTCTTGGTGCCATATCCATGATACCCTGCCAGCGTGGGTTATTATTATATATATGTGTCAAGGTGACAATGCTGTCGTAGGCTTCTCCACTCCGCTCAGGCATGAGAAACTTGAAATTCATCTGTGCCGCTGCCTGAACAGGGTACTTCACCAATTGGAAATAGGTGTCTCGACGCTGAGCAGGCACCTGCTCAGCCAATGTTTCCACCGCATCTGACAACCGCTGATAGTCATCCACACGCTGCTGCACATCTTCTTTCGTCCAGCCATCAATAGGACGGAACGTGCTCCAATACGCCTTGTCAGCCTCCTCCACACGAGTGCCTCCCATGTGTTCGGGCTTACGGTCGAAGGCCAGACGGTAGTGGTCAACCATGATAGAAGTGAGGGTGTCGGCAAGACCTTCTCCAAACTCACGTTCCAAGAACTGCCGGATTTTACCCCGCTCGTCTGCTTGCCCATCAACACCTTCCCACGCCATGTTCATGAAGTCCTCTATCTGATACTCTGCAGGTTTAATATCACCCACATTCAACACCCACATTCGACGCATGTCACGTTGATAAGCTTCCGTGAGTTGTTGTCGCAGAAGGAATGGCGAAAAAGTGCCGAGCCAAAGGTAATCATGGGGCCTTCCCCAATAGGAAATGTGGTAATATAATCCATTACCGCCCTTGCGGGAACGCTCCTGTTCATCGGGGAAGTGGCGAATATATCCGTAATTATCGTCTGTCCATATAAGTGTCACATCGTCAGGCACTCGTAACCCGGCATGATAGATGTCCAACACTTCTTTGTATGGTACAAACACCTGTGGAACCTGAGTCACATGAGGGTTTACAAGAGAGGTCAACATCTCACGCTGGTCGTCAATCACCTGTTGCAGATAGTGCAATTTTTCGTCCTTTGTCTTGACACCCTGCATAGAACCATCATGCACGCCCCGCATACCAAGCGTATAGACGATGTCTTGCCCCTTCACCTCTTCCACACGCTCACGCCAAAACTGCAACACCGCCGTTCGGTTCGTCACATAGTTATAATCGCCCACTCCACGCAGCTTCCACTCCGTGGCAGGCGATGTGGCCATCGGTTCGCAATGCGACCCACCCACATAGATTCCATACTTGTGCGCCATCTCGCGGTTGCCCTCGATGGTGAAGAATGGCTTGCTCACTTCATGCATCGACGGCCAATAGTAGTTGGCCCTGAGCCGCAACATCAGTTGGAAAATCTTCTCGTTCGTATCTGGCCCTATCACTCCTCCACTCCAAGGCAGGATGCCCCAGTCCTCGTCGTTGATGAAGATGCCACGATAGGACACTGCTGGGCTTTGCTGTGAGGTGAAACTAGCAGGAAGAACAAAACGCTCTCCTTTCCGAAGAAGACTTGGAGAACTGTCCGCCCACCATTCCCACGGCGACACACCCATCAACCGAGACACTTCCAACAGCCCATAAGCCAAACCATGCGCATCAGCTCCTCTCACAAAGAGTTGTCCTCGCTCCACATAGAGCCGGAAGCCCTCGCGAGGCAAGCAATCGTCCAGCACCGCCACCACTTTAGCCTTCGTCGGCTTCTTCACACGCACCAATTCCGCCCCCAGCACCTTTTTCACGTCTGCGGCCAACATCTCACAAGCCGTGGCTGCGACGGGCTCGTCCACCATCTGCACATAGATGTTCACATCCTTCCCTTGTGGGAGAAGGAAATCCTGCGCATGAGCCATCGCAGCCATCACGCACACCATCCATAGAAAACACATCCTTTTCATGAGTTCAATCCTCTTTCTGATGCAAAAATACAAAATTGGTACGACATTGAACAAAAATGATACGAAAGAACAAGTTGAAATGTGGTTTTTGAGTTATCTTTGCAAAGAATTTTATTAAAACCTAACTATATGGAAAGAACATGGAGATGGTTTGGCAAGAAGGATAAAATCACCCTTGCCCAACTGAAACAGATTGGTGTGGAGGGTATCGTGACCGCCCTGCACGACGTGCCTCTTGGCGAGGTGTGGACACGTGAGAAAATTCACGATTTGAAGACGTACATCGAGAGTTATGGAATGCGCTGGAGCGTGGTGGAGAGCCTGCCTGTAGTGGAGACCATCAAATATGGCGGTCCTGATCGCGACCACCAGATTGAGGTGTATAAGGAAAGCCTTCGCAACCTCTCTGCTGAGGGTATCCACTGCATCTGCTACAACTTCATGCCTGTGCTTGACTGGGCACGTACCGACCTTTTGCATGAAAATCCTAACGGTTCTACAAATCTCTACTTCAACTATGCAGAGTTCGCTTATTTCGACATCTACATCCTGAAACGTGAAGGTGCTCGTGAGGAGTGGGCGAAGTTCGAGTTCCCTGCTGGTGTGGGTGCGGGTCGCAACGTGTTGGACGAGTGCGACGAACTCGCCAAGACGATGACTCCAGAGAAAGATCACAAGCTCGTAGAGAACATCATCATCAAGACCCAAGGCTTCGTGTCGGGCAACTTCAGCGAGAACGACGAGGCTCCCATCCAGAAGTTCCGCGACTTCCTCGACCTCTACAAGGGTATCGACAAGGCACAGCTTCGTGCTAATATGAAATATTTCCTCGAAGCTATCATGCCGACCTGCGAGGAATATGGCATGAACATGTGCGTCCACCCCGACGACCCACCTATCGAGGTGCTTGGCCTTCCACGCATCGTGCGCACAGAAGAGGACATCGAGTGGTTCCTCAACGCTGTGCCTAACAAGCACAACGGTCTTACCTTCTGTGCCGGTTCTCTCTCAGCAGGTGCCTACAACAATGTGGTGGAGATGGCTAAGAAGTTTGCTCCACGCACTCACTTCGTACACTTGCGTTCTTGCCACATCTTCCCCAATGGCGACTTCACAGAGGCTTCTCACCTTGGCGGACGTGCCGATCTCATCGAACTTTGCCGCATCTTCGAGAAGGAGAACCCACAACTTCCTATGCGTGTTGACCACGGCATGACCTTCACCGACGAGCCTGGCGGCATCTTCGACGAAAGCAATCACGGCCACAACTCTGGCTACACACTCCTCGGACGTATGTTCGCCATGGGTCAGGTGCAGGGCATCCTCGCCACTGTGGACAGAGAGTTAGGCATCGAGTACAAACAACCCGGATTCTTTGACTAATTGAAAGTTGAAAATTGAAAGTTATGAAACTGAACGATATTTTTTCCAGCAAATTCAATGCCGCAGAGTGGGAAGCGAAAGGCTACCAGCTTCCCAAGTTTGACAGGGCTGCCGTGGTGAAGAAAACCCACGACGAACCCACATGGGTACACTTCGGTGGTGGCAACATCTTCCGCGCTTTCCCAGCCGCCATCCTCAACGACGCGCTGAACACGGGCAAATACGACCGTGGTGTCATCGTGGCTGAGACATTTGACTTCGAGGTAATTGACAAGGCATACACCCCTTATAACAACCTCTCGCTTCTTGTAAGTCTGCAATCCACAGGCACCATCGAGAAGAAGGTGATTGGTTCTGTGACAGAAGCACTGAAAGCCGACTACCAGTTCAGCGATTGGCAGCGCCTCGTGGAAATCTTCAAGAGCCCATCACTCCAGATGATTTCCTTCACCATCACCGAGAAGGGCTACACCTACAACGATGCCGACTTGGCACGTGGCTTGAAGCCCGTCTTTGCGATGGGAAAGGTGTGTGCACTGTTGTTCGAACGCTTCAACGCAGGTCAGTTGCCACTTACCATCCAGAGCATGGACAACTGTTCCCACAACGGCGACAAGGTGAAGGCTGGCGTCTTTGTATACGCTGAACGCTGGGTGGCAGACGGACTGGCCGATAAGGCTTTCCTCGACTATCTGAAGGACGAGAAGAAAATCACCTTCCCTTGGTCGATGATTGACAAGATCACTCCCCGTCCCCACGAGAAGGTAAAGGAGATGCTGGCAGCCGACGGCTTTGAGGACAATGACTACATTGAGACCGAGAAGCACACCTTCACGGCTCCCTTCGTCAATGCAGAGGAGGTGCAATACCTCGTCATTGAGGACAACTACACCAATGGCCGTCCCCCACTCGACCTCGGCGGTGCGCTCTACACCACCCGTGAGACCGTTGATAAAGTGGAGACGATGAAGGTGACCACCTGCCTCAATCCGCTCCACACCGCCATGGCCATCTATGGCTGCATGTTAGGCTACACGCTCATCTCTGCTGAGATGGCAGACGAAGACCTGCGCCCGTTCGTGCAGAAACTCGGCTACATCGAGGCCATGCCTGTGGTGACTGACCCTGGTGTGCTGAACCCCTACGAGTTCATCGGTGCAGTCATCAATCGCAGATTGCCTAATCCGTTCATGCCCGATGCCCCACAGCGCATCGCCACCGACACCAGTCAGAAACTGCCTATCCGTTTCGGCGAGACCATCAAGAAGTATCTGGCACGTGGGCTTGACAAGTCTAACCTCGTCCTCATTCCGCTCACGCTGGCAGGCTATGCCCGTTACCTCAAAGGCATCAAGGACGACGGCACACCCTTCGAGCCTTCTTCTGACCCATTGCTCTCTGAGTTGCAAGCCATTGTGGCTCCTCTTGAAGTGGGCAAGGCAGACCAAGATTACAGTTGTCTGAAACAACTCTACAGTCGTGCCGACGTGTTCGGTGTCAACCTCTACGACGCAGGCTTGGGTGAACAAATTGAAGGCATGGTGAAGGAACTCTATGCTGGCAACGGAGCCGTGCGCAAGACCTTACACAAGTACGTGTCAGCAAGATAACCGCACACATTCCATACAAAGTACATAAAAGTCATGCGGCGCGCTCACCCAAGAGCACGCCGCATGATTGTTTTGCAACGAATGATTTTCAGAACGTAAAGTCGGTTTTCTGCACTCCGTCTCCATAGATGGTTCGGAAGTCGTCACGCATGGAGATGACATGGTAGCCTGCTTCGCGCCACTGCTCTCCCAACGAGAGTGCTTTGTCACGGTTGGCATGGTCTCTTGCATCGTCGTCGGCAATCAGCATGAAGGCAGCGGACTTGAGGGTGTTGCTCAGGCAGTAGTTATGCATGGCACAGTCGCCACCACTGTTTCCAAACGAGAGGACGGGCACCTTGCCTATCTCCTGACTGATTTGAAGGACTTTGTTGGTCTTCAGGTTCTTGATGATGAGTTCGTCCGTGCGGACAAGGTCTTCTTCCTTACCCATCGTGTAGTTGACGCCTGCTTCAGTACCTTGGCTGGTGGAGCGGAGTTTCACGTCCATGCCAATCACGCGGTTGGGCTTGATACCAATAGGTTCAACCAATGCACGGCAGATGAAGCGGTCAGAACCTGAAACAACATAATAGGTGAAACCATTCGCCTCCAGATAGTCAAACACTTGCAGCATAGGCTGATAGAAACCCTGTCCGTAGGTCATGCCCGTGAATCCGTTTGCCTGCTGGGCTGCATACGCTTTAACGTAGGCATCAAACTCGGCGAGTGTCATGCCAGCGTATGCTTTTGCTGCCGCCTGAGCATGTTTCATGTCGAAATGGTCGGGCAATTTCTTACCATCCCTGACAAAGTCGCGGATTTCCTGCGCCGTCTCCTTCACGTCTTCAGGGGCGATGTCCTTATAGGCAGCATCTTCCAGCACACGGTACTCCAGCAGGTTGTACTCGAAATAGGTGGGATAGAGTTCGCCCACAAAAGTGCCGTCCATGTCGAATGTGGCGATGCGGTCTTCCTCCTTAATAAAATTCGGGGAGTTCGGATTGGTTACGTCTTCCACGTATGCTTTCAGTGCAGTCAAGGCTTCACAAGTATTCCATTGCGTGAAATAGTCCTTCTTGACTGGATTCACGACGTTGTCATCGTCTTTCGAACACGAAGTAAACACGGTAGTGCCGCAAATCAAGGTGGCGGCAAGCACCCAAGTAAGAATCTTTTTCATTGTTGTAGTATTAGTATGCTAAAGTTTCGCAAGCTTTGTATGCCTTGTAGATAAAGGGAGATAGAAGAAGATAGAAGGAGATAGAAGACAAATGTAATGCTAATGGCAAGGTATCGTCCTCTATCTTCCGCCGCTGAAATGCGGCTATCTTCCTTTAT
>JAFSKK010000037.1 GCA_017448965.1 Bacteroidaceae bacterium | reverse complement strand
CTACGGCTGCGAGTATCTTGCACGCTGTCTGTGTTCCTACTCCCTCGGTGTCGAGGATTTCATCGAAACGAGCCTTGCCCAGTGTGTTGAGGTTGCGGTTGAACTTGCCCAATACATGATTGGCAATATCCACTGCGCTGTACTGCTGTGTACCGCTGCCAATGAGGATGGCAAGAAGTTCTCCGTCGGTCAGTGACTCTGCGCCTAAACGCTGTAATCTCTCGGTGGGGCGGTCTTCGGGTGCCCAATTCTTAATGCTCAGTCTTAATGCTGCTGTGTTCATAATCAGTTGTATTGATAATTTGATGTTCTACGATAACTTTTTGTCTTGGCGAGAAAGAGGGTCATTCTTACGTCTGCACCTGCCTTTTGCATCTGCTCAATGAATGCGTTGGCGGTGGCACAGGTCGTACAGATGTCGTCAATCAGCAGGACACGCTTGCCGTTGAAGTAGTCGGTGTCTATCTGCACATTGCTCTCCTGGTCGTGCTTCTTGCTGATATGCACTTTCTCACGCTTGCCGATAACCTGCACATGCTCAAATCCGTTGATTGCTCCGCACATGGCGCATACGTCAGCAGAAAAACTCTTGTATCTCCTCTTGTTGGTCTGCTCACAACTGGCGGGGATGCACACAATGACCGTATTAGACAAGTCCATTGAGGAAAGAGCCCTGCCTACAATCCTCGAAGCCCAGCGTGAGGCATATTTACGACCTGCCTTGAAGTCGAGGATATGGCGCATATTCTCCTGCGTGTCGAAGTCTGCACGGCGCATATAACGCTGCGGAACATAGTTCATGAGGGCAACTTTGAGCATGGTGGTAGGGGATTAGAGGATGATACGTGTGAGGAATAGCATCGTCCAGAAAGCGGCTCTCAGAAGCCAAAGGATGATGTTCACTACTGCCTTGAAGCAATACCACAGGATGCGGACTGCCCAAAGGATGATGCGGTATGCGATGACAGCGATAACCGCTGCTGTTGTCAATGTACTGTTGTATGTCATAATCTTTATTTTTTATGTGGATCCAGGAGCTGTGAAGTGAAGTTCCAAATGAACTAATTCCGTTTCCTCGAATCCACCGTTTTTTTTCTGCGTCTTCCTATCACCGTTTGTTCGTTCCTGCGGCTCCATCAAAGGTAGCAGAATTGGATTCGCAAAGTTTTTTCGGCGAAATACTACCCCCTTCAGCGGGTGTGGAGATTTCCCCGAAACCCTTTAGGGCCTGAAACTTTGCCATTCCAATTTGCGTTTTACCTTTGCCGCTGGAACGATCAAACATCAGGCGACAGGAAGACAAAATGCGGTGGTTCGGGAAACGGATTACGCATCATTGGCTACTCCCCTTCGTTCGTGTTCGTGCAGCGAACCTGACTAATTGGCTTAGTATGGGAATGTGCTCGTAAAAGGACACAAAGAAAGAGCGGACGAGATAACGAAATGGGCTGTCCTCACCTGCAATACTGAATGCCCTTGTGGTTTCCAGTTTGCAAGTGAGGACAGCCGTTTTCGCTCGTTCGTCATCAGTCGGATGTGTTTCATCTCCTTCTCAGTATCTTGCATACCGACAAGGTTATAAAACTTGTCCGACGGCATAAAATCCCTTTTACTACGGTTGGATGTGCTTTTCAGGTATTAGAGGTGTGTTAGATGGCAACGGTCATCTATTATTTAAGGGCTAATAGTTAAGAGCGTAACCATGTGAGTTTGTGAAAGCCTACCTACAGAAGAAGGGGACAACCACAATGAAGTGTGCAGCGTCGGCTGAATCGGACGTGTTCGTTCAGGCGGTGGCACTCTTCATTGCGGTTATTCCCCAGATAGCCCGAAGATGTCATCTGCTCGTCGGATGACTGCTTCGGGCGGCAACAATCGCTTTCACAACCAGACTATGGGCTAATTCAGACAAGGGCGTGATTTGGGAAAGACACCTACTTAGGCTGCAAGACGAGAAACGTGGTGCACATGTTCCTGAAAACATCGTGCCAATCTCAGATTGATCCACAATGTTTCCACGAATATGTGTGCTTTGTTTCCTTGCAGACAGACAGCCGTGAGTGGCTGTCTTTGGCATAGCCGACACCTCGGCCATCCCGAAGATTGTCTCTTACGGCAAAGTTAATCCTTTCCCGATAAAACCAATGGGATATTCGTTTATGTGCCAAAGATTTAGTACCTTTGCACCCGCAAATCCAAATGAATCCGTATGGCAAAGAAGAAACATCAGGGACATTACTGCAAGGTGTGCGGCGAATACAAGTCCAATGAAAGCTTCACAGGCAAGGGACACAAGAACCACATCTGTAAGAAGTGCGCCAAGTTGTCAAAGGAAGACAGGGAAAAGATGATGAATGGTGAATTTGAAGAAGATCCAGACCTCTTCGAAGATATAGAGCTGCCATTTGATGAAGACGATGGTGAAGATCAATCATCAGATGTCGTCTATTACGATGGTTATCTCGGATTTGTTGGCCTTGACAGACTTTCACCTTTATCATATGAGACAAAGCGATACAACAAACTTAAAGATGCGGAAAGAACCGTCTTTCGTGGGATAGTTCAAAATCTTATCATCGAGTTTTGGGAAGATAAGAGGTTAATTCCTGACGGTGGCGAGGTGAACCAGATAATGAATACAGCTATCAGGCATTTCAAAGAAGAACAATCGTTCACTCTCAAAAATGATAAAGACCTTCGCAGGATAGTGCAGTCGATGGTTGTACCGACGATCAATAAACAACTGAGACGTGAGAACAAAAAAGAAGAGGAAGGGTAACCGTTGCCACTTGTAGCAACACCTACCCTTCCTCTTCTTTTTTGCAGTTTTTCTACAAAAAGTTTGTTTCGTTCAACAATTATTTGTATCTTTGTACCCGCAAATGAGGTCGATAAAGAGTTATTGATATTTACGCAAATCGCGGAGAATTTCAAACTTCTGTATGTAACTAATTCGTAACCTCTCCAATTTCTTGGCTCTAAACACGTTTGAAAGCCAATAAGTTATAAAAAATCACCGATTTATTCGCAAGAAACCATAGGTTTGCCGTAAGGAAACTCCCCCTCTACTGGTAGGCTTGTTCCTCCAAGGAAGAAGGCTTGTTGCTCCGAGGAAGAAGGCTTGTTCCTCCGAGGAAGAAGGCTTGTTGCTTAGATTTACTCAAACAGCAGTAACTACTCAGCACCAATAGACTTATGGACAAAAATCTTCAAAAATCTCACAATAATATTTGGTGGTGAATAGATCTTTCTTGCCATGTTGGACGCTAACTAGGCCTCCATTCAAGTTGTTTGGAGGTGTGAACGCAAAACCTTGCTTGCAATGCGGGTTAATGCTTTTGCTTTATCGGTATCTCCTACTTTTGCTTCGGCGTCTCTCCCTTGCGGTACTGCGATGGTGAGATACCGAAGTAACTTTTGAAACTCTTGCTGAAATAGTACTGGTCCTCAAAGCCCACTTTATAGGCCACTTCAGCCACGGTGAGCCGTGTGTCTTTCAGCAGTTCGATGGCTACATTCATGCGCTGCTGGCGGATATAGTCGTTGGGTGTCATGCCAGTCAGCTGTTTCACCTTCTTGAAGAAGTTGGTGCGCCCGTAGCCGAAGTGCTCGGCACAGGCATCAATGGTCAGCTTGGGGTCGTCGATATGAGCCTGCATCCAGGCATCCAGCTGTTCGCGCAACTTGCGGTCGGTCTCTTCGGTCAGGATGGCTGGCGTGGCTGCTGTGCCCACTACCTCTTTGGCATAGGCCACCTTCAAGCGGTCACGCTGCTCAATCAGCTTGCTGATGGTTGTGATGAGTACGGTCGTGCTGAATGGTTTCTGTATGTAAGCCTCGGCACCCGTCTTCAGTCCTTTCAGTTGGTCGGTCTCGCTGTTCAGGGCTGTCAGCATGACAATGGGCAGGTCGGCCCACTGGCTGTTTGCTCTCAGACGACGAATCAGTTCGAAGCCGTCCATGACGGGCATTATGGCATCGGTCACGATCAGGTCGGGCAGCCCAGTCTCCAGTTTCGCCAAGGCCTCCTTGCCGTCGTTGGCCGACTCGATGACGAAATACTGCCCGAGTTCGTTTTGCAGATAGCCCCGCACGTCGCTGTCATCCTCGACAATGAGCACCTTCCGTTTATTGATAGGAATAGGGGGCATCTCCTGATACTCCTTCACATCCTTGGCATTGTTCGTTTCGTCGCCCTCGGCCAGTTCCTTGTTCACCTGCATCATCTCATCGTCGCTGTAGGCATCCCTCCCTGCGGGCAGCGTCATGGTGAAGATGCACCCTCCCTGCGGATTCTCCTCGAAAGCGATGGTGCCATGATGTACGCGCACCAGTTCGCCTGTGAGGTGCAGTCCTATACCAATGCTGTTGCGTGAGTAAACGCTTTGGTTGAAGCGCGTAAACAGGTCGACCTGCTTGTCTTTCGGTATGCCGATGCCCGTGTCCTCTACCACCAGCTGCCACTGCGTGGTGTCTTCCTTCTGGCGCACTTTGACCGTGATCTCCCGGTTAGCGGGCGTGTACTTGAAGGCATTGGATATGAGGTTATAGGCTATCTTGTCGATGAAGCTGCGGTCGGCGTATGCCGTTATCTGGCGGTGCGAAGTGGAGAACTGATAGCGGATGTGCTTCGTCTCGGCCATCCCCTTGAAGGATTCGAATATGTCGCGCACAAAGCCTACCACCTCTGTCTCTTCCACTGCCAGCCGCAGTTTGTCTTCATGTAGTTTGCTGAACTCCATCAGTTCGCCTATCATGCGCAGCATGCGCTCCGTGCTACGCTGTAGGGCAAAGACGGGCTGCTTCATGTCGCCGGGCATCTGCTTATTGTTCTTGATGCGTTCCATGGCACCGCGAATGATGGTCAAGGGCGTGCGGAATTCATGGGAGATGTTGGTGAAGAACTGCATCTTGTACTCCGTCAGCTGGTTCTCCACCTTGATGCGGTTGCGCAGGTCGTTGATGCGACGGAAATTGCGCCACAGGTAATAGCAGATGGCTACTGCCATACATATATAAATGAGGTAGGCCCACCACGTGCGCCACCAGGGCGAGCTGATGATGATGGGCAGGCTGACAATCTGGTTGCTCCCGTCGCCATTCACCACCTGCACCTTCAGTTCCAGTGTATAGTGGCCGGGCGGCAGGTTCTTGTAGCTTACCGATGGAGTGCCCGAAAGGTGAGACCACTCGGTGTCGTAGCCCGTGAGCCGGTAGCTGTACTTCGAACTTTGCTCTTTGCTGTACTCGAAATCAGAGAAATAGAATGTCAGCGAGTTCTGGTTGTGCTGTAGTCTCAGCGTCTTCATCTGTGCAAGGTTGGCAAACAGCGTGCTGTCTTCTTGTTGCCCGATGGAAACGCCGTTGATGTGCATGTCGGTGATGCGAGGGCGGAATGTGGGCTGTGGAATGCTTATGTTGTGCGGGTCTATGACAATAATGCCATGATACGTTCCAAAAGCCAGCCGGTTGTCGCTCAGCCGACATACGGCATTCTCCACAAACATGTTTCCCTGGGCCGTGCCGGCAGGCATCAGGGTCAGAAATGCATGTGTCTTAGGAGAATATCGTGCCAGTCCGTGGTCTGTGCCCACCCAAACCTGACCATCGCTGTCAGTAATCAGTTGTTGAATGTTGTCATCGGGGAGTCCGTCGCTGGTAGCCCATCGGTAAAGGAACTGAGGCGCCCCCGACTGCGAGTTGTCCAGAACCACGATACCACTGCCTTGCGTTCCGACAACAATCTGGTGCAGTCTGTTCTCCTCAATGCAACGAATCTCGTCGGTCTGCGACGGCGTTTTGTTGATGGACACATGCAGGAAAGCCGTCGTGTCGACCAGGAACTTCTCCGGAGTGAAAGTAAACACACCCACATTGCTGGTCAGCCAAATATCCCCCTTATGGTCTTCCATCAGCTGGCGGGGCTGCCTGACAGGGGTCGGGTCGCTGAAGAAATGCCGGAAATGGTAACTGCCTGCACTGTCGCTCTCGGCCACATCCAGACCACCGTCGAAATAACTGATCCATACGCGCCCCCGGCGGTCGCAGATGATGTCGCTGACCTTTTTCTCGCTGCCGTTGGCAGTTTTCGCGCTATGCAGCAGTTTTCCGTCTACATACACACCGCTTTTGCGTGTTCCCACCCAAGTTCTGCCTTGTTTGTCGCGGCAGACAGCCAAGACATCATCGTGATATTCTGTCAATGTGCGCTGCCACTGCAACTGGCCGTCGGCTGTCTTAGTTCCATTGGCCATGTTTCCCACATAGACAGTACCGTCGACATTGGCCAGCAGACGGATACTGTTGGTATGGTCCATCTGTTCTGGTGTCGAAAAGAAGACTAACTGCATGCCGACATGTTGCTTGGTGATACAGGCCACCCCCATATTCTCCTGACACACCCAGATGTTTCCGCCCTTGTCCTCATAGAGTCCCGTCAGGTAGTCGGTCTGAATGGGTGCCTCGTAACTTTTGCTGGTGTAGTGAGAGGTCTCACCTGTCTCCCGATTATGAACGAACAAGCCGTTGCCGTATGTGGAAATCCATATAAGCCCATCACGGTCGGTCAGCACGTTGATGCGGGGCTTGCCGTTCAGTCGCCGCAAAGCCTCGCTGTAGATGTTGCTGATATGGGTAAGCCCTTTTGTGTGGGCATCAATATGCCACACTTCACCCTCCTGTGTGGTGACGACTGTGTTGCCTCTGTTGTCGCATTTCACGGAACGATTACTGGGCAGTCCGTCTGGAAGTGGCAAGGTTTTGGACTCCTGTTCAAACACCTCCTCAAAATCTCCTGAGTAGTCGATGAAATAGTCTGTCTGTATATCGTAGCAGCTGTACTTGCTTCCACGCAGACGCAACAGCAAGAAATGGTTATCCTTCAGGCGCATGTCCTGGATGCGGCTGTCAAACATCAACTTCCGTTTGGGGCTGTCATCAGGTGTGATCAGCATCGTCCGATATCCATCATATCGGATAAGACCGTTGATGGTACCTAACCATAGATAGCCATGTTCATCCTGCACAATGGAACGCACATTATTTGATTTCAGACCGTTTACTGTCGAGTAGAATCTGGCACTTAGAGGTACGAGCGCATAGCTATTACTCCACGGCCAACAACACAGGCAGGCTGTAAGAACGAACAGGTTTTTTATAGTAGATGCCAGTTGTTTCATGAGGTTTCTGTCATTAGTTGGGTGCAAAGTTAAACAAAATCTTTCAATTCCCGCACGATTTTCCATCCTTTTGCATCAAACAACATTCATTTTGGGGAAAATCAGGGCTAATTTTGTCGTCGGATTGCGAAAAACAATGTCAAAATATATATCATAACTAAAAAACTGAATAACTCATGAAAAAAACAATGATTCTGATGGTCATCACAATGATGGCTCTGACAGCAAACGCCCAGAAACTGTACGACATGGGCAAGTATTTCCAACCCACCGAAGAGCCTATTGAACTGAACGAGGCCGCCACGGTAAAGGATGGACTGGTGTTTGTGGGCGACACACGCCCTGCCGAAAAAATTCAGGAAGGGAAATATCGCGGTATGCGTGTACAGAAGTCACGTCGTTACTTCATTGTTGACGGCAAGGCTACGGAGATGACAGCTGCGCTGAGTTTCCGTCGTGCTCCACAGGGGGCTGTGAAGAATCATCAGATCGATGTGACACTGGTGCCAGGCTCATGCATGCTCCAACTGAAGCCTCTCTGCGACGGTCAGTTATCTTTCTACGGACTCACAAACAAACCAGAAGGCAACAATATCTATGTGGCCGTAGTTAATGGAAAATCGTTCAAACCTCTTGCAACTGTTAATTTTGTGAAGTTTAACGACAATACAGGACGTAGTAAAAAGACCCCTGCCACAGCCTTGACCTGCGATTATACCTACACCGAAGGCGACCAGCTATGGATCTACTGCGACGGCAGTGTGAACCTGCAGGCTCTGTCGTTCTCTGGTCAGGTCGACGAGACATTTCAAGGAACAAATCCCAAAGAAGTGAAATAAACATTATGCGAAAAAGTAGTTTTTTCATTATAGTTGTTTTAGTCAGTTTGTGCCTTTCGGCCTTCGCCGGCAACCGCTACAACTTTAATAGTGGTTGGCTGGTGAAGGTGGGGGCCGACAAGAGCAGCTTTTCTGCAAAGTGCGACGACGCAGACTGGAAACAGGTCACACTGCCCCACTCGTATAACCAGCATGAGGCTTTTGCCAGGAAGATTGACGACCTGACCGATACCACGGCCTGGTATCGCAAGCATTTCGTGCTTCCTGAGGAGCTAAGAGACAGTAAGAAATTCTTCATTGAGTTCGAGGGTGTTCGTTTCGCTGCCCGTGTATTTCTCAACGGCAAGGAGCTGGGTTGGGGTGAGAATGGCGTGATGGCCTTTGGCTTCGACCTTACTCCCCATATCAACCGCACTGGCGACAATGTATTGGCCGTTTTCATCAATAATAGTTGGAACTATCGCGAGCACGTGAAGAAACTGAATCCACGCAATGGCAAGATGACCAACAGTGGCTATCAATGGAACGACCGCAACTTCTTCTGCAACTATGGCGGCATCAACAAGAATGTGTGGCTATATGCCATGTGCGAGGATGTCTATCAGACATTGCCACTCTATAGCAATCTGGAGACAACGGGTGTCTATGTCTATGCCAAGGACATCAACGTCAAAGATCGCACGGCCACTGTGCATGCCGAATCACAGGTGAAAAATGAATCACAAAAAGAGTTAGTTATTAGTTATAAAGTATTAATTAGTAGTAGTTCTGATGGCAAGCAGGTTGGTAGTTTCTCTGGGCAAGCCGTGACGGTCGGGCCTGGCGAAACTGCTGTTTGCCAAGCAGAAAGCAAAGTGAAAAATCTTCACTTCTGGTCTTGGGGCTACGGCTATCTCTATGACGTGAAGACTCAACTAGTGGCACAGGATGGCAGCGTCATCGATGAAACCACTACCCGCACGGGATTCCGTAAGACGGAGTTCAAGGATGGCATGGTGTACCTTAACGACCGCGTCATTCAACTGAAGGGCTTTGCCCAGCGCTCCACCAACGAGTGGCCTGCCGTAGGCATCTCCATTCCTGCATGGATGAGCGACTACTCTAACCGCTTGGTTCTGGAGGGCAACGGCAACTTCTTCCGCTGGATGCACGTCACGCCGATGAAGCAGGACGTGGAGTCGTTCGACCGTCTGGGTCTCATTCAGGCCATGCCTGCCGGCGACTCTGAGAAGGACGTGGAAGACCGCCGCTGGGGACAGCGCACCGAACTGATGCGCGATGCCATCATCTATAATAGGAATAATCCCTCTATTCTCTTTTACGAGTGTGGCAATAACCAGATTTCAGAGGCTCATATGGCCGAGATGAAAGCAATTCGCGACCAGTATGACCCCTACGGAGGCCGTGCCATCGGTTCGCGAAATATGCTCGACAGCAAGGTGGCCGAATATGGCGGCGAGATGCTCTACGTGAACAAGTCGGCCACGAAACCCATGTTCATGATGGAGTATTGCCGCGACGAGGGCATACGCCGCTATTGGGACCAGTGGTCGTATCCTTACCACAAAGATGGCGACGGCCGACTGTTCCACGGAGAACGCTCCATCAGCTATAACCACAACCAGGATGGCTTTGCCAAGGAGCAGGTCATCCGCTGGAATGAATACTGGCTCGCAAGACCTGGTCAGGGTAAGCGTGTGAACAGCGGTGGTGCCAAGATAATCTTCTCAGACACCAACACCCACTTCCGCGGCGAGGTGAACTACCGCACCAGTGGCGATGTCGATGCCATGCGCCTGCCGAAAGACTCCTATTTCGCTCATCAGGCCATGTGGGACGGATGGGTAGACACAGAGAAAGACCATACCTATATCGTGGGGCACTGGAACTATGGAAGTGAAGAGTTAAGAGTGAAAAGTGAAGAATATGCTACCGCTTCAAAAGAAATCGTGAAACCTGTCTACGTGGTTTCCACGGGCGACGAGGTGGAACTGCTGCTCAATGGCAAGAGCCTTGGAAAGGGTAAACGCTCAGACACGTTCCTCTTCACCTTCGACAACGTGAAGTATGAGCCGGGCAAACTGGAGGCCATC
>JAFSKK010000036.1 GCA_017448965.1 Bacteroidaceae bacterium | reverse complement strand
AAAGGAAGATAGCCGCATTTCAGCGGCGGAAGATAGAGGACGATACCTTGCCATTAGCATTACATTTGTCTTCTATCTCCTTCTATCTTCTTCTATCTCCCTTTATCTACAAGGCATACAAAGCTTGCGAAACTTTAGTCAAATTATATGAATACAAAGAAACCCATACGGTTGGCGCTGTTTGTGACGGGCGGTGGCACCAACTGCGAGAACATCATCCGTTATTTTGCCGACAAGCCCGAGGTGGAGATACCCATCGTGGTGAGCAGCCGTTCCGATGCCTACGCGCTGGTGCGTGCCGAGCGTCTGGGTGTGCCCACGACGGTCATCACTCGTCAGCAACTCAACGAAGACCCCGAGCTGGTGCTCAGCACGGTGGAGGGTTGCGACTACATCATCCTGGCAGGTTTCCTGCCGAAGGTGCCGGTGTACCTCATCGAGCGTTTCCCGCGTCGCATCATCAACATCCACCCGGCATTGCTGCCCAAGTTTGGCGGCAAAGGCATGTGGGGACACCACGTACACGAGGCGGTGAAGGCGGCTGGCGAAAAGGAGTCGGGCATCACCATCCACTTCGTCAACCAGGAACTGGACGAGGGAGAGCATATCGCACAGTTCTCCACACCGTTGCTGCCGACGGACACGGCGGAGGAGATCGCTGATAAGGTGCATGTGCTGGAGATGGCACACTTCCCACAAGTCATCGAACAGGTAATCACTAAATAGCTCACACAGAGAGAAATTTTATCACACAGAAATCACAGAAAACACAGAAAGAAGTCATTGGACAAAACAAAATTTCCGTGTTTTCTGTGATTTCTGTGTGAGATTCTACAAATGAAAGCGCCGCTGCATCACGCAGTGGCGCTTCCCGAATTTGTTAGATTAGCTATATTAATGAAAAACTTACTTAGTGCCGACTACGTGATTTTTGTTCCGTGAAAGGAGACACCACCACATCATCAGCGATGCAAAGGTATCACTTTTCTCTGAAACTCCAACACTTACGTGTCAATTTTTTCGTTTTTCTTACGCTTTTTCGGTGTGAAGGTGGAAAAATCCTCCTTTTCTCTCCCTCCGAGAGCACTGGCTGTGCCATACGGCAGATGTAAAAATAGTCCAAAAAGACAAGAAAAGCGTCCATGCACTGAAAAACATCTCTGAAAAGTTTGGAGAAACGAGCGGAAAGCCGTTACTTTGCCATCGGAACCTGAAAAAGGACAACAACTCAAACAATCAACCTATATTTATTAACTTAAAAAAAATTTAGCTATTACTATTATGAGAAAACTTTACTTCTCTCTTGTGGCTCTCACCCTCATGCTGGTGAGCACCACGGCCAAGGCCCAGTACACAGCTGAAGTGACGGTCTATCCCGAAAAGAGCGGCTGGTACAGCGGCGAAGTGCTCTTCCCCGCCGGCGACATTGCCACGGCAGTGGGCTTAGAAAGTGCCGACGACCTGGCTGCCCTCATCCTCAACAATGACCAGGGCGGCAACGTCTATCTGAAGACCACCGACGGCAAGACCAACACCTACACGGGCGGCTTCAACGAGTTCTGGATGAACAACGATGCCGTGTCTCAGGCTTACGGTGCAGAAGGCTCCAGCTGGTATGCAGCCCTCCGCATGAACGAGGACAGCACGCAGGTGCGCGTTTACATGGGTCAGATGCCTGGTTTCTTCGTGGACATCGAGGAAGCTACCACGTTGACTTGCCAACTGATTCTGGCCAACGCTGAGAAGTCAGTCACTTTCGACGTGAAACTCAACATTAAGCCTTTCATCCAGGTGCCTTTCACCGAGGAAATCACGGGTCTCACCGTGGCTTACACCGACACGAAGGATGTGACGGTGACCAACGGCAAGAAGGGTGAGGTGGAAATCGATCTCTCCTCTTTCGTCGGACTGCTGGCAACACAGGGTTACACGGTGGCTGATGTACAGCCCGTTGCAGACAAGATGGTGAGCGTGGAGAAAGCGAGCGACGAGGCAGGCTATCCTACCGGCAAACTCGTGCAGTACTCTACGTTGGGTGCACTGCCACTCAGCTACGACAGTGAGAAAAAGCTCTGCTACGTGCCCAACTTCTCAGAGGGTCAGTCTTTAGGCTCCATCTCTTTCGATGCCCTCACCGTGAACAATCTTTACCTCTCCGACGAGGGTGTCCTCTCCTTCTCAGTCGATCTGACCAACAAGGAGGCTTCGAACAACGGCAAGGTTCGTTCTTTCGATCTCTATGCAGCATACAGCGTTTTTGCAGCGAAGATTCGTGTGAACGTGACTGTGGAAGAGCCTGTCATCACTTCTCCTGACGAGATGACCCAGATGGGCGAGGTGAACTTCGAGTTCGAGCGCAGTGCCGACGAAGGCTTTGGCGCTACCCGTGAAGACCTCGATGTAGATGCCGTTCTGGCTGCTCTCGATCTGACTTCTGCCGACGAACTCCAGCTCTACGGCATCGACGACAACGGCTCATTCTCCGACAACTACACCGCTGAGGCTCCAGGCTTCTGGCTCACTCAGAACGGTATCATCCACGCTTACAGTGGCGGTGCATTCTACATCAACTACCGCACCAACGGCAACTACTTCGACATCGGCCACATGCCAGGTCTCTTCAAGGGCACAGGCGACGAGGTGTGCGAGGGTTCTGTTTACTTCGTGGGCGATGGCAAGTACTATAAGGTACACGTGAAGTTCAACATCAAGAAGGAAGAGCAAGTGGAAGACAAGCAGCTGGTGGACACCAAGAACTACGTGCTCCAGATGATTCCTGCCACAGGCGACTGGGCTTCTTCTGGCGACATCGCCACTTACGACTTGGCTGACATCACCGAAAAGATTGGTGGCACTCCAACCATCTACACCGATCACTATGTGCTTCCAGCAAATGACGAAAGCGAAGGTTACTTCGAATGGTCGAAAGAAGCTACCCTGACCAAGGAGAACGAGTCCAGCAGACAGACTATCAACTCCTTCTGGTTCTGGAAAGAGGCTCACGACGGTTATGTCTCCTCCACTGCTTACGGAGAGAACGCCAACTGGACCTTTGGTCTCCTCTTCTGGAACGACGGCAACATCAAAGGTTACCAGCGTACAGGCAACAGCGTGGGCGACCAGTACCTCTGCCGCGTGTACTTCATGAACGATGCCAACGGCAAGTATGTTCAGTACAACTTCACCATGAAGTTTGTGGAAGAAATCGATCCTAACGCCAACGCTACTGAGGTGGCCAACCTGGCTGAAACCTTCGAGGTAAGCCCCAGCGAGACCTATCCGCTCAATATGGCTGCCGTTGCTGAGGCATTCGGCATCAGCGAAGAAGAGGTGGGTTCTGCATCAATCCTGGTTGCCAACGGTTCGGGTGACTACGTGCCATTCGGCGCTACTTCCAGCTACTTCTACTTCAACGGCAACGAGGTGACCAGCGAACCCGAAGAAGGTCTCTATCCAAAGGGTACAGCCTATGTGGATGTGGACAATGTGGATTGGACACTGAACTATGAGGCACAGGATCCCGACAACGAAGGTGTGTTCACACCAGGTAGCGGCGACGAGGCTGTCATCAAGCTTGCTTTCGACCTCGAGACTGAAGAGGGTCTGAAGCGCGTGACCTACACCATCACCATCGTGTCTGAAGGTGCGCTCGTTGGCATCGACAACGTGAAGGCCAAGGCTCAGAAGGGTAGTGCACGCTACAACGTGGCTGGCCAGCAGGTGGACAAGACCTACAAGGGCTTCTACATCCAGGGCGGCAAGACTTACTACGCTAAATAAATAGAAATCCATATAACACGGAAAGCCCCCGATAAGCACACTGCTTGTCGGGGGCTTCTTTTTTCTGAACACTGATTTATAGGTCGGCGAACTATTCCACGCTATGCATCACGTATGTCAGCGGATACAGGTGCAGGATGCTCTCCTTGGGAATCGCCTGTGCATGCGGCGTGTAATCCGGGTTTTCGCTCAAGGCGAGGATGTTCTCCGCGTTCCGTCCCTCGTCGTAGATGCGCTTGAACATACAGTGCCCCTCGGTGGTGACAATCAGGTAGATGCGTCGGGGACTGACATCGGCCAGCGACACATCATCGCCCACCAGACAGATGTCGCCTTCATGGATGGAGGGTTCCATCGAGATGCCTTCGGCATGGATGGCGGCACGGGCACGCACGCCGGGCACATGGATGAATTCTGTCTGGTAACTGGCGTTGTCGAACTGCTCGACGACACTGCACGAGGCGCGGCTGTTCTCGAAGAAGGGGATGAGGTCGCGCCGTGTGAAGTGAATGGTGTTGGCAGGCTCACCCAGCATGGAGAGCGAGTCGGTGTCGCGCAGGCTCTTGCGCACAGGCGCGGTGGTGGAACCGCTCATCAGCCACTCGCGGCTCACCTGCGGAAAGGTGTCGAGGATGGCTTCACGTCCGCTGGCGGTGATGGAGCCTCGGTGCAGCCAAGTGGCCACATTGGAACGCGGCACACCGATCAGTTCGGCAAAGATCTGCTGCCTTCCACCAGCAAACTTGTCTATCAAAGCCACTAATTTTTCTTTGTCGTTCATTTTTTTCCTTTTTTATTTGGTTGTTTCATGCGAAACGCTTAACTTTGCGTCGCATTTGAAAGAAAAGTGCGACAAAGTTACAAGTAATCAAACAATTAACCAAATTTTATCAACAAAAAATTAAGTTTCAAACGAAAAAAAGGAGAAGAAAACCATGAACTACGAAGAAGAAGAGTACGAAATTGACATCGTGAGCATGACAAAGACAGAACTGGCGATGCTGTATGCGCCCGACCTCACACCACACTCAGCCGTGAACAGGCTCGCCAAGTGGATTGCCTGCAACAAACTCCTGACTGCCGCCCTGCGCCGCACTGGTTACCGCAAGACGGCACGGCGGTTCTCGCCAAAGCAGGTGAAGCTGATCTTTCATTATCTCGGCGAACCTTAATAGCCAACGCCGTTCTTAATTAATTAGCACTGGGGGTTTTAATCATTTGGAACTGGAATTGCCAATTCAACAGCAGCGCCGTTGCCATTTTTCCCTTTATTTTAGTGTCAAAATACATTTTTTTTACTTTTTTTATCAGTTGATTAACAGAAAATTGTTACCTTTGCACCAATAAAGAACTACTCTCTAGAGGATTAAATACAAAGATTAAAGAATATGTGTATGAAACGGAAGCACCTTTACACGTTCCTCGTGCCGGTCATTGCTATGATGACCTTGGCCGCATGTAGTGACTATGACAACGGCTTCACAGAGAAGAAGCTGGAGTACATCAAGGAGTTCACAAACCTCTATGGCGACATCGATGCAGAGCAGGACTGGAACCTGGCTGAAAGAGCATCGGTGAAAGTGACCACTGGACACCTGTCGGAAATCAAGATTTACGCAGCTGTCAAGGGACAGTTCTCCATCGTGGGCGACTACCCCGACATCACCGGCGAGCAAGAACTCGAGTTCGATATGCCTGAGGGCACAACGGCGATCATGGTGACCGACGGACGCGTTGCCATCCAGACCACACCGGGCGGGGCTGCCAACTTCACGGACAGCCGTACCGTGTATGAGAACACCACGGGCTTCGTGAAGGTACACAAAATCACCGATCCGAATGGCGAGAACATCAACAACGTGGACTATCCTCAGTACAAGTATGCCACCGCGACCGACATCACCGCCATGAAGCAGATTGTGCCTGAAATCGGACACCGCGACAACTACACCAACCTGAACAAGGTGGCACACGACTTCAGCTACATGTCAACCGGTAAGTTCGTCATCTACCCTCAATACTGGCAGACTTCTGCTTTCAATACACTGGGCGTTTATTATCTGGATGCACAGGGTGTGCGTCAGGAAGTGGACATCTACTCCATCAAGGAGGGTAGCGACCTCATGTATGAGAACGTCACCAGCGAGTCAGCTCAGACCGTGGTGAGCGAAGAGGCTGAGTTCAACGGCTGGACCATCGACAACGGTGCCGACGGCGGCAACTTCCACAGAAACACATGGTCAACCGAGGCGGATCCTTCGGGCATGAAGACCCCATTCATCGAATACTGGCGCGGCACGGGCAACAACCTGCTCAACGGCAACATCAGCAAGACCATCAGCGGTCTGGAGCCAGGCTCCTACGCCGTGTATATCGACGTGCGCCTCTTCAACGAAAGCAGAACCGCCAGCCCAACGGGTGTGACCTTCTCAGCCAACGACGCCACCCTCGACTTCTGTACCGATGGCAACAAGGCCACCTACTACGAATATAACGGAGAGGGCCAAGTGACCAAAACGAGCGCCGAGGTGTACTACAACAACCTCTATGTGGAGTGCACCGTGGAGACTGACGGTCAGCTCAAGCTGAACTTCAACCTGAACAATGTGACAGGCGACTGGCTCGCCTTCAAGAACCTCCGCGTGGTGAAGCGCGGCACTTGGGCATCCACCGACGGAAGAGGCTCTTTCGGCAATGTGGTGCGCGGACAAGGCATCGTGGTGGACATCCCAGAGGGCACACGCTTCGGCATGTACCTCAGAAGCACAACTGACCAGTCTAACCTGACTTTCTACTCAGAGAGCGAACTGAACAGCAACCCCAATGTCTGCGGTTATGCCGTGAGCGACGACGGTCTGAACCAGTCTGGTTCCGTACAGCTTCAGCAGGGCGTGAACCCATGCTACGCTTCCACCTTCCACGTGGGCGACCAGATGTACCTCGGCTTTGAGGACTGGCCAAACACCTACAACCAGAGCGACTTCGACCTCAACGACCTCGTGCTCGCCTTCGACGGTTGCACCCCAACCATCATCAACGAAGACCCCAAGGAGGCAGCCACTTGGATTCTCGCTTGTGAGGACCTCGGCGGTTCGTTCGACACTGACTACAACGATATCGTGCTGAAGATCGAGCACATCAGCGGTAAGGAGTTCGCCACCATCACGCCACTCGCAGCCGGTGGTACGCTGGCATCCTACATCTTCTTCGAAGACCCAACCACCAACGCCAGCGAGATCTGCCTCGGCGAGATTCACCAACTCTTCGGCAGAGAGCCACAAAGAAGCGGTGAATACGGACCTATCAACGTGGGAGTTTCACGCGGCTCTGCCGGACAGTCCGTCACCATCCCTGTGGGTAAAGACTGGACCATGGCACACTACACCTCCGAGGACTTCAGCACCGCAAGCCAATACAGCAAGAACGGCAACCAGGTCAACATGGGTGGCTTCGGCATCTTCGTGCTGCCTGAACACGCTGAACCATTGACTGGTAAGATCTATTCGACCAACTCTGCATTCGGCCCTGCCAGCATCATCGCTGCACCAGGACTGGGCGAAGCACCTATGATGGTTTGTATCCCATACACCTACACCAGCGGCGAATACACCTACGTGTGGGCATGGCCACAGGAGCTGAAGACCATCGACGACGGTCAGGGCGTGGGCGCATACACCAAGTTCCACAACTGGGTGAACAACCACTCACAGGACGGTGACTGGTACAAGTACCCATACATCAACACCGTGAGCGAACTCAAGTGGTTGACTGCCACTCAGACTGAGATTCCAGATCCAACCTTCGACAAGCAGAGCGGCGCACTCTACACCAGCTGGGGACAGATCGTGAAGCCATACGGCCACTACTACGGCATCGACGGCTGGAGCGGCACCACCATCGACCGCACTGCTGACATCAAGACACACTACGGTGCCCAGTTCGGTGTCGGACTCACCAGCGGAGCCACCGGAACCATCAAGGTGAAGGGCTGGAACAACGGCGGAACCGAGGCTAACTACGAGTTCAACAGCGCCAACAACACCATCAACATCAGCAATGTGAACAAGACCGGTACCATCCGCCTGACTGTCTCCTACTCGGGCGATGTCAACTACGAGGCTCAGGAAATCAGCTACACCTTCACCGTGACAGCAGCCGAATACGTGCGCTTCACTCTGGGATGGAGTGCAGCATCTTGGATGAATGGAAAGCTCAGGCTGGCTGAAAAAGACATCGACTGGAGCGACAACAGCAAATATCCTGACAATTCTCCTTGGAACTACCTCATCCGTCAGTACTGGGAGAAAGTACCATCCTCTGAGTCAGGCTACTTCCTGCTCTACAATCTGAAGGAAGGCAAGTACCTCCGCATCGGCGACGGCAATGACCTGTGGAACTACTATCTCTCTGATGATGTGGACATCCAAAGATCACGATTTGCTCTCGATGACCAGGGCCGCCTCTACTGCCGAGCACACGCTGGCCGCTACGCTGGTATCGATGCAAATAAGACGACTCCAGAAGAAGGTGACATCATCATACCAGGACAGGATCCTACCAAGAACAGCAACATCGCCACCTGGACAATGGAGACTGTCACCCCATAAAACCGTTTCGCACTTAACGACATAGCATGTTACTCAACATTCTATACATACTCATCGGATTCGCCCTCCTGGTCAAGGGGGGCGACTTCTTAATAGATGGTGCTGTGGCCATCGCCAAACGGGCACACCTGTCCACGATGGTCATCGGCATCACCGTCATCGGCTTCGGCACCTCCATGCCCGAACTCCTCGTCTCCACCCAGGCAGCATGGATTGGCTCCTCAGGACTTGCCATCGGCAATGTGGCTGGCTCCAACATCGCCAACGTCGCCCTCATCCTCGGACTCACCTCCCTCATCAAGCCCCTGCCAGCCACCAAGCAGATGCTCCGCATCGACCTCCCCTTCATGATCCTCGCCATGATTCTCCTCCTCCTCGCTGCAGCCACCAACGGCGGCACCATCGAACGCTGGCAAGGCATCATCATGACCATCCTCCTCATCGCCTTCATCAGCTGGGAAGTCTCCTACTCCCGCCACCAGCAAAAGCGAGGCGCCGCAGCCCTGGCAGCCAGCGCCTCCACAGGTCCCGTGGCCTCAGTTCATGCAGGCAACCCTTCATCAGGTTCCGTGGGCGGCGGTTCTCCCGTCGCCATGAGCGAAGCTCCAGCCCCCATGCCCCTCTGGAAAGCCCTCCTCCTCGTCCTCATCTCCCTCGCCGCCATGGTCTTTGGCGCCGACCTCCTCATCGATGGCTCCTCAGCCATCGCCATGACCCTCGGCGAACAATTCGGCGTCTCGCAAGCCGCCATGGAACGCATCATCGGACTCACTGTCGTGGCAGTCGGCACCTCGCTGCCCGAACTCTTCGCCTCCCTCATGGCAGCACGACGCGGCGAAACCGACATGGCCGTGGGCAACATCATCGGCTCCGTCACCTTCAACATCCTCAGCGTGGTCGGCATCGCATCGGCCATCACACCCATCCAGGATGCCTGGACACCCTTCCTCATCGACTATGCCGTCATGTTCTCCCTCGGCATCTTCCTGTGGGTGTTCCTCCGCACCCACCGTGCCATCGTCCGTTGGGAAGGCGCCCTCCTTTTCCTCGCGTACATATTATATATTATATATACATTCTACATCTGACAAGAAAGTGGAGCCTGCGAGACTTTAGTAAAAACTAAGGATGCTGAATGTTGAATCTTTTATATCTTTGTTATGAAAGATCATTTTTTTCTCATATCATACGTTATGTTAAATATCATCGTCTCTTCCTCCACTTCTCCATCCATTCCATCGGTCAAGCCCAAACACCTCCATCCGCGTTTCTTCCAGCATTATACCTGCGTTTTCAACCTATAGGAAAACAAAATCGATCCTCCTAAAATGTTTCTTTTGCACCGCTTTTGTATCTTTTTTGCATTCATGCACACCTAAAAGCGCATCTGTTATGTTTTATCCACCCATCATGTTGCATAAAGTTTTGAAATGTTTCCACCTTTTTTGTACACTAAAAAGTGCATTTCTTCGTGCAAAGTGTGCGAATTAGGAGCAAAATCAAACTTTTTTTAATTTTTACGTCATTTTTTGTATTTTTTATTTGGTAATAGTGTACATAACTCATAACTTTGCACTGTTGAAACAAAACAAGAGGTTCAACTAAACAAAAAAGACAAAACAATCAAAGTACTACTCACATAAACGAAAGGGCAAAGTTATGAAGAAGTTTATCTTGACAGTTTTAGCATTTCTCTCACTTGGTGCTTACAACAACATCATGGCTCAGAGTCAGGCCGACGGTGGTAACAAGAACCCCGACCTGAAGAATGCAGGAAAGTATACCGGCAGCAGGAAGGCCGGCAAAATGCACGGTAAAGGCGTGTATGAGTGGAAGAACGGTGACCGCTTCGAAGGTAACTTCGTGGATGGACAGATTGACGGCTACGGACGTTACTCTTGGGTGGAAGGTGACATCTACCAGGGTGACTTCAAGGACGGCAAGCAGGATGGCGTCGGTACAGCATTCTACGCTGACAAGTGCAACACCTACGAAGGTGAGTGGAAGAACGGCAAGCGCAATGGCCACGGCAAGTTGACTTGGGCCAATGGCGACACCTACGAAGGAGAATGGGTGGACGACATGCGCGTAGGCGAAGGCATCTTCACTGCAGCCAACGGCGACCGCTACGTAGGTCACTATGAGAACAACATGCGCAATGGCTTCGGCACTTACTATCACAACAATGGTGATGTGTATGCAGGCCAGTGGGTGAACGGTGAGAAGGAAGGTATTGGCAAGTACACATACGCTAACGGCAACGTGTATGAAGGCCAGTTCACCAACTCTTACATCGAGGGACACGGAACCTTCGTATGGGCATCAGGTGCAACCTATACAGGCCAGTTCAAGGAAGACATGCGTAACGGCGCAGGTACTTACACCACCGCCAGCGGACGTGTCATCGCAGGTAACTGGAAGGACAACCGCTTTGCAGGCGACATCAACAGCGCACTCGCACAGCGTTAATCCCCCTGAACCAAAGAGGGGACGGCTGGCAACCCTCTCCCGCTGAGGGACAAGATCCCAAGTCCTCCAGCAAAAAGGATCCCGAGCCTTATGCACCGTTCCCGCGGAAGCATTGCTTCGAATCTACTATGAGACATTTATGCTTGAACAACAAATACGAATTCAATTCTCAAACAAAAAAATACCTGTTATTTTTCTTCCAGTAAATAAAACAATTTCGAGCGTTCTATAAGATTTTTTGCCCAAATCTTTGTAAAGTTTTTAAGTAGTAAATAGTAATTCATAACATCCCCCACTTATAGACACTCGATCGAAATAGTTTTTAATGGAAATAGGTAGGCTATCCGTTCAACAATGCATTAGTGATAATCCATTGAAGAACGGATGCCGTTTTTTTAGAACATGACGCAAGCTCAACTTTTTTGGAGTTAAAGAAGTTAGAGAAGTTAAAGGAGTTAAAGACGTATGTTTTGTTCGACAGAAGATGACTAACATCACGCATGGTGGTATCGTCTTTAACTTCTAAGCGTAGCGATAACTTCTTTAACTTCTGAGCAAAGCGGTAAATTCCGAAAGTTTAAAACATGAAAGATAAAGATACATCATCCATACAGGCGGAGACCTCACATCCGATGCGCGTCATCTACACCAAACACTTCCCATCTGGCAACTACCACGGCATCAACCTCTTCGGCACCATCTTCGTGCAGAAGCGGTGGGGCGTGATGGATCGCCACGAACTCAACCACGAGTTCATCCACACGATGCAGCAGTGGGAGATGACCTACCCCCTCTTCTACCTCTGGTACGGCATCGAGTATCTGGTGCGTCTGCTCCAACACCGTTTCGACACCCACAAAGCCTACTACAGCATCAGCTTTGAACGCGAGGCCTACGCCAACGAACACAACCTCTCCTACCCCCGCCACCGCCGCCCGTTCGCCTGGCTCAGATATCTAACAACCCCTTTTTCAAGGAAAAAAGCATAATTCGTGAGATTTTTCTTCATATCTTTTTGTGTTTTAGACAATTTGTACTAACTTTGCACTCGCTTTTAGGAGCAACCCCCAGAACAATCTGGTGAAAAAGGGCAAAATAATAACACAAAAATAGACAATAAAAATGACAAAAGCAGAAATTGTGGCTGAAATCAGCCGTCAAACAGGAGTAGAAAGAGAAAAGGCGCTCCGTGTGGTAGAAGCGCTCATGGTAGTCATCAAGGATAAGACCGCTGAAGGTGAGGACATCTTCCTCCGTGGCTTCGGCACTTTCACCACCAAGACTCGTGCAGCCAAGGTGGGCCGTCTCATCAAGGAGAACAAGTCTGTCATCGTGCCTGAGCACAAGATTCCTTACTTCAAGCCTTGCGAGGACTATAAGGATCTCTTCCTGAAAGACTAATCAGACGAACCAGATCGCACCTGAACGCACAAATGCGTGAAAGGGATGTCGTATCTTTGCGCCGTCAAAAAAAGGAAACGCCGTTTCCAAAGACGGGTACACAACGTACCACCTCTTTGGAAACGGCGTTACTCTTTTATTCAAGTTTCGGATGTTTATCTTAACACGAATTTCACGAATTGATACGAAACCATGCGGACGGTATTCCTATTGCTCGAAGCCGTGGACGGCGACGAATAGCACGAACCATCCGGATGGCATTAGTGCAATTCGTAGCACAGAAGGTGCTTTGTGTAATAAATTCTCGCTGCATAGTTTTTGTGAAAATTTGTGTAATTCGTGTTAAAATGAACAAGTTGAACACATCCGAAAGTTGATTCTTTTATATTTGTAGTTGCCTCTTCATCGTGCTCGCCAGTTCGATGCCGACCCCTTCTTTGATGTGCTGGAACTTTCGCCAACCTGCCAGTTTGCGATAGGAGGCAGCAGTGCCTTCGGGCACGTAGAGGGTGGCAGTGGCGTAAGTGTCGTCGTCGAAGGCCATGTCCTCGATGGATTGGGGTGTGCGATTAGTACATACCACCTCCTTCAGACCCGTGCAACCACGGAAGGCGAGGATGTCGATGCTCTTCAGTCCCGACGGCAGTTCAAGCCGCTCCAGATGGGTGTTGCCACGGAAGAGCGAGGCGGGAATGTCCGTCACTCCCTCGGGCACACAGTAGGCATCGGCTGCACGGGCGATGGGATAAGCCAGGAGTTCGTTGGCACGGTCGGTCAACACGCCGTCTTCAGCCCTGTAGTAAGGGTTTTCCTCTGCCACTTCGATGGCGGTCAGGTTTGTACAACCCAGTACGGCGCGTCGTCCGATGATGGCCACGGAAGCAGGGATGCGGAGGCGCGTGATGCCCTCGCAGTCTTCAAAGGCAGCATATTCGATGGCGGTCACACGGTAGGTCTTGCCGCCGTGCGTCACCTCGTCGGGGAGCAACAGTTCGCCAGTCAGCGGTTGTTGACTGTCCATGCGCACCGACACCTCGCCGGCATCGGTCACGGTGAAGGTCAGCCCCCTCTCGCTGAACGTCACGCCAAAGTCTTCAGTACACGTAGGAGCGATGCCGATGATGGCGCTCTGTCCCTCGGGAAAGCGGTCCAGTTCATCCACCGTGTAGTGGCCGTCGGCCATGAACTGCCATGCCATGTTGAAGTGGAACTTCCCCTCCGCATAGCCGTCGCACACAAACTGGTGGACAAAGCCGCTGGGCAGTCCGCCATACATCACGGGCCGTCCCTGCGCCAGTTCGTGGTAGAGGAGGTTCTCCCATGCCATGCGTCCGTACATGTTGCGGAACACCTCGCGCACCGACTTGGCATAGCCGTAAGTCTCGACGAGTGCCACTGCCGCGTCGCCCTCCCAGGCTGCCGAGGTGGACACGCCATAGTCCATGTTGACTGCCGCGCCACATGCCGCCATCAGTTCCGCCACCGCCAGTGCCGACTCGTCCGTGGCAGGTGTGTTCGCAGCGTAGGTGTTCTGCATCTTGCTCCACGCGAACCCATCCTTGGGCCACTCGTGGAACCGCATCACCTGCGCCATCGCCGTCGCCACACAACCCGTCTGGCAGTGCTGACCGCCCTTGGTCGGACACAGCAGATTGTAGGGACTCCCCTGCCCCCACTGCGTCTGAAGCAGCGGAGCGATGGTTGCACGTTGCTGGGCATGAACCGCCACACACAGCAAAAGGAATAATACAAACAGAATCTTTTTCATCATGAGAGAAAAAGAACATCCGGAGGTGATTCCCCCGAATGTTCTTGAATGGATATTGAGGTGTAGGTTCACCTGCACGTTCGTTTACTTACTGTACTTCTTCTTGCCGTCCTGGATGTAGAAGCCCTTGTAGCCGGCGTTCACCTGCTGGCCAGCCACGTTGTAGCGTGTGCCGGTGGCCTTAGCCTTGGCAGGAGCCTCGGTCTGCTTGATGCCAGTGGCGATCTTCTCAGCCTCTTCAGCCTTGTAGCGACCGCTCACATACACCTTGTGGCCAGAGCGATAGATGTAGCCGTTGACTGCAGACTTGATACCTGCAAGGTCTGCCAGTGTAGCAGACTGGTGCTTGCCCTCCATGATGGTCCAACTGTTCACATCCATCAAATCAGTTCCTTCGGTAGTGGAAACCATCAAGTTGCCACCCTCGAAGTTCATGGCAGTGCCATAAGACTCACCGTCCTCTGAGCCTGTAGAGTACCAAAGATCGTATCCTTTGATGGCGCTTGCTACCACGAAAGAGGTGTTCTTAGCCACTGTGATGCTTGGGTTGAACCATAAGTTGCCGAAGAACGTACCAGCCATATATATCTTGTCGTCTTCAGCCATCATGCTACAGATGTCGTAGGTGGGGTATTCGTTGTCGTTCATTTCAGCGTTTAGATATTTGCTCGAAATGCCACTACCCAGCTTGCAGAGCACGAAGCCATGTTCGCGCATACCTGTGCCTTCTTCGCCAAAGCCGAAGGAGAAGTCTTGCTTGTCAGCACCGTATGTAAGTGTCAGATTGCCCCAACCGATGAAGGCCACGTTGAGGTTGGCATCCTTGTCGAAGCAGAAGGAGAAGGCATCTGGAGTGGCGCCATGACCATCTGGATCGATCATAGCCGCCGTAGACTGGAGAGTGACCACGCCCTCAGCTGTCTGCAGCGTCGCCTTGTCGAGCGCGAAGATACCGGCACTCTTGTTGTCCATGAGCGCCATGCCGAAATAGTCCACATAGCTGCCCTTCCAACCGAAGTCGGCCACATCGCCCAAGAAAGTGGTGCCCACATACACCTTGCCGCCATACACTTCCACGCGGTTAGGAACAATCTTGAGGTCACCCCAATACTCCGCGCCTTCTGGAGCGGTGGCTTCGATGTTCTTGTAGGCCAGCAACTTGCCAGCAGGCGAAATCTTCAGCACGAAAGCCGCAGTGTATGTAGGGCTGCCCTTGATCAGCGTGGAGCCATCGACAGCATCAACCACATTCAGGTCATCCGTGTAGGTGCCCACAGCATAGAGGTTGTTGTCGATGTCGGTCGTCATGGCCGTCACCGTGGCAGAACCCAAGAGACTAACAGCCCACTTCTCTTGACCCTCGTTGTTGTACTTGCCGATGAGCGCACAGGTCATGCCCTCCGTGTCGGGCAGAGACTTGCCGGCAAAGGTGACGGGCTGGTTGTAAGGCATCGATGCATATACATCGCCGTCGAGCGTCACAGCCGTGTGCAGCTTGCCCTCCAGCTTCTCGTTGTCGCCTTCGCCCACAGGCTTGATGCCCTTCGTCCAATGACCGAAGTTGCCATCTTCATCATCGCCGCCGTTCATGTCCTTATACATCACCATCACTTCCGTGCCATCCACAACAGCAACAACAGCATAGGTGTCGTTCCACACGTCGCCATCCGTAATCACCATCTCTTCTGTGCCCTTAGGCTCACCCGTGGCGGAGTTCAGCGTGATGATGCCCTTGTCGCTGCAAGCCTGAATCTCCTCACCTGCCACAGCCATGACAATAGGATCGATGCTGCCTATCTGCTCTGCAGGAGTCCATGTCCAGAGCGCGCTTCCTGCAATCAGAGAAGTCATGTTGAAGGCAGCCACGAATGGAGTCTGGTCATTGTTGGTCACTGACGTGTTCAGCGGGAAGTTGCCATAGAAAGAACCGCCCACGTAAACAGTTTCGTCCTGCATCACAGGGCGCAAGATCTTGTAGTTGCCGGAGTATTCATTGCTGTGGCTGGCAGCATGGAACTCCTTCGACACCAATCCCATAGGACTCTGCACAAGCGCAAACACCATCGGGTGCTCCTTGTTGCCTGTCTCATCCGTGGCATATTCCCAACCTGTGAAGTTCTTCGTGCCGTCGGGAGTGGTGAGCGTCAAGTTGCCATAACCAAAGAACACCACGCCGACCATGCCCTTATAGGCGAAGAAGTTGAAGGCATCCACACCATAGAGGTAGTCCGTCACATCGCCCGTGCACTTCACGTAAGCCACGTTCTTGGCATCGGAGAGGTCGCTCTTGTTCATCGAGAACACACCTGCCGATGTGGCATCGGCATACATGCCAAAACCGGCATTGAAGTTGTAGCCGCCTTCCCAGCCAAGCGCCTTCACATCACCCGTATAGGTGGCTGACACATACACCATGTCGGCATCCACCTGGATGTTGTTAGGAATCATCTCGATGGGGAACCATGCCTGATAGAGAGGCTCCAATTCGCCCAAATCCCAAGGGTCGCCCATAGCAGAACCGATGGTTTCATCCACCTCTGGGTCGAAAGTCTGGTAAGCCAACAACTCGCCGTCAGAGCTAATCTTCAAGACGAAAGTGGAATAAACCTCTCCGTTATTGCGGAGGAAATACATCGCATTCTTCGCGTCCCAAACCAAACATTCTGTAGCCATGAAAGTACCTGCCACATAGAGTGTTCCGTTTGGTTCGGTGGTCATCGTGTACACCTTGGGACCACCCTCCAAAGTCACTTTCCACTGGGCTACGCCATCGGCATCCAACTTCAGGATAGCGGTACTGTAACCATATTCAGGCGCTGGCACTGACACACTACCCACTGTGAAGGCTTGTGTGTAAGGGCTTGAAACATAGACGGAACCGTCGCCACACTGTGCGACATGCACGCCTGCTAAATCTTTAGCATCTGTCACAGGAGTGAACATGGCCTCCTTCTGTGCAAATGCCGCTGTCGTGGCTATCAAGGCCACCAACATAAGTAAAACTTTCTTCATAATCACATTTTTTAAAGGTTAATAATATTGTTAACTTCATTTTTTTCTTCTTTACTTCTCCCATCTTTCAATCTCTGGGTTCGCCTCCACTGCCTCGGTGGGGAAGCGCATGGTGTACTTCTCTGGCGTGAGCGTGTAGGTCTCGCCGTCGTATGTGCGGGTGAGAGCAGGTTGCGTGGTGCGGCGCAGGTCGTACCAGCGGTGACCCTCGAAAGCCAGTTCGCGGGCACGTTCGTCGAGAATCTCCTGAAGGAGCTGCTCCTGGTTCATGTCAGCCATCAGGTTGGTGGCGGTGGTCACTGCCGAAGCCTTGAGACGCTTGCGGAGCAGCGGCATCAGGTAGGTCTCCACCGCAGTGGCACATTCGGCATCGCTGGTGGCCAGACGCACGGCACACTCGGTCGCCGTCAGGTAAGCCTCCGACGTGCGGAAGGAGCAGGAGAACTCATCGTCCCCACCCTTTATGAGGTTGGTGACAGTCATGGTGGCACGTTTGTAGAACTTCGTGCGACGCAAGTCGTCCGTGCGATACAACGCAAAGAACGTGGGATCCACGCGGTTGATGACGGTGAAGAGGTTGCTGCTGAACTTCTCCAGCGCACAGATGCTCTCCACCGACTTGTAGCTGTTGGGCATGGTGGCAGAAGAGAGGTTCAGATCTTCCAGATTGCTGTTCTGTTCCAGCACGGCCTTGGCAGCTGCGAGGGCCTCTTCCCACTTGCCCATATATAAGTAAGTACGGGCACGTAACGCCTGCACACTTGTGGTGTTGAAGCGGTAGTTCTCGCCCGCCTTCCACGTATCCACATTGAGGTGCTTCTCAGCCTCGTCGAGGTCGCTGAGCACCTGGTCGTAGATGTCCTTCACGGAACTGCTGCCCGGAATGGCGTTCACATCGGCCTTCAACAGCATGGGCACACCCCGTGTGGTGGCAGGGTCGCAGTGGGTGTAAGGCTCGGCATAGAGGTTCACGAGCAGGAAGTGGGCGTATGCACGCATCATGTAGCTCTCGCCCACCAGTTGCTCCACCTCCTTGCGGGTGGCCTCGCTGATTTCGTTCCGATGCTCAATGATGTAGTTGGCAATGTAGATGTTGTGGTAGTAGCCGCGCCAGGAGAAGTAACTCGTGGTGGGCGAAGTATCCTCGTCCTTCCATCGCCAGAGGTCGAGGTAGGCATCGCGGTCGGTGCTCGATGTGGCCTTCGCATCGATGAGCACTTCGTCGGTGCGCACCGTGGTCATGAAGCGATCCTTGGGAAAATACTTGTACTCGTAGGTGAGCAAGGCACGATACTCCTCCCCTGTCTTGGCGATGACCTTACCCGTGGGGGTGATGTCGAGGAAGGAGTCGCACGAGGTGAGCATGAAGGTCGCCAGTGCGAAGAGGGCTACGGTGAGTATGGTGGTGTTTCTTTTCATTGTCGGTAGTTTTTGAGGTTTCTAGAATTTCCTGGGTTTCCCTAGGATTGCCTAGGACTGCCTAGAATCTCTAGGATATCTTATTAGAAGTTCACGTTGATGCCGAAGATGAAACTCTTGGGGATGGGTTGCGCGTAGGGATTGCCCATGGTCTCGGGATCGAGGTAGTTGCGGTAGCTGCTACCGAAGACAAGGAGGTTGCGCCCTTCGAGGGAGACACTGGCAGAGGTGATGCCGATGGGCTGGAGCACCTTCTTGGGGATGCGGTAGCCGAGGCGGACACTCTGCAGACGGCAGTAGTTGCGACTGCGCACCCAAACGTCGAGCATGGAGAAAGTCTGATACTCGGAGAAGTGGGTGTAGGCCGCAGCGCGTTCGGTGGTGTTGACAAGTAGGGCTGGATAGGCGGCGGAGTATCCGGACATTCCGGAATTTCCGGCATCTCCGGAAGCTCCGACATCTCCAGAGGCTACCACCCAACGGTTCAGGATGTCGTGGTTGGTGTTCAGTCCACGGTCGTAGTAGGTGGGTGAGTAGCTGGGCTGCACGCGCACCTTCATGCCGAGGTTGAACATGAAGTTCAGACTGAGTTGCCAGTCCTTATATTCGAAGTTGTTGATGAAACCGCCCGACACCTTGGGTTCGTCGGTGCCCATGTAGGTGTAGAGACCTCGCTGCTCCTCAGCCGTGAGGGTGCTGGCTCCGAAACGGTTCAGTTTGAAGAACTCCTCAGCGGTCTGCACCGAACCGTCCTTGGCACGGAAGAGCGGATAGCCGTCGGCATCGACGCCAGCCGTTGGGTAAGCGAAGATAGCACCCACGGGATAGCCTTCACGGGCAGGATAGGTGGAGTTCTCAGCCACAGTCTCGTTGAGGATCTTGTTCTTGTTGATGCCCAAGTTCACGCTGGTAGTCCAGTTGAAGTCCTTGGTGCTGATGTTGCGAGTGTTGAGGGCAAACTCCCAGCCTCGGTTCTCCATCGATGCCCAGTTGATGGTAGTCATAGCAAAGCCTGTCTCCAGCGGCAGTTGACGCGAGGAGATGAGGTCGGTGGAACGGCGGTAGTAGAAGTCCACCGTCAGACGGATGCGGTCGTCGAGCAGGCCGAAGTCGAGACCCGCGTTGACGTTCTGGGTCTTCTCCCACTTCAGGTTGGGGTTCGGTGCCGTCTCTGCCGAGATGACCGTCTCCACATTGCCTGGCAGGACGGAGAGTTTGTTGAACGTGCCTATCAGATAAGGCGACGTGTTCTTGTCGATGTTACCCTGCAGACCGTAGGAAGCACGGAGGTTGAGGGTGGACAGCCATGCTGCCTCCTTCAGGAACTTCTCTTCCTTGGCTCTCCACAGACCGCTGAAGGAGTAGAGAGGCAGGTAGCGGTATTTCTTGGCCACGCCAAACACGTCGCTGCCGTCGAAACGGACAGAGGCACCGAGCGTGTAGCGATACAGATAGGTGTAAGAGCCAGTGGCAAACCACGATACGTAGGCGTTCTCCTGATGGCTCTCCTCATGCAACGGATAGCGGCGGCCGATGTTCTCGGAGGGGAAGATGACGGGCTGCGTGGTCAGGGTGCGGTCGTCATAGCCGTAGGCCGTGGAGGTGAGCAGTTCAGTCTCCACATGGCGCACTTCCGTACCGCCCATGAGTTCCACGTCATGCACTTCGTTGAAGCGCTTGTCCCATTCCAGCATGGCCTTCCAGGTCCACTGGTCGGTGTTGCCCTCGGTCTGCTTCTTCATGCCCCCGTCGGGGAAGATGCTCTGCTGGGTGCCGTTCACCATGAAGGTGGCGTACTCCTTGGCCTTACGCATGGCGTAGGAGTTGTGTCCGGCATAGCGTTTGAGGGTGTAGTTATCGTGCTGCAAACCAAACTGGGAGGTGAGTTTCAGCGATGGGGTGAACTTGAAGGTGGCGTCGACGATGCCCATGAAGGAGCGGTCAGTGCGCTTCTTCGAGGTGTTGGCACGTTCTTCAAAGATGTTGAAGTTAGGAGCCTCGCTCTCACGACTCTGCACGTTGGTGTCGTAGTTGTAGTAGCCGTCGGCGTCGTAAGGCTCGAAGTAGGCGTTGGCTATGCGCGAGTAGTACACAGGGTTGGTGAATCCCTGCGTGTCGGTCATGTAGCTCTGCTGCTTGCGCTGGTTGGCGAAGAGAGAGACACCGATGTTGAGTATCTTGTTGAGCTGGAAGTCCGACTTCAGCGTCATGTTGAAGCGGTTGTTCTCCACACCCTTCACAGTACCCTGCTCGTCGTAGTAGCCACCCGAAGCATAGTAGTGCGCCTTCTCGTTGCCGCCGCTGATGCTCACGTTATACTCCTGGTTGAGCACGTTGCGGAAAAGGATGTCGTTCCAGTCGGTGTTGATGCTTCTGAGACGGTTGATGCGCTGCTGAGCCTCCGTCGAGAGGGCATCCCATCCACCTTGCTTGAAGGTGTTGAACTCGCCCATTTCATCGAGGATATTGGCCACCCCACCCTTGTGTTCGCGGTAGGTGTAACCGCTCTGCAAGAGACCCAGTTCGAGGTCCACCTTCTCGTTGGCATTGAGCAGGTTCAGACGGTCGATGCTGGCACGAGGTGTGTAGGTGAGTTTGGTGGAGAAGTTCACCACAGGACGTCCTGCCTTACCCTTCTTGGTGGTGATGACGATGACACCGTTGGCGGCACGGGCACCATAGATGGCGGTGGCTGCCGCATCCTTCAGGACGGTGATGTTGTCGATGTCCGAAGGATTCAGGCCCGCGATGCTGGTCTGGTAGATGTCATCGATATCGTTCAGATTGTCGATGGCAGGAATCTCATTGCCCTCCATAGGGATGCCGTCGAGCACCCACAGCGGCTCCTGCACACCGTTGATGCTGGAAGTACCACGGATGCGGATCTTCACCGGTGCACCCGGTGCTCCCGAAGCAGCGACAGTGGAAAGACCTGCCACCTGTCCTGCCAGTGCCTGGTCGATGTTCTTCACCGCACCGACCGTCTCGTCGCTGATGTTCACCTGCGACACGGCAGCCGTGAGTTTGCGGCGGTCAATCTGCTGATAACCCGTCACGATGACCTCACCCAGTCCGCGTGAGGAGGCGAAGAGCGTCACGTCATACTTGTCCTTGCCTGCCTTCAGCGTGATAGTCTGCGGCTCGTAGCCCATATACTTCACCACGAGTTTCTTCACATAGTGGTCGATGGTGATGCTGTAGTGTCCGTTGAGGTCGGTCACAGCGCCCTTTGCCACCTTGGCACCGTCCACCGTGATGGTGGCGCCAACGAGGGGTTCGCCTTGCAGGTCACCATCCAGCACTTTACCGGTGATGGTGCGTTCCTGTGCCCAAGCGAACATGACGCAGAAGAGCGTCAGGATAGCAGATATTGATAGTCTTCTCATAGAATTATTAGTTTATCGGAGTAGTCGGAGCAGTCTGACTACTCCGATTTTTTTTATTTCGCAAGTCCCAGCGCGGTTTGGATGCGGAGGGCAAGGTCGTCGTAGTGCATCTGGGTGGCGGTGTCGCCTGTGGTGCGCTTGCTCTTGCAGAGACGCAGGATGCGCATGAGTTCGCCACGCTTCAGGCTGATGGCATCGCTGGTACGGGTCACCTGGTTGGTGGTGACGTCGAGGATGCGCGGACGGGAAGAGGCCACCAGAGGTGCCTCGTCACGTTCGCAAGGCAGCAGGTTCAGGCCTTGCGAGTCCCAACCTGGCTGGGTCAAACCCTCCTGAGTCAGGCTCTGCCCGTTCAAGCCCTTGTTGATTTTCACGCCTTCTGGCTCAGCAGCGGCGGTGATGAGGGCATCCACCATGCTCTTCTGCAGGCTTCGTTCCATCATGTCGAGTCGCTGACCTGCCTCGCTCTTGCCGAAGATGGCGCGATGAAGCATGTCCATCATCTCGACGGCGGTGAAGGCAGAGGTTCCGTTCTGGAACTCGTTCTCATACATGCGGATGATGCGCTCGTTGGCCAAGAGATCCCAGAGAATGTAGTTCTGCTGGTTCTTCAGGAGCATCGTGGGCAGCTGTTCGGCCATGCCCGACGGGGTGTTGCGCTGTGGGTACACCTGTTGCGAGATGGGTGCGCCAAAGAGCCACTTGGGGAAGCAGAGCACATTGTCTATCAGGAACTGAACGGCAGCACGCTGACGGCTCTTCTCCGTGGGGCGATAGGCCTGACGGTCGGACTGATAGCGCCAAGCCACCGTGGGACGTTCCATCTCGACACCGCCCACATTGGCCATGACATGATAGAGATAGAGGCTCCACTGGTAGATGACCGCCGAATAGAGCGACGCGGCCTCGTCGTAGTTCTGTCCTTCTTTTCCGTTGAGCGTCCAGTCCACCAGATGCGGCATGATGCGCTTCAGGTTCTCGATGCCAAGGTTGGCGGAGCGGATGGGGTCATCGCCCAGGTCTTCGGACAGGGCACGTGGATCCACCGCTGTGCGCTTCGGCTGGGTCTCGCTGTAACGGAACTCGCGGCCTCGGTGCTTCTGCAAGAAGGCTTCCAGCTCCTGGGTCTCGTCGGTTCCGGCAGGATACCAACGGTAGCCCCACTCGATGGCCATGAGGTCGTAGGGGCCAATGCCTGGCGACATGACGGTGACGCCGTCGCCGGGCTGAGCCACGTAGTTGAAACGGGCATAGTCCATGATGCTGGCCGAGGTGCCACCCATTCTGGCAGTGAAGGTGGCAGAACGGAGCGAGTCGGTCGGATAGGCCGTGGAGGCTATCATGTTGTGGCGCAAGCCGAGCGAGTGGCCCACCTCGTGGCAGGCTACGAAGCGCACGGCATCGCCAATCAGTTCTTCGGGCAAGACGGCGGCACGGGCACGGGGATCGACCGCTGAGGTCTGCACCCGAATCCACTCGCTGATGAGCGACTGCACATTGTGCCACCAGATGACATCGGCCTCTAGAATCTCGCCGGTGCGGGGGTCGTTGGTCGAGGGACCCATGGCGTTGGCTTTCTCCGAAGCCACGTAGGTGATGACGGAGTAGCGCATATCGTCGCCGTCCACATCGAGCGTGTCGTCAGCCTCCACCACCTGAATGGCATTCTTGAAGCCTGCCAGTTCGAAGGCGCGGTTCCAGTCGAGGATGCCTCGTGTAATGTAGGGACGCAGATGTTCGGGCACAGCGCCACCGATATAGAAGGTGATGGGCTTGACAGGCTCCACCAGTTCGCCACGCATATAGGCGATGGTGTCGCTGGGCACGAGACGCCAACGGGTGATGTAGCGTTCGCTCTCCACGTGCTGCTGACGGTCTTCGTAGCACTTGACCTCCTCGGTGAAGTAGCCCACACGCCAGTCTTCCTTGCGGGTGCGCATCGGCTCGTCGGGCAGCAACAGGATGGCGGTGCTCACCACAACGGTGACGTTCACCTTCGAGTTGCCTTCCGTCACACGGGTGGTCAGTTCGGAGAGTGCCACCACGCTACGCTCGTAACTCTTCACGCTCAGGATGCGCGAGAGTTCAGCCACTGGCGAGGTGCCGATATTGATGGCGTTGAACACGTCGTTCAGGATGTTCTTCTTGCCGTTGAAGAGGTCGCTCACCTTGAAGAGGACACTCGTCGAGTCCTTCGAAACGGCTTCCACCTTCATCGTGGCGAGCACAGGGTCGATGTAGTTGTCAGCCACCGACTTCGCCATGCGTGCGCCACTGGCCACATGAGGAGTGACACGCTGTTGACGCATACGCACCTGCTCAGCCTTCTTGTCCCACTCGAAGCGCACCATCTGGTTCTCGTAGTTCATGCCCTTGTTGGCAGCGGCATCGTTCAGTTCGGAAGGCACTTGCTGCAACTTGTTCGACACAAGGAAGGCACGGCCCATCAGGGCGACGGGCATCTCCAGATAGACGGTGTCGCCCTTCTGAATGACGTTCATCACCCCCTGCAAAGCCAAGGAGTCGCGACCCGTCAGGGTCTTATAGCGAGAGGGTGCCGGCGCAGTAGCCGCCTCTTTCCCCTTCTTATGTTTCTTACGACCTGCCACATCCACCCATGGCGATGCCCAAGTGCACATCATGGCACCCAGCATCAGCATCCACACCGCAGCGTATATTCTCTTCTTGAACTTTTCCATGTTATAGAATGTTTTTCGCTTTGTATCAATAAGGTGCAAAAATACAACAAAAGTTCTTACCTTCCAAACTTTTCGTGAAAAAACCTTAATGGAACGTGAGTTCGGTATAAGAACACGTGTGTTTATTACGCTTCGCGTGACGAAAGAAAAACCATAAAAACCAGAAAAAACAAATAAAAACCGGTCTTTCTTGTTCAGTTCAATGTATAACGAAGAACATGTTTTTATGGTTTT
>JAFSKK010000035.1 GCA_017448965.1 Bacteroidaceae bacterium | reverse complement strand
TGCAACTCACCACCGGCATCGACTACCACGTCTCGCCTCGTCTCGAATCCTTTCCACCCAACACCGACCTTGCCGACCTGCTGCTCCATCCCCCATAGGGCGGCACACGCACTTCCACTGAGGTAATTACGGCAGTGGAAGGAGCGTAATTACGGTAGTGACAGTGAGGTAATTAGGGTAGTGGAAGAAAAGACCCTCTCCGACTCTCCCAAGACCCTCTCCGACTCTCCCTGTTGAGGGAGAGGGGAAAAAGATCACACAGAAAACACGGAAATTTACAGAAAAATGTTGGTGCGGGTAAGGCTATGCCTTGGATGTTGTGGTTGCATGCTTTTCCTTGTGTGCAAGCACTCAGATAAAAGGCTGCAGCACGACATCGGTCTCTTTGAGACGGGAACCCGCCAAAGGGAAAGACCCTCTCAAGACCCTCTCCGACTCGACGGAGTCAAATTCACAGAAATTTTTAACTTTCAATTTCTCTCTCTTTTTTTCTGTGCTTTCTGTGTGAAATAATATTCTTTTTCTGCGAGAGCCCGCATGGCTCTCTTTCATCTCACACAGAAAGCACAGAAATCACAGAAATTTTCAATTTCCATTTTTTTTCTCTTGAAGGTTTGGGCGTTTATTTCAACACGAATTTCACGAACCATCCGGATGGCATTAGTGAAATTCGTAGCACAGAAGGTGCTTTGTGTAATACATTCTCGCTGCATAGTTTTGTGTAAATTCGTGTAATTCGTGTTAAAATGTGCAATTGTGCCCCTTCAACTTTCTCTCTCTTCTTCCTGTGTTTTCTGTGCTTTCTGTGTGAAATAATATTCTCTTTTTGCGAGAGCCCGCATGGCTCTCTTTCATCTCACACAGAACCTTTAGCTCGACGGAGTCAAATCACAGAAATCACAGAAATTTTAGCTCGACGAAGTCAATTGAAGGATTGAAAAATTGAAGAGTTGAAAGATTGAAGGATTGAAGAGTTGAAGACCCACTCCGGCTCTCCCTGTTGAGGGAGAGGGGGATAATCTCAACAATCGCGGTCATCACTTACCGTTGAAGTGATGGCCGCTGCTGGTTTTAGCTGTTTGTCGTTATTGTTGCTATGTTGTAAGTTGCAAACAGTTTTTTGAGGAAAAATTTTGAGGTGTTTGGATTTTGATTTATCTTTGCAATTCAAAAGCTATAATTATGAACAAAATTCGCTATATTAACTTGTGTATTGTGGAGTTCGGCAAACGGTTTGGCATGACTTCACAGCTTGCCTATAGATATCTGAAGGAATATGGTGGATTGGCATTCCTTGACAAATGTTATGAGGCGGAACATCAACTACCGTTAGATGATACGTTAATGGGGCTGAAATCGTATTGTAAACGTCATGGAGGGTCGTTTGTATGAAACTATATCACGGCACTAATTGTGATTTTGTGGGTGTCCAGCTTGATAAATGCAGACCCAACAAGGATTTTGGACGTGGTTTTTATCTGACTAATATTCGTTCTCAAGCCCAAGAGATGGCTATTAGACAAACAGAGTTCACGGGGAGCGGTACTCCTGTTGTTCAGGAGTACCAGTTTGATGAGGAACTATTGAAATCATCTGGTCTTAAAGTGAAGATCTTTGAAGGGGTGAGCAAAGAATGGGCGGAGTTTATCTTGATGAATCGTAAGGCTCGTGGTAAGAAGATGCATGATTATGACATTGTGGTTGGTCCAGTGGCAGATGATGGAGTTGTCTATCAGTTAAATCTTTACATTCAGCATTTGATTACACTCGATGACCTTGTAAGGGAACTGACTTACAGGCGACTTAATAACCAGTATTTCTTTGGAACGGAAAAGGCTATTCTTACCTTGAAAAGGATATGAGGTTGAGCAAGAACAAATTTCAATTCATTGTCAACAGTGATGTGGAACTGTTGGTGAGTTATCTTCAGGAGGACAACGCAATGTCCCTTCTTGAGGCTTTTGATGTGGTATACTCATCTGCAATTTATGAGAAGCTGATGAATCCTAACACAGGTCTCTATCTACAAAGTGCCGATTATATTTATGATTATTTGAAAGACGAGATGGCGCAAGCCAACTAAGAGGTTTATGTGAAGTAATTGGAGAGAAATCCCCGTCAAGAGTCACCTTCCGATTTCCCAGTTCCAGGTACCAATATACAACAGCAGCGGCTATCACTTCAATGGCAAGTGATAGCCGCTGCTGGTTATAGCTGTTTGTTGTCGTCATCATTTCACGATGGCGTAGGAAAGAGAAACTGACAGGAATCGTGTGAATGACGACTTAAAGTAACATTATGTCGGTGCTGCGTGTCTTGTAGAGAATGTTGCCCCTGTCTGTCGACAAATCGCAGGAGCAGGCATTTCTGTTTTTGTTACAGTTACACATGTTACACTTGTTTTTCATCCTTTTTGTCTAATCCTTCTTTTTTCTTTACACCTTGAATTTTCTACATTTAAAGTGTAAAAGTGTAACAAGAAAGATAGAACGGCAGATAATCATAAGATTACCAACCAATTAAGTATTACAATTGCCTGTTACACTTTTGTTACACATCCGGTACACTTCGGTCCGCAATAAAAAAGTGTAACAGCATCTCCCTCTACAACAGCGGCTATCACTTCAATGGTAAGTGATAGCCGCTGTTGTTTATGGCTGTTTGTCGTGTAAGCAACCCATCTCCAACTTTCTTCAAAACAATCATGCCTATATGCATGCATATCGCATTATAGCGCAAATTCTGTGCATGAAGGGAAACGGAGTTCTGTATGTGACACCTGTTGATTTATAACAGATGAGATGACGATGGTTTGACTTCACGTTTCTACAATCCTTTTCTAGAAAAGCTATAAGTACATTGACATGCAGGCCGGGATAAGCAGGGTTTGTTCGTCTTTTCGCAAGTCCTTGGTGTAGATGAGATAGCGGTTGCTTACACGGCTGGAAAAGATTTCGCAAAACTTGTCAAGGGAAATATGTGTGTTGTAGCCAGAGGACTTGACCTCAATGGGGCAAATCTTATTGCCACGAGAGAGAATAAAGTCAACTTCATAATTATGTTTACCGTTCTCTGTGGGCCAAGTATGATAAAAAAGCTTGTTGCCTGATGCCACGAGCATCTGAGCCACGATGTTTTCATAGACATAACCGAGGTTTGCAGAAAGTTTGTCGGAGAGTAGTTTTTGATAGATGACATTTTCGGTGATGTCTTTATCCCAGAAAGCAAGCGTGATGAATAGGCCTGTGTCACCAACAAACATTTTATATTGCTTATAGTCGGCATTCAATGGCATTCCGACGTTTGGATCGTTGGCGTGATGAGCAAAGTTGACTGTAAGGCTCTCTTCAAGGGCTCTAAGATATTCGTCCATCTTGCCTTTGTCTTCGCTGCGGCCAAGTACGCTGGTCACTTGATAACGGGAGGCGTTTTTCGATAATTCGGCAGGAATGGCACTGAAGAGTCGGGAAACTTTCCCTGAAGGGTCGATTTTCAGGAAATCGTCAAGATATAGTTCGATAATCTCTCGTTTCACAGAATCCACGAGACTAAGATTGTTGGTGTTGAGATATTCATTGACAGCCTGTGGCATACCTCCAATAAGCATGTACAGCCGGAAGTCGCGCATAGCTTTGCGTAAAGACTGATTAAGCGCTGTCCGTTTGTCATAGAATTGACGCAGCAATGGAACAGTAGTGGTATCGCCTAATGCCCATCGGAACTCCTCGTAGTCCATGGGGTACATGGTGATGCGGGTCTCTTCGCTTGGAATGACAATATTCTGGGTGTTCTTCTTGATGGAAAGAAGGGATCCTGTCTCAATGTAGTCGTAGCGATGGTCTTTCACCAGATATTTGATGGCCTGACGGACTGCCGGGCATTTTTGAATCTCGTCGAAGATGATAACGGAACGCCGCTCCGTCAATGTGACATTATAGATGAACTGGAGTTGGGTGAAAAAGTAGCTGCGGTCAGAGATGTGTTCTACAGCCTCCCAAACTTCCTTTGGAGCATCGGCAAAGTCAACAACAATGTAGCTGTCATACTCGTTTCGGGCAAATTCTTCGGCAATAGTTGACTTGCCAACACGCCTTGCTCCTTTGATTAGGAGAGCCGTTTCACCATGACGCTCCTGTTTCCATTGAAGCATCTTGTCATAGATCTTTCGCTTGAAGATTTGGTCTCTAGATTCCATATCTATTCTTTATTTATATTGCTAAACGGATGCAAAAATAAGGTTTTTTGTTGGAATCTCAAAATTTATCCCCTTCAAAACGTGTGGAATCTCAATATTTTTCGTAAGAGTTTTGTACGAAATCTCAAAATTTGCTCTGTTTGTGAAACATAAGATTTGTTTGGCCTCCCTCTAAGTCACATATGTACGTTTATGGCTGTTTGTTGTTATTGTTGCTATGTTGTAAGTTGCAAAACAGCCCACACTTGTGTGGAGAAAATTGGGGTGCATTTTGGAAATTTCAGAAAAAGTATGTAATTTTGTAGCCGAAATAATAAAAGATACAACTTTCGGAAGTTACCGGTTCTTTGCGAGCAAAGCGCTACGCGATGGCGCTCAGGAGTTAAAGGAGTTATAGGAGTTAAAGCCTATACTCTGTCAACTGTGGAGAGGAGTTTTTCACGCCAGCATTACATTCGGCTTTAACTCCTCTAACTCCTTTAACTTCTTAAACTCCAAGAAAGTGGAGCTTGCGAAACTTGAATAAAAGATTATTATGATGGCAAAACCAATTGAACCAACACCTGTGCTGAAAGGCAACGATGCTTATGAATTTGTGGCCGAGATGGAAATGCATAAGAAAGCTTCTGCAGAAGAGAAGGCTCGTGTGGCAAAGGGGGCGTCCTTCATTCAGTCGCTGCTTACATTTACATTTTAATTGAAACCATGAGAATTGTACGCTTGACTCAAGAGCATGTGTTTAAACCATTTGATTGTGGCGAAAGTGATTTTAAAGACTTCCTCCTGCAAGATGCCAGGCAGTATACAAAAGGACTGCTTGCGGTAACGTATGTCATTGAAGACGAAAATAGCACAGTGGCCTTTTTTTCTTTGTCGAATGATCGTGTTTCGCTTTTGGAGTCGGATAAAGCCACATGGCGACGTATCCGCAGTTCTTTTCCTCATCGCAAGCATCGTAGTGATTATCCAGCGGTGAAGATTGGACGTTTGGGAGTAAACGTGGGAGCTCAACATCAACATATTGGAACGGATATCCTTGACTTTGTGAAGCAGACGTTTATCACAAACAACCGAACCGGATGCTGTTTCGTTACAGTGGATGCACTTCGCTCGGCTGTTTCATTTTATGAGAGCAACGGTTTTAAACCACTCCGAAAGATTAATGAGGGTGAGACTGTCCCCATGTACTACAATCTGACGCAGTTGATTTAGGATAGCAACAAATGTCCTTATGGGCAGGGTCATACAGCCGAAGGTTTGCTGACATGCTGACATCAATTTTCATCTTTTGTGTAAAAAACAACATGTATCCTAATTTACCTATTTATATAATTTAAATAACTCATAGGAATTGATGTCAGCAATGTCAGCATATCAGCACTCTCACATGCACTGCCGCACGTGTTCCACTGAGGTAATTACGGCAGTGGAAGGAGCGTAATTACGGTAGTGACAGTAGGGTGATTACGGTAGTGGAGGAAAGATTCTTGGTTCACGCGGAAATGCGTAAAACATGGTGTTTTAACGAAAACAAGTTTCCCGATATTATTGTGGGTACAACTTTGCTGATGAAGAGGAACGGTGGATGAGCCGCATTTACACATTATTTATAATAAAGAGGAAAAAGACAGCAATGCAACTTTTTGTGGTGAAGCCACGGGGTGGAATTGGACTTTTCTGTAGGATGGAGGCACGAAATGGCAAAAAAATGGTGGGGGAGAAAAAATAAATGGGAATAGATTTGCGGGGTTGGAAAAGTTTTCCTACCTTTGCACCCGCAAATTGCGTGGGCTATGTCCGTGCATGATGTTTTGTGTGGGTTTCGCCCCATCCAAAAGCGAAGAGGTCGGTTCGGTAGCTCAGCTGGATAGAGCAACAGCCTTCTAAGCTGTGGGTCTTGGGTTCGAATCCCAACCGAATCACGAAGACTCTGATGAATGAAAGAACGAAAGCTCGCTTTCAGTTCTGAAATGAAGAAGAGGATTTGAGCGGTTGCCCGTGGCAGGGCAGGGGATATTTAATCCCAACCGAATCGCGAGGTCATTTACAATTTGACAATTTACGGTTTACCATTTGTTGGGCAATTGAGTGATTGGACGATTTGCCATACGGATGGAAAAATTGAAAAATAGTCAAATGGAAAAATAAATTGTAAATTGTGCATCGCAAAATAGTAAATAACAGAAACACCCCTAATTTTCAAAAACAAAAGGGTTGAGCGTTCCAAATTTCGCAAGGTGGGCATTGCGGGCCTGCCGGAATCGTGAAGACCTGTACTTCTCCAAGTAAATCAGTTTGAAAATTACAAAAGAATAATAAAAAAATGTCAAGAATTTGTCAAATTACAGGTAAAAAGCCAGCGATTGGTAACAACGTGTCTCACTCGCTGCGCAGAACAAAGAGGACTTTCGATGTCAATTTGTTCACGAAGAAATTCTACTATGTAGAGGAGGATTGCTGGATTGTGCTCAAGGTGAGCGCTGCAGGTTTGAGAATCATCAATCGCATCGGTCTCGACGCAGCTCTGAAGCAGGCTGTCGCTAAGGGACATTGCGAATGGAAGGACATCCAGGTTATTGGCTAATCAATTAAAGTAAGGAGAAAAGAACAATGGCAAAGAAAGCTAAAGGTAATCGTGTGCAGGTCATCCTCGAGTGCACAGAAATGAAGGATAGCGGTCTTCCAGGCACGTCAAGATACATCACCACCAAGAACCGCAAGAACACTCCAGACCGTTTGGAGTTGAAGAAGTATAACCCCATCCTGAAGCGCATGACTGTGCACAAGGAGATCAAGTAATTTGCAATTTGACGATTTACGATGTACCATTTGCCTATGCGGTGAGTGCGAAAATCGAGAAATCATCAAATAGTAAATGAATCGTCAATAGTAAATTGTAAAATCGTAAATAGTTAGGCTATGGCAAAAAAAACCGTCGCAACCCTCCAGAACAAGGATGGTCGTTCTTACACTAAGGTGATTAAGATGTTCAAGTCTCCCAAGACTGGTGCTTATGCATTCGACGAGAAGATGATTCCTGCCGAAATGGTGAAGGATTATCTGAAGAAGTGATAAAAACATACGCCTCGAAGGTGCTTTTCGGGCGCTTTGTGTGGCAAAAACGCTGAACCTCTCCATTTTTTGGGGAGGTTTTTTTGTGTTTTGTCTGAAAATCTGTACCTTTGTCACTTTAAGTGGTAAATAAAGTAAAAAGATATGGGATTTTTTGATATGTTCTCCAAGAAAAAGAAGGAGACGCTGGATAATGGATTGGCCAAGACGAAGGAGAGTGTGTTTGGCAAGATTGCGCGTGCTGTGGCTGGAAAGTCGAAGGTGGATGATGACGTGCTGGACAATCTTGAGGAGGTGCTGATCACGAGCGATGTGGGCGTGGAGACGACATTGGAGATTATCCGCAGAATCGAGGAGCGTGTGGCTCGCGACAAGTATGTGGGCACGGACGAACTGAACAGGATTCTGCGTGAGGAGATTGCAGGCTTGCTGACTGAGAACAATACGGAGGATACGGAGGGCTTCCAGATTCCTGAGGGAGCGCACAAGCCCTACATCATCTTGGTGGTGGGTGTGAACGGCGTGGGCAAGACGACGACCATCGGCAAGTTGGCCTACCAGTTCAAGGAGGCAGGCCTGAAGGTGTATCTGGGCGCTGCCGACACGTTCCGCGCTGCGGCTGTGGAGCAGATTTGTATCTGGGGCGAGAGAGTGGGTGTGCCTGTGGTGAAGCAGCAGATGGGCAGCGACCCTGCTGCTGTGGCCTTCGATGCTGTCAGCTCGGCCAAGGCGAATGGAGCCGATGTGGTGATTATTGATACGGCTGGCCGTCTGCACAACAAGGTGGGTTTGATGAACGAGTTGACGAAGATTAAGAATGCCGTGAAGAAGGCGGCTGGATATGAGGCTGACGATGTGATGCTGGTGCTGGACGGCTCGACTGGACAGAATGCCTTTGAGCAGGCCAAGCAGTTCACGAAGGCGACGGAGGTCACTTCGATGGCCATCACGAAGCTGGACGGAACGGCGAAGGGTGGTGTGGTCATCGGCATCAGCGACCAGTTCAAGATTCCTGTTCGCTACATCGGATTGGGCGAGGGAATGGAGGACTTGCAGGCCTTCAACCGTAGGGCGTTCGTGGACTCACTCTTTGGGGAAAGTTGAAAATTTCTGTGAATTTCCGTGCTTTCTGTGTGAGATAAGATGAGAGCCATGTGGGCTCTCGCAGAAAGAAAAGTATTATTTCACGCAGAAATCACAGAAAACACAGAAAGAAGTTGAAGATAATTGAAAGTTGAAAGTTGAGAAGGAATACGATAGATATTATCACTTTGGGGTGCTCGAAGAATCTGGTGGATTCGGAGCGGCTGATTCGCCAGTTGGAGTTGAACGGGTATCATGTGACGCATGACAGCGAGCATCCGCAGGGTGAGATTGTGGTGGTGAACACGTGCGGATTCATAGCCGATGCGCAGGAGGAGAGCGTGAACATGATTCTCGAATTGTGCCAGGCAAAGGAGGAGGGACGTGTGAGGCAGGTGTATGTGATGGGATGTCTGTCACAACGGTTCATGAAGGAATTGGGGCATGAGATTCCGCAGGTGGACAAGTTCTACGGCAAGTTCAACTGGACGGAATTGCTCCACGACTTGGGCAAGGTCTATCAGAAGGAACGCCAGTACGAACGTCGCTTGACCACGCCTAAGCACTATGCCTACCTGAAGATTTCGGAAGGATGTGACCGCCATTGTGCCTATTGTGCCATTCCTCTCATCACAGGTCGCCATCAGAGCCGTCCGATGGAGGACATCGTGGCAGAAGTGGAGCATCTGGTGCAGGAGGGCGTGAAAGAGTTCCAGGTGATTGCACAAGAGCTAACCTACTATGGATTAGACCTCTATGGGGAACAGAAAATAGCAGAGCTGGTGGAGCGAATCAGCGAGGTGAAAGGCGTGAAGTGGATTCGCCTGCATTATGCCTATCCGATGAATTTCCCTTGGGAACTGCTTCGTGTGATTCGGGAACGGAAGAATGTGTGCAAGTATCTTGACATCGCCTTGCAGCACGTCAGCACCAAGGTGCTCACCAATATGCAGCGGCATGTGAATAAGGAAGAGACCTACGAACTGATCAGGCGCATTAGGGAGGAAGTGCCGGGCATCGCTCTACGCACCACGCTGATGGTTGGCTTCCCAGGCGAAGGAGAGGCTGAGTTTGAGGAGCTGAAGGAGTTTGTGCGATGGGCGCGTTTCGACAGGATGGGTGCGTTTGCCTATTCGGAAGAGGAAGGAACGCCTGCGCAGAAGAACTTCACGGATGAGGTGACGGACGAGGTGAAGCAGCAGCGGTTGAGCGAGTTGATGGACATCCAGCAAGGCATATCTGCCGAGGTGCAAGCCGAGAAAGTGGGGAAGACCCTCAAGGTTATCATCGACCGGAAGGAAGGGGAGTATTATGTGGGAAGAACTGAGTTTGATTCACCCGAGGTTGACCCCGAAGTGCTCATTCCTGTGGTTGACGGAATGTTAAGGAAAGGAGTTTTCTACAATGTTCAAATCGTTGATTCTGACGATTTTGACTTATATGGTAAAGTGATAAAATGACGAACAAGGAATTTTTAGAAAGAATCTCACGGAAGATAGACCTTGAGATGGACGAAGTGAAGGGTTTGTCCGCTTCGCTGATAGAGGCTGTGCTCGATGGTGTGCATGAGGGTGACAGCGTGACCATTCAGGGGTTTGGCTCGTTCGAACCTCGCGTGAAGGCCAGCCGCAAGATTTATAACCCGACGTCGAAAACATACATGGTGGTGCCATCAAAAACCACACTCGGTTACAAGATGAGTGCGGCGCTGAAGGCACAACTCAACAAAGAATAACCTATGAACGAGAAACTTTCATTGCAGAACATAGCGGATGCTCTTGCTCTGAAGGCAGGAGTGTCGAAGAGGGTCGCAGACGCCTTCTCTAAAGCATTTTTCGACACCATCGTGGAAGTGCTTGCTACAGGTGAGGAGACTGTCAAGGTGAAAGGCATGGGCACGTTCAAATTGGTGTCGGTCGAGAACCGTGAAAGTGTGAATGTGACGAATGGCGAACGAATTATTATTCCTGGCTATAAGAAGGTGGCTTTCACACCCGAAGAATCCGTGGTGGAGTTCCTGAATAGAAAGGAGGAAGTTCACGCAGAAAGTGAAGTTTACACAGAAAATACAGAAAATACGGGAATCATTGAAACAGAGACGGATAATCTTTCTGCGACTTCTGTGATTTCTGTGAGAGATAAGAAATCCGAGAAAGAAGCAAAAGATGATTCCGTGAGCGAGGAGGAAACGATAGATGCACTCATTCAAGTGCCAGAGCCAGCCCATGTGGAGCAACCACAAGACAAGTTCGCAGGCATCGACATGCTCATTTCCACCCCTGAAAGTGTGGAGGAAGTGCGTCAGCAATATGAGGAAGCTAAGGTCAAGATGGAGGCTGCCGTAGCAGAAGCTCGCAAGGCAAATGCCGAGAAGATGCGCTTGGAGAAACTCCTGCAACGATTGGATGAGAATGTGGTGCCGGAAAGTGTGGGGCAACAGCCAGCGGAAGAGGATGCCTCAGAAGTTCAGAACGTTCCAGTTGAGGTTGTGACTCAAGTGCATGAAGATGAGAATCAGAAGAATGTAGAAGAAAAGGCAGTGCTCGAACGACCGATTCCTCAAGAACAGACAGACGAGGAAAAGCGGAAAGAGGCGTTCAATCGTGTGATGAGTGAACGGCCGAAAGTGGAGGCACCTCAAGAGAAACAGAACGGCAAGAAGTGGTGGGTGATAGCCGTTGTGGCATTACTTCTTGCTGCCATCTTGTTCTTCCTCTATCGGACATTCCTGAACATCGAGGCCGTAGAGGAAGTGCCGAAGGTGGAACGTAAGGTGAAGCCCAATCGTCCTGCCAAGCCCACAAAACCAGCCTCAGCCATCCTTCAAGATTCGTTGAAGAAGGCACAGCAAGCCGACAGCATCAAGAAGGCACAAGAGGCTGACAGCATCAGGAAAGCATTCGTGGCTGATAGTTTAAAGAGAGCAGAAGAAGCTGAGCAAGAGAGGATTGCGAAGGAGGAAAAGGCAAAGAAACCTGCCCGCCCAGCCACACACGTGATGCAGAGAGGTGAATCGCTCACGCGCATCTCTCAGAAGTATTACGGCACCAAAGACTCGGTTCGTGCCATCATTCGTGCCAACACCTTCAAAGACCCCAACAACGTGCCCATTGGAGCCACGGTAAAGCTGCCGTGATGACGTAAATACGACACTTCCGTTGCCAATGAATTGAGTATTCCGCTACCGATTCATTGGCAATGTTGTATTCAATAGAGCGCTGCTGAAAGCATCTATTCCAGCTGTTTCCCCCTCGCGAACTTTTAACTATTCTTAAAAACGTGGAAATGCAAGGTTTTTTCACATTTGTAAGGGTCGAAAAATGGGCGAAATGGCGTATCTTTGCAACAGAAAAGCAAAAATAAAACATAGAAAATATGGCAGAATCGATTGACATTCGTGAATTAAACGAAAAAATTGAACGCCACAGCGCGTTTGTGACCAACCTGATGGCTGGTATGGAACAAACTATCGTGGGTCAGAAGCACTTGGTGGAGGCACTTTTGCTGGGACTTCTTTCCGATGGGCATGTGTTGCTCGAAGGTGTGCCCGGTTTGGCAAAGACGAAGGCCATCAAGACGTTGGCTTCGCTGATTGATGCACAGTTCAGCCGCATCCAGTTCACGCCCGACCTTCTTCCGGCCGACGTGATTGGTACGATGATCTACAGTCAGAAGGATGGCGAGTTCAAGGCCAAGAAGGGTCCTGTGTTCGCCAATTTTGTGTTGGCAGATGAGATTAACCGTGCTCCCGCCAAGGTGCAGAGCGCGTTGCTCGAGGCTATGCAGGAGCGTCAGGTGACCATCTCCACTTCCACTTACGAACTTCCCAAGCCTTTCTTGGTGCTGGCCACTCAGAACCCGATTGAGCAGGAAGGTACTTATCCATTGCCAGAGGCGCAGGTGGACCGCTTCATGTTGAAGGTGGTGATTGACTACCCGAAGTTGGAGGAAGAGAAGAAGATCATCCGTCAGAACATCAGCGGAGAGAGTCAGCAGGTACGTGCCATCATGGGTACGAAGGAGATAGAAGAGGCTCGTAAGGTGGTTTGTGAGGTGTATCTGGACGAGAAGATTGAGCAATACATTACCGACATTGTGTTTGCCACCCGTTATCCTGAGAAGTACAACCTGAAGGAACTGAAGGGTTTGATTGGCTTTGGCGGTTCTCCTCGTGCTTCCATCAACCTTGCTTTGGCTGCCCGCAGTTATGCGTTCATCAAGCATCGTGGATATGTGATCCCAGAAGATGTGCGTGCTGTGGCTCAGGATGTATTGCGCCATCGCATCGGTCTCACTTACGAAGCTGAGGCCAGCAACGTGACCAGCGAGGAAATCATCAGCAAGATCCTGAACAAGGTTGAAGTTCCTTGAAAAGTTGAAAGTTGAAGAATTGAAGGATTGAAGTTCTTGAAGGAATGGAAACTGAAGAACTGTTACAGAAGGTCAGGAAAATCGAGATTAAGACCAAGGGGCTCTCGAACAATATTTTTGCAGGCGAGTATCACTCCGCCTTCAAGGGTAGGGGTATGGCATTCAGCGAAGTGCGTGAATATCAGTATGGTGATGATGTTCGCGACATCGACTGGAATGTGACCGCACGTTTCGGAAAGCCCTTTGTGAAAGTCTTCGAAGAGGAACGTGAACTGACGGTGATGCTTCTTGTCGATGTGTCGGGTTCTCTCGATTTTGGTACCCAGAAGCAGTCGAAACGTGACCTGCTTACGGAAATTGCTGCCACATTGGCATTCTCGGCCATTCAGAACAACGATAAGATTGGTGTGATTTTCTTCTCCGACAAGGTGGAGAAGTTCATCCCTCCCAAGAAGGGAAGGAAGCATATCCTCTTCATCATCCGAGAACTGCTCACGTTTCAGCCAGAGAGTCAGAAGACCGATGTGGGTCAGGCGGTGGAGTTCATGACGAATGCCATCAAGAAGCGCTGTACGGTTTTCCTGTTGAGCGATTTCTTTGACCCCAAGGACTACACGAACCAGATGACCATTGCCAACAACCGTCATGATGTGGTGGCGCTGCAGATTTACGACCGCCGTATGGTGGAACTTCCTGATGTGGGTATCGTGAAGATGCTGGATGCGGAGACGAGCAAGGAAACATACGTTGACACCTCTTCCAGCGCTGTCCGTCGTGCTCATCATGAGTGGTGGGTACAACATCAATCTTGGTTGAAGAACGCCTTCACGAAGTCGAATATTGATAACATCTCTGTCAGAACGGACGAGGATTACGTGAAGGCCTTGATGAATCTGTTTAGGAAAAGAAGTTAGGAAAAGATGAGGGGAATAAAGTTCTATATAATAATGATAATCTGTTGCTTGTGGTGTTTTGTGAAAGCAAATGCTCAAGTGACGGTAGATGCGAAACTGGATTCGGCTGGTATCTTTATCGGTCAAAGAATCGGTTTGACTTTGGAGGTGAGTGCCAATGCCAAGTCGAAGGTGGAACTGCCCGATTGGGACTCTTTACAGCAGGTGGTTCCAGGTGTTGAGTTTGTTCGAGCAGAGAAGACGGACACCAGTTTCTTGAACGATGGGCAACGCATGATGCTTTCCCGTCGTTACTACTTTACATCGTTTGATTCAGCACTCTATCTGATACCTGAACTGAATGTGAAGGTGGATGGTAAGGACTATCCTTCAAAGAAGTTGGCGTTGAAAGTGGTGACATTTGAGATTGACACCCTCCATGCCGACAGCATCTTTGGCATCAAGGCAGAACTGGCTCCTCCATTCGATTGGGCAGAATGGCGACCAGTCATCTGGTTCGGCATCTTTGCCCTGCTTGTTGCAGGTCTGTTGGGTTACGTGATTTATCGTCTGAAGACCAACAAGCCCATCATCCGCCGCATCCGCAACAAGCGTCGTCTGGCTCCACATAAGGTGGCTATGCAGAAGATTGAACAAATCAAGGAGGAGAAGATTTGGCAGAGTGAAGACTCGAAGGAGTATTACACGCAACTCACAGATACGCTACGTAATTACATCCGTGAACGTTATGGCTTCAATGCGATGGAGATGACCTCTTACGAGATTATCCAGAAGTTGCAGGAAGTGAATGACGAGGAGGCCATCCGAGAATTGCGTGAACTCTTCCAGACGGCCGACTTGGTGAAGTTTGCGAAGTATAGCACCCTCATCAACGAGAACGACCGCAACTTGGTGAATGCCATTGAGTACATCAACCAGACGAAACTGGAAGAGCCGGAACAGAAGCCGCAGCCAGAAGTGATTGTGGTGGAGGAGACACGTTCGATGGTGGCTAAGATTGTTTTGATTGGCAGTATCGTGGTGGCAAGCCTTGTGCTGCTGGGAGTGCTGACATTTATTGGTTATAGAATTTACATGTTGACACTTTGAAGAATTGAAGAGTTGAAAAATTGAAGAATTGAAGTTATAAGATGGAATTTAAGAATCCTTTATTCTTCCTGCTGCTGTTGGTGCTGGTGCCATACATCGTGTGGTACGTGATGCGCTATAAGCAAAGTCTGCCATCGCTGAAGGTGCCTGACACCACCAAGTATGTGAAGGTGCCGAGAACCTTCCGTCTCTACTTGATGCATCTGCCTTTCCTTCTGCGCATAGCGCTTGTTTCGTTGGTGGTGTGCATCATGGCCCGTCCACAAAGCAAGCACTCGTGGAGCAACACCGATGTGGAGGGCATTGACATCATGCTGTCGGTTGACGTTTCCACTTCGATGTTAGCTCAGGATTTTAAGCCCAATCGTGTGGAGGCGTTGAAGGAGATTGCCCAGCGGTTTATTGAGAAGCGTCCTAACGACAATATGGGTTTGACGATGTTTGCGGGCGAAGCCTATACACAATGTCCGTTGACAACCGACCACACCGTGCTGATGAATCTCTATAACAGCGTGGATTGCAATATGGCGGCACGTGGGATCATTGACGACGGAACTGCTATTGGCGATGGTATCATGAATGCGATTCTCCGTCTGAAAGACAGCCAAGCCAAATCGAAGGTGATTATCCTCTTGACGGATGGTGTGAACAACTCTGGTAATATCTCTCCGCAAACTGCTGCTGAAATCGCTAAGAAGTATGGCATCCGCATCTACACGATTGGCATTGGACAGAACGGTATGGCTCCTTATCCGCTGCCGACAGGTGGTACGGCGATGCTGCCTGTGGAGATTGACGAGGAAACGATGACGAAGATTTCCACAGCGACGGGTGGTCAATATTTCCGCGCCACGAAGAATGCTGAATTGGATGCCATCTATCAGGATATCGACAAGATGGAACGCACGAAGTTCAATGTGAAGCAGTTCAGCCGTCGTGGAGAACTCTACCAGCCTTTCGCTTTGGCGGCTCTGGCTGTGTTGCTGTTGGAGATATTGCTGAGAACTGTGGTGCTGAAACGTCTTCCATAATAAATAGTAAATAGTCAATTGTCAAATAGTAAATAGAACAAAGGTGTTTAGATTTGCAAGTCCTATATATTTATATCTGTTGATTCTCATTCCTGTCTTCACGGCTGTGTATGTGCTGGTGCAGTATCGAATGAAGAAACAACTCAAGGTGTTTGGCGACCCAGACCTGATGCGTTCGTTGATGCCTGATGTGTCGCCGATGAGAAGGCACTCCAAGTTCCTGTTGATGATGGTTGCCCTTGGATTACTTGCTGTGATATTGGCGCGTCCTCAGTATGGTACAAGGAATGAAGAAGTGAAGCGTTCGGGCATTGAAGTGGCCATCGCGGTGGATGTGTCGAACTCGATGCTGTGTCAGGATGTGAGCCCCAGCCGTTTGGACAAGTCGAAGATGATTGTCAGCAAACTCGTGGAACAGTTTGATGAAGATAAAGTGGAGTTGGTGGCTTTTGCTGGTAGTGCCATCACGTTGTTGCCGATGACGAGCGACTATGTGTCGGCCAAGATGTTCCTCGATCAACTCAATCCTTCCACCATCTCGATTCAAGGTACGAATGTGGCTGAAGCCATCACACGTGCAACGGCTGGCTTCTCGAAGAAGAAGGAAGTCAATGTGGGGCGGGCACTCATTCTCATCACCGATGCTGAAGATAATGAAGAAGGAGCTATTGAGGCAGCCAAACAAGCTCGTGACGAAGGTGTCCAGATTTTTGTCCTCTCGGTGGGAACAGAGCAGGGAGGTCCCATTCCGATGGGCGATGGCTCTTTCAAGAAAGACCTTTCTGGCAATGTGGTGACCACAAAACTGAACGAACAGATAGGTAAGAACATTGCGCAAGCAGGTGGCGGTATGTATGTGCATGTGGATCAGACGAATCTGGCGCAGTCGCTTCTGGAGAAAGAGATAGAGAAGATGCAGAAAGAAGATATTTCCATGTCGATGTACTCAGAGTATGATGAGCAGTTTGTGGCTGTCGCGTTGCTGCTGTTCATCGTTCTGGTGGCAGAGTTCTGCATCATGGAGAGAAAGAATCATGTGTTCACAAAATTCAAGGTTTTCAAGTAACAGATGAAACGATATTTCTTGAGTATATTATTGATGCTGATGGTTTTGCCGATGCTGGCACAAAGTGCGCGCGACTTTATTCGCATGGGCAACAAGGCCTATCGTGCACAGCAATATGACAGGGCTGAGACTTATTATCTGAAATCGTTGGCCAAAGAGCCTTCTTTTGAGGCTTATTATAATTTAGGTAATGCTTACGTGATGCAGCAGAAGGATTCGACGGCCTTCGAAAACTACCAGAAAGCCGACTCCATTGGTACGAAAGACCCTCTGCGGAAAGCTCGTAACTTCCACAACATGGGCAACATTTGGTATGCACAAGGATTGGCTGCTTCGCGTCAGCAAGGAGGTAATGCGGTAGGAGCTTTCCAGAATGCCGTAAACTTCTACATCAGTTCGCTGCGTTGCAATCCTGATGACAACGAAACTCGCTATAATTTAGCGATGGCGCAGTATCAGCTGAAGAAGAACAAAGATCAGCAGAATAATGGCGGCGGCAACAATGATCAGGATCAGGACAAGAAGGATCAAGAACAGAAACAGCAGCCAAAGCCACAAAACCAACCAGATCAAGACCAGCAGAAAAAGGATGAAGACAAACAGCAGCCTCAACCACAGCCTCAGCCAGAACCGAAGAAGGATGAGATGAGTGACCAGGCAGCGGAACAGTTGCTCAATTCTGCTCAACAGGATGAGAAGAGTGTGCAGCGTAAAGTCAACAAGAATCAGAACAGCCGGCGCAAGAGTCTGGAGAAAGATTGGTAAAAGATGAAAAGGTTAGTACAGATTGTGATATTCGCGTTTCTCTCCGTCAGCGCATTTGCTCAGGGAGATGTGACGTTTAAGGTTTCAGCCCCATCATCTGTGGAGGCTGGAGGAAAGTTCAGGGTGCAGTTTACCGTCAACACGCAGAACGTGTCGAATTTTAATGCACCCGACTTTAAGGGTTTTGAAGTGATTTATGGTCCTGCCACTTCGTCGCAGAGCAGTTTCCAGATGATAAATGGACATACCTCGCAGAGCAGTAGCATCATCTACACGTATGTGTTGTTGAGTTCAGCTCCAGGCACCTACACCATCGGAAGTGCTTCTGTGGTGGTGGATGGAACGACCGTGAAATCGAGACCCGTGCAGGTGAGGGTGCTTCCTTCTGGTAGTGGAAGATCTTCTGGCGGTGGTTCTGCTTATGGTGGAGGTTCCTCGGCGAATGGCAGTCGAAATGGTGGAGGCGCTTCTTCGTCAGCACCAGCTTCCAGCCAAAACGTATCGGGGAAAGACCTCTTCATGACGGCTACGGCTTCACGTACATCGGTGCATGAACAGGAGGCAATTCTCCTGACCTATAAGATTTACACGCTGGTCGATTTGACCCAGATGGACGGTAAACTCCCAACGCTCGATGGTTTCCAGATTCAGGAAATCCCCTTGCCACGCACTAAGGAGTTCTCGTTGGAGCAATACAACGGAAAGAATTACCGGACGGTGGTTTGGAGCCAATACCTGCTCTTCCCTCAGAAGTCGGGCAAGTTGACCATTCCTTCTATCACTTATGAGGGAGTTGTCATTACACGCAATCGTACCCTCGACCCCATTGAAGCCTTCTTCAACGGACAGAGTGGTTATGCTGAAGTGAAAAAGAAGATTACCACGCCTGCGCTCACCATCAATGTTTCTCCGCTGCCTAATAAGCCCGCTGATTTCTCAGGAGCTGTGGGTTCTTTCTCCGTATCCTCCAGCATCAGCACTCAAGAGGTGGATGCCAACGAGGCTGTGACGCTGAAAATCAGCGTGAAGGGTAGTGGTAACATGAAGCTGATTTCTACTCCTGATGTGCAGTTCCCCAAGGATTTTGAGACCTATGATGCTAAGGTGAACGATAACTTCCAGTTGACCCGTTCAGGATTGTCGGGCACCAAAGAGTTTGAATACCTCTTTGTGCCTCGGCACGTTGGCACCTACGAGATTCCTGCTGCCAAGTTTGTTTATTTCGACACGGATTCCCGTTCTTACAAGACGCTGACCACACAGGCCTACACGCTGAAAGTGAATAAGGGTAAAGGGGGCGCTGGACAGAACGTGTCCAACTATAGTGGGCAGCAGCAGGATGTGCAGCAGTTGAATCAGGACATCCGCTTCATCAAGCAGGGTGATGTGCAACTGCACCAGCAGGGAGATGACTTCTTCGGCACTTGGAAATACTGGGCAGCTTATCTATTGCCTTTCGTGCTGTTCATTCTTTTGATGGTGTTGGGTCGCAAGCGGATGAAGGCGAATGCCAACGTGGCACTTTCTCGTGGAAAGAAAGCCAACAAGGTGGCACTCAGGCGAATGAAAGCGGCCAAGAAACTGCTGGATGCTCATGATACAGGCAAGTTCTACGATGAGGTGTTGCGTGCCCTTTGGGGATATGTGGGCGATAAGTTCAACATGTCGCAAGAGTCGCTCAACAAGGAGAACATCGAGCAGTCGTTGGCATCGCGCAATGTGCCGGAAGAGCAAGTGCAGCAGTTTATGAAGGTGTTGAACGACTGCGAGTTTGCTCGTTATGCACCAGGCGATGTGAATGAAAACATGGAAAATGTGTACAACAGCGCCATCGATGCCATCAGTAAAATGGAGGACAACCTATAAATAATTACAATTTGACGATTTACGATTTGCCATGCGGACAGTTTATAAGATATTTTTACTGTTAGTTTTTAGTTTCTCATTTTTAGTATCCTTTGCTGCATCCAAGGTGGAGGCTGACGCGCTCTACGAGAAGGAGCAGTATCACGATGCTGCAGCTGCTTACGAAGCGGTGTTGAAAAGTGAAGGTATGGCTGCCGAAGTGTACTACAACCTCGGCAACTGCTATTATAAATTGGACGAGATTCCTTTGGCTGTGCTCAACTACGAACGTGCCTTCCTGCTCGATCCAGGCGATGCCGATATTCGTGCCAACCTGGCGTTGGCTCGTGGAAAGACGGTGGACAAGGTGGTGCCCCCATCGGAGATGTTCTTCGTCACTTGGTGGCGCGACCTCACCAACTGCATGAGCATGAACACTTGGGCTGTGGTGGGAATCGTATCCTTCGTCTTGATGCTGTTGGGTGTACTTATTTATATATTTGTGCATCAGTTGGTTGCTCGCAAGATTGGATTCTATGGAGCCATCGTAATGCTGGTGATTGCCCTCATCGCCAACCTGGCCGCCTTGTCGCAGCATCTCAGCCAAACCCATCGCGACACTGCCATCATTCTCGTACCAGCTGTGACGGTAAAGAGTTCACCCAGCGAAACCAGCACAGACCTCTTCCTCATCCACGAAGGATCGAAGGTGGAGATACTCGACGGCTCGATGAAGGAATGGATGGAAGTGAAATTTGAAGAAGGGAAGCAGGGCTGGATACCTGTCAGCACCCTCGAAGTGATATAAAAATACTTCAATTTTTCAACTCTTACAGGATGCACGAACTGAACGAATTAGACCATCAACTCACGCTGGCTATCAATGGTAGCGACAGCCTCTTCTGGGACAACGTGATGTATACTGTCACCGACACATTCTCGTGGACAGCCGTCATCGTTGCGCTGTTGGTCATCATCTTCAAGAACAACACATGGAAAGAGGCGCTCATGGTTTACATCACCATCGGGCTGCTCATCTTTGTGGCCGACCGCATCTGCTCAGGATTGGTGAAACCGATGGTGGAACGCTGGCGACCCACGCAAGACCCGCAACTGATGTATCTGGTCGATGTCGTGCGCAACTATCGTGGCGGTCGGTTCGGGTTCTTCTCCGGACATGCCTGCAATACGATGTGCATGGCCATGTTCCTGTCGTGGCTGTTCCGCAGTTGGAAAGTCACCCTCACACTTTTCTTCTGGTCATTCACCACCACCTTCACTCGTCTCTATCTGGGTGTGCACTATTTGGGCGACGTGTGTGTCGGCTTCCTCGTCGGCGCCATCCTCGGTGGCCTCTTCTATTGGGTGATGGAACGTTTCATCCATCCGTGCGTGGGATTGAAGCACTACATTTCCGAACAATTCACCGCCACTGGCTACATGAAAGACGACATGGACACCTTCATGACCGTCATCTTCTTCAACTACATCTGCGTCATCATCTTTGCGATGACGTTAGGAATGGAATAACCCCTCTTCCACAACCACTAAATCGACGTCGTCGATGTCGATGGGTCGATGTCGTCGATGTCGGTTAATCGATGTCGACGACGTCGGTTTTGAGGCAATGGAAGTGCCGCCCAAGAGGTTGTGGAATTGCCCCAGAAGTAGTTCTTCCACTCCTTTATTTCCACATCCTCTTCCACAAACCTCACGAGCCTTATGTCGTTACCCTCGTGAGCCTTGTGTCGTAAAGCTCGTAGGCATAACGACGCTTGACCTTAGAGTCCTCTGAAAACAAAAATCCTCCGTTTTTTTGGTGGTTCTCGGGGTGTTTCAGTCATTCTTCTCAAAAAAACTTCATTTTTGTTTGGAGGGTAACGAAAAAACTCCTTAATTTGCAACGTGTTCTTCGGAACATGACATTTTATTTGCTCAATTGCTTCACGAACTTGCACCTCGGAAAAAGATAAAGAGCATATAAACAAACCATCATGGAGTGTGCACTATTATTAGTGCAGACTTCCCATAGATGGTTTGGGGCAGTGCAAGGCCCGTGAAGCGTATGGCGATAGTCTGCGCTTTTCTTATGTCTATAGGTTAGTGCAGAGTCTCCCTAAAATATGCGAAAACAGTTCTTTTATTTATTAACCTAAAACAGATGTAATTATGAAAAAGTTTATTTTTTGGGTTATTGTATGTTCATTCCTTTTTAGAGGATTTTGTTTAGCACAAAGTGCGGAAGAGTTATTGCAAGATGCCAGAGCGAGGCTTGAGGCAATAAAAGTAAGCCTTGAAGATGGTTCGATATCTTCATCTTCTTCAACTGGTAACACTTCGTCCTCTTCATATCGTAGTAGTTCCACTTCCAGTCATACGTCAACTTCCAGTTCTTCCTCAGGACTTCGTCACAAAGGCAAGTATACAATGAGTGGACAGAGTCTATGTGTTAATACGGGTGAATATATAGATGATTGCGACGAATATACATTTGATGCAGAGTTTTACGATGATTATATGATGGTGAGTGGCTCAAAGTGTCCGTATTCGTATACCAAATCGGATGGTAAGAAGGTGTATAAGGATGGACGTTTAGAGGGCTTCGGCAATGCAACGTCTTATTGGATTGTGGATGCTAATTATAACTTGAGTTATGAGACTAACATGCCAACTCCTGGAGTTGGTTCGCTCACATTTGTCAAAGTTGTCAGCAAAGGTGAGACAACTATTCCTAGACATAATACAGGTGGAGGATACACAAGTGGAGGGTATAACAACGGAAGTTCTTCTGGTGGCAGCCGAAGCACCACAAACTCGGGGACGACTACAAATCGACATACTTGCTCACTTTGTCATGGAACGGGCAAAATCGTTAGGGAAAGCAATGTCTCCACATATGGAAAGGATTCCCGACGGTATTGTAGTGTATGTGGTCGTAGTTATTGGGCATCTTCTGGACATTCCCATATTACTTGTACCCAATGTCATGGCAAGGGGTATTATTAGGTCGAAAAAGTGGAATACACGATAGTTGCCTGAAAAAATAACGAAAAATATAATTAGTGTATGAGGGTGTGTCAAAATAGGCACATCCTCTTTTTTTATCGCAAAGCCCCGACTTTCTCAAGCCAGGGCTTTGTTATGTCGTAAAAATGTTGTACCTTTACGACATCAAAATCAATGTTATGCAAAGATACCACTTTCGCCC
>JAFSKK010000034.1 GCA_017448965.1 Bacteroidaceae bacterium | reverse complement strand
GTCGCTCGACCGACATCGGGGACATCGACTTGCCGACGTCGGGGACGTCGGTTTAGAGGCTGTGGAAAAGGGGGTGACGAGGCGTATGGCTAAAACAGTCTTTGTTTGAGGCAAAACGGCTCGTGATGGTGTGCATTTGTGTAATTGTGTATTTCGATGAATATATAAACGAAAAAAAGCCACTGGTGTCAGTGGCTTTTTTTCGTGGTGATCCGCTTGGGGCTCGAACCCAAGACCCCAACATTAAAAGTGTTGTGCTCTACCGACTGAGCTAGCGGATCTACCTGATATAGCTTGTGGCAGTGTTTTGCCGTAAGCGGGTGCAAAGGTAGCGCATTTTTTTGTGCTGGCAAAATAAATTGAGGAGTTTTTTTCTATTCGGGTTGTTTTTCGTCCAGTTTCTCGGCAAGAGAGGCCTCTTCCAACACGTATCGTTTATAGTAGGAGAGTATCAAGGTGGTGAGGGGAAGAGCGATGATGAGTCCCACGATGCCGAGCAAACTGCCCCAGATGGAGAGGGAGAGGAGGATGACGGCGGCATTGAGTCCTGTGACTTTGTGCATGATGCGTGGGGTGAGCACCCAGTCTTGGATGGCCTGAACGGCGCAGAAGACAATGGTGACGGCGAACAGGATGCCCCAAAAACTCTGCCCTGTGTCGTAGGCCTTGAGCAGGGCGAGCAGGATGGTGGGCACGACGCCGACGATTTGCAGGTAGGGAACGAGGTTGAGCACTCCGATGAAGAGGCCAAGGGGAATGGCGAGCGGGAGGTCGATGATGAGGAATCCGATGCAGAAGAGCACACCTACACACATGGCGATGATGGTTTGTCCACGAAAGTAACCGTTCATGCCTTTCTGCAGGTCAAGCATCACGGCTCTGACAGTGTTTCTGTGGGCTTTGGGCACCAGACGGAAAAGCCCTTCGGACATGGCTTCGTAGTCGTTGAGGATGAAGAAGAGATAGATGATGCTGATGAGCGAGGCGATGAAGCCGACGATGGCGCTGACGCTGCTGCTGAGAAGGGAGAAGAGTTGCGGCACTTTTTCTTCGAGCAGTTGCGACACGTCCTGCACGGTGAGGGCACTGGTGATTTCGTTGAGGTCGATGTTGTGCTTGATGTAGTTTTCCACTTCGGACGAGACGGTGGTGACGGTGGAGTCGGTGGTGGCGTATTCGACCACGATGTGCTTCAGATGCCCCATCTCCGCAATAATGGGGGGAATGATGAGGTAGCAGCCTCCTGTGATAATGCCAACGATGAGCAGGAGGGTGATGAGGATGCTGAGCACACGCGACTTGATACGGCAGCGATATTGGATGAAGGTGACGATAGGGTAGAGGAGGTAGGCGATGAGCCATGCCACCAGAAAGGGAATGAGCACATTGCTGAGACGCTTGATGAGGTAATATGCGGCTACCAGCACGATGATGCTGATGAGGATGCGCACCACGCGGTCGAAGGTGAATTTTTTTGTGATCATAATGAGGTGTTTGTTGCAATTTGAAGACGAAGATACGTAAAAAAATGTTGTTTTCGATGCTGTGCATGTGAAAAAAAGTTGTTTTTGAGGCAAAAATGCTGTATGGATGTGTTTTTCTTCCTATTTTTGCAACCTCAAACAATGGGAAGACTCTATGTTGTGCCAACTCCTGTTGGGAATATGGAAGATATGACCTTCAGGGCTGTGCGGGTGTTGAAAGAGGCTGATTTGATATTGGCTGAGGACACTCGCACGTCGAGCGTGTTGTTGCAGCACTACGACATTCGGGGCGAGTTGATGTCGCACCATAAGTTTAATGAACATGAGACGGTGCAGCAAGTGGTGAGGCGGATTGAAGGTGGGTTGACGGTGGCGCTCATCAGCGATGCGGGTACACCTGGCATCAGCGACCCAGGGTTCCTGTTGGTGAGGGAGTGTGTGAAGCGTGGTGTGGAGGTGCAGACTTTGCCAGGCGCGACAGCATTTGTGCCAGCACTGGTGAGCAGCGGTCTTCCTTGCGACAAGTTCTGTTTCGAGGGGTTTCTGCCTCAGAAGAAAGGACGGCAGTCGCGTTTAGAGGCTTTGAAGGACGAGACACGTAGCATAGTGTTCTACGAATCACCTCGACGCTTACTGAAGACTTTGCAGCAATTGGCTGAGGTGTTTGGCGAGGCGCGACAGGTGAGTGTGGCGAGAGAAATCTCGAAACTGCACGAGGAACATGTAAGGGGCACGTTGAAGGAGGTGGTGAGTCACTTTGAACAGACGGAACCTCTGGGTGAAATCGTTATCATCCTTGCAGGAAAAGGCGATGCCGAAGAACAGGAGGGAAAGGAAGACAAACCCCTTGACCCGATGCAGATGCTGATGGGAACGGGGAAAAAGAAGAATAAGTATAAATAATTGATAATTCATAATTGATAAATGACGATATGAAAAAGATTTTATTGATGGCAGCGGTGGCAACGATGCTTGCCAGTTGCTTTGGAGGTTTCCAAGATGATACAAAGAATGACCGCGAAGTAGATTCTTTGCGCAATATCATTGACCAGAAAGATAACGAAATCAATGACTTGATGGGCACGTTCAATGAGATTCAGCAGGGTTTTGACCTCATCAATGCTGCTGAAGGACGTGTGAACACGATGAGCAACGGGGTTGAAACGGTTGCTACGGCTGAGAATATCCGTGAAAATATGCAGTTCATTCAGGAGACACTTGAATCGAACAGACAGAAACTGGAGGAACTGCAGAGCAAGTTGAAGTCGAGCACCATCAACTCATCGAAACTGCGTGAGGCCATCAATGCATTGACACAGCAACTGAATGAGAAGAATGCCGAGGTGGAGCGTCTGCGTGCACAATTGGCACAGAAAGATGTGCAGATAGCAGAACTTTCTGGTACGGTGACGGCTCTGACTGACGAGAACACGCAGGTGAAGCAGGAGAAGCAGCAGACGGAAGAGATTGCCCGCAATCAGGACGCACAACTCAACACAGCGTGGTATGCTTTCGGCACCAACAAGGAACTGAAGGAGCAGGGCATCCTCAAGAAGGGAGATGTGTTGGAGGGCGACTACAACAAGAATTACTTCACGCAGATAGATATCCGCAAGGTCAGTGTCATTCCTTTGGAGTCGAAGTCCGCGCAAATCCTCACCACCCATCCTGCAGGCACTTACACACTGCTCAAGGATAGCAAGGGCGAATATACGTTGCGCATCACTGATCCTTCCAAGTTCTGGAGTATTAGCAAGTATCTGGTGGTGAGAGTGAAGTAACTTCTTTGCCACCACCATTCATACATACCATTATCATATAAAACAGACACGACAATGAAACACTTAGTAATCCTATTGGCCATGCTGCTTTCGTTGCCAGTCATGGCTCAAGAAAACAAGGAATGGGAACCCATCGGTGTGTGGCCATTCATCAACAGACAGTTCCGTACTGCCACGGTATATACAGGTGTGTTCACCCATTCCAAGACCGTTGTGCCTTGCAATATCCATGTGGGCAAGCAAACGCTCTGGTATAGTCAGAATGACACGCTGATGGAGGCGATTCCTGGCTCTATCATTCGTGTGGAGTTCCCTAATGGTGACACCTATATGCCTGTGGGCAGCGAACATCAGTTCGGACTGATTGTTCGGGAAGACAGCATCGGCGGTAAGGTGGCTCGAGTGATAGAGGTGAGGACACTCAATCAGCAGGCGCTGGATCAGAAGTATTTGGATTATCTGAACAAGACGCAGAACGTGTTGCAAGGCTCCACCATGCTGTCAGCACTGGCTGACTCTGAAGGTGGAAAAATCATGGAGGAAGAGCCGTTGCCCCTGCAGACTTCGTATTATTTCCAGGTGCGTGGAGAGATATTCCCTGCCACGCTGAAAAACATCTTGTCGCATATCGATCCGAAGCGCAAGAAGGAGTATCGTGTCTTCACCCGTTCGGAAGAAATCATTTCGTCGAACAGGAGTTCCATGCTGAAAGTGTGGACGGAGTATTTCTTGAAATAGGTCAAGAGCGGTATTTGTCTTCCAACCCTCCGTTGATGATGTCGTAGACATTCTGCATGATGACCTTCGAGGCTTTTCCCTGTCGCTCTTCGGCAGTGATGGGTTTGTGGATGGTCAGTTTGACGCTGCCTTGACTGACAGACTTGGCATTGCGGCTGAACACGTCGAAGGAACCATTGATGGTGAGCGGAACAATAGGGAGTCCAATCTCATTGGCGAGCATGAAGGAACCACGTTTGAAGGGTGACATCATGCCCGTTTTTGTTCGTGTTCCTTCGGGAAAAATGACCATCGACATGCCGCCTTGAAGGGTCTCGCGCGACTGCTGTACGGCTTTTGAGATGCCAGAGATGCCATCGGCCAGATAGATTTGCTTGGATTTGGCACAAGCATAGCCGACAAAGGGAATCTTGCGGAGATATTCCTTCATCATCCATTTGAAGTTGTGGCCAAGATAGCCATAGACGAGGAAGATGTCGAAGTAGCCCTGATGGTTGGCCAGAAAGACATAACTCTCTTCTTTCTTGATGTTCTCTCGGCCTTCCACCTTCACGGGGAGCAGGAAGAGCCAGAAGGCTGCTTTCGACCAAAACTTGGGCAGGTAGTAGGCCACCACGTTGGTGTCGCCGAGGAATCCGGCAATGATGACGCTGCTGGCCACGAAGATGGTGAGAATCACAAAGAGGGGCAGCGCAATGGTAAATGAGTAAATCTTGTAAAGAATCTTTAGAATAATCATTATGTCTTGTTTTTAGAGCCTGATGAGACTTGTGAAAAGTGTCTTGTCAGACTTATGGGTTCTGAAGAGTTTTTGGGGTGCCTCGCCGCAACGTGATGACATTGATTTCGGGCCATGCACCGAAACGGAAGGGGAACATGACGGCTCCGACGCCATCGCTTACATTGAGTATCTGGTTTCCTTCGGTGTAGGCTCCCGACCATTCACGATAGACATGCTTAACGGGCGACCAGCCAAACACCTTGAGTTGACCTGCATGGGTGTGACCCGACAGGGTGAGTTGGATATTTGTCTGGGGAAGGATGTTGCGTCGCCAATGAGTGGGGTCGTGGCTCATGAGCACGGTGAAGCAGTTGCGCTTCAATCCCTTCATGGTCTTGGGCAAATCGCCAAGAGCAGGGAAGGGAGGACGTCCGTCATTCTCAACACCAGCAATGATGAGCGAGTCATTGCCACGGCGGATGATGCGGTGGTCGTTGAGCAGTAGTGTCCATCCATAACTTTGAATGCGTCGTTGCAGTTCTTTCACGTCAGCCGTGCGGTCTGCCTCATCGGCATATTTGAGGTAGATGCTATAGTCGTGGTTGCCCATCACGGCATAGACACCATCTGGCGCGTGCAGTTTGTTCAGGTCACGGCGAAATCCATCCAGTTCCGCACTTTGATGGTTGACGAGGTCGCCTGTGAAGAGGATGGCATCTGCTCGTTGGTCGTTGATGAGATTCACGATAGTACGTGCATCTTTCTCGTTGCCGTCTCGCAAGGTTCCAATGTGTAGGTCGGAGAACTGGACAATTCTGTAGCCCTCAAACTGCTTGGGCAGGTCGGGAAAGTAGAAGGTCTGACGATGCACGACATAGTGGTGACGTCCCTCGAAATATCCAAAGCAAAGGAGCACGATTGCGAAGAGAGCAAGAGACATGCCGATGATGCGGAAGATGCGCACGAAGATACAGTCGTATTCCTCCTGATTCTTGGCTCCATTGGTGACAATCCAGTTGATGCCGTGTCCCAGAGCATCGAACACCATAAATAAAGCCTTGGGTGCGCAGATGGCCAAAAAGGCAAACATAAAGATGCTCACCCATGGTTGGTGTTCTGGTTTCATGTCATTGCTGCTCATGATGATGATGTCGGCAATGGCGAGGGTGATAGATGGGAGGAACCAAAGCGCACGCAACCACGGCTGCTTTGTCCAATGACGTGTGTACATGAAGTGAATGTACACGTCGGGCAACGTCAGCAACAGGATGATGAGTATGAGGATTCTTAACAGCATTGTACGTATTTTTTGAGTTCTTCGACAGTCGTATGGCGTCGGTGGGCATAATCGCTGGCTTGCGATTGGTCTATCTTTCCCACAGAGAAGTATCGTGCTTCGGGCAGGCTAAACATGAGGCCGCTCACGGAGGCGTGAGGCTGCATCATGGCCGAGGTGGTGAGGGTGACACCGATGCTCTGAAAATCGACAATCTTGTCAAGGATGAAGTTGATGGAGATGTCGGGCAAGCAAGGGTAACCCACGGCAGGACGGATGCCCTGAAATGCTTCGCGGTGCAGTTCCTCGATGGTCAGTTGCTCATCAGGAGCATATCCCCAAATGGTTTTCCTGACTTCTTCGTGCAATCGTTCTGCACCAGCTTCAGCCAGTCGGTCGGCCAGCGTTTGGAGGAGCATCTTGTTGTAGTCATCATTGGGAAACGTCTTTGCCACATCGATGCTGGTGGAGGTGGCGAAAACGCCCATCTTATCTTGTTTCAGTGCCTGCTTCGGACGTAGAAAGTCGCTCAAGCAGAGGCAGTAGCCGTTTTTGTCGGGTGTCTGTTGCCGCAGCATGGGCAGACGTATGGGGTCGCCACACGGGTGGCTTTGTCCACATTCGCAAGGTTGCATGGGTTGTACCACAATGTCATCTCCTTCACTCCATGCTGGCAGTATTTCCACCACGGTTTTCACCACCAGATAAGGCTGCAACATCCTCAGCATGTTTTGTGCTTCGTCATACAGGTGCTTCCCCTCTTCTGATTGCTGTGGTAGAGACCATGCGTGGAAGAAGTACACCCAATTGATGTAGGCTTTCAAGTCGCTGATGCGGTAGTTCCTTCTCAATGCCTTGCTGCTGGTTATAGCCGTTTTAATTGAACCTCAGTTCTTTGCCTCTGATTCCATCTACCACGACACCATCGCTGTAAGCCGTGAGACCATTGACGATGGTTCGACGCACTCGCCACTTGAAGGTGCGCTCATCCATAGGTGTCCAACCGCACTTTGTGTAGTAGCGTCCTTCTTTCACTTGCCAGTTGCCATTGGGGTCAACCAGCGTGAGGTCGGCGTAGTAGCCAGGACGGATGAATCCGCGTTTCTCTATATGGAAGAGTTTGGCAGGGTTGTGTGCCATGAGGTCAGGTATTCGTTCAATAGGCAGTATGCCTTGATCGCTCATTTCCAACATGGAAACGAGTGAGAACTGAATCATGGGCATGCCTGAGGCTGCCTTCAGTGCTCCACCCACCTTCTCGCTTTCCAGGTGCGGAGCGTGGTCGGTAGCCACCACGTCGATAAGCCCGTTGGTGAGTGCTTCACGGAGAGCCGCTCTGTCTTCGGGGGTTTTGACCGCAGGGTTACACTTGATATGTGTGCCCAGGGTGTCATAATCTTCGGTGGTGAACATCAGGTGAGCGATGACAGCTTCTGCCGTGATTTTCTTTTCTTCGATAGGCTTCTGCTCGAATAACTCCAACTCTTTAGCTGTTGACACGTGGGCGATATGAAGTCGCGCTCCCGTCTCTTTGGCCAGTTGAACGGCAAATGCGGATGACTCGTAGCAGGCTTCCACGCTCCGTATGCGGGAATGGTAGCGAACTGGGAAGTCATTCTGTCCTTTATATCTCTTTTTGAATGCTCTGATGTTGGCGTTGATGATGTTGGTGTCTTCACAATGCGCCATGAGCAATAGCGGCGATGTGGCGAAGATGCGGCGCAATGCCTCTTCGCGATCCACCAACATGTTGCCTGTACTGCTGCCCATGAAGACTTTGATACCCGGGATACGGTGTGGATCAAGGCGTTGCAGCGTGTCTGCATTGTCGTTGGTGGCTCCGAAATAGAAGGAATAGTTCACACGGCTGTGTGCGGCTGCCAAATGGAACTTTTCTTCCAGCAGGTCGAGGGTAGTGGTGGGAGGATTAGTGTTAGGCATCTCCATGTAGGATGTCACTCCTCCTGCAGCAGCAGTGCGGCTTTCGCTGGCAATGTCTGCCTTGTGGGTTAAGCCTGGCTCACGAAAATGCACATGATCATCTATCACGCCGGGGAACAGGTATAGTCCCGTCGCGTCAATCTCTATGTCATAGTGTTGTGAAGAGTCGTCACCCTCCAGCACTTGCTGAATCATTTCGTCCTCTATCACTACAGAACCGATGAACTGTCGTCCTTCGTTTACGATGATTGCATTTCGTATGATTGTCTTCATCTGTTAGATTTGGTCATCAATAGTCTTTTGAACAGGCTTTTCATCAACAGGTTTTGGGTACTTCTTGAACCAACCGTCCCATCTCAGTCTCATCACGCCAAAGAAGGCCTCGCCAAAGATGCTGCCGTTCATTTTCGATACTCCTTCCACGCGGTTGACGAAAATGACAGGCACCTCTTTGATTTTGAACCCACATTTGTAAGTGGTGAACTTCATCTCTATCTGGAAAGCATAGCCCTTGAAGCGGATGTCGTCAAGATTGATGGTCTCAAGTACACGGCGTTTGTAGCATTTGAAGCCAGCAGTGGTGTCATGCACCTTGAAGCCTGTAATGAACCGCACATATTTCGAGGCAAAGTAGGACATGAGCACACGGCCAATCGGCCAGTTGACCACGTTGACTCCAGAGATGTAACGGCTACCGATGGCGAGGTCGTAGCCCTCGTCAGCACAGGCCGAATAGAGTCTTGGCAAGTCGCTGGGTGCATGTGAAAAGTCTGCATCCATCTCGAAGATGTAGTCGTAGCCATGTGCCAACCCCCATTTGAAGCCTGCAATATAGGCCGTGCCAAGTCCGAGTTTACCTTCTCGTTCCATCAAGAACAGACGGTCGGCAAACTCTTCCTGCATCAGACCTTTTACAATGCTGGCTGTGCCATCGGGAGAACCATCGTCAATCACGAGGATGTGGAAACATTTTTCCAGGGCAAAAACGGCACGGATAATCTTCTCGATGTTTTCCTTCTCGTTGTAGGTAGGTATGATAACAATGCTGTCGCTTTGGGTCATGTCCAACTTCTTTCTTTTTCCTCTTGCAAAGATAGTGTAAACTTCTTCACTACAAAGAACAATGCGGGTTAAACAATGTTAAAACAAGCGTGTATCCTGTAAAAGCAACCGTTTTTCTACCATTCGTTTGGGCGGTTTTCTGTACCTTTGCAAAGTTTTTGCTAAAGTATATCACAAGAACAAAATAGAAATGAAAAATCAAAATGTGAAGCCTGCAGAGGGTAAATTGGGCATCATGGTTGTGGGACTGGGTGCTGTGACTTCTACCTTTATGACAGGTGTGCTGATGGCTCGCAAAGGACTTGCGAAGCCTGTGGGTTCTATGACTCAGTACGATAAGATTCGTGTCGGTAAGGGCACTGACAAGAAGTATCTTTCCTATGGTGAGATTGTTCCAATGGCAAAGTTGGATGATATTGTGTTTGGTGCATGGGATGTGTATCCTGCCAATGCCTTCCAGAGTGCCATGTATGCCGAGGTGCTGAGGGAGAAGGACATTCTGCCCGTTAAAGACGAATTGGAAAAGATTGTTCCTTTGAAAGCGGCTTTCGATAAGAATTTTGCGAAGCGTCTTGATGGTGACAACGTGAAGCAATGTGCTACTCGTTGGGAGATGGTGGAGGCACTTCGTGAGGACATCCGCCAGTTTAAGGCAGAGACTAATTGTTCACGCATTGTGGTGGCTTGGGCGGCATCTACAGAAATCTATGTGGAGCCAAACATGCAAGTGCACGATACGCTCGAACACCTTGAGGCTGCCATGAAGGCCAACGACACCAAGAATATCGCTCCTTCCATGTGTTATGCTTATGCTGCATTGGCGGAAGGTGCTCCTTTCATCATGGGTGCGCCCAACACTACCGTTGACATTCCTGCCATGTGGGAAATGTCGGAGAAATTGGGTCTCCCCATTGCTGGCAAGGACTTCAAGACCGGTCAGACACTCGTGAAGTCAGGTTTTGCTCCTATCATCGGCACCCGTTGCCTCGGATTGAATGGTTGGTTCTCCACCAACATTCTTGGCAATCGTGATGGTTTGGTGCTCGACGAGCCAGCCAACTTCCGTACGAAGGAGGTGTCAAAACTTTCCACCCTCGAAACAATTCTCAAGCCTGAAGCACAGCCCGATCTCTACGGGCATGGCAACGATGAGGACAACCAATATTATCATAAGGTGCGCATCAACTACTATCCACCACGTAATGATAACAAGGAAGGTTGGGACAACATTGACATCTTCGGTTGGATGAACTATCCGATGCAGATCAAAATCAACTTCCTCTGCCGTGACTCCATCCTCGCCGCACCGCTGTTGCTCGACCTCTGCTTGCTCAGCGACCTTGCTGCACGTGCTGGCAAGAGTGGCATCCAGCGTTTCCTCTCCTTCTTTTTGTAAGCACCTATGCACGACTACACGCAGGGCGAAGAACCCGTCAACCACCTCTTCCAGCAATACACCATGCTGAAGAACGCCATCCGTGAGATGGGAGGCTATGAGGCTGACGAGGAGATAGATTGATTTGTACAAACTAACAAAAAAACGGCCACGAAGCATACGACGATGCTTCGTGGCCGTTTGTTGTTGGCTTCGTATAGAATCATTCCTTCAATGAACACAAAATGGGGTCTTCCACAGCCTCTTTAACGGTGTGACTCACACCGACCACCTCGGTCTGAGTCAGACCGCCACCATCGGTGTGACTCAGACCGTGAATCCATAGAAACAAATGTCAGAAACGGAGGCTGACGGTAAGCTTTGATGCAGTGGTTTTGTACTTTGTCTGCCTGTCTGCCTCAATCTCCATGTCGTTCGTCTCAATGGCATCGCCGAAGTTGGTTGTGTTGTACTTCGCCTTGCCCCATCGATGTTCGAAGCCTATTGCAAAAGCCTTGTAGGCGATGCCGATGCCCCAACTGAAGAATGTGTTGTAGGCACCTGCGATTTCACTCTTGTCGCCGTGGAGGATGATGCCTGAAAACGATGGCGTCACATGGAAGAAACTGTATACCTTTAGATACTCCAGCCCTTGTCCTATGGTGTAGAATGGTGTCACTTGAACGGAAGGTCCGATTGCCATGCCTAGGTCTATCTGATGATAGGTCAAATTGGGCAATTTAAGGTTTTCGCCATTATCATTCCAGTAAACCTCGCCATCATCATTCCAATCAACCTCGTCCATATCCAGTTTTTTGTACTTGGCATAGTGCCAATCCACCCAGTTCCAGTCAATCCCAATCTTCACCATGTTGGCGATAGGTTTTCTGTGGAGGCTGAAGGTCTTGCCCCATTGTAGGGACATCGCAAAACTGCTTTTCAATGTTTCTGCTTCCGCGTCGTCCGCGTTCTTCAGGTTTTGGAACGTGTACCCTACCGTCCAATATTTTTTCTGCTTCCATATTTTGGCAAGATGCTCCCTGAGCTCGCGTAGGCTGTCCGCCTGCTCGAGAGCCCTCGTCCGCACCTCCAAATCCTGAATGCGTTGGTTGAGACTGTCTATGGTCGCATCTTGGGCATGTGCGGCAAGGCACAGGACACTCACCGCAATGCATGTAAACAATAATTTTCTCATGGCATAATCATCTCTTCTTCCAATAAACATCCATGTATCCGACAATGAAGTCCACACCGTTTTCGTCATCTCTGATTGGCATGTGCTCAATCAATAATCGTTGGACATTGTCGTAAGTGAATTCGGTGTTAAAGACACTTAAGCCTTCTTCACCATCTTCTGGTATTATTTCAAATGTTTCTCCTGTCTCTTCATCCACCACGTCGAATGTTTCTGTTGCTGTAATGGTGACTTTATTTCCGTTTATCTTATATTCGAAAAAAGGCAAAGACATGAAGTCGTCATCTCCCGTCCATGTCCAATATTCGGCACGACCATTAGCACTGAACACCCACTCCCGATACAGACTGTTGTTATCCCATACTTCGGTCTCGGGAAATGCGTCTTCGTACTTGCTTATAGAGTGTTGTACACCGTCATAGATATAGTAGGCCGTGTACCAAGTACCGACAATCCCAAGGGTTGAAGTGTTTTCTGCGCCAGTAATGGTGAACGTGTATGGCTTGGGAATCTTGATGAGTGCCATGTTTTGGGCATCTTCACCTTGGCCAGTCACCCACACTTTGATGGCATTGCCGGGCTTGATGTTTTTGTAGGAGACGACAACCTCCCAATAAGTGGCGCTTTCATTCGCACGTGTGTCATTCGGAGTGTACATCCAATAGCCAGAAAGTCCTTCGATTCCGATATAATAACAGCCATATTCGTTGTCCTTAGCGATGCGGATGGTGGCGGTATTGCTGTTTTCGTCCACGCTTGCGCTGATGCCCTTAATCTCCGCGTCTTCCGTTGAAGCAGGAAAGCTCCCTTCCGTGTAAGTGGCTCCTTGGATGTTAAGATAGTCGTTTACCTTTTTGATGTCATTATTGGAGTCATCGTCGTTGCTGCACGACATGAGAGAAAGACTCATTGCTGCTGTAACCAATATGGTCAGCAGACTCAAAAGATAGTTTTTGTTTTTCATTGTTTTGTCTTTTTTGAGAATAAGAAAAAGGCGCCAACCATTCGATGCTTATTCTCAACTTCTCGGTGACCGCCAAGTGACCATGCGTATAAACAAGCAAGAACAGTTCACGCCCCCTCGGGACGTGAACCTTCTGAACTGCTTGCTCTCATACGCGAAAATTGGCGGTCTTCGAAGTCGAGAGAACAAGAGCAGAAAGCTCAAGTTATATCGTTAAGTACGAACAGGAAGACGCACAGTTTCATTAAATTAAAAAATGTTGCGTTTCCCTTGGAAGGGCGGCACCCGTGCCACAGGCTTCCTCTTCGTTTTTTTGTACTGTCTGTTTTTTGCTTGTTGGTTTTAGAGGTTATACTTATACGGTTTTGTTGTTTCACGTCGCAAAGATACGGAAACATTTTGAATCTCTCTCAAAAAATGAGAACCTTTTTCTCTTGATGTGCAAAAAATGTAGAAATAAATCTTCTTTTCCAATGTTTGTAAAAAAAAGCGGATAGCCCGTTCGTGGTCTATCCGCTTTTTATTCTTACATTTCTATATTATAGCCCGTTCATTTCACTTCTGCAGCCTGTGCATTTGGTTCGCGGCGAGTGTCCCAGAAGTCAACAATGTAAATGATGTCTTCGGTGTCATTGATATAATGGACCATCTTGTTGAGTTTGGTGATGACCACGCTACGATAGGCCGTAGGACGATTGGAGAGAAGTGGTTCCATGGATCCGAGATTAGGGTTGGTTGCGAGATATTGACGCGTCTCTTGTACCTTATACAGAAAATCATCCCGATATCTCTTGCTAAACTCACTCTGGATATATCTGGCTGTTTCGCGAATCTTTTGTCTGGCAAAGCCAGTCATTAATACTCTCATACCGCTTTCACCATTTCAAGTTCCTCTTCTTGAGCAAATTCTTTTTCCAGTTCGTGCATCACCTCATCGAATTCATACACACGACCCTCAGCGATGTCACGCTCTGACTGGTCAATCCGTGCATTGATTTCCTCCATTGTGTAAGGCTTGAGGGAATACTCTTCGGAGTCCTGCTTCTTGTCCACGGCAGGCTTCACGCTTTGTGCCAACATGGTGATCAGTTGCAGCTTCTGGCTGTCGTCCATGTCCTTCACCAGTCCCCAGTAGTGGCTGATGGGGTGGTTTGTGTGTTGTTTTCTTGACGTTGTTGTTGCCATAGCTATTTCCTTTTTATATTGTTTTCGCTGCAAAGATACATGTTTTTGTAGAAACCAATTATGAATAATCTGAAGAATTTTATCCACCAATACCTATAATTCTAATTATAGTAGTTATAATTATTTGATTATGGAAATTTTTATTGCTTGGGTCTCTCCATGTTCCTCAGGATGTCGAGGGCACCCTCCATTGTCTTCACGCCTTTGATGAGCAACGACTTCCGTTCTCCGTCTCTCAAAGTGCACCCTCTCCCATGAGAGGCTACGTAGTTGAGCACCTTTTCAAAGGCGCGGCTTTGGAAGTAGGCATCTTCGAGGGCAAAGTAGAGAATCATACGATTCATCTTGAGCACTACTTTCTCGATGCCGAGCCGCTGAGCTGTCCATTTGATAGGCATGACCTTGATGAGTTCTTCGCCAACCGCAGGGATTTGTCCGAAACGGTCGATGAGGCGTTTTTGGTAGTCTTCCAGTTGCTTAGGCGAGGTGAGAGTGTCGAGTTCTCTGTAGAGGCTCATGCGCTCAGGACTGCTGGGCACATATTCTTCAGGGAAGAAAGCAGGAATGTCGCTTTCCACGTTGGTTTCAGTCACAAACTTCTCACCGCTGATTCTTCCCTCTTCATCCTTGTCATCATCAGCAAAGAGTTCGGTGAACTCGCTTTCTTTTAACTCTGCTACTGCTTCATTCAGAATCTTCTGGTAGGTTTCATAGCCAAGGTCGGTGATGAAACCACTCTGCTCGGCTCCCAACATATTGCCGGCACCTCGGATGTCGAGGTCTTGCATGGCGATGTGGATGCCACTGCCAAGGTCGCTGAAGTTCTCGACGGCTTGCAGACGGCGACGGGTCACATCGTTGAGTGCAGCGAGTGGTGGTGCAATGAGATAACAAAATGCTTTACGATTGCTGCGTCCTACTCGTCCACGCATCTGATGAATGTCGGAGAGTCCGTAGTTTTGTGCGCTGTTGATGATGATGGTGTTGGCATTTGGCACATCAATGCCATTTTCCACGATGGTGGTGGAGAGCATCACGTCGTAGTCGTAGTTCATGAAGTCGAGGATGATCTTCTCCAATTCCTGTGGGTTCATCTGTCCATGTCCGACACACACACGCGCGTCGGGCACATATTTATGTATCATCTCCTCCAACTCTCGCAAGTTGCTGATTTTGTTGTTGACGATGAACACCTGTCCGTTGCGGCTCATCTCGAAGTTGATGGCTTCAGCGAAGATTTCGGGAGAGAAGGTGTGAATCTCTGTTTGGATAGGGTAGCGGTTGGGTGGGGGAGTCTGGATGATGGAAAGGTCTCTTGCACCCAACAGCGAGAACTGTAATGTACGGGGAATCGGTGTGGCGGTCAGGGTGAGCGTGTCCACATTCACTTTCATGGCACGCAGTTTCTCTTTTGTTGACACGCCAAACTTCTGTTCCTCGTCAATGATGAGAAGTCCTAAGTCCTTGAACTGCACCTGCTTGCCAATCAGTTTGTGGGTGCCGATGATGATGTCCACCTTACCTGCTTTGAGGTCGTCCAGCACTTCTTTCGTGTCTTTGGCAGTTCGGGCACGAGTGAGGTATTCCACTCTGACGGGGAATTCCTTCAAACGTGAAGAGAACGTTTGGTAATGCTGATATGCCAACACTGTTGTGGGCACCATCACCGCCACTTGCTTTCCATCGGTGGCAGCCTTGAAAGCAGCACGTATTGCCACTTCCGTCTTGCCAAAGCCCACATCGCCACAGACGAGCCTATCCATCGGACGAGGCTTCTCCATGTCTGCTTTCACATCTTGTGTGGCTTTCAACTGGTCGGGGGTGTCTTCATAAAGGAAACTGGCCTCCAGCTCATGCTGCATGTAGCCGTCTTTGCTATAAGCGAATCCTTTCTCCTTCAATCGGGCGGCATAGAGTTGGATGAGGTCACGGGCAATATCTTTCACCTTCGTCTTCACCCGTTCCTTCATGCGTTCCCAAGCGCCACCACCAATCTTGTTCAGACGTGGCGGCTCACCTTCCTTCCCTTTGTATTTCGAGATTTTATGCAGGGCATGGATGGACACATATACCGTATCTTCGTGCAGGTAGGTGATTTTAATCATCTCCTGCATCACATCACCTTGCGGCACTCGCACCAAACCACCGAATCTGCCCACGCCGTGGTCGATATGCACCACGTAGTCGCCAATCTCAAACTGCTGTATCTCTTTCAGCGTCAGTGCCACCTTGCCACGTCTTGCCTTGTCGCTTTTGAGGTTGTATTTGTGGAAGCGGTCAAAGATTTGGTGGTCGGTGAAGAAGCACAATTTCTGTGTGTGGTCGATAAAGCCTTCATGGATAGCCTTGTTGACAGGAGTGAAATGGATGGCATCCGCTTCTGTCTTAGCCATTTCCTCAAAGATGTCCTGCAAACGGCTGATTTGCTTCTCGCTATCTGCAAAGATACATATCTTATACCCCTCATCCATCAGACGATGGAACTCTTGGTTCACTAACTCGAAGTTCTTGTGAAACAGTGGTTGGGGAGCCGTGTTGAAGTGGATGCTCTTCTCGCCTGATGAAATTCCTTGCTTCAATTCCAGATGTCGGAACGCCACCACTTGCTGCTTGAAAGTCTCTTCATCAACAACTAACCTTTTCCATTCTTTTTCCCAGTCCGCATGGTCTTCCTCCCCATGATGGGGGAGGGTCGGGGAGAGGGTCTTTGCTTGGTTCGAAAAGCCTTCTTCGTGTATTTGTGCAATCTTGTCACACACATACACAAGGCTTTGTGTGATAATGAGCGTTTCTTTCGGCAAGAACTCCAGGAATGAGATGTATTCCGTGTCCTCTTTCTGCATATTGGGCACAATCGTCATCATCTCCACCTTTCCCTGGCTCAACTGGTTCTGTACATCGAACGAACGGATGCTGTCCACTTCATCACCAAAGAAGTCTATACGGTAAGGCATATCAGAAGAGAAGGAATACACATCCACGATGCTTCCTCTGATGGCAAACTGCCCTGGCTCATAGACATAATCTGTCCGTTGAAAACCCAATTCAAGAATCTTCTGCTCCAATTCACTGATGTCGAACTCGTCGCCCACCTTCACGGCCAACGTGCTCTCATCCAGTTCTTGCTTCGACACCACACGTTCTGCCAAGGCATCGGGATAGGTGACCAATAGAAGCCCCCCAGCCCCCGAAGGGGGAGGGCATTCGCAACGTTGGTCTTTAGGTGTGGCGAGATTCCCGTTTGATGCACATCGCGCCTGCCCTCCCCCTTCGGGGGCTGGGGGGCTTACCTTCGTCAGCACCTCAGTTCTCAGAATTTCGTTTCCAGCATCTTTCTGATTATACTTGATGGCTCTTCTGTACGAAGAAGGAAAGAACAACACCTGCTCCGTACCAAGCATTTGTGTCAAGTCATGGTACATGTAGCCAGCGTCGTCCATGTCATTCATCACCACCAGCATATTGGGAATGTTCCCTTTTCCTTGGGCGATGGATGCCAACAGCAAAGCAGCCGACGAACCTGTCAGTCCGTCAGCGCTCATCTTTTTCACCTTGCCGTTTCTGATGCGCTTGGCAAGTTCTCTTGCCTCTTCTGATGAGGCAAGAACCGAAAGCACTTTACTTGTGTCCAAAAATCATCAAATGAATTATGCTACGCTCATGACCATTCGTGGTTCATAAACTCTGGCAAATAATTGCAAGAAAAACAGCGTGTCCTTCGATGGACGAACGAGCCTTTCCTTCAGTTCGAGAATCTTTGATGTCTTGTTGTCGGATGGAGTAGAATCATTCATAGGCAATCTGCTTTTACTGTTTTTTTCGTCTTTCTATTTTATTATAACGAACCTAAAACGAGATTATTATGCAAATGCCCACTTTTTATTTTCAAACAGTCATTTTTTTCTTTCATCCATCTTCTCATGCTGTTCCATCCATCTGCAGTTGTGCCAGAATCTTCTTCTTGCATTTCTTGTGCATCATCACACAGAAGAAGATGAGCAAGGCAAAGATGGGCAGTATGAGGTATTCGTTGATGCCGATGTTCATCACAATGGCGTCGTAGATGCCATGAGCGAGGACTGGCACAGCGAGGATGCAGATGAGATTCTTGGTGGAGCTTTCCACGAAACTGTACCTTGCATAATAATAGCCCATCAGCACAGCGAAGGCATAGTGTCCGGGCACAGAGAAGATGGCTCTTCCGATGGCGACCGATGCCCAATCGCTCATGTTGTCAAACAAATAGAGAACATTTTCTGCGGTGGCGAATCCCAGTCCCACACATACCGAATACACGATGCCGTCGAAATGCTCGTTAAAATAAGGATTCTTCCGCAACACCAACCACAGTGCCAACAACTTGAGACACTCTTCGGGGATGGCTGCCACAAAGAATGCGTCGAAGATGTTTCCTATCAATGAGGAGCCTCCTTCGCTATCGCCAAAGAAGATCCAGCTGATGGCCATTTCAATCAGTGCCGCAGGAATGCAGGTGGCCACACCCAACAGCATCGCCTTCACCAATTGTCCTGTCGGTTCAGGGTTTTTATCTTTCTTCAAAATGTAAACCAAAAGTAGTACGGCTGGTAAAAGTGCCGCTGCCCAAATAAACGGAATTGCTGCCATTTCTGTTGATAAATGATGAAATAGTTTGTTTTGATGTTGCAAAGATACGATTGTTTTTCTTACCTTTGCACACAAAGCATGAAATAAATGATAGATTCGAGCATATTGCAGGGCAAGAAAGCGGCATTTTTCACATTAGGATGCAAATTGAACTTCGCCGAGACGAGTAGTGTGGCGCAGGAACTGATGCGTTATGGAGTGAAGAAGGCACAGAAGGGCGAGGTGGCTGACATCTGCATTGTCAACACGTGTAGCGTGACTGAGGTGGCTGACCACAAATGTCGTCAGGCAATCCATCGGTTGGTGAAGCAGCACCCTGGAGCATTCGTGGTGGTGACGGGCTGCTATGCGCAGTTGAAGCCGCAGGAAATCATCGAGACTCCTGGCGTTGATCTCGTGTTGGGCAGCGAACAGAAAGCGAACATTATTCCTGCCATCCTCAACGGAATGACTGGGGCACACACCGTGCAGACTGCGGACATCAGGACGTTTGCGGAAAGTTGCTCCAGAGGTGACCGCACCCGCTACTTCCTCAAAGTGCAGGATGGATGCAACTACTACTGCACCTACTGCACCATTCCCATCGCTCGTGGTCGGAGTCGCAACGGTAGCATTGCCTCGATGGTGGCACAGGCACAGCAGGTGGTGCAGGAGGGTGGCAAGGAGATTGTCATCACAGGTGTGAACATCGGCGACTTCGGACATTCCACGGGTGAGACTTTCTTCGACCTCGTGAAGGCACTCGACCAGGTGGAGGGCATCGAGCGATACCGCATCTCCAGTATCGAGCCGAACCTGCTCACCGACGACATCATTGAGTTCTGTGCCGACTCCAAACGGTTTATGCCCCACTTCCATATCCCCCTTCAGAGTGGTTGCGACGAGGTGCTGAAACTCATGCATCGCAAGTACGACACAGCCCTTTTCGCCCATAAGATAGAAAAGATTCGCTCCGTCATGCCCGATGCCTTCATTGGTGTCGATGTCATTGTGGGCACTCGTGGCGAAACACAGGAGTATTTTGACAAAGCCTACGACTTCATGCAGCGTGTCGATGTCTCTCAGTATCACGTGTTCTCCTACTCCGAACGTCCAGGCACCAAAGCCCTCGAAATACCTCATGTGGTCACACCACAGGAGAAGCATGAACGCAGCCAACGTGTCCTTGCCCTTTCTGCGCAGAAGACCCACGACTTCTACAGCCGCTTCATCGGCACCACACGTCCCATGCTCCTCGAACACGCCTCCCCGCGCAAACCCGTCATGAACGGATTCACCGACAACTACATCCGTGTGGAAGTGCCGAATATGCCTGACAAGGACAACCAAATCGTGCAGGTTAAACTCGGAGCATTCAACAAGGATGGCGATGCGTTGAAGGGAGAACAAAATTTATTCCTAACAATCCGCTAAATCTGTTCAATCATCGCGAAGCGGTATGTTTTAATAAGACAAGTTCCTTCGGAACGATTGGACGGATTGAACAGATTTATTATAAAAGTTGTATAAATCGGACGAAAACCGTAACTTTGCAACAAGTTGTTGCAGAATTCATGAATAAACTTGCGATAGTCATATTGAATTGGAACGGTGCTGAGATGATGCGCCAGTATTTGCCCTCTGTCATTGAGAACAGCGTGGGCGATGTCATTGTGGCAGACAATGCCTCCACCGATGGGAGCGTGCAGATGCTTCTCAAGGAGTTTCCCGATGTCCCCGTCATTGTCCTCGAACAGAACTTCGGATTTGCCGAGGGTTACAACCGTGCTTTGGCACAGTTGCCCGACTATGAATATTACCTGCTGCTTAACTCCGATGTGGAGATCAGGCAGAAGGATTGGAATGCACCCATGATTCAGTATATGGATGGGCACCCCGAATGTGCAGTCTGCCAACCCAAACTGCTTGCATTGAGAGAAAAGAACGCCCAGCGCGTGGGCTGGTTCGAGTATGCTGGTGCTGCAGGAGGCTATCTCGACAAATACGGCTATCCCTTCTGTCGTGGTCGTGTGATGGACACGGTGGAGCAGGACAAAGGGCAATACGATGAGATTGTGCCATTGCTTTGGGGCACGGGAGCCGCATTGATGGTGCGTGCATCCGATTGGAAGGCAAGTGGAGGGCTGGACAGCCGTTTCTTTGCCCACATGGAGGAGATTGACCTCTGCTGGCGACTCCGCACCATGGGCAAGAGCATCGTCTGCATAGTGGAGAGCCAAGCCTACCATTTGGGTGGAGCCACGCTCAATCAGGGCAATCCGCGCAAGACCTTCCTCAACTTCCGCAACAACCTGCTCATGCTCTACAAGAATCTGCCCGACAAAGAGTTGAAGCCCGTCATGCGGGTGCGTCGCCTGCTCGACTATCTCGCTGCCCTCCAGTTCCTGCTCAAGGGCGATGCGAAGAACTGCTCCGCCGTCTTCAAGGCACGTCGTGCCTTCCACAAGATGCGCCCCGACTTCGACAAAGACCGTCGCCACATCCAGCAACTCCGCACCAACGAACGAGTGCCCGAACGTGTCGAGTTCTCCCTCCTCTGGCAATATTACGTGAAAGGACGAAAGACCTTCGATGCACTCATGAAAGGAATGAAACCATGAGAACCCTGTTTGCAACATGGATGCTGTGCCTGCTGCCGCTGTGCTGCTGGGCAGGCCGAAAAGACTTCTCCATTGTGGGTGTGTGGATGCTGAAGAGCGAGACAGCGCCCGACGGGAGGATGACACCCTCCATCTACACCCAATACACGCGGTGCAAAATCTACGACTCCGACAGCACCTACTACACCGTGCAACTCCATGCCGTGGGTGACGACATGCTCATCATCGCCCACGAGATGGGCAAGTATCGGCTGAACGACTCCGTCTATATGGAACGTGACAGAGTAATGCCCTTCCACGTCATCGACGACACCACCTTCATCACCGAGTTCAATGGCTATCAAGAACTCATGGTGCGTTCCAACACCATGACCGAAGAGCGCAAGGAAGAGATACGGCAGTTGGTGCGCAAATATCCCGACGAGAGCGAAGCGCCCGTCAAGCACTATGTGCTCTCCACCACCGAACGTAAGTTGAAGAACGAGCGCGCCCTGTTTCTATATATAATAATGTGTATGAGTGTGGTGGCAGTCGGTGTGGCGGTCTATGTCTATCGTCTGCGGAAACGGAAACGTGAGATAGAGAAGAAACTGGCAGAGATTGAAGAGGAACGCGCCTTGCGTCCTGTGGTGGTGGCCGATGCCATGAAACAGGTGGAGACCGAGTTCTATCAGTCGGACTACTATATGGCGTTGCGTCGTCGCATCGAGGCAGGGGAGAATATCAAGCCCACCGAGTGGAAGGAACTGGAGCGGCAACTGAAGGTTGTCTATCCTCATTTCAGCAGCAGCCTTTACAGCCTTTACAACCTCTCGCCCATTGAGTGGCAAGTGTGCATGTTGCTCAAGATACGCACGGCACCTGTAGAGATAGCTACAGTGTTGAACAAAGATAAGAGCACCATCAGTACCACTCGTCGCCGCCTCTACAAGAAGGTTTTTGGCAAGGATGGTAGCGGAAAAGATTGGGACGAATTCATCTTGTCGCTGTAATAACATATCTTTCTTATTATAAGACGATTACAAGGAGTTTGCAAACTATTTGCAAACTCCTTTTTTGTTTCATCCCGTAAAAGTCAACTATTTGTCAACTCCGATATTTGGAAAGGTGAAGAAGATTGCTCTACCTTTGTGGCGATTTTGATGCTGAAGGTTCAGACCCTCTTCACTTTCATGAACGATACAATGATGTAGGTACAAATTCAAATGAATAAATAAACATGAAAAAGGTTTTGATGGCGGCTTTGTGTTTTAGCCTGTTGTCGTGTCAGTACACGACACCGACTGAAGATGTGCTGGAGGTCATCTTCCCCACGGGCACGGAAGGCTTTGTGAGGGTTGCATCTGGCACGGAAGAAACCCCGTGTGATACGTTCCCGATTGTGGACGGAAAGTTGGTGATGAAAAAGACGAATCTGCCAACTACGCTCACGCTGAGGTATCTGAAAGCACTGGATGCCGACAGCACGGTGTGGCTGGCGGTGCAAGGAGAGCATGCCCGATGGGGAAGCATCCCCCTGGGGCATGGTCGCACGGTGATTACGTTCGATTCTCTTCCATCCCCTGTATCCGTCGGAGCCATCGCTGACGAGTATGGCGATTTTGAGGCCAATGATGTATTCTTCAATGATCCTCAACGCTTTCGGAGTGAGGACTTCCTGAAAGCTCATTCGCAAAGCCTGCAGGCATTGTATCTCTTGTCGAACTCGTGGAATGCCGACACCTTGCAGAGGGCACTGGATTGTTTCTCCGAATCCTTGCGCGCTTCAGATCGAGGTCAGGAATTGCAGCAGCTCATCTCGTCTCGGAAAGAGAAAGGTGGGGTGGCAAGACTCTTCCCATTATGGGACACGGCAGGGAAAGCCCATTCCTTTGAGGAATGCTTGGGCGGAAAGGAGTATATGCTCTTGAACCTATGGGCAAGTTGGTGCGGTCCTTGCCGTGCGGAGATTCCCGACTTGATAGCCTATTATAAGGAATGTGGCGACCGTGTGGCTTTCGTCAGCGTGACCATCGATGACGACCGTTCCGCATGGCTGAAAGCGGTGAACGAGGCTCCCCAATACGAGTGGGCAAACCTGTCCTGCAAATTCGATGGCACTACGGAAGGACGACCACGCCCAATCCTCTTTAACAACGGCTTTGTCCCCTTCTTCTACATCCTCGATAGAGACGGAAATACTGTTTACAGTTCGCTGGAACAGAAAGATGGAAGTCCTTTGAACGATGCAAAGCGGCGACTCAACGAGTTGTTGGCTCTCGACACCAAGGTGTCTCAAAAAACGATAATTACCAATAATTGACGATAATTCTATCCGAAAATTCATTTTTTATTATTGGAACAAATTATCGTCAATTATTGGTAATTATCGTTTTTCCAAGCCTCCAACGGAGGCGAAGGAGCAGAAAAATCTTATAGTAAAAAACCTAAAACTAACCAATATGAAAAAGATGCTATTGCTATTTGCCTTGTTGCTGGCGGTGTCGGCACAGGCAAAAGACAGGGTGATAGACCGCCCTGCCTTCAAGTCAACAAATACGGGCAGTATCATCCCTGTGAAAGTGGAACTGACGAAGAAAGCGACCATCGTGCATTTCCGTGTGGACTGCGCCCATTGGCGCGACTGGAGCATGGTCGGGGCACGGTTGGAGAGTAGCGGAAAGACCTGTGCCTATCAGCATGGACGGATTATCACCCACGATGGCACCACGGTGTTGGCTGATGAAGCGTTTGAGATAGGGAGGAAGTACCCGAAGAACGCACAGCAGGACTCCCTCATTCTGACCTTCGAGCCACTGCCCAAGGAAGCAAAGACCTTCGACTACCTGGAAAGTGATAATGAGAGTTCATGGAAGATTTACGGCATCCGGCTTGACAACCAACTCTATCCCCTCGTCCTCCCTCCCTATCAGAAACCTGTTGACAACGGAGAACCGCTGAAACCGTTGACTTTGAAGCATGGCGAGGCAACCGCAACCCTCACCTTGCACGGAGGCGACGACTTCGATTATTTCGGCGACCCCAGCCGTCATCCCATCACGGGCGACTATGATTCAAGAAGCCGCTACGAGGGCGACTCCACGCTCATCTATTGCCATCCCGCTGATGTGGCGACACGCCCTGTCTTCGTCCGCTTCCAGACCGTATACGGCCCGTTCAACCAGTTTCCCATGATACTCATTCCCGGCGAGACCCTCATGCTCGATGTCGATGGCGCAGCCTGCATTGCCATCGGAAGCGACTTTGCGGCAGGCAAACCCGCCTTGCGCGACTGCTATCGGGTGGGGGGCACCTTGGGCGACCTCGAACAGGTGCTCTTGGAGAACGAGTTCCTGCATTACCGCTACATCAACGGAACACCCACCTACACGGAAGGTGAGGATGTGTCGGCATGGTGTGATGCGCTGTGGCAAAGCCTCGACACCCTGCGTCGGGGCGTGATAGAACGTTGTGGCTACACGCGCCGCCAGCAAGACTTCCTGCGATTACTCTTAGAGGACTACTATGTGCGCACCGTGCAGGAACACACGCTCGTTGATGCTCATGCCCGTGACCTGATTCTCTTCCGCGATGGCCGTTCCTACTACCTGCCGCCACAAGCAAGCCGCTTGCCCTATCTCGAAGCCAACGGGCTTGACCACGGTGAGGTGTACGAGTTGTTGAAGGGCTTTGCCGAGGCACAAAAGATAGGTGAGAAGATGCGGCAAGGCAAGGTGCAGCCCGACAGCGTGATTCTTGCTGCCCATCCCTACTTTCAGCCCGTGCTTCATGCCTTCAACGACAGCACCCGTGTCATCGTGGAGCGGTTGCAACGTGAGGCGAAAGACCGCATGATGCCCACGCCCGATGTGACGGGTGACAAACTGCTGGAGACCATCGTTGCACAACACCCCGGCAAGGCAGTCTTCTTCGACTTCTGGGCCACTTGGTGCGGCCCCTGCAAGAAAGGCATCGAGGCGATGGAGCCGATGAAGGAACAACTGAAGGGACAGGACATCGTCTTCATCTATCTGACCAACGAATCCAGCCCCATGGACGAATGGAACAAGCACGTGCTCAGCATCCCAGGGCTGCACTACCGCATCCCTTCCTCCCTCTGGCAGCAGATTCCTGGCCTTGGTGCCATTCCTCAATATTATTTCTACGACCGCACGGGCAAACGGGTGTGGGAACAGACAGGTTTCAGCAATGAGGTGTTGGAGGAGATTGGAAAAGAAATAGAAAAAGCATTAAAATAAGAAAACACATGAAAGATTCGATTAAGAGAGAGCAGAGAAAACTCGTTTGCTCTGCCGAACGTGAGAATTTTCGCCTGAAAGGCAAAAAGATTTTTTCGACTTTAAGTGCCCTGTTGCTGATGGTGTCGGCACAGGCACAAACGAGAGTGATTGTAAACCCCGACTATGACAAGCCGGAGGGAGTGGCTCATTTGGAGCCTAAACGTGTGGAACTGACCGATACGGCCACGATAGTACACCTGAGTGCGAACACCAACTTTTCATCGTTTGAGATGTACAACATTTGGCTGAAAGCCAATAACAAAAAGTATGCATTACGAGGGGGACGACGTATCAGCACATGGGGGCAAGGAAAGCCTGCCTACGAGAAGGATGAGACGATACCATTCTACAATAGCAAAGGCGATACTGTCTTCACGTCCCTTGTGCCTAAAGAAGAGCCTTTTGTGGAGAACAAGAAATACGAGCACACCAGTTTGGCCGATTCGTTGGTGCTGTGGTTCGACCCCTTGCCTGCCGATGCAACCGTGTTCGACTTCTCCAATGACATCCACAACATCAGCCTCATCAAGACGGTGCAGACTCCCACCGACCTGAATATCCTGCCAATGCCCGATGCTACGCCCGACCATTGCATCGAAGCCATCGCTGGCATGTTCCCAGGAAAAGTGGTCTTCATCGACCTGTGGGCAACGTGGTGTGGCCCCTGCAAGGATGGTATAGCAAAGATGGCACCCATGAAGGAGGAACTGAAGGGCAAGGACGTGGTGTTTGTCTATCTGACGAACGAAACGAGTGATAAAGAACTCTGGAAAAAGAGCGTGGCCAACACCAAGGGTTACCATCTGATGCTGCCTAACGAGTATTGGGACCAACTGCCCTGCATCGTTGCTTTTAGCGGCATCCCTCAGTATTTCCTCTATGACCGTCAGGGTAAGCAGGTCCTCCATCAAATCGGTTTTGCCGACGGGGCAGAACTGCACTTCAAGGATGAAATAGAGAAGCACCTGCAATAAGGCAGTTAAAGCACCTCCAAGTCCATCCTGCCACATCCTCCAAAACGATGCTTCCACAGCCTCTAAACCGACGTCCCCGATGTCGGTGAACCGATGTCCCCGATGTCGGTCGACCGATGTCCCCGACGTCGGTTTTGAGGCAGTGAAAGAGGGGAACACGAGGCATTGGCGTTTCGTCAGAGCAGGATATGGAGGAAACGGTGAAAAGGACACGACTTTGTCAACGAAATACTAAACATTCAACCATAAAACCAACATGAAAAAGTTTCTATTTCTGTTTGCCCTGTTGCTGACGATGTCGGCACAGGCAAAGAACAAGGTGTATGAACGCCCTGCATTCAGGTCCACCAGTGGGGATATGGATCCCGTGAAGGTGGAAGTGGGCAAGAAAGAGACCATCGTGCATTTCCATGCTCGTTGTGCTCATTGGCGGCAGTGGAGCATGATGGGGGCGCGACTGGAGTGCGACGGAAAGGTGTATGCCTACAAGGGCGGTCGCATCCTCACGCATGAGGGGACGAAGGTGCTGGCGGACGAGGCGTTTGAAATCGGCAGGACGTATGAGAAGAACGAACAGCAAGACTCCCTCATCCTGACCTTCGAGCCGTTGCCCAAAGAGGCAAAGATATTCGACTACATCGAGGGCGATACCGATAGATCGTGGCGAACCTACGGCATTCGGCTCGACAACCGACTCTATCCCTCTGCCCTCCCTCCTTATCAGCCCTTTACGGACAATGGCGAGCCGTTGAAGCCGCTGACACCGACGTATGGCGAGGCAAGGGCAACCCTCATTGTACACGGTGGCGGAGTCATTAGTTATGTGGGTGATATGAGTCGTGACCCCATTACTGGCAATTTTGATAGTCGGACGCAGTTCCTTGACTCCATCACGGAGTATTGCCATCCTGCCTATATGACGACCTCTCCGCTTTTCGTGGCTGATGGATGGATTGACACCAGCGGCTTCAGAAACCAGTTCCCCCTGATTCTCATCCCGGGCGAAACCTTAACGCTCGAAGTGGATATAAACGCTTGTTATGCTCGCGACCATGACTTTGCCGCGGGCAAACCATCGGAGCACGACTATTACCGCATCAGCGGCACACTTGGCGACCTCAACCAAGCCCTGCTGGAGAATCAGATGCTGGTTTATGGCTATCTGCCCGAACTTCCACCCTGCACTGACGGACAAACCTTCGCAGAATGGAGTGAGCAGTTGTGGCAAAGCCTCGACACCTTGCGGCAAGGCTTGATGCGGCGCGCTGACTACACCCGTCGGCAGAAAGACTTCCTCTCGTTGCTGGTTGATAACTGCTACTTGAAACTCCGCCACAACTATGTCAAGTTCCTCTCTTGGAAGATGAAACCTGCCAACGCTGACAGCACTTTCGCCACGCTGAAAGAGACCTACACTCTCATCGACCCTCATGCCAAAGACCTGCAGCTCTATCGCGACGGTCGCACCTACTATCTGCCCACAGAACCCGACCGTTTGCCTTTCCCTTATCTCGAAGCCAACGGACTCAACCACGGCGAGGTGTATGAGCGGCTGAAAGGTTTTGCCGAGGCGTATGAGATTGGCAAGAAGATGAAACTTGGCAAGGTGCAGCCCGACAGCGTGATTCTCGCCTCCCATCCTTACTTTCAGCCTGTGCTCCGAGCCTTCAACGACAGCACCCGTGTCCTTGTCGGGCGGTTGGAACGTGAAGCGAAAGACCGCATGATGCCCACGCCCGACGTGCCCGCCGACCAGTTCCTGCCGACGATTGTCGCCCAACATCCTGGCAAGGCAGTCTTCATCGACCTTTGGGCGACATGGTGCGGACCTTGCCTCAATGGCATCAAGAAGATGGAGCCGCTGAAGGAACAGCTGAAGGGGCAGGACATCGTCTTCGTCTATCTCACCGACGAGTCGAGTCCGATGAACCAATGGAATGAGCACGTGCTCAGCATCCCCGGTCTCCACTATCGTCTTCCCACGTCCCTCTGGCGCCAGCTTCCCTGCTTCACCGTCGAGGGCGGCATCCCGCAATACTTGCTCTTCGACCGCACAGGTCGGCAGGTGTGGCATCAGGTGGGTTTCAGCGACAGGGTGCTGGAAGCCATCAAGGCAGAAATTGACAAGGCTTTGGAGCAGAAATAACGTGAATCCGATGAGATTGAACACAAATATAATTTATGAATAATTCATGGATAATTCATGGAAATTCGTGTTCTTTTTTTAACATATAATTCCCATGAATGACCCATGAATTATCATGAATTTTATGTAGATAATTTTTGTCGAAATGACGTTAAATAGGATGCATGGAAACAAAAAAGAACGTGTTGATAATCATGGCTGTGTTGGTTTCGGGTGCGGTCATTTCGTGTGCCGGTAAGGCTTCGTCCGATGGGTTTGAGACCACCATCATTGAACAGGCAGTTTTGGATAGTGCGACGATGCTGGTGGTGGACAGCACAGAGAGATGCTTCGACCGTTGGATACAGGCTCTCTCACCCAGTGCGGAGACGGGAGTGTTCTATCTGACGGTCTATGCCGACGACGCTCCCCATTCGGCACGGATGAAACTGCTGAAGGTTGTTCCCCAATCTGCCATACCTCTCGAATCCACCATGCCGTAGCCGAGGGGTACGGCACATCGTAGCCGAGGGGTACGGTATGGTGTAGCCGAGGGGTACGATTTCCCCACTTTTTTTCCTTAGAGGTTAGCGTTTTCCTTGTCTGAAGGGTATTGAAAGAAAACAACGTGATGGAAAAGATGGAAATTCAGCGGCTGTTCATGCAGCACTACGCCAAGATGTTGAGGGTGGCACGCACCCTCCTCTGCGACGAGCAGGAGAGCGAAGATGTGGTCAGCGACATCTTTGCCCACCTGCTCCGTGGGCGGACGGTGCTGCTGCCAGGCACGGAAGAGGGCTACTTGCTGACCAGTGTCCGCAACCAGTGTCTGAAACGGTTGCGGCATGAACAGGTGAAAAGAGATGCCCGCGAGGTCCACACAGCCGATGTGCTGTCGGGCGATGCCGACACACAGGACGAACGCATGACCGACATCGTGGAGTTTGTGGTGAGTCATCTGTCCGAGCAAGAACAGCGCATCTTCCACCTGCGCTTCACCCAGGGGTGCAGTTACGAAGAGATTGCTGCAGCCGAAGGCATCAGCCGTGTGGCTGTCTGGAAACATCTGTCGCACACCATCCGGGCGATTAAAAAACAATTTAACCCACAGAAGTTATGATGCACTTAGACGACACCAAGCGGTTGTTCCTCGACATGCAGGAACACCCGGAGAACTATGCGGACGGGCAGTTAGAAGCCATGATGGCCGACCTCGACCGCGAGCCAGACACCCAGGCGGCGTGGCAACGCTTTGAAGCCACCCACAGCAGTGGCAAAACATCCGCACATCGATGGCTCAGGATAGCCGCCATGTTTGCAGGAGTCATGCTCATGGCAGGCATCATCTTTGCCGCCATCCGTCTTGTCAGCATGAAGCGGCAAGCCCCCGGCTCGACAGAGGTGCAGTCGCTCACAACAGAACCAACCTCTCCTGTCTGTTTCGACAACGTGACGCTTGACAGCATCCTCACCGTGGTTGCTGCCCACTACCAAAAGACTGTCACCTTCCGCGACGAGGCACCGCGCCGCATGACGCTCATCATGACGTGGCAGCCCGACGCGCCTCTTGCCGACTTGCTTGACCGCCTTAACGCTTTTGATGGGCTGAGCCTCTTCTTGCAGAACGACACCATCTTTGTGATACAGACTAACGAAGAGGAGGACCAGCCATGAGGAGACCGCTGATATTGCTGCTGCTCATCGTGTCGGTGAGCCTCCACGCCCAAACCGTCTCCCACGACTTCCACGACACGCCTCTGCTGGATGCCTTGCAAACCCTCAGCCGTGAGCAGTCCGACTACACCATTGACATCCTCTCCGACAGCCTTGCCCACCTGCGCACGTCTGCCAAGGTGAAGAACCTCTCCGTGCCCGATGCCGTGCGCCGCGTTTGTAAAGGGCTACCCGTGAAGGTGAAGCAAACCGACCGCCTCATCAGTGTGCAGATGAAGAAGCGGATTCCCAAAGTGCGGACCATCGAGTTGAGAATGGACGTGAAGGATGCTTTCCTGAAGAAGCCCCTGCTCGATGCCAGGGTGACCGTCTGCCGTGCCGACAGCACCGTGCTCATTGACTCGGTCGAGGTGATGCCAGTGCTTCAGGGCGATGCGCTCAAGTATGCCTATTTCCCCGTATCGATTCAGACCGATGCCAAGACCCTGCTGGTGCGGGCGCAGTTGGAGGGCTATGCCGACGTGTGGCAACGAGTGAGCACCGCCGAGAGTCCTGTGGACGTGCCCACCCTGCTGATGCGGAAAGTAGCCTCCGTGCAGTTGAAGGAAGTGGTGGTGACCGCCACGAAAATCAAGATGTTCTATCATGGCGACACGCTCATCTACGATGCCACCGCGTTCAAACTGCCTGAAGGCTCCATGCTCGATGACCTCATCCGCCAGATGCCGGGCGTGACGATGAACGAGGCGGGCGAGATTTTCGTCAACGGCCGCAAGGTGGACGAGTTGCTGCTCGGTTCGCGGTCGTTCATGAGGGGAAACAAGCAGGTGCTGCTGGAGAATCTGCCTTACTATACCGTGCAGAACATCAAGGTCTATGAAAAGCAGTCGGACAAGAGCAGGGCGCTGGGTTATGACGTGGATCCGAAGAAGTTTGTGATGGACGTGAACCTGAAGCAGGAGTACCAGCGCGGCTACATCGCCAATGTGGAGGGAGCCGTGGGCACGGAGGACAGATGGCTTGGTCGTGGCTTCCTGCTCGGCTTCAGCGACCATTACCGCTTCACGCTGCTGGGCAACGTGAACAATGTGAACGAGACGCGCCACATCGGAGAATCAGGTCACTGGACACCTGCCACGATGCCCAAGAACCTGCTCACGACCAGAAGCATTGCTGGAGAAATGGACTATCATGCCAAAGAGGACAGGGTGAAGAACAACCTGACGGCCTCGTACACCTCGACCACAGACATTAGCGAGAGCCGGAGCCGCTATGAACAGTTTCTGCAAGGGCTAACGCCCACGTCGCTGACCGAAAGCAGCAACCGCACGGGCAGCAGGACATGGCATGCGCACGATGCGTTCACGCTGACCAAGCCCCTTTGGCTCCTTGTGGAATCTGATTTCAGATACTCCAAGAATCACGGCTCGTTCAGTTCCATGTTCGACCAATGGACTGACAGCCTGACGGCTTCGCAGCGCAACCGTGGCTTCAACGAGGGAAAGGCATGGAGCGGAAACGTGGAGGCGCAGGGCGCGTTCAACGTGGGCAAGAACCAGAAGCATATCGACTTCTATGTCAAGGCGGAACACAACGAGAACGAATCGGAATCGGCCATGAGATACAGCACACGGCAATACATGACCCCGCAGCAGACCACCCAGCACAACGTGGACGACATCAGCAACCGCACGACTTGGGGCATCGCATCGTTGGGCTACGGCATGCAGCTGTTCAAGGGCGTGGACATGCGCTTGGGCGAAAGCGTGTACTTCTTTCGCATCGATGCCCACGATTATCTATACCATCCCGACACGTTGCTGCTGGCCTCTCAGATAGACGCGCTGACGGCCATTACGGACTTCATCAACTCATACGACAGCCGGACGAACGTGGTGGAGAATACCGTCGGCATCTCGTTCTCGGGCAAGGGGAAGTACAAGATGGGTCCCAACAGTCCGTTCACCATCAACTACCAGCGCTGGAGCGTGGGCATCAGTGTCCCCATGCGCCACGAGTCGCTCGACTATCAGCGCGGTCGCCTCGATACGCTGGCACGACAGAACACGCTGTTTGTGAATACCTCGGCATCGTTCAGACATGCCTCGGAAAGCGGCAAGCATGATTTCCGGGTACATGCCAGCCACAAGCGCAGTGCTGCCAATCTTTCCGACCGCATCACCTATCGCGACGACAGCCAGCCGCTCGTCGTCAAGCTGGGCAACCCCGACCTGAAGAGTTTCGTCACCTCCAACTTCGGCATAGACTATTCGAACAAGGCTGGAAAGAACCAGCAGCAATGGCATGTAGGCACCTCGGCAGACCTTTACCACCGGCAGACGGCGCAGTCGGCGACCTACGACCCTGCAAGCGGCGTCTATACCTACAAGCCCATGAACGTCAGCGGGGCATACCGCCTGAATGCCAAGTTCGACTTCAGCCGCACCATCGACAAGAACCGCTACTGGTCGTGGCAGACCAATGCCGATGCAGGCTATCATCACTCCATCGACCACGCCATGCTCACGGGTATGACGGCGAGCGAGGAGAACGTGGTCAACACTCTGACCCTGCACGACGGGGCCTACATACAATATAATAAAGGTACGCTGAACATCCGCGCCACGGGCGACATCCGCTGGCGGCACTCCGAGGGAAAGATGTACGACTTCGAAACGCTCAACGCCACCGACTTCCAATACGGACTCTCCGCCCGCTATACCCTGCCACGCCTGAACACCACGCTCTCAGCTGACGGCAACATGTACTCCCGTCGCGGCTATGGCAGCAGCGAATTGAACACCGACGACTTCGTGCTGAACGCATCCGTCAGCCAGCCCTTCTTCAAGGGCAAGCTCATCGCCCGCATCGAAGCCTTTGATCTCCTCCACCAGCTTTCATCCACCCAGTATTCCGTGAATGCCCAGGGCCGCACCGTCACTTGGTACCGCTCCTTGCCACACTACGTCATGCTGCACATGGTGTATCACTTCAACAGGAACCCGAAGAAGACCGCAGGTCACTAACGCGAAAGAAACAAGAATGATGGTAATTTTAGATCAGTTAAACAAATGTGTACACATGCTCCCCATCCGCAGGGATGCGAGTGGGGAGCATCTTCAAAACTTAGCAGGTGTAAGAACACTCATCCGGCAAAACTTAATATCTAATAAATCTTTCAGAATATCTAACAAAAGAAGTTAAACTTTTCGCGGCAGGTTCATTTTCTTGATGTTCCGTTTAGTTCTATCTAAGACTTTAGATTAACTTTGCGATATAAAATCTAAAATGTTAAATAACTATGAACAAGAAAATTCTTTTACTGATCTTTTCGCTTGTGTTGGCAGGGGCGGCACAGGCGCAAGATGATGGCTTGGATGCTATGATGGCAGCAATGATTGCAGCCAAGATTCATCAGGACAGCATTGACGTGTCAAGCCTGGTGGCTGTGTATGACTATGAATGTCAGACGCAGGATGCGGACGGCAAGGCGGTGACGGACAGAATGAAGCTGTGCGTGCAAGTGGGGCAACATTGCACGCGCTGCTTTCCCTATCGCAAGTTTCGTGAGGACACGGAAGGCTACGACTATATGACGGGCGAAGAGCTTCCCAATTTTAAAGGAGAATCGTACTGCTTTATGCCCGAGGTGTGGACAGGTTATCCCGAGGGTCAAGTGACCGTGCGCGATGCCATTATTCCCACCATCTACGAGACACGTGAAGAACGAAAGTCCATCGGTTGGACACTTTGCGAGGACACGATGACCGTCTGCGGCTATCTGTGCAAAACGGCTACTGGCGAATTGCACGGACGGACGTGGACGGTGCGCTACGCTGAAGACATCCCCACGTCGGCTGGGCCTTGGAAACTCTGTGGATTGCCTGGGCTGATTCTCGATGCCGTGAGCGACGGCGGCATCCACCGTTTCACACTTGGGCAGCTCAACCCCATCGTTACCCCCATCTATTATGAGCACAATGCCATCACGAAGAAGATTCCAGAAGAGAAACTCATCAGGAACCGTATCAAGACCTTTGGCAACAGGCTCTATCCTAAGCAACCGACATATTATATGCCAAACCATGATGCCCTGAGTGTTGATGAGATTTTCTGCCAGATTGGCGATGAGGTTTTCTGTATTGTTAATGGCGTATTGAAGATGAATGAGGCGCACGTGTATCAACCGTTGGAACTGAAGTAAGACAAATGAAAAAGGTTTTAATGACAATGATGGCCTTGGTGCTGACGATAGCAACACAGGGGCAAACGGAAGTAATTGACACCGCGCAGTTTGTGGCTTTCTACAATTATTCCATTCGGACGCAGGATGAAGAAGGACAGAACGTCACGGACTCGATACGGCTGGCTCTGCTGGTGGGCACCCGTGCCACGTATTGCACCACCGTACTATCCTACAACAAGGACGGTCGGGCAAGTGAAGAGATGAGAAACGCATTCATCATGCACCACCAAAACGTGCTGACCAATGTGGAGAAGGCGGAGGTTGTGACCGTCGAACCCATCTATCCCTACCGCTATGAGACGCATGAGCCGCTGGCGAAGGTGGACTGGACACTCGGCGACGACACGTTGACCATTAGCGGACTGCTTTGCCATCGTGCCATGGGCAACTTGTATGGCAAGCGGTGGGAGGTTTGGTACACAGAGGAGGTGCCCTCGTCGGCTGGTCCTTGGAAGTTGCGCGGACTGCCGGGGCTGATCGTGAAGGTCGAAGATGCTGAAGGAATCCACTGCTTCACGCTCTACGAAACGAAGAACGAGGTGAAAAGCATTGACTACACAGAACGTCCTGACTATCAGAAACTGAGCCGCCAGAAACTGATGAAGTTCAAGCAAAAGACACTTGGTAATCCTCGCTACCCGAAAGAGCCGAACTACTATGTGCCCAAAGAGGCGGATATGTTGGCCGAAGTCAACCTCAATGGCACCCTCTACTATGTGGGCATGAACTCCCACATGATGATTCCACAGAAGAGCCATGTATATCAACCTTTAGAACTTGAATAGAAGGATGAAAAAGGTTTTAATGACAATAATGGCCTTGGTGCTGACGATAGGAGCGCAGGGACAAACGGAAGTAATAGACACCGCACAGTTTGTAGCGGTGTATGACTATGAATGCAGGACGCAGGATGACGAGGGAACATCCGTCACGGACAGCATGCAGGTTGTGGTGCAGGTGGGACGGACGGTGACGAAATCAATGCCTCGCTCGGCCTACAAAAAGACAAACGAGTCGGCAGAAGAGGAAGATTTGATAATGATAGAACACCAGGAGGCGGTGATGCACATGCCGACAGTGTGGACAGGCTTTCCTTTAGGCAAGACGACCGTGCGCGAATGGATTTTCCCACATGAGTTTGAAGGCAGTGAGGCGACCCCCGACATCGCATGGACACTGACCGACGACACGCTGACTGTAAGCGGCTATCTCTGCCAACAGGCCACGGCGACGCATCGAGGCGTAAAGTGGCGCGTGTGGTACACCGATGAGATTCCATCGTCGGCAGGGCCGTGGCGACTGCGCGGTCTGCCGGGCTTGATAGTAAAGGCAGAGAGTGAGGCGCACACGTTCTGTCTTGCGGAGTTGCGGATGGAGGCATCGCCCATCACTGCACCGGAGAAGAATCCCGACGTGCAGCGCATGGCATACGCCAAACTGCTGAAGCACCGTAACGATGTGTACGGCAACCGCCAGTATGCCAAGAATCCCTTCTTCCACGTGCCCGACCTCAATGGTGGCCAACTCTCACTGGGCGGAAGCATCCGTCACATGTACGTATTCCAGATGAACGGCCAAGACCTTGTCTTTGCCGATGGCCACCCGCTGCTGATGAAGGCATATATGTATCAACCACTGGAAAAGTAATAACCCCATAAACCATTAACAGCAATGCAGAAGATTTTAGTGATAATGATGGCCTTGGCGCTGACGATAGGAGCGCAGGCTCAGACGAATGACAGTATAGACCAATGCCAGTTTGTGGTGGTCTATGATTTTGTGACAAACACGACAGACAAGGACGGGAATGCCGTGAAGGATTCCGTGCAACTGGCTGTAATGGTAGGAAGTCATGCGGCAAAGTGCATGGAGTATAACCGCACCATGATGGAGGACTTCGGCGAGTGGCGCAACCGAGACTATCAGTACGGCGAGTGGGATGCGCGGAAGTACAATTTGCCCGTGTTGTTCATCGGCTCTCCCGAGGGCGAGGTGAGTTCGTTTGACAAGGTGGTGCCCAACCGATACTTCTATACGGAACCGTTGCCCGACTTCGGTTGGCAGTTGACGGACGACACGCTGACCGTGAGCGGCTACCTCTGCCAGAAAGCCGTCGGAAAGTATGCGGGCAGGACGTGGACAGCGTGGTACTCGGAAGATGTGGCGGCAAGTTTCGGCCCATGGAAACTGCGCGGATTGCCGGGCATGATTCTGAAAGCGGAAGACAAGGACAGAATCTTCTCGTTCGTCTGTGCGGGACTGATGCAAAGGACGGCTCCCATCAAGCCCTTCTCCAAGAACGGCTATACGACCCTCAAGCGCGACAAGTTTATTACCCACCGCAACAAACTCTATTGCAGCAAGCAGTATGTGCAGAAGCCGAACTACTACATTCCGCAGGGAACCTACGACCACCTGAACATCATCGAAATGTGGCCGGGCGGGCCAGAGCCTCCTGCTGACGAAAAACTCTCGGTCGTAGCCACCGACATGATTATCCCGAAGAAAGTGAATAAGTATCAACCATTAGAGTTGAAGTAAAGCAATATGCAGAAGATTTTAGTGATGATGATGGCCTTCGTGCTGACGATAGCAGCGCAGGCGCAGAGAGACACGATTGGTGTGTCAAAGTTTACGGCGATTTATCGCTATGAATGTAAAACCACAGATGCAGACGGTCAGCCGGTAACCGACTCGATGTACATTGCAGTGCAGACATCGGGCGGCATCACAAAGAGTTTCCCTTACGAAGAGTATGACAGGCAGAAGAAAGGTGGCTCTCGTATAGCGGACGGCTATCTGGCTGCCCAGATGCATATAGGTACGGTCTTCACGAACTACCCTGAAGGAAGAATCACAACGCAAGAGATGCTTTATCCGTATCGTTACATGACGGACGAGCCATTGGAAAAGCAGGAGTGGGAGCTGATGGAGGGGCAGGACAGCATCTGCGACTATGCTTGCCAGTCGGCCTATGCAAAGTATCATGGCCTGACTTGGAATGTCTTATATACAGAGGAAGTGCCAGCCAGCATTGGGCCGTGGAAGTTGGGAGGCTTGCCGGGTCTCATCACGAAGGCTACCGACGCTAAAGGCATACACACCTTTACGCTTTATGGCTTTCATCAGGAGGACACGCCGATCATCTTTACCCAATACGTCACTTGGATTGTCCCCGACGGTCATGGCAAGTTCGCCAGCCAGCGAGTGGACTATCAGAAGATGAAGGCCTCGGCATTTCTGGCATACAAGAAGAAGGTTCTGGGCAATAGTCGCTATATGAAGAATCCCACTTACTATACCCCAGACCCTAAGACGGCCTTCGGCTATGTGGAGAATAGTTTCAACTCAGCTGGCGATAACATAAGTAGCGTCGCTGGTGTAGTCTTAGTATCTAATCCGCGACAGTATCAACCTCTGGAACTGAAGTAAAAAACCATGAAACGACTCCTATACATTATATTATATATAGCGCTGGCCGTCCATGCATCGGCTCAGGTGAAGGTGACGGGGCGGGTAATTGACCTGCAGAACAAGCCCGTGAGTGATGTGATTGTGAAGTTGGTGAGCGGCACGAAGACGCTGGCGTTCACCAGCAGCAATGCAAAGGGCGAGTACAGTCTGGAGCTGAAGAGTGCGCCCAGCGGAGAGGTGACGCTACAGTTCACCCATATCAGCTATGAGAAGGAGTCGGAAAGGTTGACGCTAAAGCAGTCGGGGATTACAAATCCCCTCCAACGAAAGGTGGACATGATTCTCACGCCGAAGAGTATCTCGCTGAAGGAGGTGAGGGTGAAGGCGAAGCCGTTGTGGCAGAAAGGTGACACGTTGAGTCACCAACTCGCTTCGTTCCTCGGCAAGGGAGACGTGACGCTGGAGGATGGACTGAAGCGGTTGCCGGGTGTGGACGTGGCGAAGAGCGGTGCTATCAGTTACATGGGTACGCCCATCTCGCAGTTCAACATTGAGGGGTTGGATCTGCTGGGTGGCAAGTACAACCTCGCCACGAGGAACATTCCGGCGGACTACGTGACGAACGTGGAGATAGTGCGTAACCACCACAGCCGACGGGTGGAGCGCGACGTGCCGAGCAACGAGGTGTCGATGAACATCAAGCTGTCGAAGAAGGCGAAGTTCAAGCCGTTCGGACAGGAAGAAGTGGGTGCTGGCTATATGGAAGAAGGAAATGATGAGTTGCAGGCCTTGCTGGGCGTGACCGGCATGATGTTCACCGACAACTTCCAGACCATCTGCTCGCTCAAGGGCAGCAACTACAAGAGCTTCGCACGGACTGACATGATAGACCACTTTGGCGGCTCGGACGTGACGACACCCGCCACCAGCCTGTTCGGAGGCTTCGATGGCGGTGCACCGCCGCAGGGTGAGTGCTTCTACCAGCGCAATGGCATGGCAACGCTCAATGGCATCTGCAAACTGGACTCAAACACCACTTTTAAGGTGAATGCTGACTACAGTTATCACCGTGCCACGCACGACATCAGCCAGAGCAGCACATACCTGTCGGGCACGGGCGATTACGTGACCGTGAGCGAACAGACCTCGCCGCTCTCGAAGGTGCATCTGCCCAAACTGTCGATGAATTATCTGAAGAACGCTGACCGTGTGTACCTCAGCGAAACGTTCTTTCTAAAAGGGAAGTTTGAGCAGAACGAAGGGGATGTTAACACTAACGGTTCGTTGGTGGAGCAACGACGGAAGACGTCATCGTTTGAGGTGGGCAACGATCTGTTCTGGATGGACAAGACGGAGAAGGGCACTCACCGACATGTCAATGCGTCGGTGTCGTTCAAGCGGACGCCGACGTTAAGGCTGTCGTTCGTCAACGACGGCCAGACTTATGGCCAGACGGCACAGTCATCAACGCTCACGGTGAACGTTGGTTCTTCGTTCAATATCCCCATTGGCAAGACGTTCCGCCTCAGTTTGCCTGTCAGAGTCAATGCGATGTACGACGATTTAGAGACAGAGCGCGTGGCAACGGGGGACTTTAACCATATCCAAGGCTGGTCATTCACGCCCAGTGCCAATCCTGGCTTCGAGATTCATTCGCGCAACCGCCGCTTCTATCTGAGTGCTGGCCTCGGTGCCGCTTTAAAGGGACTGTATTATAATAAGCTGAATTATACCAAGCCCGTGCTCAATCCATCGATGGGCATCAACTACACCTTCTCTGCCAACAGCAAACTGCAGTTCTCGACGGGCTACACGACGCAGATTGGTGACATGATGACGCTGCTGACGGAACCGATGCAGGTGGGCTATCGTACGGTGCGCACCTCGTCGGGCATCATTGGTGAGTCGAACACGTGGCATACGTCAGGCGACTGGAAGTGGCAGCTGCCCATGCAGTATTTCACGTTGAGTCTTGCCGCCGCTCATTCGGAGGGCAAGCGCAACACACTCTACTCGCAGAGTGTCAACGGTGTTGACATCAGCAGCTCGGCTCTGCTTCGCGACACCCGTAGCCGCTCCACCAACTTTACTATCAATAGTACGAAAAGCTTCCCCTCGCTCTTCGCCAAACTCGGTGCGGAAGCCAGTTATGGTTTCGGCGACAGTGAGCAGGCGATTTCCTCTTCGGAAGGGGCTGCCGACGTCATCAAGATTCGCTCCAACAACTACAACCTCCACGGCAATGCCGCCGTCACCCCCATCACCTGGCTCGAACTGAGATATGACATCAACTACGGGGGGTCGCAGTCGCGCTACGCCGACAGCAAAAACACCGTGACCTCCCTCACCCACAGCGGAGCCATCCATGTGTTCCCCATCGCCACTCTCGACCTCTCCTTGGACTATGACCATGTGCGCCGCCAAATCACCACCAACCAATACAAGAACATGTCTCTCTTCAACGCCTCCGCGCAGTACAAGTGGAAGCAGTGCGTCTTCCGCCTTGAACTCACCAACCTCCTGAATCAGCGCCACTATGCTTACACCCTCTTCGACGGCATCAACACCTACACCTACGACTATGGTCTCTGCGGTCGCACCAGTATGTTCAGAATGACATTCAAATTGTAAGAAAATGAAAACCTTTATCACCCTCATCCTTGCCCTCGTTGCCACACTGACGGCATCGGCACAGCAGCAGATGTTCCGTTTGTCAGGCTCGGTGGTTGACAGCTTCACTGGCGAGGCTGTTGACAGCTGCTTGGTGGAAGTTTGGAATGCTGACAGCACCAGCGTCGTGGGGAGCACCTACAACGCTGGCTGGGGCTGGCGTATCGACCTGTCGGCAGGAGGCGACTACATCGTCAGCTACTCCCACGTGCGCTATCAGCCCCAGTCGCGTCGTGCCAAACTGAATTTCAGCCGTCATCGCCGCCCACGTATCACCCTCGACCCTATGAAGCTACGAAAGTGCGCCAAGACGACTGCCGATGATTATATAGAGGGCAGAAACCTGGGCGAGGTGGTGGTGACGGCCTCCAAGATTCAGATGGTGATGCGTGGCGACACCGTTGTCTATAACGCCGATGCCTTTGAACTGGCCAACGGCTCGATGCTCGATGCCCTTGTGCGCCAGTTGCCGGGTGTCGAACAGAAGGGCGGACGCATCTATGTGAACGGCGAGTTCGTGGATAACCTGCTCGTCAACGGCAGGAACTTCTTCCGTGGCAATCCCAAGATTGCGCTCGACAACCTGCCCGCCTATATGGTTGATGAGGTGAAGGTCTATCGGCGCGAGTCGGACAGCGACGTGGCCCTGGGCATACAGCGACTGAACAACCGCGAGAAGGAGCTGGTGATGGACGTGGGTCTGAAGCGCATCTATTCGTTTGGCTGGTCGGTGAATGCTGACGTGGGCATGGGCACCGACAGCCGCTACCGTGCCAAGTTGTTCGGTCTGCGCTTCTCGAACTACACGCGCTCGGTGGCCTATCTCAACTCCAACAACACCAACGATGCCTCCACGCCCGGCACGTCGGGGCAGTGGAGCAGCCAGTACAACCTCACCGTGCCGTCGGACTACACCTCGGCAGGACTGATGCACACCATCGACGACCGCCAACGCCGTTTCACCTACGAGGGCGAGCTGTCGGTGGACTACAACAGTCAGGACATACAGACGCGGCAGTCGTCTGAACGCTTCCTGACCACTGGCGACACCTACTCGCGACTGCGTTCACGGGACGAGAAGAAGTCCACGCACGTTGTCACGCGCCACACGCTGGAGCTGAAACGACCGGGCAGCGGTTTCCATGCGACACTGAAACCGAAGGTGGAATATACCGATAACCGTTCGGATGCCGCCTCGTGGCTGGCAGAGCTTTCCAATCCCATAGACGAACGCTTTGGCACGGTCATCGACAGTATTTTCTTCATGTCCGACCGTCCCTTCTCACAGCAGCCGTACCTCATTTCCACGCAAGCCATCCAGCGGCATCTCAACGGCCATCTGTGGACGGGCGGCATGGATGCCAGCGCCTCGTTCAAGCTTTCCGAGTTAGGCGATGTGCTCCACTTCAGCCTCGGCGGGAACTTCGCCGACGGACGCACGCGGACTGGCGAACTCAACACCGTGCGCTTCTACCAGTCAGACCAGACGCCCGACGCCCGCCGCCACACAGAGGGAACCACGACGCTGCGGACAGCCAACGGGACTTTCGCCGTCGATTGCCCCGTGACGTGGAACGATGTGGCGGGCTGGATGCTCACGCTCACGCCGTTGTTCACGCTCGACATGAAGTACAACCGTGCGCCCCGCTTGCTCTATTTGGTGAGCGACTCGGTGAGCCAGACGCTGCAGACGCTCGATATCATCAACTCCTACCATTCCACCCAGCGCACCCTGACAGGCACACCGAACTTGAAGCTCAGCCTGTTCCGCCAGTTGAAGTCTGGCCGTAGGCTCAATCTCTCTGCCAATGCCTTGCTGCGGATGGAGCGCCACCAGCTCGACTACGAGCGCGATGTCATCGACACCTGCCTGACCAAGCGGTTTGCCTTTGTCGAGCCACAGTTGCGCATCGGATATGAGAAGCCTAACGTGTGGCTGTTCCAGTTTGAGTATGACATGAAGCAGCAAGCCCCGGCCATGACCGACTTCATCCCCTACAGTGATAGCACCAACCCGCTCATCGTCAGTCTGGGCGGCAATGCCGACATCCGGGGCATGCTGACACACGACGTCTCGCTCTACTACCGCAACATGGATTTCCGCTCTCGCAAGATGTTCCAGGCCTCCCTCGCCGCTACTGTACAACCGCGCCAGATAGCCCGTGCCATCGAGTATGACGCGGCGACGGGCATCCAGACCGTGAGCCTGATGAACATTCACGGACGCAATGCCGTGAGCGGAATGGTCAACTACCGTACGCCGTTCACGAAGAAACGCCGCTTCTACGCCAACGCCACGGCTCAGGCCACTTACTCCACCTCCACGGAGTTCGTCAACCACAAGCGCACGGTCAACACGTTCATGCCGTCGGCATCGCTCCACGTGTCATACGAGCAGAAGCATACGCGCATCGAAGTGGGAGCCAATACCGAATATGCTCACATCACGTCGGACGAAGCGGGCTTCCAGCCCTTCCACTTCTTCAACATCACCTACGGAGTGGAAGGCCACACCCTGCTGCCGCTGAAGATAGAGCTGGCCGCCGATGCCAAGGTCTATACCCGTCGCGGCTACAACGACACGTCGATGAACACCGACCGCTTCGTGGTGGGCGCCTCGCTCTCTCGCGGACTGATGAACGACCGTCTGCTGCTGCGCCTCTCCGCCTACGACCTGCTGAAACAGCTCGATGCCGTCACCCGCACCGTCAACGCCTACGGCCGCACCGAGACCTGGCAGAACGTCCTCGGAAGGTATGCCATGCTGAGTGTATCGTATAAGTTCAACAAACAACCGAAAAAGAAAGATTGTACAAAGTGAGAGGATGTTTCTCATTTTGAAACTCTTACGATAATTTTGCAAACTTTTTGCAAATTCGACTTCTTGTGTCGTTTTGTAAATGTCAACTATTTGCAAACTCCATTTTTTGGAAGAAAAGCACGAAAAGATGTAACTTTGCCGACGTAAACCTAAAACTGAATTTTAAATAATAAACAAGTCATGAAAAAGATTTTATTTATGTTTGCCTTGCTGCTGGTTGTGTCGGCACAGGCACAACAAGTGAAGTACACCGTCAAAGGTGTGAGTAAGGAAAACGGTAAGATGGTGTATCTGGAAGACCGCCTGACATCGACAGCGGTGGACAGTACCATCGTAGCCAAAGGCAAGTTCGCCTTCAAAGGTCAGGCCGATAAGGATGCCATCTTTGGCATCACGTTCGACAAGGACAACTGGCAAAGTTGGCGAACGCTGTTCTTCAACGACGGCAAGACCATCAGCGTCAACATGAACGACAGCACACTGAAAGGTTCTCCGCTGAACGAGCGGCTGGCTTACTACAACAAAGAAATCACGGGCCTGCCGAGCCACTATTATCCGGATTATAAGTATAAGATGACGAAGCAGATGTTTGAGGAAGAAAGAGGAACGTTGCTTCCTGCTGCACTCATCATAGAAGGTCAGTGGGCATTTGGAGGCAAAGGACTTCTCAGCATGCTGGAAGAGAAGCCCGTTTATGCTGGGCATCCATACGCCAAGCAATATGAGAAGGGGCTGAAGCGGATGGCTACGGCAACAGTTGTTGTGACAACGGGCAGAACTGAAGAACAGAAAGCCGCTGACAAGGAAACAAAGGATGCCTTCATCGGTCAGCAGTTCACCGACTTCGAGATGGTGGACACGTTGGGAAATGCCCACAAACTGAGTGAATACGTCGGTGGCGGGCATTGGCTGTTGGTTGACTTCTAGGCATCGTGGTGTGGTCCTTGTCGCAGAGAGATGCCCAATGTGGTGGCGGCATACGAGAAGTTTCACACAAAAGGTCTTGAAATCGTCGGCATCTCGTTGGACGGGCAGAAAGAACCTTGGGTGAAAGCCATCGCCAGCCTGAACATGCCGTGGACGCATCTCTCCGAGTTGAAAGCATGGGAGTCATTGGTCACCAAGGTCTATAAGATTAACGCCATCCCCGACAACCTGCTTATCGACCCGCAGGGCAAGATTGTGGCACGTGACCTTAGAGATGAAGATTTGCATGCAAAACTTGCAGAACTGCTGGAGTGAGATGCCTGTTTTTCACAAAAATGGTGTTTTTGTGTAAATTTTTTCATGAAATTGTTTGGAGTAAGAGAAAATGTTGTACTTTTGTGGACGATTACTAACTAATTGTCATGAAAAGAAAACTACTAACTTGTTCTCTTATTTTGTTTTTGTTCGCTCTTGTGCTAAGTGTAGCGACGGGTCAGGAACGTGTGATGCTGATGCCAAATCTGCATCAGTTGCAGTCGGCACATGTCAGAGTGCTGTTTCAGGATAAGGAGGGTTATATGTGGTATGGCATGAAGTCTGACGGTCTCTATCGAGACGATGGCTATAGCCTCACTTCGTTTCGTGCTGACTACTTGCATCCCGATGTGCAGATGAACAACAACATCACGGCCATTTGCGAAGATAGTTATCATCGTCTGTGGATTGGAACGAAACGTGGTCTCTACATTCTTGACAAGCGCGACTACAGCATCCATCCCACGGGTGACCAGACGTTGCAGATATGGACGTTTGATGCGCTGAAGGCTAGTGCGGGCGATTCGGTGTGGGCGTATGCCAACAAGCATTTGCTGGTGTATGACCGCAATGGAAACTGCATCAAGAGGACACCGATGGATAAGAACCCGCTGGTGACTCCCGACCGCAAGGAGATTACTGACCAGAGGGGCAATGTGTGGAAGATTGATGACGATGGCATCCCTTCGGTGACGATGCGCCCGTCGGTGTATCTGGAGGAGGTGGACTTGGCTTCGTTGCCGCTGCGTTGCATGTTGCCACCCACCCAGTCGGGGCTGCCTGAGGAGCACAAGGTGCATGCTGTTTGGAAGACCAAGGATGGAGCGAGATGGACGGGTACGAGTCTGGGGTTGTGGATGGTGCATCCCGACAGTGAGGGGTGTGAGCAGGTGGGACCTAACTTTGGTGTGGTGAATGCGGTGACACTGGCAGAGGATAAGACGGTCTATATGAACACGGAGTGGCAGGGACTTATCAGATACAAGGATGAACGGATTGAGAGGCTCGACTCCACCATCCGCAATGCTTTTGAGTTGTTCTTGGATAAGAATGACCTTTGGATATGCACGGCAGATGGTAGGCTGCTGCTCTACGATGTGGTGGATAAGACGATGGTGGACAAGTCGGCTGACTGCTGTCTGCGTGGTGATTCTCCTTTGGGGCTCGTGGTGCTCAATGGTGATGTGTGGTTGCTTTTCAATCGGCGCATCGTCATCTATTCGCCCGAAAGGAATAAGTTGCGCTACATTCTTCCTTCTGACTTTGACCCTCAACCCGTATTCTTCAGAGGACTTTACACGGATGGTGAAAACCGCATCTTTCTGGAGTGCGAGAAGAAGTGCTTCGAGGTACACATGAAACAGGATTCGGGACAGAAGAAGGTGCAGGAGAGAATAGCGCTGTCTGCTTATCAGACCACTCATGGCATGCATTGCCCTGGCATGGACACCCGTGAGCTGAATCTGGCTGCCGATGAACGTGTGGTGCACCTCTATTTCACTACGTTTGACCACATGAACAGACAGCATGTGCGTTATGCTTTCCGTCGCGAAGGGGAGTCGGAGTGGCAATATCTGGAAATGGGGCAGAATGATGCCCGTCTCGCCAAACTCTCCAAGGGTGACCAGACAGTCGAGGTGAAGTTCACCAATTCGGATGGACAGTGGAGTGAACACACGTTCACCCTGACGATTCATTGTGAAGCCTACTGGTGGGAAACCATCTGGGCTTATATAGGCTATGCGTTGGTGGTTTTGTGCTTGTTGGCGGCTGTCTTCTGGCTGGGTCGGAAAGTGGGACCATTGAAGAAATCGCCACAGAAACCGTCGACGGAATGATAAGTGTAGGCGTATTGGTTCTTGCGGAGAACGATGTTGGCAATTTTGAACAGGTATTGTAACTTGTCAATGCGGTCGGGCTTGAGTTTGCCTTGTGCAAGACGTTTCTTCTGATATTTGAGCCAGTTGAGCATTTGACGCTCCTCTAAGTGATGCTTGGAGGGGCGTTTTTTTTGTTCGTTCATGAAGTCGAGGATGAGACGATAGTTCTTTTCCCAAAGTTCATCTTGTGTCATCGAAGGTGGTGTTTTTGTGGATGAAGGAGATAGAAGGACAGTGCGAGGAGAACTGCATAGCAGAGCAAGGTGGTGAGGGTGTTGGGCTGCCATTCGATGGTGGCGAAAGGGAGGGAAGAGATGGTTTCCACGATGCGGTTCATGGTGGTGGCTGTCCAGATGAGAAGGTCGGTCAGCAAGGCATTGATGGGGTCGCACCAGAGGAAGGCCCACCAGAGAATGCTTACGCCCATGAGGAGATAGACAAAGGCGAAGAGGGCGAGATTACTGAGGAGGGAGACGAAGGTGAACTGCCCGAAGTAGTGTGCCACCAAGGGGGCTGTGAAAACGGAACTGATGAGGGAGACGGCGATGATGGTGATGAGCCACATGAAGTGGATGAACCGATTGGATGTGGTGCATAGGGCAATGAGTCGCTTTCCCAAGATGCCGATGGCGGCAACGGCGATGAAGGAGAGTTGGAAGCCGATGTCGTAGAGATAGAAGGGGTTGATGCACAGCATGATGAAGAAGGCGAGGGCACAGGAGTTGGGAGATAGGGCATCGCGAGAGAATGTCTGGCAGAGCATAAGAATGGTGAACATGAGTGTGGCACGGACGAGGGAGGGCGACATGCCTGTGATGAGTGCATAGAGCCAAAGGACGGCGATGATGAGGAGGTTGCTGACCCACTGCCAACGAATGGACAGCAGGGGCTTGAAGAAGAAAAACTGTATCATCAGGACAATGATGCCGACATGGAAGCCCGAGAGAGCAAGCACATGGCTGACACCTGCATGGGCGTATGCGGTGCGTGTCTCTCCGGAGAGATTGGCTTTCCTTCCGATGGTCATGGCTTCGACGATGCTGCCAGCTTCACCGTTGATGCCGCGTTCGTCGTAGATGCTGTGGAGCTTTCCTTGTAGACTTTTGAGAGAGGTGAGTATGTTCGGAGATGTGTGGCACGGTTTGACTGTCCAACGGTTGTGTGGGGTGTATGCTGTGGCGCTGATGCCGTTGTTGAACAGGTAAGTGTAATAGGTTCTGAAGGTGTCATCAGAACAGGTGTTGGTGGGATTGAAATGGGTAAGTGAAGCGAGGATGGTGTCACCGATAGAGAGACCCTCTCCCCATCCCTCCCCCGTAATGGGGAGGGAGAGACCTTGCGGCTTGTTCCTAACATCCCGGATGGTTCTCCCCATTATGGGGGAGATGTCCGAAGGACAGAGAGGGTCTTTCCCTATATATAATATAATGTGTGCGTCGTCTTGTTGAAGGTGGAGTGCCCACGAATGGGCTTTCTCTGTAGGTGACTCTGTGAGGATGCCCTGGCAGAAAGTGGTGTCTTGCGGAATGGTTCGTTCGATGCTTCGATGCTTGCCTGTGTAGATCGTCATGCCGATGAGGAAGAAGAGCAGTATGGCGACCACACCAAATGTGCTGTCGTGGAATGTGCTGGAGGTGTTGAGCAGAAAGAAGGAGATGGCCAGCACGATGCAGCACAGGATGAACAACGCCATCATGTTCATGTGGGCTATTAACAGATTCGCCCCAATCATGCCCAGCGTAAAGGGGATGATGAGGCGAATGAGAGGGTAGTGCTGCCAGTTCATTAGGAATTCTACAATGATTTCAACTCATGAATCCTTTCTTCTGGTTTTTCTGCTCCAAACACATAACTGCCAGCCACGAGCACATCGACTCCTGCTTCGACGAGGCGACGGCCTGTGTCGCCATTCACACCGCCATCCACTTCGATGAGGGCGTGGCTACCTGTCTGCTGGATGAGTGCCTTGAGTTTCTTCACTTTCTCGATGGAGTGTTCGATGAACTTCTGTCCACCGAAGCCTGGATTGACAGTCATGAGGAGCACCATATCCACATCTTGGATGATGTCGTCAAGCACGCTGACGGGGGTGTGAGGATTGAGCGTCACACCTGCTTTCATGCCTGCGTCGTGTATCTGCTGGATGGTGCGATGCAGATGGGGACAGGCTTCGTAGTGCACATTCATCATGTAGGCTCCGAGGGCTTTCACCTGCTGGGTGAACTTGCCTGGGTCGACAATCATCAGGTGTACGTCGAGCGGTTTCTGGCATATCTTGGCAACGGCTTGAAGCACGGGAAATCCGAAACTGATGTTGGGCACGAAGACGCCATCCATCACGTCGAGGTGGAGCCAGTCGGCTTCGCTTCGGTTGAGCATGTCGATGTCCTTTGTCAGGTTGGCAAAGTCGGCAGCGAGGAGGGAAGGGGAAACTTTGGTCATTATTTTAATGTGAAACTTGTTTGTCCAATCATTTGTTTGTCGCAGAAGATGAAGAGTTTGTAGGTGCCTGCTTCGAGGAACTCGGTCACGTCGCTGTACATCGTGACTTTCTCTTCTTCGCCTGTGTAGTCAATGTATTTCTTTTCGGTGTATTCGAGGTTGGTGTTCTCGTAGGCGAAGGTGCCTTTCTTGCCCATCACCGAGTTGTCGGGTTTGAGGATGCGGGCATAGATGATGCGCTGTCCGTTCTGTGCAGTCACGTTCTTCACGATAGTGAATCCGAAGGCGAAGCGCTTCACGTCCTTCACCTTGTCGGTGTCCTTGCTCTTTTTGTTTTTGGGGCTGACCCAGAAGCCTGTAGCATCGAGCTGTGCTGCGATGTTCACTTTGTCTTTCAGCTGATTACGTTCGGTGGAGAGGCTGCTTATCTGGGTGTGAGCCTCTGTGATTTGTTGTTTGATTTGGGTGTTCTCCTCATTCAGCGACTGGTTGATGCGATTGAGGGAATCGACCTGCATGATGTAGCTTTGCAGGACGGCTCTCAGAGAGGCAATCTCAGCCTTCAGTCGTTTGATTTCGCGGGCATCGGTGGCTTTGGTGCGTTCCAACTCCTCGAGCAGTTGCTGGGTGTGGCGACGCTCGTTTTCTATCTGTGCGATGAGGCTATCGTTTTTGAGGGTGCTTTGCAATTGTTCGTATTGCAGGTCGAAGTCGCGGTATTGGTTCTCCATCTCCTGCTTCTCCAACTCAGCCAATTCCTTCAGTTCCTCATTTTCCTGCTGGAGAGGTTTTGTGTAGAGATAGTGGTAGGCCAGCACGGCTCCGATGATGGCAATGAGTGCCACGACAATGCCGGTGATGATGAGGCCGATGCTGCCTTTTTTCGGTTGCTTGTCTGCTTGTAAGTTTGTTTTTTCTTCCATAAGAACAGAGGTTTTATCATTGCAAAGTTACGCATTTATTTTCTAACAGACATCTTTTTGGGCTCTTTTTTGTACTTATGTCAGAAAAAGGTCGTATATTTGAAGCCGTAAAATCAATTGGTTTATGTTGAAGAGGGTTATCACGCCACAGGAGGTGGCGATAGCACAGAAGGATTTTGGGGAGTGTAAGAACGTGGTGGTGGTGTGTCACACCTCGCCCGACGGCGATGCGATTGGCTCGTCGCTGGGGTTGTATGAGTATCTGACGAGAAAGGGGAAGAACGTGACTGTCATCGTGCCGAACTACTTTCCTGACTTCCTGCATTGGATGAAGGATGCGGACAAGATTGTGCGTTTCGACCGTCAGAAGACGGCTTCTTACACGGCCTTGAAAATGGCTGACCTGATTTGCTGCATGGACTTCAACGACATGCGCCGCATCGACGAACTGGGCATTGCGGTGGGGCGGATGCGTTGCAAGCGTCTGCTCATCGACCACCATATCGACCCCGACAGGAAGCAATTCACCCACACCATTTCCCATCCCGAACTGAGCAGCACGAGCGAATTGCTCTTCCGCCTTCTGTATGCGATGGGCGAACTCAAGAACTTGACTTTTGCGGGTGCTGAAGACCTCTATGCAGGCATCGCGACGGACACGGGCTTCTTTTCGTTCAACAGCAACGACCCCGACCTCTTCGTCATCGTCAGCGAATTGCTGAAGAAAGGCATCGACAAGGATCGCATCAACCGCAACATTCAGAACAACTATTCAGCCGACCGTCTCAAATTCATTGGCTACGTGCTGTATGAGAAGTTGCAGATATTCCCCGACCTGCATGCCTCGCTCTTTGCCATCAAGAAGGAGGAACTGACGCAGTTCCACTACATGAAGGGCGATATGGAGGGTGTGGTGAACATGCCGCTGCAAATCAAGAAGCACAAACTGAGCATCGCTCTGCGTGAGGACACCGAGCGACCGCTCATCCGTGTCTCGACCCGCTCGGTCGATGACCTCCCTTGCAACGAGTTCTGCGAACAGTTCTTCAACGGAGGCGGTCACAAGAATGCGGCAGGCGGCACGTTGGAGTGTACGATGGAAGAGGCCATCGACATCACCATGAAGGCGTTGGAGGCTTGGCGTGATCGTCTGGAAGACCCTCCCCAGTGCCTCGAGTCCCCTACCTCCACAACCGACTCCCCCTCACTGGAAGGATAGAAGTCGTTCATAACTTATGAATATTTGTTCATAACTTATGAATAATTATCCGTAAGTTATGAATAATTATCCGTAACTTATGAACAACGAACATGAGGAAGGCATAGAGATGGAAAGAAAACTAAAAAACTATATGAATATGAAGAGAAAACTGTTATGCTTATCAGCCCTGCTGGCAGCACTGAGCATGAACGCTCAGGTGGCCAGTGTGACCAGTCCTGACGGACGGCTGAAGGTAAATGTAGATGTGAAGGCTGGCAAGCCCGTCTATGAAGTGATTTACGATGGTGTGCAGATGTTGGACGAAAGTCCGCTCGGCTTTGTGGCCGATAATGGCGACTTTACACAAAATGTCACTTTCGACAGCAAGAAAGAAGCGCATCTGGAGTACAACTACGACCTGAGCCGTTCGAAGTTCAGCCATGTACACGTGGATGCCAACCAACTGGTGGTGACGCTGAAAAACGGGAAGGACCTTCCCTTCGATGTGGATTTCCGCGTGAGCAATAACGACGTTGCGTTTCGTTATGCCATTCCCAATCATCCCAGTCGTGCCAACGAGAAGAAGTTCTCCGTCCGCATCATGAAGGAGGCGACAGGCTTCGACCTGCCCAACGGAACTACTACGTTCCTCACCCCTCAATCGCATGCCATGATTGGCTGGAAGGGCACCAAACCCAGTTATGAAGAGGGCTATGGCTATGATGAGCCAATGGATAAGAAGAGTGGGTATGGACATGGATACACGTTCCCATGTTTGTTCAGGATTCCTCAGAATAATCAGAATAATCGGAGTGCTCAGAAGACTCAGAACGCTCCCTCTGCCTGGGTGCTCATCTCTGAGACAGGAGTCGATTCCCGCTATTGTGCCTCTCGCCTTTCAGATATGCAGGGTGAAGGTCTCTACACCTTAGAGTTTCCGATGCCAGAAGAGAACAATGGTAACGGCACGGTGGAACCAGCATTCGCTCTGCCTGGCACAACTCCTTGGCGCACCATCACGGTTGGCACATCACTGAAACCCATTGTGGAGACGACGGTGCCTTGGGATTATGTGACACCTCGCTACGAAACGCCACATCACTATGAATACGGAAAAGGCACGTGGAGTTGGATTGTGTGGCAGGATAACTCCATCAACTACGATGATCAGGTGAAGTACATCCAGTTGGCAAAAGCGATGGGCTTCAAGTATGTGCTCATCGACAACTGGTGGGACACCAACATCGGTGTGGAGAAGATGGAGCAGTTGGTGAAGTATGCACAGAGCCAAGGTGTGGATGTGTTCCTGTGGTACAGTTCCAGCGGTTGGTGGAACGACATCGAACAGGGGCCTATCAACATCATGAGCGACCCCATCAAACGTAAGCAATATATGCGTTGGATGAACCTGATTGGCGTGAAGGGCATCAAGGTCGATTTCTTCGGAGGCGACAAGCAGGAAACGATGCGTCTGTATGAGGAGATTCTCTCCGATGCTGACGACAACCATATCATGGTCATCTTCCACGGCTGTACCATCCCTCGTGGTTGGGAACGTATGTATCCCAACTATGTGGGTAGCGAGGCTGTGTTGGCATCTGAAAACATTTACTTCGGACAAGGTGCGGCTGATAAGGAGGCGAAAGATGCCGCCACTCACCCCTTCATTCGCAATGCCATTGGCTGCATGGAGTTTGGTGGTTGCTTCATGAACCGCCACATCCGCAAGGGCAACAAGGGTGGAACCACTCGCAAGACTTCCGACTGTCACGAACTGGCGACTTGCATCCTCTTCCAGAACCCTATCCAAAACTTTGCCATCACGCCCGAGAATCTCCCAACCGAAGCAACAAAAGACTTGAAACCCAATGAGGATGGTGCTCCTGCTCCTGCCATCAGCATGGACTTCCTGCGTCAAGTGCCCACCACTTGGGACGAAACCGTCTTCATCGATGGTTATCCAGGCAAGTATTGTGTGCTCGCCCGTCGTCACGGCAACACATGGTACATCGCTGGCAACAATGCCACAGGTGCTCCTCTCACCCTCAAACTCAACCTCCCCATGCTCCAGAAGGGCGACAAGGCCACCCTCTACAGCGACAACCTCAAAGACCGCGAACCTCAGAAGTCTGACCTCAAAGTCAGCAACCCCAAGGCTGTCACGGTGACAATGGTGGACCAAGGTGGTTTTGTGATTGTGAAGTAGGATGCGTGAGTTAATTGAATACACAACAAAGAAGAGGGTGAAGCGTAATCTCTACGCTTCACCCTCTTCTTTGTATATCATTTGAAAAGCAGATTCAAATCCATTGAAAGAAAATCCTCCACTCCCAATCCTCCCGAACCTACAATTAATGCACGGAAAGGATGGAATAAGGAGGAAAATTTTGGTATTCCCTCATTTGTTGTCCTTCTTCCTGTTTTCACTTCAATGGCCACAATCTTCTTTCGGCGCACCAAGACAAAATCGACCTCATCGTTTTTGTCGCGCCAATAATACACCTGATAGTCACGCACGCAGGCTTGGCTTACCAAGTAAGCCCCAATGGCAGATTCCACATATCTTCCCCATGCTCGAGGATTCTCAATGGCAGACATGAAATCCTCTTCGGCATAGACATTTCTCAAGGCATTGTTGTACACCTGAAATTTGGGTACCGAATTATACTTTCTGGCAGTATCTGCAGCATACTTTTGGAGTCCACACAGTAGGCCACATTCGTCCAATAACTGCAAATAACCAGCCAAAGTCGTTACATTCCCAACGTCTTGCAATTGTGCTGCCACTTTTGTTAATGAAAGCAGCTCTCCACTATAGCTGCTGCCTAATTCGAACAATTGTCGCAGCAATTGTGGCTTCATGATTGTCGTGTTCATCAGTACATCTCTCGATATAGAAGGTTCTATAAGTGCATCCTTCACATAATTACGCCAACGTGCATCAGACTGTATGTATGTGGCAGCACCAGGGTAACCGCCATAATAGATGTATTGAGGCAATGTCCATCCAAAGCATTCCCGCATTTCTGTGAAAGTCCAGTGTGGCAGGCGTATCAGTTCAAAACGTCCAGCTAACGATTCCGTCAGTCCTTTTTCTATCAGCATGCGAGATGACCCCAAAAGCACAACCGATAAAGGACGGTGCTCTCGGGTGTCCCTGTCCCATTCCGCTTTCACGGTTTCGCTCCAGTTCCGAATTTTTTGTACCTCATCTACTACCAACAGTCTTTTTTGTTCACTACGTGCTATCATCTTCATGCGCTGTGCTTCCCATATCTGAGCCAGCCAAGAAGCTCCAACACCTACCACATCATCAGCGGAACAACTCTCGAAAGGAACATCACATTCTTCAAGCACTTGTTCTATAATTGTTGATTTTCCCACTTGACGTGGCCCAACAATCACCTGTATCTTATCTCGAGGCTCTTTTATGCGCTCGAGAATCCATTGAAACTGAGGACGTTTGTATTCCATAATAAATAATGTTCAATCCGTTTGTAGAAAATGTTCAATCTGCTGAACAAAAATGTTCAATCCGCTGCAAAGGTAACACTCTTGAACTAAACTGCCAAGAAAAAAGCTTATTTTCTTGGTTGTACATTGGATTTTCCGCTTTTGCCCCTATCTTCTGTTCATAACACCATCGATTGTATGGAGTTTGATGGACGACCAAATTGGTTTCGTGATTGTGAAGTAGAGACGGACAAGACTATTCAACAAAAACATCCGGCGAAACCTTGCTGTAACAGGGGTTCGCCGGACTTCTTTATTTTTGTTCCGATAGATAATGTGCGGAAGTTTATTTCTTCTCGTAGTTATAGAGCTGGGCAACCTCCTCTTCTGTGAGGGCTACACCATAAATGCGGACATTGTCAACCTTGAAGGGGTCGGCCCAAGGCATTTGTTCCCAATCACCACGTCCTCCAATTTGCATCTTGTTACCACCAATAGTTCGTTCATCATTTGCTGAATCTGTAAGATTCCCATCTATGTAGAGTTCTACAAGCATTTCCTGGTGAACAATGGTTATCATGTGCCAGCCAGACGATTGAAGATTGGTAGCGTTGTAGTTAAAAGGTTGATTGATCCAAGGATTTGTATAATTACTGATTTTTCCGTCCGAAATGATATACATAGTTGCAGGTCCAGTCCAATTAAAATCGTCTCCAAGTGTTGTGAACAAGTAGCCTGCACCAAAGTCCTTTGCCCACAGGCTGACGGTATAAGTATTCTTGCCGTTAAGTGGATTCCTTGCTACATTGACATACTGTTTCTGGTCAAGGAAGAGAGCCTTGCCTGTTCCTTTAGGTGTATCAGTAATAAATGATGCAGTTCCGTTTATAACACCATTGTTCTGTGTTCCTGCTGCATTATTGGCAGTTCCGTCATCGAAGTTATAGTATGCAAGCAAACCACGAGTTACGTCATCTGTTGTGGGAGTGGGAGTAGGGTCAGGATTTGGATCAGGTGTGGGAGTGGGGGGCGTTACGTTGCTGTTAGTCATTGTAATAGTGAGAGCGTATGAATCGTTGCCGATGTTTACAAGGACGATTTGTGTTCCTGTAGTTGTAACAGTGCTACGGTTAGGAATGGTGGTAACAATAGCCTGGCGTCCCTTGGCTGCAACCGAGCCAGACGATGGAGAAATCTGCAGGTAACTAGGCACGTTTGAGAAACTGTATGTGAGCAACTGGTTGGTGTTGTTGATGATATAGAACGACAATTGGTCGATATTCTTTCCAAAGGTGAGCGACATGGGTGAAAGTTCCACGTTTTGTGAACTGCGTTGTAACTGAAAGTCGCAGTGTGTCGCTTCATCGGCAGTGACGTATGCCATTTGTGTGTTGGCTTGGAAGTTGTTGGCAGTGACGGCTACGGTGTAGGAGCCAGGACGCAGGTTGTCGAACTCGAAGCGTCCGTCGCTGCCGGTCACTTTCACCTCTCCCTGTTGCACGAGTGTGACAGTCGCCCCTGCCACAGGTGTGTTGGAGTTGGCATAATCGGAAACGAGACCGATAATTTTGCCTGTCTTCACTGGTGTTTCATCGTTGTCCTTGCTGCATGAAGCGAAGCCGATACACAGCAGTGCCACCATCGTCATGGCGAGCCACTGCAAATAAGTCTTTTTTTCCATGTTTTGAGTGTATTAAGTTAGTAATAAATAAAAAAGTTCTCTCCCACAGAGCCAGCACTAACTTCACATAAGGGCAAAAGAAAAGTGCAGCCTTCGTCGTAATTCCGCTCAGGCCTACCACAGCCCTCATAACTCTTACAGAGAAGTCTGCACCATATAGGTACATACTTCAATGAGTTATGAGATTGTTCTTTTATTTCCCTAGGGTCGAGGTGGTAGTTCGAGCGGAAAATTGAACAAATAAAAGGTTGTATTCCGAGAATACAGTTGCAAATTAACGTGTTTTTCTGTTGCTATCCAAATGTTTTGAACACTTTTTATAAAAAAGATGTTAAAGAACATGATTGTGGCTGATGCTTTATGGGGGGAGAGAGGGGGTAATGGGCATGGAGAAGTAGATGTTTATTCGTTTTTTTTAGAGATTCTTGTTGGTTACAAAGAAAACACGTACCTTTGTGGCGGCAAAATGATCAATCAATTAAAACTTAAAAACAAATTGTTATGAGAAAGAACTTTTCAATGCTTGTTGTTGCGCTCATGTGCTTCTTTGCTGTGGACGCAAATGCTCAGTGCCCAATGGGTGCAGCAGGTTTCCAGAAGCGTCAGCCTGTTAACATGATTCTCGATGCTGACTTCGGCAGTTCTACGGATGACCTCATCGCCCTGATGATGTTGAATCACTACATCGATGAGGGACTGGTTGACCTCAAAGGTATTGTGGTTGACCGCGAAGGCGAGAATAACGCTGGTGTGGTGGACATCTTCAACACCTACTATGGTCACCCTTACATCCCCGTGGGTTTGGAGCGCAATGGTGTGAAGAATCCTCGCGTTTTCATTCCTTACAATGGCATTTGTGACCTGAAGGATGCCAATGGGAATCCACTCTTCAAGCGCAGTTTCGATGCCAGCAAGTGCATGGACGGTTGGAAACTCTACCGCAAAATTCTTAGCAAGGCTGAGGACAAGTCCATCACCATTGTGGCCATTGGTTTCGCCACTTCATTGGCACAGTTGATGGAGTCGAAGGCTGACGAGTATTCTAAACTCAGCGGTATCGACCTCTTTGCCCAGAAGGTGAAGGCTGTTTACATTCAGTCGGGTCGTTTCGAGGAGAACGACAGCACTTGTGGTTACAACATGCGTGCCGCTTCCAAGCAGGCTGCCATCTTCTACGAGAAACTCCCTGAAAGCGTGGAACTCATCATGTCGCCAAGTTATGTGGGTGAGAGCATGAACTACCTGCCCGAAGATGTGATTGCCGACCTTTCATGGACAGAGGTGAACCCCATCAAGGCTGTCTACACCAACTATACTTGCGATACGGGTCAGCGTATGTGGGACGTGAACTGTGTGACCAACGCCATCTTTGGCGACGGACAGTTCAACATGTCTGCTCCAGGTTATGTTACTTTTGTGGAGAAGGGTGAGGAATCCCTCATGCTCTTCAAGCAAGACCCCTATGGCAATGCCCGCTACCAACTTCCTTTCGACACTTACCAGAGTATGGAGAAGTTGATGGAGATGCGTCGTCACAATCGTATGAAAAGGTAAAAAGTAAAAGTGAAAAGTGAAAAATTTGCTACCGCACTGGTACGTCATCTGTTGACATGCTGTTGCGGTAGCAAATTTTTCACTTATCATTTTTCACTTTTACTTTCTTTTACCTTCCAATTTTCAACTCTCTCTGAAGAAATCCAGCATTTCGAAGATTTCCTCTTTCGTGGCTGTTTGGTTGATGCGGATGTCGCCCACGTTGCCAAGCAGGGTGAAGATAATGATGCCTGCTGTGTTCTTCTTGTCGTGGGTCATATAGGTGTAGAGTTCCTCGTAATCGTCGCAAGTGATAGGCAGTGTGCCGTAGTTTTCCTTGATGAAGCGAACCGTCTGACGCATCTTTTCGGTGGGAAAACCAGTCTTGATGCATGAGAGGTAGAGTTCGCAGATAAGTCCCCATGCTACTGCATAGCCATGCAGGTATGGTTTTCTGGTGAGTGCCCAACTCTCGAATGCATGACCAGCCGTATGACCGAGATTCAAAGCCTTGCGGATACCATGTTCCAAAGGGTCTTCCTCCACGATGCGTTCCTTGATGGCAACGCTGGTGCCCACCATTTCTCCCAGATGCTGATAGTCCACCTTGTTCAGGTCGAAGTTTAGCAGTTCGGCAAAGTTCTCATCGTTCGAGATGAGTCCATGCTTCAGCATTTCTGCATAGCCAGAGCAGATGTTCTCGTGGTCGAGCGTCTTCAGGAATTCTGTGTCCAGAATCACCGTTTCGGGTGCATTGAACACACCGATCTCGTTCTTCAAACCATTGAAGTTGATGCCCGTCTTGCCGCCCACACTTGCATCCACCATCGAGAGCAGGGTGGTGGGGATGTTGATGTACTTGATGCCACGCTTGAACGTGCTGGCCGCAAAGCCTCCAAGGTCGGTCACCATGCCGCCTCCGAGGTTCACCATCAGCGAGTGACGAGTACCGCCACCATTGCCCAATGCTGTCCACACGTTAGCCAATGTCTCCAACGTCTTGTGTGTGTCTGTCGCACCGATAGTAATATGGATGGCATCCTTCAGACATGGGATGTCTTTCACTACGGGGAGGCATAATGCGTGGGTTGTTTCGTCGGTCAAGAGAAAAAGCTTGTCGTGCTTCACCTCTGCAACGGCTGTTGTCAGTGTTTGTGCAATATCAGTCGAGATAACTACTTTGTTTGCCATGAGAACCAAAAATTTCTGCAAAGGTAGTGAAAAACTCCTAACTCCTAACTCCTAACTTTTTTTTACCTTTGCACCAAATTTAATAAGGAATAGTTATGATCAACGTGATTGACACCGAAATAGAAGGTGTGAAAATTATTGAACCTCGTCTCTTTGGCGACGCCCGAGGCTACTTCTTCGAGTCGTTCTCGCAGCGTGAGTTTGAAGAGAAAGTTTGCAAGACCGTGTTCGTGCAGGACAACGAAAGTCAGTCAGTGGCTGGAGTGGTGCGTGGTTTGCACTTTCAGAAGCCCCCTTTCACACAGGCCAAGTTGGTGCGTGTAGTGAAGGGTGCCGTGTTGGATGTGGCGGTCGATATCCGGAAGGGTAGCCCTACATTCGGCAAACATGTGGCATGTGTGCTTTCAGCAGAAAATCATCTTCAGTTCTTTGTGCCACGTGGTTTTGCGCACGGGTTTGCTGTATTGAGCGATGAGGCAGTTTTCCAATATAAGTGCGACAACTACTATGCTCCCCAAAGTGAAGGAGCCATCGCATGGGATGACCCCGACCTCAGCATCGACTGGCAGGTTCCCACGGAGAATCGTATCTTGTCGGAGAAGGATGCTCACCACCCACGTTTGAAAGATGCTGAACTTGTGTTCGACATCAACGTGCCACTATATTGAAGAAGGGGCATTGAAAAAGAGGCCGACTTGCTGTTTCTGGCAAGTCGGCCCCTTTTTTGTTTATCCCAAATCGGTCATTAGAAAAAATCACTTACAAAATGTCAATTTCAAAGTTCCTATTATTGATGAAATCGGTTTTCAGAACTTACATTTGTTCCGTTTGTGGATGATTTCTCCAACAAAAAGTTAGACAATTTTTCTAA
>JAFSKK010000033.1 GCA_017448965.1 Bacteroidaceae bacterium | reverse complement strand
AAAGGGAGATAGAAGAAGATAGAAGGAGATAGAAGACAAATGTAATGCTAATGGCAAGGTATCGTCCTCTATCTTCCGCCGCTGAAATGCGGCTATCTTCCTTTATCTTCCTATATCTTCTTAACATACGAAACTTGAATTAACAGGTTAATTGGGAATAAAAAAATGTTCACCAGATGGTGTGAAACCAAGTGGTGAACATCTTTTTTGTTTTCGTGAGAGAGGCTCATCTTCTTCTGATGAGAACCTTGCGTCTGTTCACGATGTAGTAGCCATCTGCCAAGCCATCAATGTGAGAATGGGGTTGTCTTTCTCTGAATACATCAACCGATTGCGCATTGCGTATGCCATCCAGCTGAAGGAAATGAATCCAGACTTGTTATCTTCCGACATTGCCTTCCGTTCAGGATTCTCATCCAGAGCTTCTTTCTATCGCAATTTGAAACTTTACCAAAATCACCCTCCCCTCTCCAACCGCAATAAACAACCGCAATAAACAGACGGGAAGGCACTCTATTGTGTTCTCAAGAATAAAACTCTTGCAGGACTTCCAAAGATTTCAGTTCTGGGAAGTTCGACACATGTAAGCGATAATACTCGTTCAGCACCTGAAGGATGCGCATACGCTCCTGACATAAAAATCTAAAGAGGTACAGGTTCGGATAATCCATACGGAAAAGGATGGGAAGAGCCTGTGCCTCTTGGCGTTTCAAGAAATGAGCATGATCAGGCTGGCGGTCGCAATAAGTGCCAGCCAGCAAGTCGAAGTAATGGTCAGAATGCTCCAGATTGGGATAGATGCCGATGAAACGGCTGAGATGCATGAGGAAGCCACCGCGTTCTCTGTGAGAGTGGCACCGATGCCGACATCAACCGTCGCTTGCCCAACCCATTTATGCCGGACGCTCCTCAGCGTATTGCGATGGACACCTCGCAGAAACTGCCTATCCGTTTCGGCGAGACCATCAGGAAATATCTGTCACGAGGACTCGACAAATCCAACCTCGTGCTCATTCCACTCACCCTCGCAGGTTATGCCCGCTACCTCAAGGGTATCAAGGATGACGGTACACCATTTGAGCCATCACCCGACCCTATGCTCGCAGAACTGCAAGCCATCGTTGCCCCACTTCAGGTGGGCAAGGTTGACCAAGACTACAGCTGCTTGAAGCAACTCTACAGTCGTGCCGATGTTTTTGGCGTGAACCTCTACGATGCAGGACTTGGTGAGCAGATTGAGGGTATGGTAAAGGAACTCTATGCTGGCAACGGCGCTGTTCGTGCTACCCTGCACAAATACGTGGCAGCAAGGTAATCCACCCTTGTGCTCGACGACATTCGGACTAAATCCATAACAAACAAACAGGGGCGATGTATGCACACCTGCATCACATCGCCCCACACTAAAAAAACTTTTCGCCTGTTTTTTATTTTTCAATCACTCTTTCGTGATACTCAAAGAGCTTCTGGTTATCGCGAAGTTCTTGTATGTTGAGGTCAGGACGGACTTCACCACTCCAGTTGGCACCCCACATAGCAAAGGGTTCACCCTCTGGAACAATATAAGTAATCGTTTCAACGCTGAGCGGAACAGGTTCGAACACCTGCACGATGGCGAAGTAGTCTCCAGAGCAGCCTTCCAGCCAGAAGAGTTTATCATTCGGATAGCCTAATACGTCCTTACACTTATATTGATGTCCTGACGAATCAATGAGCATGTTGTTTCCGCCTCGACCAAAATACTCTCTCATCCAATTCATCTCAGTGGCTACAGCCAGATAGGTGGCATCAGGAGTGCACCAAATGGCCATTGTCCCCTCTTTCACAGGCTTGATGAGGTGTGCATCATCATAGACAGCCCACGATTTGTAGTTGTCCTTGTTGTAATCCTTTGCCTCGCTGACGAGATGCGCCTTGTGGAACTGTGGCACGTCATCATATCCCAACTTCGTTCCAAAGAACTTCTGTCGTGCTTCATAAAGTGTCACATCCATACCCCGCATGTACCAGTTGGGAACGCCATAAATACAAATCTCTTTGGTATTCTCTTCCAGTTTTGGGAAAAAGATTTGAAAGTCGAGAATGCTTCCTTCTTTAGCCTTCACGCTGAACACCTTGCCATAGCAATCGGGATTTGTACGGCGCGACTGATAGATGGTGCCTGTCTCCTTATCAAGAATAACACACTCGTTGCTCACTAGCCACATGTTGGTCACCACATCGGCAGGCATACGAAAGTAGCAATGCAGCACCGTCTCGTTGTTCTCCTCTGCCAACAGCCATACAACAGGACAGTAAGCAGAATTATCAGGGATATGAGCATCGGGGAAGATGCTTTCAAAGTTGTCCACAGTGGGGACATTTTCTATCATGCCCATGTTCTCATGCCACGAGTTGTTCTCCGTGTCAGGCCATACAATCGTCTTTTTCTTGGTTTTCTTGTCCACGACGGCTTCAGGGCAGGGCACCATATAGACACCTGAGGCCTTTGCCAGAATCTTCACATCTTTCGGTTGTGCCTGCATGGCGACGCTACAGAAAGCCAGAAGGCTAAGAATCATCACTTTTTTCATATGTCTACATTTTTAGTGTTAATACTCTTTGTGTGCATCAATTCTTCTCTATACGCCTGATAGCAGGTCGATGAGACAGAAACATTGATGGGTGAACAGGTGCTGTAAAGCAAGATCTTACCATTCACACGTTCTGCAATCCAGCGATATTGCAACTGCTTCCGTATATCTTTCAGTTCAAAGAAGAACTGCTGATGCGAGAAGGTCAGGAGGTATCCAGGTGTCGCATCGTTATACCAACAAGCGGCCTGCAACAATCGTCCAAAGACATCCACCTCTTTTTTATCCGGAAAGACATAAACGGTGCTGATCACACAACTATCTTTCGGAATGGAACACTTCAGTTCCCCCTCCTTCACTTGGTAATAATTGGCAAACTTCGTAATAAATTCGTCCACACGAGCCGGGTCCTGATAAGGAACGGTATCCTCCTTCATAACATGGGAGGCATAGATGAAGTTCCCTTCGGATGGATCACTCACGGGGTTACTAACCTGATGTATCATCCCTATGGAAGGTGTCTGCACGGAAGAAGTAGTTTCTGTCTTCTCTTGGAGCATGGTCTCCTTACGCCTTACCCTCCTCGCTTGCGGTTGCTGAGGCTGCCGAGGCTGCTTCACTTGCTCTGCCAACAGGTGTTCAACAGGAGTTGGTGGCATCTGAGTGACCACTTCCTTTTCTCCATCCTGCTTTGGTGTCTCGTTCTTGACCAACCGAACCTCACCTGAAGGGTCGGAAGTTTTATCAGTATACAAGTTATATCCAATCAGCGAAACCGCCACTAAGCATGCAGCTGCTGCGATACTTGTCACCCGAAGCCAGATGGGACGCATCACTTGCTTCTTTGCCGTTTTCGGAGCGATGGCTGCGTATGCCCTGAACATCTCCTGATATTCCTTCAACCCCTCGGGCACCTCATCCCGCTGAAAGAAAGCGTATAGCCTCCGTTCCTCTTTCAGCGTCGTCTCCCCATCGAGAAAACGTTCCACCAACGTATGTATATCTTGTTCCTTCATCTTTTCAATCCTTTCTGTGTGAATTGTTCCAATAATTTCCGTCGAGCCCTGCTCAGCGATTGCCTTACTGTCGCTTCTGTTGCACCAATAAGTTCGGATATTTCTTTCATCTCCATCTCTTCAACATGTCGGAGCCGCAACACTGTTTGCTGCAAAGTGGGCAACTGACCTACCAGCGTCATCATCCGCACCTCCACATCTGTCAGTCCTTCGGTTGGTGAATTGTCCGCCACATCAGTCTCCTCGATGGCGACACACTCATGCCGTCGTCTCACCGCATCATAACTCAGATGCCTCACCACCACTCTTGCCATCCCCTCCACATTCTGGATAGGCTCATCACGCAACTGCCACAACCGCAGCAGCGCATCTTGCACCAAGTCCTCAGCCTCCGCTTCATCGCCCACAATCCGTCGGGCAGTAGCCATCAGCATCGGGCGCATTGTATGAGCCTTTTCTTTGAATGTCTCTATCGTCATGACTGAAGTCTTCCCCTCCCCTCTCAGGAGGGCTTTCTGATTACATGACGCAAAGTTACGGCTTTTTGTGACAGAAAAACGACAAAAAATTTACTTTTTCTTCGGTTCTTTGTTCAGACGATAAATCACATGAAGAAGGCCGTAGGAAGGAATGACGTTGTAGAAAGTCTCTGTGCGACCTTGAGCATTGATGTAGCGGCGCACGTTGGAGAGATTCCCCAACAAGTCGAACCCATCGAAGAGGATGGTCAGGTTCTGCTTGGGCAGACGTTTGGAGAGACGGGCGTTCCAGACGAGTTCGTTGGTGTTCATGGAGGCCTCGCTGTAGCCGCGACGACTGTACATGGTCAGGTCGGTGGACACCTGAATGTTCCACGGTAACTCCACTTGCCCACTCACCCCATACTGATAGGTGAAAGCGTTGATGTTGGTAAAGCCCTCACGCTGACTGACAGAGTGCTGATAGTTCAGTTTACCGTTGATGCCGTACTCCATCTTGCTGGTTGGCTTCCAACTGAAGGTGAGGTTCTCGTCGACAAGGTCGGTAGTAACCACAGAGCGTGTGGCAACAAGGCTCTCGTTCGTGCCGCTCAAGTCAACGCTGCGAGCATGGTTGTAGGACACATTCTCCTTGATGCGGAAGCGGTCATTCTTGTCCAACGGAAAATCAACCCCCGCTGTGGAGTTCAAGTTCCAGTTGCCATTCACATTATCGGGAGTGACGGTGCGCACACCCGTCTCTTTGTTGTAGATGAATCCCGAAGCCACCGCGTTCTCTGTGAGAGTGGCACCGATGCCGACATTGAAGAGCGTCTTGCCAAACTTGTCACGATAGTCGCCATTGAGGTTATGCCGACGGGTATTCTTCAGGTTCGGATTACCCAAAGTGATGTAAAGAGGATTGGAGTCATCGCGGATGTCGAGCAGATGGGTCATCGTTGGTGCCGATGTCTCCATGGAGTAGTTCGCTTGAATGCTTCTGTTCCGTTTCCAGTTGCTGTGAAAGAAGCGGATTCTTGGCGAGAGAAAGGCGGTGTTGCGTCGCATCAGCGTATCCACCTGTGCACCCCGCTGGTAATCGAGGCTTTCATGGCAAAAAGGTACACTCAGAGAGAATTCCAGCATGGAATAAGCATCTTCGCTATATTTATTGAAGTTATAGCCCACTCTTGGCGTGTGCGTATGGGTGATGGTGGTGGAGCGTGAACTGTTGTTGGCATCCAACGTGGTCAGCATTTCATCCACCGAAGGGAGAGTGCCCAAGGCATGACTTTCCGCATTGTCCCATTCTGCCAGTTTGTTCAGCAGGTAGAGAGGGCTGTTGCTGTAGTTGTAGTTATAGGAATATGTGTATTCGAAGTTGAGGTTATGGTGGTGCTTCTCGTCCAAGGCAATCATCAGTCGAGGATCCACATAGAAAGAACGTGTTCGGGCTTCAGTAGGATTGAAGCGGTTGCGGAAGTCGTGAGGCTGCGATGAGGTCGTGGCGTATTCGTATAGGTTGTGGTTGTAGTTGTCCTCTTGTCGATCAGTAACGCGGAATCGAAAAACAGTAAACAGGTCGATGTAATCATTATGGGCAGGAGTAGTGGAAAAATAGCCAAAACTGCTGCCTTCGAGCCAATGTCCGATACCCTTGGTGCGGCTGATGGTACGGTTGATGGCATACTTCCTCAACAGTTCGCCTGCATTGGGAGCCATGATGCTGTCCATCCATGCCTTGCCCAGATTCGATGCCACATCTTCCGACAATGTGGCACTGGCTGACTGCGTGTGATTATTCCACTTCAGATATTGGAAGTAAGGTTGAAGGCTGAACTGGAAATATTTGAGCCAATCACCGACGGGGTCACGATGATAGTAGTTGTAGTTGTGCTGCGATTCCACCTGCCAGTCGTAACTCCGCTTTCTATAGAAGGAGCGACCAAACGTACTCCCGTTGTCAAGATAGGTCTCGCTGCTGGTATTGTTGGCATCCTCCTTGTCAGCATAATTGGTTTTGATGCTGCCCTCATAACGGTAGTGGTCTTCTTTCTCGGTACGATAGTTGGCACCCACCTGCACCTGTTTGGTCAGTCCTTCCGACTGTGTGAGTGGTGACCACTCCCCTTTCTCTCCAGGGGTGCGGTAGTCGTTCAAGTTGTTCACATTAGCAAAGAGCGTCAAGCGGCTGTTGTCGGTAAACCGCATGCCAAAGAGTCGGCCGAGATATTTAGCGTCATGCTGTCCTTCTGCGTTCTTGAAGAAGGTGGCTCCACCGCCCACATCAGCATTGGCAATCCAGCCTTTGCTATACTCCTTCTTCAACTTCACATTCATCACCAGTTCCTTAGGAGTGCTCTTCTCGCGATTCGTTCCTTTCACCTCGTCGGGCACACGCTCATAACTCTGCACGTTCTTCACCATGTAGGTGGGCATGTTCTCCAACAGCAACTCACGGTCGCTGTCGAAGAAGTCCTTTCCATTGAGCAATAAGGCATCTATCTGACGGCCGTTCACCTTGATGACACCACCCTGCTCCACCTCCACACCAGGCAACTTCTTCAGGAGTGCATCGAGCATGGAACCTTCCGCCATATTGAAAGCATCGGCATCATAGACAAGGGTGTCACCGTCCATGTAGAACTTCAGTTTCGTGGCTGTGACAACCACCTCATCCAGTTCTATTTCATTTTTCTTGGGTATCTTCCGCAGATAGACCGTCTTCAAACTGCGATGTTGCTCATGCTTGTAGAGTTTCTTGATGTCAAGGGGCACATACATCGGCTGATAGCCCTCGGCTTCCAACCTGACAAGATAATTGCCTGCCCGCTTGATACGAGCAATAAAATAGCTGTACTTCCAATCCCCCTCTTCCTCGTAGCGTATCTCCAACGTGTCAGCAAAGGTGCTGTCAGCCGCATAAAGCAGTTCACCCTTCACACCTTTGATGGGGTCATGGGTTATATGGTCTTTCACTTCTGCGACCACTTGCAGGGCACGTTCCTTCGTTTTCACCGTGTCTGTCTTGACGGTATCGGTTTTACTCTCTTGTGCCATCGTCAGCATTGACAACAGCATAAAAAGCAGCGTCAGGCTCACACTCTTGCTTTGTTTCATCCTTCTTTCTTTGTAAAATTCACTACTGACTAAAGTTTCGCAAGCTTTGTATGCCTTGTAGATAAAGGGAGATAGAAGAAGATAGAAGGAGATAGAAGACAAATGTAATGCTAATGGCAAGGTATCGTCCTCTATCTTCCGCCGCTGAAATGCGGCTATCTTCCTTT
>JAFSKK010000032.1 GCA_017448965.1 Bacteroidaceae bacterium | reverse complement strand
GGACTCTACGTGGCCAATCTGCGATGTCATGGCATCAATGCCGCAGGGTACGATGCCAATCCCTATACCGAGAAACTTTCCAAAATCTTGCTTCCCCAAGACGATGAACCTTGCGGTGTGGCCGACCTTACTGACGAACTATACATACCCGATCCCTTCGACTTAGTGCTCTGCAAGGATGTCCTCCAGTATATTCCTACTGCGTTGCAACAGAAAGCACTACAGAACTTGGCGAAGGCATCTTCCCGGCACATTCTGATAGTGGAAACCCCGCAGACAGAAGCGAGTGTACACCCCATCGACTGGCAAACTTCAGAAGGCATCCTTGCTTCTTTCGGCTTCAATTCCAACTCTTTCTCCAGCTATCTTTTCAGAACCCTTAACAACACTAATCATATCATAAAATTATACTCAAAATGACAACATCGTCTATACAACCATGATAGATGAAAGTGGCATCGTGGAACTTCCCGACACCCTTTCTGGCATCTTTGAGTTACAAATTGAGAGAGGAAGCATCACTTTCGTGGGAGAAATTGAACTTTAAGACTTATTTTTCTTTTTCCTAAATTCCGCGGCGCTGCGGAATTCAGGGTTTACAGATGAAGGAAGCTGTATTACATCCAATTCTCAATCTTGACATCTGGCATATTCTCAAAGTGCTTGAGATTGTCGGTCACGACCGTTAGACCCTCGCTGACGGCTTGACCTGCTATGACCATGTCAAACTCATCGACGGGCTTGCCCTTTTTCCGAAGCGCAAATTTGATACGACCATAAGCCACTCCCTTTGTCTCCAGAGGAAGAAGGGTGAAGTATTCAAGCAATTTGTCGATTTTCATTTTTTCCTTCTCGAAGTATTCTTCTTTCTTCTCTTTTGCAAGATAAGCGCCATAATATAGCTCATGAAGGGAAATGACAGAGATGCAACATTTCTCCGTCCCTACATTCAACACATGCTCAACGATGGAAGGAACGCCATCGAGGAAGTCAATCAATACGTTGGTGTCAAGAAGGTATTTCTTATTCTTCATCGTATTTGTATTTAATTCTACGTCCACCAAAGAAGTGGCTGTCTCGCAACATCTGCTTTTTTTCTTCTGTGGTCGGCTCCCCCTCATAGCGCAAGGCCTGAAGATCACGCACAAGCTGGGCATCGCTTTTACGCTGCGCAGCCTGTTCCATCTCTGCTGGCTCCACCAGATGTTCAGCCAGCCACTGGCGGTTGCTCAGGCTTAAACCTCTCAGCATGTGGAGGATATTCTCAAGTGAAATGGTTGTGTTCATATTGCTTCCTTTTTTGTTTCCGCTGCAAAGGTACGATTAAGTGAGTGAAAAAACAAAATTATTTCGTTTTTTCCGAACATGAGTACATTCGAGCACAGCTCAACGGTACGATTAAGTGACTCAAGTTTGTCTTCGTCGAGCTAAAGGTTGTCGAACGTGAGCACTTTCGGTGAAGCCAACGCTACGCTTTCAAAAACCGTTGCAAATTGCAAATAATAGAGAGCCACCAGTGGAAGAGGCTCGAACTTCCCAACGGCACATTTCCTGAAGGGGCACTTACACCGCCTCTGAACCGACCTCGTCGAGGTCGGTCAGGCGATGTCGTCGAGGTCGGCAAACCGATGTCGACGATGTCGGTTAACCGATGTCCCCGATGTCGCTCTGCCGATGTCCCCGATGTCGGTCGACCGATGTCGGGGACGTCGGTTTTGAGGGTGTGAAAGAAGGGAAGATGAGGAAGTGGAAGCACTTCACTTCTTCATGTTGCGTGGATGATGGAGGAGGATTTCCTCGCGCAGGTGGGTAGTGTCGATGTGGGTGTAGATTTGGGTGGTGGCTATGGATTCGTGACCCAGCATGGCTTGGATAGCGCGGAGGTTGGCGCCTCCTTCGAGCAGGGAGGTGGCGAAGGAGTGACGAAGGGTGTGGGGAGAGACGGTCTTCTGAATGCCTGCCTTGGCCACCAGGTCTTTGAGCATGAGGAAGACCATGACGCGAGTGAGAGGTTTCTTGCGACGGAAACTGACGAAGACGAAGTCTTGGAACTGGGCGGGGATGGGCAGTTGGTTGCGGTCGGTGAAGTAGAGTTGCAGTTCGTGGATGGCCTTCTGGGAGATGGGCACCAGACGTTGCTTGGAGCCTTTGCCTTCCACCTTGATGAACTCGTCGTCGAGGAAGAGGTTGCTCAACTTCAAGTTGACCAGTTCGCTGACGCGCAGGCCGCACGAGAAGAGGGTTTCGACGATAGCCTTGTTGCGGTGACCCTCGGGTTGGCTGAGGTCGATGACGGATTCGATGGCATCGACTTCATCGACGGTGAGCACATCGGGCAGATGCTGCGGTTTCTTGGGAAATTCGAGCAATTCTGTGGGGTTCACTTCGAGCACATCGCTGAGCACCAGGAAATGGTAGAAACTCCGCACCCCCGACAGAATGCGCGAGAGGGAGGTGGAATGGATGCCGATGTCGAACATGAGTGCGGAGAAGTGGTGGAAGTCTTCCAACTGAACAGTCATGAAGTCCTTGCCCTCATCGGCGATGAAGCGCAGGAACTTGTCGAGGTCGCGCATATAGGCATCAATCGTGTGAGGAGAACAGCCCTTCTCCAGTTTCAGATACTGGTAGTAGCGACGCACCAGTTTTTGTTGCTCGTTGGTTTCCATCGTTGCAAAGGTAGCGAAAAATGAGGAATGACGAATGAGGAATGACGAATTATATGTTTAATTTGGTGAAAAAACGAGCCGATTGGAAAAATTCCTCTTTCCTAATTCCTCTTTCCTAATTTAATTATGTACCTTTGTGCCCGAAATATGCAAAGAACAAAATGAAAAGAACTCTTCTTATCTTGCTGACCGCGCTGTCGATGACATCATCGGCGCTGGCACAGACAGAACATAACTTCACGGTGGCGAAGAACCTCGACCTCTTCAACACCATCTACCGTCAGCTGGATCTCTTCTACGTGGACTCGCTGGAGGCTGACAAACTCATCGGTGTGGGCATCGATGCCATGACCCGCGAACTGGATCTCTACACGAAGTTCTATCCTGAGGAGGAGATGGACGAACTGAAGATGATGACCACGGGCAAGTATGGCGGCATCGGTTCCATCATCCGCATGCGGAAGGACTCCACTGTCATCATCCACGAGCCTTATCCCGACATGCCTGCCGCTGAGGTGGGTCTGCAAGTGGGCGATGTGCTGCTGAAGATTGACGACAAGGATTTGAAGGGCTTGAACACGTCGGAGGTGAGCGAGATGTTGCGCGGCGAACCTGGCACCACATTCGTGCTGCGTGTGCAACGTCCTGGTGAGAAGAAACCCCGTGACTTCAAGATTACACGCCGTAGCATCAAGAAGGATGCAGTGTCGTACTACGGACTCATTGGCGACATGGGCTACCTCAACCTCACAGAGTTCACCGAAGGGTGTGCCAAGGAGGTGCGCAAAGCCTTCATCGCCATGAAGGAGCAGGGAGCACAGGGCATCATTCTCGACTTGCGGGGAAACGGAGGCGGTCTGCTGAACGAGGCGGTTGACATTGCCGGACTCTTCATCCCCAAAGACCAGAAAGTGGTGGAAACCAAAGGAAAACACTTGGCTGCCCACTATGTCTATACCACTCACAATGAGCCGCTCGACCTCGACATTCCGCTGGTCATCCTGGTGAACGACGAGACCGCCAGTGCCTCTGAGATCGTGGCAGGAGCCCTGCAAGACCTCGACCGCGCGGTCATTGTTGGCTGCGACACATACGGCAAGGGACTCGTGCAGAGTTCGCGCGAACTGCCCTACAACGGCAACCTCAAACTGACCACTGCCAAATACTATCTCCCTTCGGGCCGCTGCATCCAGAAGATTGACTACAAGAAACTGCGTGAGGCGGCTGAAATCTATCGCAAGACAGGCAAGAAAATAGACACGAAGGCCGATACGCTCAAGCAAATGTTCCAAACAGCAGGAGGACGTCAAGTGACGGAGGGAAGCGGCATCAAACCCGACATCGCCGTGAAGCACGACACCATCTCCAACATCGTCTATGCCATCTCCAACGACGATGTGCTAACTGACTGGGGCACCCAATACTTCCAGAGCCACCCCACTCTCCCCGCCGTCAAGGACTTCGCCATCACCGACGAGGATTATGCACAGTTCAAGCAGATGGTTGCGGAGAGCAAGTTCACCTACGACCGCCAAAGCGAGAAACGCCTGGCCGAGCTGAAGAAGACCGCTCAGTATGAGGGTTACTACGAGGATGCCAAAGAGCAATTCGATGCCCTCGAACAGAAATTGGCCCACAACCTCGACCGCGAAATGGATCACAAGCAGGACGACATCCGCCGCCTCATGGCTGGAGAAGTCATCAAACGCTACTACTATCAGGCAGGCGTTGTGGAGCAGTCGCTCAAGGGTGACGAAGATGTGGAACAAGCCCTGCAGGTGCTTCACGACAAGGAGGCGTATGAGAAAAAGTTGAGATAATTGATAATTAAAGACCCTCTCCCTAGCCCTCCCCCATAATGGGGAGGGAGACCATGCGGGATGTTGGGCGTTAGAAAATCTATCCGGATGGCTCTCCCCATTATGGGGGAGATGCCCGTAGGGCAGAGAGGATCTCCTAATTCCTAACCAAGATGAGTTTACGAAATAATCGTGCGACCAAGTTGAACCGCTACATGATGTTCGGCATGTTCTTCCTCGGCACCATCGTCATCGGATGCGTGTTCGCCTTCCTCTACCTTGCCTACAGCAAAGAGAGCAACCCCTTCGTGCAGACACCACAAGAAGAGGAAGTGACTGACAGCATCATGGTCATCGTGAATGACTCAACATTGTTGGAAGAATGAAAAATAAAAGGGAAAAAGGAAAAGTGAAAAGTGAAAAATTTGCTACCGCACTTGTTCGTCAACTGTCGGCTTACTGCTGCGGTAGCAAATTTTTCACTTTTCACTTTTCCTTTTTCCCTTTACTTTTCCTTTTACTTTTCAGCCTCACTTCCTTCGCCCAGTGTCCCACCGAGAACACGGCTATCCCCACTGCTGGAGAGAGCCTCACCTACGACCTATATTTTCACTGGAACTTCATCTGGGTGAAGTGCGGAGCCGCACACTACACAATACACCCCACCACACGAAGCGGGCAACCCGTGCTGAGAAACGACCTTCTCTTCACCAGCAACCGACGCTGCGATGTGGTCTTCACCATGCGCGACACCCTCATCTCTTATGTCACTCCCCAACTTGTCCCTCTCTACTTCCGCAAAGGCTCTCTGGAGGGGAAGAACTACACGGTTGACGAAGTGTGGTACACCTACCCTAATGGTCGCAGCCATGTGAAGCAACGCTACCTAAGTCGCCACGGTAACCTGTCAGAGCACCACTACGAGAGCGAAGACTGCAACTACGACATGCTCTCCATCCTCACTCTCGCCCGCAACTGGAGCGCTCCCACCTCGCGCGTCCACTTCCCTATGGCCACTGGCAAAAAGGTGGAGATGCAAACCCTCGTCTATCGAGGCAAGAAAGACTGGCGCGCCAACGACAAAAAGACCTACCACTGCCTCGTCTACTCCTTGCTCGACTACGAGGAGAAGAAACGCGACAAAGAGCTCCTCCGCTTCTACGTCACCGACGATGCCCGCCACCTCCCCGTCCGCATCGACTTCTACCTCCGCTTCGGCACCGCCAAAGCATATCTCGCGAGAAACAATTAATAATTCATAAATGATAATTGAAAAAAAACACCCTGCTGCAGTGTTGCAACAGGGTGTACTTATTATGACATCAAGAGGGTCAGTTGTTCACTTCGTTGGTGAGCGTGAGGGAGAGCACGTCGCCTGCAGCGGACATCTTGTCGAAGAGGGAGATAAAATCCGTCTTGTCCTGACTGCGCACCATGAAATTGACGATGGTGGTTCCCTGTGTATAGTCGTAGCGGAAAAACTCATCGGAGACGTGCACATGGTAGTCCTTAAAGTACTGGCGGAAAGGTGTGGCATCTTTGAGGATGTAGTTCACCTTCAGGCGAACAATCTTCTGTTCTCTTCCCTTCAAAATGCGCTTCTCTGCCAACTCCAACATGGTCAGCACCAGGATGATGAGCAGACTGGCAAGCGTGGCTATCATATACATGCCTGCACCAACCGCCAAGCCGATGGAAGCCGTCATCCACATGCCAGCCGCGGTGGTGAGACCACGCACCGACCCCTTCATCTGGATGATGGCACCTGCGCCTAAGAAACCGATGCCCGAAATCACCTGAGCCGCAATGCGACCAGGGTCACCATTTTCCGTCTTGCCGAGCAGTTGTTCCGGGATATAGATAGACACAAGCATGGCTAACGTGGAACCCATGCAGATGAGCGCAAACGTGCGCATACCCGCTATCTGCCCTTTGTGTCGGCGCTCCAACCCTATCATGGCGCCTAACAGCATACTTAATGTGAGTTTGAATAATGCGCCAACAATGGTGACGCTCTCATGATTGACCTGTACCAACAGGTCGTTCAGGTTGAAAAGTTCTTCCATCTTTTTTTCTTTTACTTAAGTTTCGCAAGCTCCACTTTCTTGGAGTTAAAGAAGTTAAAGGAGTTAGAGGAGTTAAAGCCGAATGTAATGCTGGCGTGAAAACTCCTCTCCACAGTTGACAGAGTATAGGCTTTAACTCCTTTAACTCCTGAGAGAAGCGGTAACTTCCGAAAGTTGACTTCTTTTATTCTATCGTGTCCGTGCCCACCTCGCTGGAGGGAGTCTCCTTGACAGAGGGGACGAGGGGTTCTGCCTGAGGTTGCACCCATCTCTGATGCAGGAAATCCTCATAGTGCTTGCAAGTCCATTTGGAGTAGGCACTGAATATGTTGTTGGCAAAGAGAATATCGGTGATGTGATTTTCCTCCACATAGGCAATAATGTCCTTGGTGAAGTAGCGGTTGTCGATGACGTGCACCTCCTCGAAAGAGAAAAAGAGGAAACCAGGCAAGGCATTGCCAAAACTGTCCTTCAGGATGATGAGTCGCCGTCCGTTGTGCGTCGAGGTGCGCACTTGGGTGAGTTTCGTGTCACCACCCATCATCGTGCAGTAGGCACCGCCATTCCCATCCTTATATTTATAGAAGAAAGGACCATTGCAGGGTTTGTTCTCGCTCAACACCTGGTATTTGTTGTTGATATTGTAAACCGTGTAGGTGGTGGTGTACTCCACACCCTGCGGCTTGTAGTACACAAAGTCCTCAGGCGCATTCTTCACAGCAATATCCTTAGAATAGCCATACATGCTGCCCACGAAACGGTGCACCGTGTCTGCCTGATAGCAATCCAGTTCCTTGAATGGAACACCAGCCACATGGGCAAACGTCTTGGCTGCATAGAACGCGCCCAACGGCGCCCAGTGGTGGTCGGTGCGCAGATAGATGTTCTCCTTGCGATGCTTCTTCAGCACAGGGTAGATGTCCACAGGCTTAACGTCTGGTTCCAGACACTCGAACACATGCTGCGTGGTGGCCAGTTGCGACTGGGTGCGGTTCTTCACCTTCTCAGGGCAATAGAACTCAATAGATGTGGGGATGACCATGCAGTACACATTCACCCTGCTGCCAAATGTCCTCCTGTAGAGGTTAGCAACCTCAGCATACTCCTCACAACCATTCGCCGCACCACTATAACACATCAGTGCGCGCACATTTTCACCCTGTCCTGCAATGATGATGCCAGCATTGGCAATCTTCGCATTTTCCTCCAACACCATGTCATCGTCGTCCTCATCCCCTTTATCAGAGGGGGCAAGAGGGTCTATCACTGGAGCCACAACAGGCATATCCCCCGCATGAAACCTGACATTATCCTCCGTTGGGACAATGGCAATGATATCTTTGATTTGCATGCTCAGGGTCATCAATTCATCGCGGAACGGCTCACTGTCGCTGAACCACGATGAGACCTCATTGGTGAAGGCTCCACTGGCAAGACGTTCCCAGGTGAATGTGGGGAACGTGGCCAATTCACGCTTCTCCAGTTCCGACACCTTTGTTCTGGGGAACGTATCGAACACGACGACAAAAGCCACGAAGACCAATGCCACAAGAGAGATGTATATGATATGCTTTTTCATTGTCTTTACAACATACGAGGTCAAATTGTGAAACTAAAAGCGAGTATAGATGAACGCATTATTCGTGGCACCCACCAACAACGCCGCACTCAATACCAGAATACAAACTGAAATCACCGTCTTGGCAGTCACCGCCACCACCGTCTTGGCACCACATGCTGGCACAAAACGCACGTAAGCATCCGTCAATGTCCGACGTACAGGCATACAGAAGATGATGGCCACTATCCATAGCCAGAAATTATCGAACAAGGCGCTCTCTACAGAGAAATCCATCAACATTTCCGTTCCTCCCACCAACGACCGGAAGAAGGTGCGCATGTGACCGAAGTCGTCGAAATAGAAGATGCCCCATCCCACCACAAACAACAAAATACTATAGAGATGCAAGAGCACGGATGGAATGTACTTTTGTATACGCAGCAAAGTGTATTTCTCCACCATCACGATGATGCCGAAATAGACACCCCACAAAATAAAGTTCCAACTGGCGCCATGCCACATACCCGTAAGGAACCAAACCACCAGAATGTTCAAAGCCTGATGACGACGATTGCCTCCCAATGGGATGTACAGATAATCGCGGAAGAAACTTCCTAATGAGATGTGCCACCTCCGCCAGAACTCCGTAATGGACTTGCTGCAATAAGGATGATTGAAGTTCTCGTTGAAATGGAATCCCATACAACGCCCCATACCAATGGCCATGTCGCTGTAGCCCGAAAAGTCGAAGTATATCTGGAACGTGAATGCCACAATACCCAACCATGCTCCAGCCGTGGACAAGGAAGTGAGGCCTCCCACCAGAAACTGATCAGAAATCTCGGACAATTGATTGGCCAGCACCACTTTCTTTCCCAAACCTATCAAGAAACGGAACACGCCCTCTGCCATATCGGAGGCCGAAGCATGGCGATCGTGTATCTCTTCGGCAATGGTTCCATAGCGCACAATAGGGCCTGCTATTAACTGCGGGAACATGGAGATATAGAGCAGCAAGTCAATAAAACGACGCTGTACGGGAGACTCCCTGCGATACACATCAATCAGATAAGAAATAGACTGGAACGTATAGAAACTGATTCCAATAGGCAAAGCGATGTTTGGAACAGGTACGGGAACCCCCATATCACCAAGTGTCTCTGCCAAGAATCCGAGATACTTGAATGTGCCCAGAATGGCAATATTCCCAATCAGTCCTATGACAAGTGCCAACTTTCGATGGCGGTCTGCACGTGCCACTCCCAGACCTGCCAAATAGTTCATCAGCACACACAGTAACATCAGAAACACATATACAGGCTCGCCCCACGCATAAAAGATGAGTGAGAACATCACCAGCACTAAGTTTCTCCCACGCAGACTCTTTCTGGATGGTTCAGACAAAAAAGCATGGTCTATCCATCCTGCCACCAGATAGCACAAAATGAAGGCAGGAATAAACACAAACAAGAAGAATAAATCCGAAAAAACCATGAAATATCAATCTTTTACGACAAAAGTACATCCATCAACATTTGTGCCTACGGGCTATTTCACGACCTCTTTCAAACGCTTCGCCACAAACGTCCCGACACATCGAGCACCAGCCTCGTTCGTATGCACACCGTCCGATGTGTGTGTCTTTTTCTTTAATTCTTGGGCACGAGAGACACACCCCTCTTTGTCCAGACGGATAACAGCCACACCCAACTGCTTGCCACATGCTTCAATCACATCCCCCGTCCGTTCTGCCAGTTCAGCACTCACTTTCGTTGTCTGCATAGGCGTTATCAACACAAGCTGCGCATGAGGGAATGAGGATTTCAGCATTTCACACCCATAACGCACGGAACCCGCTAAAGACAATACACGGTTTGCTGGACGCTGCAATATGTCCGTATCGGCAAAAGCCTCATCCGCAGTCATAGCAAACACTTCAGGACGCTTGCTGGTAAACCACATATCATTCGTCCCCGCCATCACCACAACCACATCAGGAGTATGCTGTTCACCTTCTTCCACAGCCTTACGCAGACGGTTGATTTGGTTATAAACCACGTTATTGTCACTTAGCACCTCCACATTCTCCTCCGTATTATATTCCGTTCTCTCCGTATTCGTCCATGTCGCCCCGCTCCTTGCATAACTATGGCAAGACAACGGCTGAAACTCATCTTTAAACCACTTATTCCACCCCCGAGACTGATCACAGCGATCACCACCAATCCACGTGTTAGAGTCACCCAACAATACGACATGCAGCCGATGCTGAGGAGATTGTGCAGCCAATCCAACCGCCAGCAACAGGCACAACGCCAGAAATATGTTTCGTTGACCTTTCATTTGACTACCGTCTTATTCCTTTCCGAAAGACATCATCCTATAGTTCAGTTGTCTAACAGTCTTGTCTCGTTCTTCATTTTGACTGCAAAGGTAGAGAAAAAACACGAATTATGAGTAACTCCTCCACTAAAAACTGAGAAATCACATCATACCGCTCCAAAGAGAAAGTCATTCCAGCCTACAGCGTTACACAATCCACAAAAAAAAGAGCCGGTGACTCGAATCAATCTCAAGCCACCGACTCTTTATGAATCGTTCATTGTCAGAAGAGCACTTTCTTTCCTTGTCGTACATGAACACCCCGACCGGGTGTTGGAACAGCAACCCCCTGCAACGTATAGTAAGATCCTCCATCACGGGACGGTGCGTGATGCTCGTCAATCGATGTCACATCGGCTGTTGCCTGTATGCCAATCTCAGCAGCCGAAGTCCAAGCTTTTCCATTGACTTCGGACTTGGCGACAAATTTCAGATATCTACCGACGGTAGGAGTAGCGAGAGGAGCCACCTGCTGGGCTGTGGTCTTCTGGAACTCGCCACTTACCACAGGATTTCCCCATGTCTTTCCGTCAAGACTGAGATAAACATCGTATGCTTTCACCATGCCGTTCTCAGTGCCGTCACCACGAGCCGTATAGGTGAAAGCGGTGACTTCATACACTCGAGTCATATCTACCACGAGGGTGTGGGGACATGTGGGTTCACTGCCCTGATACTCAGTATGCCAGAAAGTGTTGAGGTTGTTGTCGAAGGCTTTCCTTGCCTCATTCCCACCGTGTTCGCTATCTACGCTCTTCAACACCCAAGTGCTCTTGTTGATGAAGAGATCGAAGTCGTAAGACATCGTTGGACTCTCGCAAAGTCCCTCTGCTGTGCAGTAGACCTTGATGTTGCATGCATCGTTGTGGAGCAACGTCGTCTCATATTTCTGATACTCCGCACCGTCAATGCTATAGTAGATGGTCGCGCCAGGGGTGGACGTGCTCATCTTGATACGACCCGCAGAAGTGCGTTCGCAGTTCACGGGTTGGCATACAGGCATGCTGACACGCGCCATTTGGGCAGCATTGGTCTCGGAGGTGAGAGGCATGATGAAGAAACGGAAAGCGGTATTAGCTGCTTTCAACTCGTACTTATCCCTCACATCAGGGCCGCAACTTGCATTGCCCAAGCCACGTGTGGCGGCATCGAGCGAAACAACAGAGGTTGCACAGGTCTTGAAGTCGTAAGTGTGCTTGCTACGGTTGTTTTTATCAGTATAGTTGTCTTCAGGACGGAAGTGGACTGCAGAAGCTGCCATCTGGTCAGGAGCCACAAAGACGAGTCCGTTGCCATCGCTGTTCGCAAGTGAGATCCATCGCACTTCTTGCTTGGTGCCATGCTCTTGAGGCATAATGTAGTCCTCGCGCTGGTCGGACACCGTGCTCTTGTAGATGGCAGGGAAACAAGCTTCTTTGCGGTCACGGTAACTATCCCATGGACCACGGCCGAACCAGGATAACTGCTCCATGGAGGAAGGCATCTCCAGACGGAATCCCATCTTCGGGATGATAGTGCCCGTAATGGATGGCTTGATGAAGGAGTTAACCATCATCATACCGTTGGCACAGACGAGATAATCCATCTGGACATCGAAACTGGTACCGTTCTGACCCGTGTATTGCGTACGAAGCGTTACATTCACGGTCTTACCATCTTCGCCTGCTTCATACTCGACTTTCCCTTTCGCGGTCAGGTTTTTCAGTCCCAGATTGTCCCAATTGCCGCTTTGTCTGCCATCATTGTCGGTTGGCAATCGGAAGACATTCAACTCCAGGGGTTTACTGATAAGTTGTACATCATTATAATAGTAACTGTTCAGTATTCCTGCTGTTTTTTGGAACGTAGCCTTGAACTTGGAGGTAGAGAGTGTGAGCAAAGTGGAGGTTTCGCTAATGGTGATATCTTCACAGTCAGCCAACTTCGTGAGGTCGTACATGGCCTTCGTGGCTGTCTTTACAGGAAGTTTCTCTTCAGCCACCACATAACCCGCATCAGCCCACGGTGTGGAGGTGTTCTGCTTGGCCATGAAGTGAATGAAGGCTTCTTGGTCGGCAGGCAGGGCATTGATTGCAGATATGTCGATGACGATTGTAGCGCTATCACCTGCTGCCACTTCTTTGTCGACGGTACCTGTAGCCAACTGATTTCCTTCCTCATCCAAAAGCTCGTAGCTGACATCATAGTGCGTGCTGGGCAGGAAGGCCATCTTGTTCTTGACGAGGAAGGAGTTCTTCTTGTTCTTCACCGCCTTGAACTCAAGTGGCTGATATACTTTCTTGGTGTTGTAGGTCTTGGATGTGTAACTCCAGTCGGGGCGCACCAATCCGTTAATACAGAAGTTTCCGTCGTTGGGCACATCGCCAAAGTCTCCTCCGTATGCCCAGTATGTTTTACCTGCACTGGTTTTAGTAAGAAGTCCCTGGTCTTTGAAGTCCCAGATGAACTCTCCTGTGAGGCATGGGTATTTTTCGTAGAGGTCGAACATATCACGCACGTTGCCCATAGAGTTGCCCATAGAGTGGCTGTTCTCGCACTGGATGTGAGGACGGTCTTTCTGTGTAGAACCGATTCTTTCAATGGTGCCATAGTCGGCATACATCGTTGAACTCACATCGGCATATTGGCTTCCTCCTTCGTAGTGAGTGAGTCGCGTCTTGTCGAGCTTCTTGATGGCTTCGCCCACATACTGGAAGTTGTTGCCGCCTCCCGATTCGTTGCCGAACGACCACATGAAGATACAGACATGGTTACGCATCCACTTCACATGATTCTCTGAACGCTCCACCATAGCAGGACGGAACGTGGCCACACTGGATAGCTGCTGATAGGCATGGCACTCCACGTTGGCCTCAGCAAGCACGTAGAGTCCGTATTTGTCGCAAAGGTCGTAGAAGACGGGATCGTTGGGATAGTGAGAGGTGCGCACTGCATTGATGTTAAGACGCTTCATGGTCTTGATGTCTTCTTCTATCTCCTCTGGCGTGATGGCACGTCCATTCTCAGGAGAGAAGTCATGGCGGTTCACACCATGGAAGACCATGCGCTTGCCATTGATAAGAAGGGCACCGTCAGTGGAACGGATGCTTACCTCACGGAAACCTACTTTTCCACCACGGATATCGATTGTCTTTCCGTCTTTGTCCTTGAGCGTAAGCACAAGGTCGTAGAGATTAGGCTCTTCGGCACTCCACTTCTTAGGAGCACTGACGTTCATATCAAAGCTAAGCGTCTTGGCTGTACTGACGGTTTGAGAGGCTTGAGCAATGGCCACCCCGTTTTCTTCTATGCTCACTTCTACAGTTCCGCCGTTCACAGCTTCATGACCTGTGAGGCTTACTTGTACGTTGGCTTTCGCATTGGTGTAGGTGGCATCAAGGTCGGTCGTGAAGAAGTAGTCACGAATCTGGCTCTTGGGGGCTGCCCACAAGAAACAACTGCGATGAATGCCGGTGAGTCGCCAGTAATCCTGACACTCGAGGAAGGAACCGCTGGTAAAGCGATATACCTGCAAGGCAATCGTGTTCTCGCCTGTGGTCAGATAGTCGGTAATGTTGAACTCGGAGGGCAGATAGGAGTCTTCGCTGTATCCCACTCGTTGACCGTTCACCCAGAGATAGTAGCCATGCCCGACGCTGTTGAAGCGCACGTAGATGTCGCGGCCTTCCCATTCGTCAGGAATGGTGAACGTGCGACGATAGGTGCCAACGGGGTTAGTCATGTCGTCTTTGTAGGTAAACCAGTATGGACGACTTGCCATGACGCTGTAGGTGTTCTCGTTGAAGGAGAAAGGATAGGCAACGTTGCAATAGAGAGGTTTGTCCCAATTCTTGTTATGTCTGATTCCATACACTTGCCAAGAGGCAGGCACATCGATGTTAGTCCATGTGCCATCATTGTAGTCTTTCGAGCACCAGGTGTTGTTCACCTTGCTGGGGTTGGATACCCAGTAGAACTTCCAAGTGCCGTCCAAAGACTGATAATAAGGCGAGGCAGTCATGTCGTTCTTGGCGACATCACTCTGGGTGGCCATCGGAATAGCCAAGGTATGTGCCTCCTCACGATTCACACTGGTCTTGGTGGGGTCGTCCCATTCTTTGCCTGTCTGTGCAAAAGCAGTGACGGCGAGCATGAGGATGGTCACCGTCGAAATAAGATGCTTCATAGAATTGAAGATTTGAAAAATTGAAGTCTATCCTCTTTTCATTTTCCTAACCGTTCTACCCAAAGTTGGTAGGCCTTCATGTAGGGAGCACTGTCGGCTACTGGTTGAGTAGTGCCCAAGTGCTTGAGGGTCTTGAAAGCCTCATCACTGTCTTTATAGATGCCTGCTCCGATGCCTGCTCCATAAGCTGCACCTACAGAACCATCGGTTTCGTAGAGTTCGATGGCGGCTCCAGTGATGGTGGCCAACGTCTTGCGGAAGGTGGAGTTGAGGAACATGTTGGCATGAGCAGCCTTGATGGTCTTCACTTCCATGCCCATCTGCTTCATGATGTCCATACCGTATGCAAAGGAGAAGGCGATGCCCTCGTGTGCAGCACGAACAAGGTGGGCCTTCTTGTGAATGTTGAAATTAATGCCATGAATGGAGGCACCCACGTTCTCATTCTGCAAGACGCGCTCTGCTCCATTACCGAAAGGTATGACACTCAGTCCTTCGCAACCCACTGGTACAGTTTCTGCGAGGTCGTTCATCTCAGGATAGGAAATGCCCTCAGGTGCCACCGTACGACGCATCCATGCGTTCATGATGCCTGTGCCGTTGATACAAAGGAGCACTCCAAGACGGGTCTGTCCGTTCTCTCCGTGGTTGACATGGGCAAAGGTGTTGACACGAGACAATTTGTCGTAGTTCACTTCGCCAAGCACACCATAAACAACACCAGAGGTGCCGCCAGTGGCTGCAATCTCACCTGGTTTCATCACATTGAGCGAAAGCGCATTGTTGGGCTGGTCGCCACCACGATAGGAGATTGGTGTGCCAGCAGGTATGCCCAGCTCTTCAGCTACAGCTGCACAAACGGTGCTCTGTACGGAGAAGGTGGGCACGATGTCGGCAATGAGATTGTTGGAGAATCCATAGAAATCCATCACATCCTTGCTCACTTCATTGTTCTGGAAGTCCCAGAACATACCCTCAGAAAGGCCTGAAACGGTGGTCTGCTTCTTTCCGCCCGACAGACGCATGGCGATATAGTCGCCAGGGAGCATAATCTTGTCAATCTTGGCAAAGAGTTCCGGCTCATTCTCCTTCACCCATGCAAGTTTGGCTGCGGTGAAGTTGCCAGGAGAGTTGAGCAGATGCTGAAGGCACTTTTCACCTCCAATAGCATCAAAAGCCTTGTTGCCGTAGGGAACAGCACGACCATCGCACCAGATGATGGATGGGCGCAAAGGGGTTCCCTCCTTGTCCACACACACGAGTCCGTGCATCTGGTAAGAAATACCGATAGCCTTCACATCAGCGAGTGAGCCGCCAGCCTTGGCTGCCACACGAGCTGTTGCCTGTTTGAGTTCATCCCACCACATTTCGGGTTCTTGCTCTGCCCAACCTGCCTGCTTGGCGATGATGGGAGCTTCTGCGTCGGGATACTGTGCACTTGCCACTGTCTGACCTGTCTGTGCATCGACCAATGCGGCCTTCACAGACGAGGTGCCTATGTCATAACCTAAAAGTAACATATTTGTTAGAATTAAAGAGTTGAAGAATTGAAAAATTGAAGCTTTTTATCCTTCAGTCCGAAGATACTTCAATTTTTCAATTCTTTAATTATTCGATTATTATTTATCCAGTCCCTCGATCGTCTGAATCGTGCCATCAGGATTGTAGTGCAGTTCGCACACCTTGAGGGAACGAAGCCACGTCTTGTCGTTGGAAGGAACGCAATCGTGATGGAAAAGGTACCACTTGCCCTTGTACTCAGCGATGGCATGATGCGTTGTCCATCCTACCACAGGAGTGAGGATAACACCCTGATAGGTGAATGGGCCGTATGGGTTATCACCAATGGCGTAACAGAGGAAATGGCTATCACCTGTAGAGTAAGAGAAGTAGTATTTACCATTATATTTATGCATCCAAGATGCCTCGAAGAAACGGTGTGGATCGCTGGCCTTCAAGGGCTTTCCGTCCTTATCTACAACGAGAACCGGACGTGGTGCCTCAGCAAATTGCAGCACATCGTCGCTCATCTTCACCACGAGACTGGGCAGTGCAGGAGCATCGGGCTGAGCGAAGAGTTCTCCTTGGCGTGTAGGTTCAGAACCCATGTCAACGAGTCCGTTCTCATCGCCATGCTTGCCGTGAACAGGTGAGAAACCTGGTGCAAGGGGCTGCCACCACTGGAGTTGTCCTCCCCAAAGACCACCAAAATAGGTGTAGATGGAACCATCGTCATCCTTGAACACACAAGGGTCGATGGAGAAAGAACCACGGATAGGTTGTGGTTGTGGAATAAAAGGACCTTCGGGTTTGTCTGCAACGGCAACACCAAGACGGAACACGCCATCGTAGCCCTTCGCAGAGAAGATATAGTAGTATTTGCCGTCTTTCTCCACCACATCGCTGTCCCACAACTGCTTTTCCGCCCAAGGCACATCGTTCACATCAAAGATGACACCGTGGTCTGTGGCCTTGCCATTCTCCAGGTCGTCGAACGAGAGGGCGTGATAATCCTTCATCTGGAAATGTCCACCGTCATCGTCTTCATCTGCACCTGCCTCCCAGTCATGGCTGGGGTATATGAAGAGGCGATTATTGAACACATGTGCCGCAGGGTCTGCCATGTAGTCGTTTGGGTAAAGATATTTCTTTCCTTCCATAGTAAATAATACGTTTTATGAGGTTAATACTTAGATGAATTCTTCTTTTGTTTCTTCGACGCGCCCGTCATTTTTGGAGTAGCCAAATCGATGAGTTTCTGGATGGTTGGTTTCGGCTGGTTCTGACGGTCAAAGAGGGTGGCATAGTCGGTACGTCCTCTGATAGGGAAACTATTACGCCACGAGTTGGCATCGTTCAGACACCAGAAACCGACGCGCAAGACATCGCGCTTGTGCTGCATGAGCATCGAGAAGAAGTCCACCCAGAACTGGTCAACTTGAGCCTGCTTTTCAGCAGGCAAGCCGTTCTTGTAGGGGTCCATCTGCTCTGAATACTTGAAGCGGTCACTCACGTTGGCGCCAGAGAAGCCATAAGGGTTGGGCAACACAGACATATCCAGTTCTGTGAACTGCGCCTTCAGCCCTATTGAGGCGATTTTTTCAATGGTGTGTGCATACTCCTTCACATAATCAGTATCACCATAGATGAGGTGACCCTGCAAGCCGATGGCTGTGATGGGCATGCCCTTAGCCATGAGTGGACGGAAATAGTTCACCACTCCTTCCACCTTCGTGGCCTTATTCATGGAATAATCATTGTAGTAGAGTTCGGCACTGGGGTCAGCCTCATGAGCATATTGGAAAGCCAACGGAATGTAATCCTCGCCCAGAATCTCATAGAACTTGCTCTTGCGCATAGAACCATCATCCTCGAAGGCTTCGTTCACCACATCCCAGGCTTCCACACGTCCACGGAAGTGTCCCACGATGGTGTAGATATGTTCCCGCATGCGCTTCTTCAGCACATCGGCCGACACCTGCTTGCCCTCACTGTCAGTAAAGAACCAAGGTGCACACTGAGAATGCCAGATGAGGCAATGCCCAACCACATGGCAATCGTTGGCCAGTGCCTTATCCACAAACTTGTCTGCCAAGGTGAAGTCATAGACACCCTCCTTCGGATGCATCACCTCGCACTTCATGCAGTTCTCAGCCACCAACCAGTCGAAATGCTGGACGATGAGTGGAAAATGAGCCGTCTGGTCGGCACTCACGGCACCCGTCACATCGTGCTCATTGTGGATTTGCTGCTCAGCCTCCACTTCCCACTGGTTCACACTCATGCCCATGCGCCAATAGGCAGCGTAAGCCTCTTTGAGCGACTGTGCGCTAAGGACTGTAGTAAAGAACGTCGCAAGGACTATCAGTTGGAGTCTTTTCATTTGTTTCGTGCTTCAATTGCCTTGTTGATTTCGTCAATCTTCTCGTCTGTCAACTCATAACGTGAGATGATGAAAATCGCCAGCAGCAGGAGAATGGCAGGAATGATACAAACGAGCCAGAGGATGCCCTCTTCAGCCAGTGGTGTCTGTTCAATGCTGTCCTTGTTGTAAGCCACATAAGCCAACACGGCTCCTGGCACAACACCACCCAACGCCATACCTGCCTTGTAGAAGATACCTGTAAGCGCGTTGACGATACCGGCAATACGCTTGCCCGACGTGTATTCACCGTATGAAATGACTTCTGGCACCAATGCCCACATATAGCCTGTAGCCACAATCACACCTGTTGACTTCACGAACTGAGCCACATAGATGAGCATCATGCTGGGCTGATCCATCTTAGCCACGAAATAGAGGAACATCATGCCCGCAATGGCGATGCCAAGGAACACATAGAACATGTTCTTCTTGCCGATAGCACGTTTGATGACTGGCACCAGTGGCATGAAAATGAAAGAAGGGATGGAACCAAGTCCCATGAAGATGGAGAGTTCTGTTGCAGAACCATGCAGATTGCTGGTCACGAAGTAAGAGCCAGCCGCATTACCTACAGACATCATGGCGAAGGCCGTGATGAAGAAGAAGGCGATTACACGCAATGGGCGGTTGTGAACAAACTCCATGAAAAGGTCACTCACCTTCACGTTGGCTGTTTCCTTCTCATCCATCACCACACGCTCCTTGCACTGGGTGAAGCAGAAGAAAAGCAGCACCAGACCTACAATCGCATAGATGCACATGGTGGTGAACCATGCATCTGGATCTTTCGGCAATGACTTCGAGTCGTCAGCCATCACAGGAGCCAAGAAAGCCACGAGGAGTGGAAGACCGGAACCTACTGCCAAACCACCCACGTTGGCCATGAACATACGTACAGAAGTGAGGATGGTGATTTCGTCGGTATCACGTGTCAAAGATGAGTTCAAGGCGCCATAAGGCACATTCACCAAGGTGTAAAGCATCGACAAGCCCACATAAGTGATGTAAGCATAGACGAGTTTGGTGATATAATCACCATCAGCAAACCCATTCCAGAAGCAGAGGATGGCCAAACCCGTGAGTGGCACACCTGCCAAGACGAGATAAGCACGATACTTACCCAGCGCCGGCGTGTGCTTGTCCACATAGGTGCCCACGATAGGATCCCAAAGCACGTCAACCAGACGCACAATGAGGAACATGAGGGCCGCGTCGCCCGCATCGAGTCCATAAATATCCGTGTAGAAGAACAGAAGATACATACATATCGTCTGATAAATCAGGTTCTGAGCCAAGTCACCAGAACCAAAGCCGATGCGCTGCAACCAGCTGAGTTTGTAGAAGCCTTTTGCTTCCTGAGATGTTGATGCCATGATTATGTATTGATTTTTTTGTTTACACAAGAAAACATACCGCTCCCGAAAGGGGCAGAATACGTTTCGGTTGCAAATTTACTTCTTTTCTCCCTCACATGGCTTGCTCTCTTGTTACAAAGACTTACGTCCTTGTTACCTTCTGCCAAGAAAGGGATGAAGAGAACGTGAGAGCTTTTCAACAGACAGAACTCCCTTTACCCGTATGCCTCCAACACGGAAGCGGAATTGTGTCTGAATGCTCAAGCCCACATCCACAAAACCGACCTCCCCGACGTCGGTGCACCGATGTCGGGGAGGTCGGTCAACCGACGTCGGGGACGTCGGTTTTGAGGTTGTTGAAGCAGGGGATTTCAGGAAAACCGCTCAGCCAATTTCAGGAATCACTTCTCCTTGCCAAAGCTAACCGTCACCTTGGCTGGCTTATCTACAGGCACTCCATCTTTCAAGCCAGGATTCCAACGAGGCATGCCCGTCACAATGTTGAAGGCGGCCGTGTCGAGTGTGCTACCCGCCGACTGAGTGACCTCTGCCTGATAGATGTTTCCCTTCTTGTCAACCATGAAGCTGACCACCACATCGCCCGTGCCACTCACATTTGAGTGCAGCAACTTCGACCTCAGATAAGCCTGCAGCACTTCTTCGCCGCCCTGGAAGGAAGGATCCGTGTCGCCTTTCGCCTTTTGTGCTTTGGCCTCCTTGGCCTTGGCCACACTATCAGCCACCGCACCCACTTGGGCTGCAGCCGTATTGCGTGCGCCAAAACCACGAGAACGCAATTCTTCCATCTTATCATTCACCTGTGCATTGACTGTCATTGAGACCATGCTCAGCGCCAGTACAAGTAATATCAGAATCTTCTTCATAAGTCTTTCTCCTTTCGTGATAAAATAAACTATATGTGTCACTTTTTCCGTGGCAAAGGTAGCAACTTTGGGAAGATTGAACAACTTTGTACCTAAATTATTCACACTTTTTATGATAAAGTGGAAATATATTACTAACTTTGCATACTTATTGTACACTTAAAACAAAAAGATATTATGAGACTTGACGGAAGAAGAGAAAGTTCCAACGTAGACGACCGCCGCAGTGGCGGTGGTGGTTTCAAACTGGGTGGCAAAGGGGGTCTTGGCATAGGTGTAGCCATTGTGATTGGCTTGATCACCTACTTCATGACCGGCGACCTGAACCAGGCGTTCCAGGTGGCCAGCAGTTCAAGTGATGTCACCAGCGTAGTCACAGGACAAAGCGGTGCAGGCAGTGGGGAATACCAGCCTACACCCGAGGAAAAGGAGTTGGAAACCTTTGCCAAGAAGGTGCTGGCCAGCACAGAAGATGTGTGGACGGCCGAGTTCCAGAAGATGGGTAAGACCTACGAACCTCCTACACTGGTGTTCTTCAGTGGCTCCGTACAATCTGGCTGCGGTGGTGCATCTGCCAGCGCAGGTCCTTTCTATTGTTCAGCCGACCAGTGCGTTTATATCGACCTCTCATTCTTCACTACCATGAAATCTTCCTTGGGAGCCGATGGCGACTTCGCCTATGCCTATGTGATTGCTCACGAGGTGGGACATCACGTGCAATACCTGCTCGGCAATCTCGGCCGTGCCCATGCACAGATGGCCAAACTCTCCGAAAGCGAAGCCAACAAAGTGAGTGTGCAGATAGAGTTGCAAGCCGACTGCTTTGCAGGCATCTGGGCCTATCACGAGCAGAAGATGTTTGGCTCCTTGGAGGATGGCGATCTGGAGGAAGCCATCAGTACAGCCCAAGTGATTGGCGATGACTACCTGCAGAAGAAGGCACAGGGCTACACCGTTCCTGAGTCGTTCAACCACGGCACCAGCCAGCAACGCATCAAGTGGTTCAAGCGCGGCTTCACCACAGGCGACCTCTCACAGGGCGACACCTTCTCTTATCGTTACGAAAACTTATAAAATCATCACAAACAACAATACAATGGCAAACTTTAACTTAGAAGTCGGCAGAGCGATCGACACCGGCTGGCAATACACCAAGAAATACGGCCTGTTGGTCGCAGTCATCTACCTTCTTGTCCATGTTGTAACAGGAGGTGTTTCCAGTATCTTCAATGGTTTATTTGGCTCAAGCATGAACCCCGAGGTGCTGGGCAATGTCAACGACGCTATCAGCAGAGGAGATTGGGAAGCAGTTGCCCGCTACGCCTCACTCATGAACAGCGGCATCGCTGGTAACATCTCCACCTTCTTCACAAGCATGATCGAAACCATCGTCGGTATAGGACTCTACAACCTTGCCTTGGGTCTGATGACAGGACGCTTCACCGAAGTGACCGTCAATGCCTTCAAACTTCCCATCGAGGTTTATGTGAAGGCCTTTGTGGTCTCCTTCCTTGTTGGCCTCATCTGCATCGTTGCCACCCTGTGCTGCATCGTTCCAGTCTTCTTCGTGGCTCCACGTCTCGTGCTGGCTCCTGTCTATCAGGTGGACAACCCTGAGGCAGGCATCATAGAGTCCATCAGCGCCTCATGGCACATGACCGCCGACAACACCCTCTCTATGCTTGGGCTCGGTATCGCCCTGATGTTCATCGCCTTCCTCGGCTTGCTCTGCTGTTGCATCGGTATCTACGTTGCTTATCCCATCGAACTTTTCGCCACCGTTGCTGCTTACTATCAACTGAAAGGCAACCTGCAACTCTCACCACGTTGACATGAAAACTCCTACATTACTAAATATACGCATACTGCTCACCATCCTTATGCTGGGGATGGGCAGTAGTGTGTGGGCTGATGAGGTGGTGTATACGCTGACGGCAGATGGTGTCTCCGCAGCAGGATATGAAACCCGTACAAATGCCACCATTAACGGGATTGAATGGGGTGTTCCTGGATACGTTACTGAAAAGAAATGGCGTATAGGAGGAAAAAGCAGCAGTGCAAACTCGACTATCACCACGACAAGAGTTTTCACCTCTAAAACTCCCATCAATGCTGCCATCAGTAGAATCACTGTCAATCACGAAGGAACTTCCGACAATTCCATCACCATCAACAATATAACGCTCACGGTAGCCACAGAATCATCTTTTAGGAACGCTTCTTTGGTTGATAGCATCATCATCTCAAAGCCGAGCATTAGCGTCAACACCAGTGGAAGTATCTCTTTCACGCCTAATCAGTATTCTCCCAAATGGGCAAAGGGATGTTATTATAGAATAACCATTCAGTGTAAAATATCCAGTACAAGCAATCAATATTTGAAAATTTCCTCCATCCAATTTGAAGGTGATGCCAATGGCCCCGAGAACTTCACTTGGTTATCTTCCTCTCTCAGCAACAACGCAGACGGAAAAGAGGTAGGCACTGTTACAGCAGGGGATGCTCCTATCACCATTGCCTTTGGAGCTGGAACAGGGGTGACACCCACTTACAATGCCACACAAAAGGCTGTCTTACTAAAAGTGCGTAACCAAATCACAGTTTCTGCACCCGAAGGATATGCCATCAACGGCATCACGGTTCACCACACGGGCAACACAAATGCGTTCACCCCATCTATCGGCACCTGCACCAACAAAGGAACAGCTCCCGATGGCAGCAAATATGCACAGAAGTGGACAGGTCTTTCACCACATGTTACGTTAACATGGAGCTTTGACCTTAATAACTTCTACATCTACCGCATCCACGTCAGCTACATCCCACTCACCTCTGCTGGCTCCATCAAGGTCAAGCAATTTGGCACAGCCACCTACTGCCCTTGCGAGACACCGCTCGTGGTGGGTGATGGCACGCTGACCATGATGGCAACAGGCACAACAGAGGAGAGCGTGATCACGGAAGAGAACATCCCCGTGGTTCCCGTTGGCACAGGCGTATTGATTCACGGTGCGAACCAGACATACAACTGCTACACCAGCGCTGACCTCTCCATACCTTCGACAGCGACACTCAACCGCAACCTCTTGACAGGTGTGACCGAGACAGATGGTATATCAGCACCCGTAGGCAGTTATGTGCTACAAAACCACAGCGACGAAGGATTCGGCTTCTACCAAGTCAACGACATCCAACCGTCGGTTGACCAAGGGAAAGCTTACCTGACCCTGCCTCTTAACGCCGCCAACGCCAGAGTCATCTACTTCACACAGGAGGACGCCGACCAACATGCCACGGCCATCCAAGCCACTGCTGCTGACAATGCCCCGACAGATGGCATCTATCACCTCAGCGGCATCCGACTCTCCAAACTACAGAAGGGGCTTAACATTATCCGTCGCCCCGACGGCACCGTCATCAAGAAGGTGCTACCCTAACACACTCAAAAACTAAAATCGCAAAGACATTGACTGTTTCAGAACTCATCAATAAGACCGACCGAACCGCCTTCTCCTTCGAAGTGCTGCCACCCCTCAAAGGGGCAGGCACAGAGGCGCTCTTCAGCACCATCGATGCACTCAGAGATTTCGGTCCAGAATACATCAACATCACCACCCACCGCAGCGAGTACGTCTACGTGGAACAACCCGACGGCACCTACATCCGCCACTTCATGCGCCGCCGTCCGGGCACCGTGGCTGTGGCCAGTGCCATCATGCAGAAGTACGGCATCAAGGTCGTGCCCCACGTGGTGGTGAGCGGCATGACCAAAGAAGACATCGAGTACATGCTCCTCGACCTTCAGTTCCTGGGCATCCAAGACCTCCTCGTGCTGCGTGGCGACAAAGCCAAGGATGAGGCACGTTTCCAACCTGTGAAAGACGGCTACTCTCATGCCACCGAACTCATCGAACAGGTCAACCTCTTCAACCAAGGAAAATTTATCGATGGCACCCCCATCAAGAACCCTGGCACACCCTTCTCCTACGGTGTGGCAGCCTATCCCGAGAAGCACGAGGAAGCCCCCAACCCTGAGTTCGATCTTCAGGTACTCAAACAGAAACAAGACCTCGGTGCCGACTATGCCGTCACCCAGATCTTCTATGACAACGAGAAATACTTCCAGTTCGTCGAGCGCGCCCGACAGGCAGGCATCGCCATGCCCATCATTCCAGGCATCAAACCGATGGCTAAACTCAGCCAGTTCAACGTGCTGCCCAAGACCTTCCACCTCGACCTGCCCGAAGCACTCTCCCACGAAATGGAACGCTGCACCACTGATGCCCAGATCAAACAACTCGGCATCGAATGGGGCATTGCCCAGTGTAAGGAACTGATGCAGCACCACGTGCCCAGCATCCACTTCTACACGATGGGCGCCACCGACAGCATCCGCCAGATTGCAAAAGAAATCTACTAAAGCCAGAAATTCCAGAGATTCCGGAAGTTCCAGAAAACCCCAAACAACCCATGACCTTCGACCAAATCATAGGACAGGCTCAAGCCAAGCAACACCTGCTCGACGAACTGCAGCAGGGGCGCATCCCTCATGCCCTCATGCTTCATGGTCCCGAAGGTAACGGTGCCCTACCCCTCGCCATCGCTTATGCCCAACGGCTGTTGGGTGGTGGACCGATGGCAGAGAAACTCCAGCACCCCGACCTCCACTTCGTCTTCCCCATCTACAAGAAGACCAGCGGAAAAGACTCCTACTGCGACGACTTCCTGCGCGAATGGCGCGAACTGCTCCTCACCAAACCCTATTTCGGCATGGCCGAGTGGATGGACATGGCAGGTGCAGAGAACCAGCAACTCGTCATCTACGCCAACGAGAGCGACGCCATCCTGCACAAGCTCAGCCTCAAATCCAGTCAAGGGGGCTATAAGGTCATGATCATCTGGTTGCCAGAGAAGATGAACACCGAGTGCGCCAACAAACTCCTCAAACTCCTCGAAGAGCCGCCCACACAGACCGTCTTCCTTTTGGTCAGCGAACAACCCGATCGGGTGCTTCAGACCATCCGTAGCCGCACACAGATGCTCTCCGTACCACAACTCGCCGAGCAAGACATCGAACAGACTCTTATCGACCGCTATGCCATCCTGCCCGCTGAGGCCAAACGCATCGCACGTGCCTGTGCCGGCAACATGGCGCAAGCCCTCCGCATCATCACCAGCCAAGCCAGCAGCGACTACTACTTCGACCTCTTCGTCGAACTCATGCGCCTTGCCTACGTGCGCAAAGTCAAGGAGATGAAACTCTGGAGCGACCGCGTGGCAGGCATGGGGCGTGAGCGCATCAAGGCCTTCCTCGACTACTGCCAGAGGATGGTGCGCGAGAACTTCATCTACAACTTCCATCGTCAAGAGGAACTCAACTATATGACCGAACAGGAAGCCCAGTTTGCCGTCAAGTTCGCCCCGTTTATCAACGAGCGCAACGTCATCGGCATCATGGAAGAAATCTCCCTTGCCCAACGGGACATCGGTCAGAACACCAACGCGAAAATCGTCTTCTTCGACTTCGCCCTCAAAATGATAGTGCTCATCAAAAACAGGTGAAACAGGGAGAAGAAACATATATATTAATGTATAAAATTATAATGTTCCAAATATGAGTGAATTCAAATGTGGAAACTGTCACGGCGAAATCTGTGCCCAAGGGTGCAGCCGCCATGCAGACAAACTCAATACCTATGACTGGCTTGCCGACCTGCCCGACAACACCGCAGCGTGCGACATTGTGGAGGTGCAGTTCAAACCACCCCGTAAGGGATACTTCATCAATGCCAACCACCTTCCCCTCGAAAAGGGTGACGTGGTGGCCGTAGAAGCCAGCCCTGGCCACGACATCGGCACTGTGACCATGACAGGACGCCTTGTGCCCCTGCAAGTCAAGAAAGCCAACCTCAAGCCTGGCACAGAACTGAAGAAGATCTACCGCAAGGCACGCCAGAGCGACATCGACAAGTTCAACGAAGCCAAGAAACGTGAACATGAGACCATGATTGAGAGCCGCCAGATCGCCCTCCATCTCGGTCTCAAGATGAAGATAGGCGATGTGGAGTACCAAGGTGACGGAAACAAAGCCATCTTCTACTACATCGCTGACCAACGCGTCGATTTTCGCGAACTCATCAAGGTACTTGCCGACCGCTTCCACGTCCGCATCGAGATGAAGCAGATTGGTGCCCGTCAAGAAGCTGGCCGCATCGGTGGCATCGGTCCCTGCGGACGCGAACTCTGCTGCGCCACCTGGATGACCAACTTCATCAGCGTCAGCACTGCCGCCGCACGTTTCCAGGACATCTCGCTCAACCCTCAGAAACTGGCTGGGCAATGCGCAAAACTCAAGTGCTGCATGAACTACGAAGTGGACCAATACATGGAATCGCTCAAGAAACTCCCCTCGCGCGAGATTACGCTCCACACGCAGGACGCTGAGTTCTTCTTCTTCAAGGCCGACATCCTCGCCAAGAAGATCACCTACTCCACCGACAAGAAAGCACTCGTCAACGAGACCACCATCTCTGCACGGCGCGCCTTCGAGGTGATGCAGATGAACCGTAACGGACAGAAACCCGAGTCCCTGCTCGACGAGGATCGCGAACCCGTGGCACCCACCACATCCGATCTGCTCGACCAAGACATCACACGCTTCGACAACCAAAACAAGAAGCGTAAGAAAAAGAAGAAGAAAGCCAACCCGCAGAAATGACCCGACACACCTTCATCCTGCTCATCGTGGCCGCACTCATCCTCACCTCGTGTGGGGAGCGGCTCTACCATACAGCGTATCAAAACTTGTCCCACAGCCAGTGGGACAACCGTGATACGCTCCTCTTCGACCTGCCCCCATCCGACCACGACATCGACCTCGCGATCACCCTCGCTGTCCGCACCACCAAACCCTTCGCCTATCGCGACATCGTCACACAACTCGACCTCATCCGAGATGGGCGCACTCTCTCCTCCACCCCCATCACCATCACCATCAACGACTACCCAGAACCCGAACTGACAGGGTTCCTCACACGCGAGAGGCACTCAACACCCTACGCGCTCCACATGGAGGCTAACCATCAATACAGCATCCGCGTCACCCACCGCATGCGACTCAATCCACTCGACCACATCCCCACAGTGGGGATTATCGTGGAATAAGAAAAACATATCCCTGCGGGATGATTAAACGGATTTAGCAGATTCAGTTAGAGATAATCTTCACCATCCAATCTACCGACTTGCTGTGGTTTTTCTCAACAAAGATATAAAAGAAATCCGTGAAATTTGTGCGATTCGTGTTCGTTTAACCTGCCGCTTGCGGCGATGTTTCTCCGCTATTCACAAGGGCACCGAGCCAGTCATGACTCGGTGCCCTTTTCTATGTTGTCAGTGTCTTTGCTTACCGGAGGTCTTCGGTTGCATATTCTTCACCTCCGCCTTCAGGAGAAGAAAAGAAAGATTTCTTGGGCATTTCTTTCAATTCGGATATATTTCTCACGTTCAAGAACACAAATTATTTGCATTCTCTTCGCTTAATCGAAAATTTGCGCTACCTTTGCAACTGAAAAAAACGCGTATTTACGCAAATTATTCGGAAGCATGAATAGGATTGAAAGGAATTATTATCTCACCCAGCTCATTGAGAAGCGCGATAATGGGCGTGTAAAGGTGATTACCGGCATCCGCAGGTGCGGCAAGTCGGTACTGCTCTTTGACATATATGGGGACCACCTGAGAGCAGAGGGCGTGACAAACGATCAGATGGTGATGCTCAAACTCGATGTGGCGAGAAATGCACGATACCGCAATCCTTTGGAGTTGGACAAGTACCTGCGCGACCAGATACAGGATTCCCAAAAGCAATACTACATCATGCTAGACGAGATTCAGGAAGTGGAACCTATACCTAATCCTTGGCTTGATAACGAGAACGCTACCATTGGTTTTGCAGATATTTTGTTGGGTCTGCTGGATATCAAGAATGTAGATGTCTATGTAACTGGCAGCAACTCGAAAATGCTCTCGACAGATGTGATGACAGAATTCAAGGACAGGGGCGACGAGATACATGTGAACCCACTGATGTACAAGGAATTCTATTCGGCTTATCAAGGTGAAAAGAGTCATGCATGGGCGGAGTTTGTCACATACGGAGGATTGCCAAGAGTGATGGCTCTTAAATCAGACCGAGAGAAAAGCCAATATCTGCAAGACCTGATTCAGAAAACCTACCTGACCGACGTGATTGAGCGCAATCATATCCAGAAAGACATCTCTGTGCTGGATGACCTGCTGAACATCGTGGCGAGCAGCATCGGTTCGCTGACCAACCCGAAGAAGCTCGAGAACACCTTTGCCACTGTCAAACAAACGAAGATAGACGATGCCACCATCAGTATCTATCTGGGGTATTTCGCTGAGGCTTATCTGCTGCGACAAGCCAGACAATATGACATCAAAGGCAGAAAGTATATCAATACCCCTCAAAAGTATTTCCTGACCGATGTGGGGCTGCGAAATGCTCAACTCAACTTCCGTCAACAGGAGGAAACACACCTGATGGAGAACGTTATCTACAACGAGTTGTGTATCCGTGGATTTAATGTGGATGTTGGTGTGGTGGAATATAACTACAAGGACGAGCAGGGCAAGAGCAAACGCACCAAGTTGGAGGTTGACTTCGTGGTAAATCGCGGTAACCGTCGCTGCTACATTCAGTCGACTTTTGCCATCCCTGACGAAGTGAAGAGGTTGCAGGAAACCAATTCCTTGCGGCGCATCAACGACTCCTATCGCAAGATAGTTGTCGTGCGCCATCACATTGTTCCGTGGTACGACGAAAACGGTATATATTACATCGGGCTGGAAGATTTCTGTCTGAACCACATTGACGAGTTAGACAACACTTTGTGAAGTCTCTTTGGCAGGCAACAACATCGGCTTTCAGCCTAAAAAATGGAAGTACAACGATGTTCTCTACTACACAAGGGCACCGAGCCATGATGACTCGGTGCCCTTTCTTTATGTTGTCAGTGTCTTTGCTTACCAGAGGTCTTCGTCTGCATCGCCACCTTCGCCTTCGATTTCTTCGATGAAGCGCACTTTGGCATCCATGCCTAAACTCTGCTGAGCAGAAGTGTTCGTGGTTTGTGGTGACACGCAGATGGGCAGAGCCTCGATCTGAACTTTGCAGATGAGCATTTCAGGTGTTAAATATGTCTTTTTCATTGTTCTATTGTCATTTTAAAGAGTGAAACATTACTTTACATACACCTTCTGCACCTTGCCGTCAGCCATCTTCACGATGTTCAGACCCTTCTGCAGCTGGTTCAGTTCAGTGCCGTTGGCGCTGTAGATACCCTTCACCTTGCCCTTAGCAATCTGACCATCAACACCCTTGATACCAGTGGCGTCGCCGTCCTCGATGAAGATGGCACGTGGTGCAGCTTCTGTAGAAGCTTTCACTGTGAGGTAGCAGCGATTTGGTGTAGCCGTAAAGGCAGCTGTAGGATCATTCACGATGTAGAATGCCTGTACATCATTCTGAGTCTGCAGCACGTAAGTCTTCACAGCTTCAATAGAAACTGGAATTTCTGATGCTGTGTAAACACCTGTGAGGGCACCCACGGTGTAGCTGTCTGCTGTGGCAGTGCTCTTGCCGTTGAAGGTTTCATTAAAATCTGTACTGGTAGTGTTCTCCAATACAACAGGAGTGTTGGCTGGAATAGTGGTCTCAACAGCAGTCTTCACCATATAACCGTTGTCATCAACGCCAGTTACTTTGTAGGCATTGATGCCTGCAGGAATTTCTACATCGAATGGAGCAATGAAGGTACCCCACTTGTTTGCCTTCACGATCATCTTGGCAGCAGGATTTGCACGCAACTCTATGTCATCAAGACCAGCCCACTGGCTGCCAGAAGTCTTCCAATCGAAAGTCAGTGTGATTGGAGTTTCGCCATCAGAACTGAAAGTCAGCACTCGATACTCCCAACCACGACCATTGCCGTTGTTGGCATAAGTGGCATCATCAGCAAAAGTTGCAGTACCATCAGTAGCGATACCACGGCCAGTAGAACTCTTGTGCGCAAACTTGACGGTCTCTGTGCCATCAGTCAAGGTCAGACTAGCATAGGCAGAAGCACGACCCTTGGCAATCAGTGCATATTCACCCGCTGGCAACGTGATTGTCTGCGTCATGGCGCGGTCTTCTTTATTGTACTCATCATAATAGGTATCAGCGCCATCACCAGTAGTACCGTTCCAACTCTCGCCTTTATTTGTTCCAGGAGCATTTGTCCAGCCACCAAGTTTGTCTGTGAAGTCCTGACCATAGTTGGATTGTGCAGCCTTATATTCGTCAACAATATATGATTCAATATCCAAATCTGCAGCTGTAGTAGTAGCAGTAATTGTTGGCAAGTTAACACCTAATGTAGATGCTACATTCTTGTTCAATTCCGCAAAAGCAGTATAGGTGGCAGCAGCACCAGTGAATGCGGCAGTAGCGCCTTCCAATGCATTCTTTGCAGCAATGAGAGCAGCCTTGTCTGTTTCATCTACAGTAGCATAAGTTGTGATGTCATCCTCAAGATCTGTTCTTTCCTTACCAGTGATAACTGCATAGGTAGTGCTATTCTTACAGTCTGTGGCAGTGTTCAAAGCAAATTCATAGTCTGCGATGTAAGCAGAAAGATCCTCGCCCTCTGTCACCTTACAGTTGTAGAACGACAGCCATGAGATGTTAGAGTTCTCGGCAACTGTAATTGTACAAGTCAACTTACCATCAGCATCTGTCTCGCCCACAGCAGAGAAGTTACCAATGTAGAATGGACCTGTCTTGAAGATATTTCCAGATGAAATGTCGACAGCTTCACCATCGCCAACCTTCATAGTAATGCCATTGGCAATCTTTGTCTGATTGTCCGTCTGGCGCACACGAGCACGAATGGTAAATGAATAGGTGGTGCTGGCTTTAAGTCCTGTCATCGTTGCCACAAGGTTTTTTGCATCAAGGCTATTACCATCACCTGTCCAATACTCAAAGAATGGAGTCAAGAACTCAGAGCCGTCAGAATTACCTTCTACAGACCATGTATTAATGTAGAGAGACTTCTCATAATCCCTACACAGTTCGCCGCCAAAAGTCCAAGCTGAGAGAAGGATATCGTCAATGGTGTTGGCTGAGTGCCAACCAGTAGAAGTCTTCACTAAAGCTTTTGCCTCATCTGTAGTCAGAGTTCCTTCCTCATACTTTGCTTTTGGCTCCGTATAGTAAGTGGCATAGGCAGCAGCTGTGTAGACATTGGTACCTGCAAGAATCGTTTCTGCCTCATCTAAGTATGCCTTAGCATTGGCATAAGCGGTGATACTGTTGTTAACAGCATTTGTAGCACCAACAAGAACCGAAGTTGCCTGTGCAAGAGCCTCCTGATCTGTCTCATCTACATCACTGTATGTAGATATGGCATCAGTGAGTGGTGTCTTTAGAGATGTTTGGCATGGATCCGTCTTAGCTGCAGCTGTATTGGCATTTGTAAGCGCTGTTTCATATGCGGCTATATACTCTGACAAATCAAGAGGACCAAGATAAAAAAGTCTGAAGTTGTCGAAGCAGGTCCAGTTACCAGCCTGGCCTTCAACACCGATAGTCAAAGATTTGCCAGTAACAGTTACTTGTATTTCATTTTCATAATAGCCTCCAGTGAATGCATCAGAAGCACCATCCATGGATGCTGTGTGTCCCTCACCGTTGGCATTAAAGGCTTTTAATACCACTGGTGCCTCATCGTTGGCATAGAGATAGGAAGGAGTAGATCCACTACGTATATCCCCAAAGCCTTGGCACTTGACCAAGTAAGTTCCGTTGGGCACATCATGAATCTCTTGGTATATCTTACCGCCATTATTCTGAAATGTCTCGCCACATGGGTTAGTCAATCTACCTCCATTGAGGTTTTTGTTGCTTGCAGTCACTGACCAGCATTGAAGAGCAATGTCGGAAAACGCACCAAAGTTCGCATCTTTGATAAATCGTGTAACATCCACAGGTGCTTCTGTCGTAGCATTTTGCATTGCTTCTAACAAAGCAGCTGGTCGGTCTGCATGGAGGAGAACCTTCCATTTGGCATTGGCAGAAGTACCGTCACTTCCTGGCCCGACAACTGTACTGCTACCACCTTCTGCTGTGAGATAATTGCCAGAACCATCGCCATGATTGTCGGCTGAGATAATGTTGTAAATGTGGTTTGTTGCGTCAACCTCAGTGAATGTCCATGTAGAAGTCTTATTACGCGACTGGTCTGTATACACAACACGACCACTAAGACATTCTAGGCCATAAGAACTTGTTGTGCGGATTTTATACTTATCGCCAACCTTTTCTAAGGCAACAGTCATAGCAGAACCCTCACCGCCGATACTGGCTTGAGTGCCCCATCCATTACCTCTTGTGAGGTATTGCTCTGTACCAACGTTGTAAAGAAGGGCATATCCTCCTTCCCCTACCTCACTCGGTATCCACGATTGCGCCCTCATTCCTAGCGCACCCACGATGCATAGCATCGCTAAAAGTAGTTTTCGTTTCATTTTGTTAGTAATTTAGTTAATAATATGTTGTTTATAAAATTAGTGACAAAGTTTTTGTCAGAAGTAATAGGGGCTAATTAGCGTGTCACAAACTCAGCAGATCAAAGTACATCAATCGTGTATGAAGTGGCAGTCGTCCCATTCCTATCTCCATGTATTTCGCATGTCTTACCCAAGAGTTTGTTCTGGTTCAGGAAGGAATCTTTCATGAAAAACTCATCCAAATCTTCCACCCCACAAGTGAAGGGTTCCGAATCAGTGAAGCTGTTTGGAGCAAGTTCGTCTATGAAACACAATCTTTCAAATTCCTCCGCAGTCATCGCAATCCAGCTTCTTTCAACATCTTATCGTACGCTCCAATGGCTTCCAAACCCATTTTTAGTGCGCCCGGATGCATCTCAACTTTTTGTGCTTCAATCTCAAAATTCCTCGCATCAATTCCTTGAAGCGTCGGAATAGGTCTTATTGCTGTTGCCATATCTCCTCCTCTCTTTATATCGTCAGTTGTTAGTAAATTCCTCTCCCATGATGATGGGAGAGCATAGATTTTTGGACAAAGGTACACATTATTTATAATACATTAAGGAGAAAGAGTACGAGAATGTGTTCTTTTAAGATTATTTAACATACAAACTCTTGTATAGACCACAAATTGAACCCCAATACACAAAAATCTGAAAAACATCAAGCTAAACGTTCGTTCAATCTGTACAAAGGGCGATGTTCACTACAAAGATATAAAAGACTAAAGTTTCGCAAGCTTTGTATGCCTTGTAGATAAAGGGAGATAGAAGAAGATAGAAGGAGATAGAAGACAAATGTAATGCTAATGGCAAGGTATCGTCCTCTATCTTCCGCCGCTGAAATGCGGCTATCTTCCTTT
>JAFSKK010000074.1 GCA_017448965.1 Bacteroidaceae bacterium | reverse complement strand
ATTCTGACACATCCACAGCCTCAAAATCGACGTGCCCCGCATCGACCAACCGATGTGGGGCACGTCAGCAAAGAGGCCGTGAGTAGGTTCTCGTACTCCTTCTCCATTGCAAGGGGAGTGTTTTTGTTGTTCTACCCGCATAGAAATGAGAAAAGAAGGAACATGCCCGTCGCTCAAACCTATTACGACGCTCTTCCACAGCCTCTGAACCGACGTCGTCGATGTCGATTTGGGGGCTTTGGATATCGTTTTTATGGTAGTGTTGGCTTTTAAGACAATACAGGAAGTTAGGGCTGTATGTGGTGGAACAGAATGTCGCCGCAAGCAGTCATAACTTCATCGAAAATCTCACGGCATCTCTTTTCTGTTATCTTGTTTTTTTTACCGACGGCTATCATGTCTGATAGAGTGGGATTGCCTGTACCATTGACGGACGTAGCATGTTCGCCATTATAGCCCTCTGTCCAGAGAGTCAAGTCGTAAGCTGGTGCAAGATGCCAAGCGTAATGCCCGGTTTGGTTTTGGTCGATGTAGAAACTGAAATTCTTACAATGGTCGTCTTTGTTATCGGTCAAGTAGTTGAACACCATGCGACGAAACATATCTTCTACATCATGACTGTTTTGAGTGAGATAGCCAGTCAGTGCAAGTAGGTTGCTATAATCAAGGACGGGGTTAGATGGTGACAAACAGAGCAGCCCTCCTGTTGTGGCTGTGTGTATCCGTTCGCCACCGTTGGCGATGTCGAAGCGTCGTGTGGCAAAATAGCGGCCGTTCATCAGTTTGAAGTCTGGCACATGAATGCCACATTTCCTTGCTACCTCATTGTAATGGTATTCTTGAAGTCCGATGTCCTTAGGGTCGAAGGTGTGACGAAACTTCATCAACCAATGTCCATCTTCATCATGGAAAACAGCTTTGGGACGTGCACCGCCGCTGTTACCGCTATTACATCATGGTTTTCTGTATGCCTTTTTTTGCCTGTATTTCTTCTTATTTGCATCAGCTCCTCCATCGTTGAGTATTTCGGAGTCTCAAATAAGTTCTTGATTTCAGATGTGTAGCCTAATGCAACGGCTATGGCTATCAAGTTTTTCAGCGAGATAAGCCCCTTCTGCTCAAACCTGACGATGTTGCTGGCGGAGATTCCTGCACGTTCGCCAATCTGTTCTCTTGTCAGATTTTTCTCAATTCGTCTGTGCCGAAAGTCCTCTGCCAACTTGAGTGCAATGTCATCCGTGGTCTCTAACATGTAGTTGTCAAGAACAGATAACATATTATTAGTATCCCCTTCTTCTATCATAGAAACTGATAAATTGTTATCAGTTGCAAAGATACGGTTTCTTTATGATTGGTGCAAATATTTCGTATTTTATTTTGTTTCACATTCAAAAAGCTGTTTCATTCTCTTCCATAAAAGGAACGGGTCCGTCGCTCAAACCTCTTTCGACGGGCTTCCGCAGCCTCTGAACCGACGTCGTCGAGGTCGGTGGGTCGATGTCGTCGAGGTCGGCAAACCGATGTCGACGATGTCGATTTTGGGGGTGTTAGTGTAAGTTTTGAGTGGTCATATGTTGCAGAAGTCAAGTTCTCTTCGTATCTTTGCATGACGAAACAAAGATGTCTAACATTTCAATATGAAAGTTGAGTAATAATGAGAGTACAATGGCTATACCGTACAGAAAAAGAAAGAAGAAGATATTAGGACCTGACCACCAGCAGCATGAGGCTTGGATCATGGAACAATTCAGCTATGAGCCTATCAAGTTTGAGGAATTCGTGAAAGAGTGTGTGGTGGCGCAGGGAGTGTCGGGCGCACAGGTGAAGGGCATTGTGGAAGCAATGTCGAACCGTCTGCGGACTTATCTGATGTTGGGTCACAGCGTGCAGATTGCGGGTATCGGGACGCTCAAGCCGACGTTCAATGCCCATAGCGCGGAAACGCCTGAGGAGTTGAGCGGCCAAAGCGTGTATAAGGTGAAGGTGCAATTCTATCCGCACAAGGAGTTTCAAGATGTGTTGAGTCAAATGACGTACGTTGACATGGACACGTTGAATGAGATTCCTGAAGAAGGCTAAAATGAAAGAGACGACAAAAAGACATATTTCTGCGATAGTGCTGTTGGCGGTGTTTCTGCCAATGCTGGTGTTGTCGTCTCTTCATGTGCATCCAGAGACGCATCTGGAGGATGAACATTGTGAGGAATGTGTGCACCATGTGCCGCATGCAGGTCACATGGGCAGCCAGACGACTTGCTCGTTCGACTGTGTGTTGTGCCAGTTCCTCACGTTGCCCTTCCTCGTGGCGCCGCTGGTTGTGTTCATCGCAACAGTTTTCTTACATGTCGCCCCTCATCGTCTTGAACAGCAAGGTGCTGTTTCCAGAGCGAGGGGTTTTGTCTTCTTGCGTGCTCCTCCTTTTGGAAATTGAAAGGTGACAATTGACAATTAAAGGAGTAATATTTTTTAAAGATTCAAGTTTCGCAAGCTCAACTTGTTTGGAAGTTAAAGAAGTTAGAGAAGTTAAAGAAGTTAAAGACGTGTGTTTTGCACGACAGATGGTCATTTTCATCCCGCATGGTGGCAAACGTCTTTAACTTCGAGCGAAAGCGATAACTTCTATAACTTCTGAGCGAAGCGATAACTTCAGAAACTTAAATTAAAGATAAAAAGAAAATGAAGACAAGATATGTTATCCTGTCGTTGCTGTGCTATTATGCTATGGCAATGACAGCACAGAATAAGCTGGACACGTGTGGTGTGCAGCATGAAAAAGACTCTGCGGATGTGTTTTACCGCCATCTGCAGTTGAACGAAGTGATGGTGACGGGTGTGACAGGCGACACGAAACTGAAGCACTCGACAGCTCCCATCTCGGTGGTGACGGGAAAGGAACTCCGTCAAACCACCTCGACGAACGTGATAGACGCTGTGGCGAAGCAGCCGGGAATGGCACAAATCACCACAGGTGGCGGCATCTCGAAGCCCATCATCCGCGGTTTGGGCTATAACCGCATCATCGTGATGAGCGAGGGTGTGCGCCAAGAGGGACAGCAGTGGGGCGACGAGCATGGTGTGGAAGTGGACGGCAACGGTGTCGGCTCTGTGGAGATACTGAAAGGGCCTGCCTCGCTCATGTATGGTTCGGATGCGATGGCGGGTGTGCTGATTCTGCATAGCGCACCTTCGCCTCTGGATGGGGAGATTCATGCCAATGTGAGCACGGAGTATCAGACGAACAACGGGCTGTTTGCCTACTCGCTGAATGCTGCCGGCAATCAGGGCGGTTTCGTGTGGGACGGACGTTTCTCCGACAAGATGGCGCATGCCTATAAGAATAAGTATGATGGATATGTGCCTGGTTCTCAGTTCCGCGAACGGGCAGGCCGCATGATGCTGGGGCTGGATAAGCAGTGGGGACATTCGCGTCTGACGTGGACGTGTTACCATCTGACACCTGGCATTGTGGAAAGTGAACGTGACGAGGAAACAGGAGAGTTGGAGAGGAATGAAGGTTGGAGTGCGAAGAGTTATCGGAGGTCGTTGCCTTTCCAGCAGGTGAAGCACTATCGGGCTGTGTGGGACAATGCCGTGAACTTGCCTAAGGGTTATCTGAAGGCTATTGTGGGTTATCAGCAGAACCGTCGGCAGGAGTATGAAGAGATCTTCGATGACTATGAGGTGTTCTTCAAACTGCATACGGTGACTTATGATGTGCGCTACCTGACGCAGGAGTTTAATGGATGTAAGGTGGCGACTGGTGTGAACGGCATGTGGCAGCGCTCGCTGAACTTGGGCGAAGAGGCCATCATCCCTGAGTATCGCCTGTTCGACTTTGGTGCATACGCTACGGTGAGCAAGTCGTGGGAGCGCTGGACGCTGAACGGAGGAGTTCGTTACGACAACCGCCATCTGAAGTATGACTTGTCGGAGGACTTCGATGGTGTGACAGGCAGTGTGGGCGCTGTGTGGAACGCGACAGATCATCTGAATGTGCGCCTGAACATGGCACGAGGTTTTCGTGCGCCTAACATGAGCGAACTGGGTGCCGATGGTGTGCATGAGGGAACCGTGCGCTATGAGTTGGGCAACCCTAATCTGAAGGCCGAATACAGTTGGCAAGCAGATTTGGGCGTGGATTTTGAGTCGCGTCATGTGTCGGCACAGGCAGCACTCTTTGCCAACCGCATCAGCGACTACATCTTCACGAAGCGCATCAATGTGGTGAAAGAAGAGGGATACAATACGTATGAATATACGCAAGGCGATGCCCGTCTGTTGGGCTTTGAAGTGGGTGTGGATATCCACCCTATTCACCGTCTGCACTTTGGCAACACATTCTCATACGTGGATGCCCGTCAGCTGAATCAGTCGGAGGAGACACGCTATCTGCCTTTCACGCCTGCTCCACGTTGGACATCGGAACTGAAGTATGAGATTACGCATCATGGCAAGACGCTGAACAATGCATACGTAGCGTTGGGATTGGAGTGCTATCTGCGTCAGAACCACTACTACAAGGCTGACCAGACGGAGACAGCCACGCCTTCCTACACGTTGCTGAACCTCTCGGCAGGCACCGACCTCATGGTGGGAAAAAGAAAGGTTGCCGAACTGTACTTGACAGCCGACAACCTCCTGAACCGCGCCTATCAGAGCCACTTGAGCCGACTGAAATATACGGACATCAATGCGGCAACTGGACGCATGGGCGTTTACAATATGGGAAGAAACATCGTGATGAAGGTGGTGATTCCATTAGTGTTTGAAACAAAGAAATAATAGTTCATGATATGAAAAGAATCGGGTTGCTATCCGACACGCATGGGTGTTGGGATGAGCGTTACGAAAAATACTTCAAGGAGTGTGACGAAATCTGGCATGCGGGCGACATCGGCTCAATGGAGGTGGCTGACCGACTGGCTGAGATTGCTCCCTTGCGTGCCGTGTATGGCAACATCGATAGTGGCGACGTGCGCATCCGCTTTCCTGAGGTGTACCGATGGAAATGTGAAGAAGTGGATGTGCTGATGACACATATCGGTGGGTATCCTGGCAAATACGATGCCAGGATACGCCGCTTGATTTATGCCAATCCTCCTCAACTCTTCATCGCAGGGCATTCGCATCTGCTCAAGGTGATGAATGACCCCACCATCAACTGCCTGCACATCAACCCTGGGGCTGCTGGCAGGTATGGCTTCCACGAAGTTCGCACTTTGGTGCGTTTCGTTATTGAGGGACGGGACATCAAGGATTTGGAAGTGGTGGAGTTGGGGGATAAAGTTTAAGCCTTAACCTTTAACCTTTAGAACGAAGTCTTTCAGTTTGTTCCACACCAATTCCTGAGTGATGAGGTTGTATTGCTGCTCTTTGGTCATCTTCGCCAGTTCGGCAGGGGTGGCAAGGTCGGTGGCAGCTATGCCTTCGGCTGGCACACTATTTTGTGGAAGCCAGACGGACTTGTTGTTGCCCGGGGCACAAATGACCAGCGAGGGGCATCCTGTGGCGTGCATGATATGACGTGCACCACCTTCGTTGCCGAAGAAGAGGGTCATGTAATAGCCCATTGCCACCAATTCTCTGGATGAGCGTGCCTGTACGTCGATGAAGACATTCAGGGGGCAGCCTAACTTCTTATACACACGGAGGGCATTCTCGGCCTCGGCTCCTGGTGCGTAGTTGAAGATGATCTGGTAGTGGGGGAACTCCTGCATGAACTGCTGCAGCACCCACACCATACGGTCTTCGTTCCACACTTTCGAGGCCAGTTTGGCGGTGACATTCGCCAGCATGATGGGTTTCGAGAGGTTGATGCCTTGCTGTTTCAGGTAGGCGCCAAAATCATCCTTCTCCTGGTTGGTGATGTAGAGAGAGAACTCCCTGACGGGTTCAATGGGTTTGATGGCATTGAGCGGCGATGCAAAGCTGATGTCGTGCTCCACCATCGACTTGCTGCCACAGGGAGGTATCATGTGGTTGAAAGACACACGGGTATAGCTCTTCTTTACGCCGATTCGATAAGGTGTGTGGGGGGAGAACCGTGCAAAGAGCATCGTGTTGGCCGTACTGCGCATGTCGATGATGACATCGTAGTGGGTGTGATGGACGATTTGCCACACTCGTTTTAGATAGTGCACAAAGTTATGGCGTTCCTCCTCGGCAAAGGTGATGATTTTGTCGATGGAGGGGTGTCCCTGAAAAAGGGGAGCAATCTTCTCGTTCAACACAAAATGTATCTGCGCCTCTGGAAAGTTGTGGCGCAAAGTGTTGAGCAATGCGGTGGAAAGGATGGCATCGCCCATCTGACGGAAACGCACGACAAGTATATTCATAGTGTCAATGTGATATGTGATGTATGGGGGGCAAAGGTAAGAATTATAAGTGAAAAGTAAAAAATATAAAAGTGAAAAAGTAAAAGTGAAAAGTGAAAAATTTGCTACCGCAGTAGTAAGCCAACAGTTGATGAACAAGCGCGGTAGCAAATTTTTC
>JAFSKK010000031.1 GCA_017448965.1 Bacteroidaceae bacterium | reverse complement strand
TCAGGTGGCTTTGGCCCCGGTGTTCCACCTCTTCCCATCCCGAACAGAGAAGTTAAGCCCGGGCGCGCCGATGGTACTGCACCGCAATGCGGGAGAGTAGGTCGCCGCCTTCTTGAGGGGACTTCCTGGAGCAGACGCTCCAGGGAGTCCTTTTTTTGTTTTATAGCTTGTTGTTAAAAGAAAGTGGGGCGCATCAGAAGTTATTCTGGTGCGCCCCACTTAATTATTTTGTCTGTTGAGTTAGTTTGCCTTGTAATACTTCTTGTATTGTGCGGCAAGATTCATCTGTTGTGTGTTGTTGTAGAGGATGTAGAGTGCCTCTCCCCACATTTCAGGATCTGATGGATTTTCGGCTTCGAGCTGCTTGAAGAGTTTGATGGCTTCATCCATATCAGGCTTTTTGGATCCGCCAACTTGTGCCTTCATCCATGCAGAACGTGCCGCCATCAAGAGACATCTTGATTCGTTTGGATATTTATCTTTGGCTTCCAGGAAGATGCCTTTGGCTTTGTCATATTCCTTATCTTCGAAGGCCATTTGTCCTTCCATCAGATAGGCGTTGACAGCGTTTTCGTTGTCAGCAAATTCGGCCTTTATCAGTTGAATGGTTTTTCTGAAACCTTCCTTATCTCCTCCCTGGAACTGTCTCTGCATCAGCATAAAGGCAAATTGAGAACGGGTGTCTTTCCATTCATCATTTCCCTTCAATGCATCGATGGCCTCATCCAGATATTTGCATACCTTTGCTGTGTTATCCTTGTCGCTGTAGTAGGAAATGAGTGCGCTGTATGCCACTGGTTTGTAGTTGGTTTGCATCATCTCCTCATAGACAGCCACGATGGTTTCTTCTGGTGTGTCTGGTAATCCCTTATAGGCTTGAGCACGGAAAGCTTTTGCATAGGATTTCCAGTCTTCGATGTTGATCCTGTCATTTTTGAAGTCAGTCATCAGAGACGAATTCATGGCGTTCAGGAACTGCTCAGCATATTTTGTGGCCAGTTTCAGGTCTTCTTGGCTTTCGCTGTTAGAGAAGTTCTGTGTTGCCTGCAACAGTTGTCCGGCAGGATTGACAGCCATGTTCTGGTACTGCGTGTGCTGCGCTTTCTTCTCGTCTGCCTTCATCTTAGGATCAAGATTCAGCAGCGAGTCGTATTTTACACAGGCGTTGAGCAGTTTGGCGGCTGTCTCGATGAACTGCTTTTTCGTTTGGTCATTGTCGGGGTCAGCCTTCACCGCATTTTCCTGAACCTTGTAGTATTCCTGGTAGATGTCTGCTGCCACCTTCCACGTTGGTGCTTCGTTCTTCGTGTACTCGTTGGTCATGGCTTCCTCTATGAGAGGTAGAGCAGTGTCCAATCTGCTGAAGTCGGTCTCCTTACGTCCATACTGCTGGTTTGGAATGGACATCTCGTAAGTTGATCTGGCCTTCTTGAACGTTGATTCTGCGGCTTTTCTTGCCTCTTTTTCAGCCTTCAGTGCTTCCTTGTCCTGTGCCAATGCTGTGCCACCGATGAGGAAAAGGCCTACCATCATCAAAACTAATTTTTTCATAATTGATTAGGTTTTAATAAGTTTATAAATCAGGTTGTTTGTTATTCTTGTGTGTTAGTTGTCTCGGGTGTTTCAACGTCTTCTTCATTCTGGTCTTCAGGATCGTCAGAGTGTTCGACCACGCAAACGGAACTAATCACGTCGTTGCGCTTCTGGATGTCGATGAGTTTCACACCTTGCGTGTTGCGTGAAGACTTCTTGATGTCCTTGACAGCCAGACGAATGGTCACACCGCTCTTGTTGATGATCATGATGTCCTCATCCTCCATCACCTTCTTGATGGCAACCAACTTACCCGTCTTTTCGGTGATGTTGATGGTCTTGACACCCTTACCGTTGCGGTTTGTGATACGATATTCACCGATGGTTGAACGCTTGCCGACACCCTTTTCGGAGAGTACCAGAATGGTTGGCATGTTTGGATAGAGTTCTTCTTCCGACTCGTTCTCTTCGGTGTTCTCGTCGTAACCTTCTGGCTTCGTGAGGGCAATCATGCCAACTACCTCATCCTCTTCGTCTTCGTCAAGACGCATGGCCTTCACACCCGTTGCACCACGTCCCATATTGCGGACGGTGCTCTCGTTGAAGCGGATGGCGCGACCGTTATGGTTGGCAATGAGAATTTCGTCCTTGCCGCTGGTGAGGAGTACCTCTACCACCTCGTCACCTTCGTTCAGGTTGATGGCGATGATACCATTGTTGCGTGGACGTGAATAGTTCACGAATGCTGTCTTCTTGATGATGCCCTGACGGGTACAGAAGATGAGGTTGTGGCTGTTCACCCATTCTTCATCGTTGATGTTCTCGATGCAGATGAATGCCGTCACCTTGTCGTCGCTGTCGATGTTCAAGAGGTTCTGGATGGCACGTCCCTTATCGGTGCGTGAACCCTCTGGGATGTTATACACCTTCATCCAGAAGCAACGACCCTTCTGCGTGAAGAACATCATGGTGTTATGCGTGTTGGCAGGATAGATGAACTCGATGAAGTCCTTATCACGAGCCGTTCCGCCCTTCACACCGATGCCGCCACGAGCCTGAGTGCGGAACTCGGTGAGGGTGGTGCGCTTGATGTAGCCGAGGTGGCTGACTGTCACAACAACCTCTTCCTTCGCATAGAACTGCTCTGGGTCGAAGTTCTCGCTGGCTGTCACGTCGATTTCGGTCTTGCGCTCGTCGCCCCATTTCTCCTTCACCTCGAGAAGTTCATCCTTCATCACCTTCTTGCACAGTTCCGGGTCATCCAGAATCTGCTGGAGGTATTCAATCAACTTCATCAGGTCATTGTACTCAGCATGCAGTTTCTCCTGCTGCAGACCTGTCAGCTGGCTGAGGCGCATATCAACCACGTATTTCGCCTGTGCTTCATCGAAACCGAAACGCTCCATCAGTCGTGTCTGAGCCTCTTGTGGAGTTGCTGACGACTTGATGATTTGTACCACTTCGTCGATGTTGTCGCTGGCGATGATGAGTGCTTCGAGCAAGTGTGCACGCTCCTCTGCTTTCTGCTTGTCAAACTTTGTGCGGCGAATCACCACATCGTGGCGGTGGTTCACGAAGTAGCGAATGCAGTCCTTCAGCGAGAGTTGCTTTGGACGGCGGTCAGCAATCGCGATGCAGTTCACGGCAAAGGTGCTCTGCAGGTCGGTCAGTTTGAAGAGTTTGTTGCGCACCACGTTGGCGTTGGCTTCACGCTTGATGTCGATGACGATACGCATACCCTCACGGTCAGATTCATCGTTCACATTGCTGATGCCGTCAATCTTCTTCTCGTTCACCAGCGCGGCAATCTTCTTGATGAGCTCCGACTTGTTCACGTTGTAAGGTATCTCGCTCACAATGATCTTGTCGTGTGTACCCTCCGTCTCAATTTCCGTCTTCGAACGAACCACGATGCGGCCACGACCAGTTTCGTAGGCGTCCCTGATGCCGTCCACACCGCAGATGATGCCGCCAGTAGGGAAGTCTGGGCCTTTGATGTACTGCATCAGGTCGGTGCTCGTCAGTTCAGGATTGTCGATGTAAGCCACGCAGCCGTCAATCACCTCGCTCAGGTTGTGAGTGGGGATGTTGGTTGCCATACCCACGGCGATACCCGTTGCACCGTTCACCAAGAGGTTCGGAATGCGGGTAGGCAGCACGGTTGGCTCCTTCTCCGAGTTGTCGAAGTTATCGACCATGTCCACCGTTTCCTTGTCGATGTCCTGAAGCATAGCCTCACCGATTTTGCTGAGGCGAGCCTCCGTGTAACGCATAGCTGCTGCGCCGTCACCATCGACCGAACCGAAGTTACCCTGTCCATCCACCAGCGTGTAGCGCATCGCCCAAGGCTGAGCCAGACGCACCAGCGCGCCATACACCGACGAATCGCCGTGTGGGTGCAAGTGACCCAGCACATCACCTACGATACGGGCGCACTTCACAGTTGGCTTGTCCGAAGTGTTGCCGTGCTTGTCCATTGAGTAGAGAATACGACGGTGCACGGGCTTGAAACCGTCACGAACTTCAGGAAGGGCACGAGCCACAATGACCGACATCGAGTAGTCGATGTAGCTCTTCTTCATCGTTTCGTTAATCTCTACTTTGATAATTCTGTCTAAATCTTCCATTGATTATGATTGAATGATTTTTGTTTGTCCTCTATATATTAAATATGTGTACAAAGTTAGCAATTAAAATTGAGATATCGAAAACAAGAGCAGCATTTTAACCCTTCTTAAAACAAAAAACCTTAAATTTGGCTCAAAAACGCCCCTCTTTTCGATTTTCCATTCATTTTCGAGGGGGTGTCGAACAAGAATACTCAAACGCACATGGAACGTTTCAACGCCTATTCCACCGATTAGCAGCCCTTTGTGCCATCACTTCCACAGCGCTTACGCCACACTCTCCGTTGCCTCAACGCCACATCCTCCGTTACCTCAACGCCACATCCTCCGTTACCTCAACGCCACATCCTCCGTTGCCTCAACGCCACATCCTCTCATTCCTCCCTTCCACAGCCTCAAAACCGACATCGGGGACATCGGTCGACCGACATCGGGGACATCGGCTGACCGACGTCGGGGACATCGGTTCAGAGGCAGTGAGTGTGCTCCAGATGAGGTAGTGGGTGTACGCCGGTGGAGGCTACGTCAGTGCACCCACACCAGCCCTTTCATCGTTCCAAATCTCGCCAACCACAATTTTTTCCTCAAAAACATTTGTTTATGAAAAATATGTTGTATATTTGCAAGCAGAAAACCATAAACGACACTAATCATGGAAGCAACCGTTTTTAACCCCATTCAGTTGCATCTGCTGCAGATGTTTGCACGCATGAACTCAGAGCAGGAACTTAAAGAGGTGCAACAGGTGTTGTCTGACTACTATCAAAAGAAAGTGGAGAGCCGGGCAAATGAGTTATGGGATAAACTTGGTCTTGACCAGCAGAAGCTGGATGAAATGGCAAATATTCACGAACGCCTCCCATATAGATGAAAGTAGTCCTGGACACGAATTGTATCTTGCAAATCGTCTTTCCAAAAGCTGCTTATCAGGAAGTATGGAAAGCTCTCATAGCACAAAAGTACACGATTTGCCTCACGAACGAAATTCTGCTTGAGTATCGCGAAATACTTGAGCGGTGTTTTCAAGATGCACAATTTGCTGAGTATGTAATAGAACTTATTCTCTCATTGCCCAATGTGGAACGTGTCACACCTTTCTATCGTTTTAACCTGATTACGGCAGACCCCGACGACAATAAGTTCGTTGATTGCGCTGTCACAGCGGGAGCTACCTATATAGTCAGCAATGACCACCACTTTGAGGAACTTAAACACTACCAGTTCCCGCAAGTAGATGTCAGAACCCTGACTGAATTTCTAAATATTGTACGAACCCTTTAGTATAATTATTCCCCATGCCTATGTAACATCAAAACATAAAGACATATAAAAAAGAAGCGTCCGCTTAGAATCTTGTTTTCTGAATTTCGCCAAATTATAGAAAATGTTTCAAGAGTAAAAAGCTCGGATGCTCACGCTGACGGCGTGGGCTTTTACTCGTATATGAAACATTAGGTGTTTGGCGATACCTCAGAAAACGTAGACGATAAAGTAATTGTCCACGTTTTCTTTTTGCGTCAATACGAATAGAAGGACAATTGTTTCCACACGAGCACTATGTGCAATATGTAATATAAACTATTAAACCAGCGGTATTATGAAACGAAAATTCCTGCTAATGCTATTGTGCTGCATTGGGCCGATTATGTTTCCTATCAGCACTTTCGCCGTCCAAACTCATTTCAGCGGCTATGTTGGCGACGAGTTCACGTTAGTCCAACCCAGTGTGTCCATCTTAGCCACGAAAATAAAGAGTGTGACGTGGTCTGGACAGTATTCGGATGGCATATCTTGCTATGAGACCTCAACAGGCTTGAAAGTCAGAATCACCTCTTACTTCGAGTACTCGAAAACCATCACCTGTAGGGTGAAATACGAGTGGAGTAACGGCAGTGGAACCTATACGAGCGATGCCACCGAATCTTATAGGGTGACTTGCAACCCGGTCACCATCAATGTGCAGAATGAAAACATGACCATGAAGGTGGGACAGACCCAGGATATCAGTTATTCTCTCTCGCCATCGAAGAATGTCACGCTGACTTTCAAATCGAGCAACTACAGCGTTGCAACTGTGGACAATTACGGTGAAGTAAAAGCGGTTGGTACAGGTACGGCCACCATCACTATCGAGCAGAACATGGGTTACGATGCCAAATGTTATGTGACTGTCACCTCTCCTGTGGCTGCCACGTCGATATCGTTGCCTGCTACGGCGAACGTCGATGTGTATTCTTCTAAGATGCTCTATCCGACGCTAAAACCTTCGGATGCTAATCCCACGCTGACGTGGAAATCGGAGAAAACCTCGATAGCCAGCGTTGACCAGAATGGAAAGGTGACGGGTAACAAACCTGGCACGACGAATGTGACAGTGACGACGGACAACGGTCTGAGTGCCACTTGTGCAGTCACGGTCAAGGATGTGGACCGAACACCACAGCAATTTGATATTGCTGATGAATTCTCGAAGAAGACCATCTATGTAGGCGACACTTGGAGACCTACTTACACCGTCACGCCTTCCTATGCCAACTACACGCTGCAATGGACTTCTTCTAACAACAGTGTCGCTAAGGTTAGCACTTTAGGTGAAGTGACGGCTTTGCGACCAGGCACAGCAAAGATTACGGGCAGTATTGACGGCACCCAATTGAAAGACTCTTATGAAGTGACCGTGAAGGGCATTCCGAACGTTCTGACCATTTGGCTTGCCAACGGAAAGCGTAGCGACATCAAGTTGAGTGAGCAGATTAACATGACGTTTGAGGAAGAAAAGTTCATTGTCAAGAGTGCTACCGTGGATGTGGAGTATAATGCACTCGACGTGAAGAAGTTCTCGCTGGAGTCAGACGGCTCAGAGGAAACGGGCGTTCAGAAACTCATGACTGGCGAGACAACTGGAACCATGAACTTCGATGGTAATGCCATCCGTCTCTCAGGCTTCTCGCCCAACAGCATCGTCCAACTCTTCACCGTCAACGGACAAGCCGAAGGTGGCTATCGCATGGGTCAGGATGGTAGTCTCACCATCTCTGTTGACGGCTTGACCCGAGGCATCCACATTGTTAAAATAGAAAGTATCACCTATAAAATCATCAAGAAATGAAAACCATTAGAATCATGCTCTCAATGCTGCTGGCAGTCGTGACGTACAGCAGTAGCCTGGCACAAGGCATCATCATCTATAAGAGTAACGGCACTCAGGAAAAACTTCCATACGTTGCTGTTGACAGTATCATCCCATACTATGCCGACAAGAATCCTGTGCAGGTGACAGACCCCAAACCTGTAGATTTGGGTCTTCCCAGCGGAACTCTGTGGGCAGACATCAATGTAGGGGCCTCGGCACCAGAGAAGCACGGTGGCTACTATGCGCTTGGCGAGACAGAGGAGAAACTGACCTATTCGTGGAGCAGCTACATGTGTACATCCTCATCTGCGTGTGGTACTTCCTCTGACCCTTTGTATGCTGATGGATTACTCACATACACTAAAGTTTCTACGGTAGTACTGAATGTCAAATGCAACATTGCCGGAACCAAATACGATGTAGCCACACAGAAGTGGGGTGAATCGTGGATGATGCCTACCGCACAACAATTCCAAGAACTGTTCGACAACTGTACACGTGCAAACGTGAAAATAAATGATGTTGATTGCGTGGAGTATACAGGACCCAATGGAAATACGCTGATCATCCCGCTCTCAGGTGGCTATATGGAGGACAAAAACTTAAAAAATGCGGATGATTATATACAAAGAACCTATTTCTGGGCAGCAGACTTCACTTTCTCTCTTGACTCAGGAGGAGGAGCTACTGTGACTTCTACATCCGAGTCGGCAAGCACAAATATTTTTCAAGAATATCGGTATAGAGGCAAGCAGATACGACCCGTCAAGAAAAAATAGGGTTTCCTTTATTTGTTCACGAGGGTGTGCCTATTTGACACACCCTCGTGCTGTTATATGGTATGGTTGAGTGTAATTGCCTGGGAATCGGATGGTTCAGAATTGGTGCGTCTGCAAAAACTGCTCGGCACGTTCCAAATCTTCTGGCGTGTCAATGCCGATGGTCTCGATTTCGCTGATGCCCACTTTGATCTTGTAGCCGTTCTCTAACCAACGGAGTTGTTCGAGCGATTCAGCCAATTCGAGGCTTGACTGGGGTAGGGAGGTGATTTCTTGCAGCACATGGGCACGATAGGCATAGAGGCCGATGTGCTTGTAGTAAGTGTGGCCGCTGAGCCATTCTGTTTTCTCCTTTCCACGGGTGAAAGGGATGATGCTGCGGGAGAAGTAGAGGGCTTCCATCCGTTTGTTCACCACCACCTTGGGAGAGTTGGCGTTTTCCAATGCAGCGAATCCGTCTTCAGGTTTGAAAGGCTTGACAAGTGTGGCGATGTCGACTGTATCGTCGTCGAAGCACTCACGGATAGCCTCCAACTGCTGTGGCTGGATGAAAGGTTCGTCTCCTTGTATGTTGACCACCACATCATAGCCTTTGCCCACTTTGGTGAAAGCCTCCTGTACGCGGTCGGTTCCGCTCTTGTGATTCACGCTGGTCATGACGACTTTGCCGCCAAATGCTTGAACTGCATCCATGATGCGCTGGTCGTCGGTGGCAACGCACACGTCGTCGAGCACACCTTCCACTTGACGGTACACTCTTTCAATCACGGTCTTGCCGCCCAACATGGCCAAAGGTTTGGCTGGAAAGCGCGTGGAGGCATATCTCGCAGGAATGATTCCAATGAATTTCATACTTAAGATGTTTCTGATTATTTGGCCGAACGGAAACCATCGCCCAGCGCGTGGGCTATTTTAGAAGAATTCTTCGTCGTAGTCAATCACCTCTTCTTCAATGGGGTGAAGGATGCCTTCAGCACTTGGAAGATCCATGAGGTCATTGTCACACGGCTGGTAATCGGCGGGAATGTCGAATTTGTCTTTCTCGCTGATGCCCAAAAGATTCGTATTATATATTTTTCTCAGGAGTTTACCGAAGATAGGTAATGCGGCTCTTGCTCCTTGTCCGTAGGCCATGCTGCCAAAGTGGATGTTGGGGTCGTCACCGCCCACCCAACTGGCAATCACCAGTTTCGGGCAGAAGCCGATGAACCAACCGTCGGCATTCTTGTTCGTCGTACCCGTTTTGCCACCCAAGTCGCCGCTGAGGTGGTAGGCTCCACCACGCAGGGCACGACCCGTTCCTTGATTGATAACCGCCTTCAGCATATCAATCATCTGCCAAGCCTTCTCCTTTGAGAGCACTTCGTTCATGCGTGGAGTGAAGTTGGCGATGATGTTGCCGTCAGCATCTTCGATACGTGTAACGAGCAATGGGGAGTAGTGGATGCCCATGCCTGGGAAGATGGTGTAGGCGCTGGCCATCTCGCCGATGCTCACGTCGCCAGAACCCAACGCGAGGGTCAAGTTGGGATGCATGGAATAGGTGGAAATCTTGAGGTCGTTTTCCAGATAATTCATGAAGTTCTGCGGACGAATGAGGTTGAGCAGATAGACAGATGCGTGGTTGTTGGAGTGGGCGAGTGCTGTCTTCAGCGGCACCATGCCTAACGCACCTCCCTTAGGAGTCCATCCGCCATAGTTCTTAGGAGTGGCATCGACTTTGTCGCAAGGGGTGAAACTCTGGCTGGAAAGAGCCAACGAATAGAGCAGGGGCTTGATGGTAGAACCCACCTGACGGTGTCCGCCGCCGAGCACGTTGTCCCACTTGAAATATTCGAAACTCAAACCTGGCACGTATGCCTTCACCTGTCCGTTCTGGGCATCGATGGCACACACGGATGCACGCAGGAATTTCTTGTAGTACATGATGGAGTCGCGTGGCGTCATGCGCATTTCCACCACTTCTGGCTCGTCGTAGGAGTTGCCATATTTGAACAGGCGCATCTCCATCGGTGTGTTGAAAGCCTGGATGATTTCCGCATCGCTGTGGCCGTCAGCCTTCATGGCACGCCAACGCTCGCTGCGGCGCATTTCCGTGTCAATGAGTTTGTTCATCCTCTCAACAGTTGTCCGCTTGTAAGGACCTGTTGGCGAGTTCTGAATCTCACGGTTAAAGGCTGGTTGCAGATATTGTGCCACATGTTCAAAGAGGGCCTCTTCTGCCATCTTCTGCATGCGCGTGTCGATGCTGGTGTAAATCTTGAGACCGTCGGTGTAGATGTTGTAGTGTGAACCATCCTTTTTGGTGTTCTTGTTGCACCATCCATACAGGGGATCTGTCTCCCATGCAAGAGAGTCGTCGTGGTACTTCTGGCCTTGCCATGAGGCATACTGGTCGCGCTCAGGACGTTTTGCCATCATGATGGTGCGCAAATACTCACGGAAATAGGGTGCAGCACCCTCTTTGTGAGAAGTGATTTTAGGTTTGGACAGCAACGACAATGGCTTGCTCTGCACTTCAGCCATCTGTGCGGAGGTGATATATCCCTCCTTCTCCATCTGCGCCAACACCACATTGCGGCGTTCTCTGCATCGTTCGCTGGGGTAGTATTTGCCGTTCTCCTTTCGGTATGGATTGTAGAGCGATGGGTTCTTGCACATACCTACCAAGGTGGCGCACTCGTTCAGATCGAGGTCGATGGGGTTCTTGCCGAAGTAGGTGTGACATGCCTGTCTCACGCCCACACCCATGTAGAGGAAGTCGAAGTAGTTGAGATACATCGTGATGATTTCCTCCTTGGTATAGTATCGTTCCAACTGCACGGCGATGAACCACTCGATAGGCTTCTGCATCATACGTGCTCCGTCTGTTCTTGCCACATCGGAGTAGAGCTGCTTGGCCAACTGCTGTGTGATGGTTGAACCACCACCAGCACTCTTCTGTCCCATCATCAAGCGCTTCACAACCGCACGTCCGATAGCCTTCACGTCGATGCCCGAATGGTCGTAGAAACGGGCGTCCTCAGTGGCTACCAAGGCATTCACCAGATTCTCAGGCAGGGAGTCGTAAGGCACCATCACACGGTTCTCGCTTGCATAACTCCATGTGCCTATCAACTGGTTGTCAGAAGAATACACACGTGAAGCATATTTATTGATAGGGTTCTGCAAATCGCTCACAGGAGGCAGCTTGCCCAGCCATCCCTGAGAGATGGCAAACACGCCAAAGAACATCATGAAGATGATGACGCCTGTTACAATCCACCACCTTTTAATGGCTTTGTTCACACTATCTGTATTGTCGGTTTTCTTTTTGTTGTCCATAACCTTCAGTGTTATATGTCGAATCAATGTGCAAAGGTATGAATTTTTTCATGAAGTGAGCGGCAAAAAGGGCACTTTTTCTTCAAACAGCCTCACCTTTTGACCAATTCCCCGTTGTTTTGTTCACCACGAAGCGAGAACCATCCGTTTTTCGACCCTTTCAAAGGTGCCAAAATCACTCTGTCGTTTCCGCTATTACGTTAGCGTCGTTGCCATATTTACCCCAACGCCGTTGCCGTAATTACGTTAGCGACGTTGCCCTCGTGGGCATAACGGGTGTAAGCTCGGAGAGGCCTCGGAACTTCATGAGGAGCGGCTGTCTTTTCCCTTCCGCAAGTGATGATGAAGGTGTTTTTTTCAGATTTTGAGCGTGAAATCGACGCACACCCCGTTTCCATTTGAAGGATGTGCTGAAATGGTTCCACCATGCAGATGGACGATTCTTGACGATGGCGAGCCCCAATCCCGTTCCGCCCATCGAGCGACTTCGCCCCTTGTCGATGCGGTAGAAGCGCTCGAAGATGCGTGGCAGATTCTCGACTGGGATGCCTTGGCCGTTGTCGCTGAAAGAGAATTTCCAATAGTCCTGCTCCTGCTCGGCAGTCAGTTCCACCGTTGTTCCCTCGCCAGCGTGATGGATGGCATTGTCGATGAGGTTACGGAAAATGCTGTACAGCATGGAGGAATTGCCGTTGACGATGATGTGTTCGGGCAGTTCGTTTTTAAAAATCATCCGCTTCTCCTCAAGCGCATGTTCTGTCTCCAGTGTTATTTCGCTGACAATCATCGAGATGTCTGTACGCTCGAAGGGCAGCATATCGGCTGCATAATCCATGCGGTTGAGGGTGGAAATGTCCTGCAACAGGGCTGTGAGCCGTTGGGCTTGAACATGCGTTCGCGCCACAAACTGGTTTCTGGTTTCTTCGCTGATGTTGGGATTGTTGAGGATGGTTTCCGTGTAGCCAAGGATGCTTGCCACAGGTGTCTTCAGCTCATGAGCGATGTTTTGGGTCAGTTCACGTCGCATGAGTGTCTGCTTTTCTTTCTGCTCTTGGTGAATGCGCTCGTCCATGCGTTTTGCATATCGATGAAGCAGCCACGCCAGACCAGTCATCACAACCAGCGAGAAGATGAGCAGATGCCAGTCGCTTTTTTCTTCAAAAGGCTGCAAATAGAGCCGGTCATAATCTTCGAACAAGATGAAAATAATGGCATAGGTGAAGAAGATGATCATCACACTATAGAACATCTTTCGTCCTTCAGAAAGTTTGTGAGCTTTTTTCATGTTTGTCTGTTATTCTTCGAAAATAAATGTATCCGTAGCCTTGGCGAGAAACGATGCAGGCAGAGTAGTTGCCAAGTTTCTTGCGCATGCGGGTGATGTTCACATCGACGGTTCTGTCGGTAACCACCACATCTTTCGGCCACACTTGGTCAATAATTTCCTGTCTTGTCAAAACTTTCTCACGATGTGTGAGAAAGAGTTGCAGCAGCTCAAATTCTGTCTTGGTCAGCATGGAAGGCTCCCCGTCGATGGTGAGGGTCTTGCTTTTCGGATTCATTGTTAATCCTTTGAAAATGATTAAGTCATCATTTTCTTCTGAAGTGTTGGTTGAACGGTTGAGCACGGCTTTCACGCGAGCCAACATCTCTCTGACAGAAAAAGGTTTGGCGATGTAATCATCTGTCCCAATGTCAAATCCCGTCAGCAAATCCGCCTCCGTGTCTTTGGCCGTGAGGAAGATGATGGGCTTCTCGCAGGTTTCCGCTTTCGCCTTCAGTTTAGCTGCCAGCTCAAAGCCGGAAATCCCCTCCATCATCACGTCCAACAGAAATAAATCGTATGATTCTGTGTCTTTCTGCAAAGCCTCTTCCGCGGAAAGCACACTCTCAGCCTCATACCCTGCAGTATGGAGATTGAACCTCACAATCTCGCACAAGTCGGGCTCGTCGTCAACAATCAGTATCTTCTTGGTTTTCATAATTGGTGGCAAAGTTACGACTAATCATGTGCATGACCAAATCGAAAAGGGCTCTTTTGTCACGCGCAATTCCTCTTTTATACTTTTTCTGCCCTGTAAAAGGCGATACTATTCGGATTTTATACATTCTTCTTCAATCTTGCCTCCGCCACGTTCACTACATAGTCACCAAGTTTCTCACATTCATTGATGATGTCAATGTACATGGTGCCGAGGGTGTAACTGTATAGGTGGTTATTGACATTGACAATGTTTTCATTTTTCAGCTTCTGTCTCAGCGTGTTGATGGAGTTCTCGATGCGGTAAGTTTCGCGCAAAGTCATCTCCTCGTGAGGACCTTGTAAGATGTGTTTCATCTCACTTAGGGCATCATCGGTGAGCTGCATCATTTCGTGAATGTGTTCTTTGAGTTCGGGGGAGAGCGTCATGTCAGGATCTTCGCGGCGATGGAGCGAGCGTGCCAAATTGTAACAAGAGTCGCTGATGCTTTCCAGTTCACCGATTTCACGCATCATGCGACGAATTTTCTTTTTGGTGTCATCACTTAAGTGCTCGTCGCTCACCTCTTCAAGATAGTGTGCGATGGCAAGTTCAGTTTGGTCTGCATAATCCTCCTCGTGTTCAATCTCTTCATGGAGTTTCTTTCGTTTGTTCAGATCATCTTCATCCAGCAAACTGCGCACCAGACTGAACATCTTGTGGATTCGCTCGGCAAAACTGGCTGTCTCTTTTTGTGCTTGCAGAACTGCAATTTCCGGTGTTTGTATGAGGTTGTTGCTGATGTGCTGAAGACTGAACGACTCTTTTTTCTGCTTGGGATCTTCTTTGATAAGCCAATAGCAAAGGCGTTCTAATTGGGGAATGAATCCAATGAGCAGCAAGGTGTTGGTGATGTTGAAACACGTGTGGAACATGGACAAGACAATGGGTAACCGTTCTGTCTGTCCCGATAGGGCAGGATTATATCCAGCCAGTTTGCAAACCTCGTCGACAAACGGATAAAACAGGCACAATACCCAAATGACGCCAATGATATTGAAGAGCATGTGTGCCAAGGCTGCCCGTCGTGCCTGTGCATTGGCTCCAAGAGCTGCAAGGTTGGCTGTGGCTGTGGTGCCGATATTCTCGCCCATCACCAGTGCAATGCCCAAGTAGATAGGGAGAACACCTGTAGAACACAGCAGGATGGTAATAGCCATTACTGCTGCAGAAGATTGCACGATGCAGGTAATGACAGTTCCTATGGCAAGGAAAATCAGGATGCTAAGACGGCTTGACGTGTCAAACGAGGCGAAAAAGGAAACGACGTCTTCGTTGTTCGCCAAATCTAATGCTTTCCCTGCATTGCTCAGTATCACCAGCGAGAAGAACAGGAACGCGATTCCGAACAAGAAGTCGCCGAGAAAGCGGAAACGATGCTTGTAGATGAGTATCAAGCCCACTAAAAAGGCGATGAAGACAACGTTTGTTAAATCGACGTTGTATCCCAGCGACATAATCCACGCCGTCAGAGTTGTGCCGATATTGGCACCCATGATAATGGAAATTGCTTGTGCCAAAGTGAGCAACCCTGCGTTGACAAATGAGACGGTCATCACGGTTGTTGCTGATGAAGATTGTACAGCGCAAGTGACCAGCGTTCCTGTCAGCATGCCTGTAAATCGATTGGTGGTCATAGCCCCTAAAATGTGGCGTAATTGAGATCCTGCCATTTTCTGAAGTGCCTCACTCATCATCTTCATGCCGTAAATAAGCAAGGCTAGGGCACCTAACATCTGCATTGCCACCATCCAGTAGTTTTGTGTTGTTTCCATTAAAAATATTGTATATATGTGTGGTTTTCTGGTGCAAAGGTAGAGCCATTTCTCTGGATGACGAAGAAGAATCGATTACGATATGGTTACAAATCCGTGAAAATACTGTTACAAGAAGATCCTGGGGTGTATTACAATAAGACCGCGGGGTGTGTTACAAGAGGGGGAATACTGTTTCTAGGGGTGGTCATACTGATACAAGATGGGGACATCCTGCTCTTTTCTTGAGGCACAAAAAAAGAGGTCTGTGTTGTCAGATGGCACTGAAAAAGTCCTCAAGATATGAAGACTTCTCGATTATTAACAAAAAAGCAGATTGCACATAGCCGTTACACACGGATTAGCAATCTGCTTTTCATTATGCCCTTTTATGCCCTTTTATGTCCTTTCATGTCACAGGAAGCATCCCAAATGCGTCTCTGTAGGTTCATTTGAGCGCACTATGGAAGTCCGTCCTCTCCTTAGCTGAGTTTGAGGATTCTCTTGATGTTTGCGGCAAATATGGTGATTGCCCCCTGCATTTGC
>JAFSKK010000030.1 GCA_017448965.1 Bacteroidaceae bacterium | reverse complement strand
GGGCATGGCCCATCGGTTGGCGATGAAATGACCTTCAACGCCAACGGCACATTCTCTCAGGGACGTGATCAGGGTACCTATACCTACGACAGTTCCAGTGGTACTTTCACGGCCAAGATGAACAGCATGACCATGAGTGGTTCGTTCACCATGAGCAAAGACGGCAACACCTGCTCGGGTACTGTGACAGTGAGCGATACTCAAGGACATAAGGAGACCTTCCGCATGACCTTGGGCAAGAAAGGCACAGAACCTGAACCAGAAGAGGCTGTGATTGACGAGCGCATGGTGGGTGAATGGACTATCATGACGGATGAGGGCGATGATGCGGCTGAAGGAAAGACCATCACGTTCAATGCCAACGGCACATGGGCGATTGCCAACTACCAGTCGGGCACATGCACCACTGAAACACAAGAAGATGGTCGCATCAAGTTCTGGCTTTATGACGGAGATAGCGATCCAATCATAGCAGGCAAGCTGGTGGTCGTGAACGATGGCAACGTCCTCAATGGTGAGTATGAGGCTATTGCACAGAAGAAAGCCAATACCAGAACGCCTGCCAAATTTGGTATCGTGCTGAAGAAACCTGCCTACACCTATCCTTCTGCTAGCAACAGCATTAAAGGCAGATGGAAGATGACAGAATGCAGCATGGAAGGTGCTCCTGTGGGTGACATCCTGGTGTTTGGCGATAATGGCGAAATGTACGGGGAAGGTGATCCTCACATTAATTCCTACAGCATTACTTACACTGTTGTAAAAGGCGTGATGACCTGTGAGATTGAGATGTCCTTTGATAATGGCCCCACTATCTCGGGCACCATCCCTCTCTCGGGCAATACAGTTACTTTGACAGGAACAGCCACGATGGACGACGAATCAATGCCGATAACGGCAACGCTGGTGAGACAGTAGTCAAACCTTTCCTAAAAAAGTTCAGAAACAGCGAGGCAGGCAGCACAAAACGGGGCTGCCCGCCTTTTTTTTGCCTTTTCTTGTGCGGGTATCCTTTTTTCTTTGTATATTTGCCGAGAATTTACCACTAAAAATTACAAGGATATGGGAAAGACGACTGTTTTAGGAATGATGTTCCTGGCTGCGGCGATGGCGGCATGCACGGGAAACGCTACGAAGGGAAGCGGAGAGGCCGACTCTGTGGCGGCAATGACCGACTCGGTGCCTGAGGACTTTGAGTTCGAAGCCATTGAGCGGATGGCTGGCTTGCCAACCAATGTGCCTCCTGTTCCGCTCTATGTGAGGACCAGCCCTGAAGAGGGCCAGGTGGTGGAGGTGGTGTATTGGACACCGCTGAATAAGCCTGCTGATGGCAGCGACCCAGAATACCTGGCATCGTGGCAGATTCAGGACAGAATGCGGCAGCAGAAGAATCAGTACACGAAAGTGATGGGTGAGGACGGCCTACTGCTCGATGTGACCTTTGTGGAGGACGTGACCAGCGAGGATGCCGACAACGCGATGCTGCGCTCTCCCCAGAACCCCATGCAGGGATTGAAGTTCAAGTTCAACAATCCTAAAGACCTCAAGAAACTGCAGGGGGACGGCTATTGCTACAAACTCCTGTGGTTGCTGGCCGACGAGTATCTCAATCCCCGCACACGGTTGACTGTGAAGACGGTGTCTGAGTCTCAGCACAAGCCGTTGCCTACCGATGTGGTGAAGGCGATGGAGACGAAGTATGGCATGAAGGCTGACCGCTCGGCTTTGACAGCCACCATCGGCAACGACTACAAGACGGGCTTCATCCAGTTCAAGCCCAAGGGAAAGCAATGCCTTGCGGTGGAACTGCTGATGTGTGGCGAAGACATCTGGTCGTACAGCGATGAGGCTCAATACTTCGAGGGCGAGGGCTTCACGTGGCATGTGGACGATGATGGGGAATACTATCCCAACATCTATGATGTGGCCTTCGTCGGTCCTGATGGCATCGAACTCCTCTACATGCATTTGTCTGCCGAGAGCACCGGCTTTGGTTGGATGACCATCAAAGGCGACAAGTTGGTGCAGCATGAGGTGGGCGGCTACTATAATTACCCAGAATAACGTCAATAAGAAGCAATATGAAAAGGAACATCATTTATGTGTTGGCCATCGCGCTTCCCCTCTTGGGAATGATGGGCTGCAATCAGGGTGGCAACGCTGCTGCCGAAAAGACAAGTGCGGACTCTGTGGCTGCTGAGGCGGGCGCAGAGGGTTATGAGGTACCCGACGAGGAGATGGAAGGGCAGAGCGGTATCTACGATGCCAGCGATGTGGCGAAGTATTGGCAAAAGCGCACCATCCAGGTGACTGGCGGAAAGAGCGACATCGTGGCACTCTTCGGAGCCTTCAACAAGGAATGGCCCACTCATGAGGGCAACCGCATCATGCACGAGGCAGACCCCACATCGGTGCCCGACGATGGCCTCTTTGAGGAAGGTAACATCATCGACAGGAAGAACGGCTATGTGGAGTCAGCTTGGTACGAGGGTGAAGACCTGAGCGTGGTGTCTGCCTGTGTGTGGAGCCGCAAGAACGGCCACAAACTCTTTGCCGTCAACATGGGCAAGGCTCGCAACGATATGGGCGAGTTTGTCTGCTTCTACGACTACGACCCTGCCAAGAAAACACTCACTCCCGAGGCATCGCCTGTGAAGAAGGAACACCTGATTTTCCCAGACAAACCGATAGAACTCTACCGTCTGCCGCATGAAGGCAAGGTGATGGAGGTGGAGGAAAGAGGAGGACTCATCTTCCTCAATGCCATCTACACCTTCGACGGACAGAACCTGAAGTATGTGGGTCACGACACAGGTTGGACGACCCAACTGGAAGAGGAATACCGCAAGGAAGACCTCGACGATGTACACTATCCGCTGGCGAAGTTTGCCCTCATCGACATCGATGGTGATGGTGGTGAGGAAGTGTGGGTGCGCACAGCCAAGGATGAAGATGGTGCCATCTTCTGCTTTGGCGAAGAAGGTTCTCCGTCGCTGCTCATCACGGAGAGCGAGGGGAAGCGCCCCTCCATCGGCAAAGGATGGGTGGGTGTCGGCTATCCGGCAGGCGGCCCTTCCTACTATAACCACTATGTAACCGTGAGGAACAGCACGAAGTGGCAAGATTTCACCGACTTCCAGGTAGAGGAGAGGCACGAATACTACATCGGTGAGAGGGAAATCGGTGAGGCTGAAGCCAAGGAGATCAAGAAGAACATCAAGGGAGAAGGCAAGTTGCTGAAGCCCAAGTGGTACAAGCTTGCGAATCTTAAATAAAAAGCGATATGAAGAAGACAATTTTGACATGTGTGTGCTTGATGTGCACCCTGATGGTGTCGGCACAGAAGAACTACAGCACTGATGAAATCCGTGCAGGTTGGGCAAAGAAGGCCATCACGGGAGTGAAGGACGGCAACATCCTCACGTTGTTCACCGCCTTCAACAACACATGGCGAACTGTGCCAGGCAGCGAACTCTTGGCGCATCCTACCACCAACACGGGTGATGAAGATGCCTACGCCATCGTGGTGGATCGTCCGAACGGCTATGTCAGCGCTCAGGAACTGGGCGATGATGGCGAGGACATTGCGGCTTGTGTGTGGAAACGCAACAACGGCCACAAACTCTTTGCCGTTGTCTACACCCGCTATCATGGGTTGACACCGCATCCCATCGCGCTCTTCTACGACTACGATGCCAGCAAGAAGACACTTACGCCCGAGAGTCATCCGCTGACGAATTTCGTGCCGTCGTATAACACCCCTGGCGTTGATATGGTACACATCCGTCTGCCTCAGGAGGGGAAAGCCGTCGAGGTGGATGAATACCTCATGCATTGGGGCTTCTCCATCAAGCACACGTATCAGTGGGACGGCATGCGTCCCAAGTTCTCATCCACCCAAATCGAGAACATGGATTGGATGTGCAGGCAGTATGACAACCTCTATCAATTGCCCGAAAAGGTGAAGTTCACGAAGTATGTGCTTTATGACTTTGACGAGGATGATAACCCTGAGTTGTGGCTCCTTTCTGAGAACGAGGAAGACCAGGCCATCTACTCCATCGTGCAGGGCAACATCCAGATGCTTGCCTCCACCTATTTCAAGACGCATCTTCTGTTCCATCCCAACGTGGTGGGGGCGGCAGGTGGATGCGGCACAGGTTGCTTCCGTGCGGAGTATACGGTGGTGGAGAAAAGTCAACCGAAGTACCGTATTGTTGACCAGCAGTCTTATAACTATCAGAAAGACGAGATGGAGAGCACCTACTACAAGAATGAAAGGGAAATCTCCAACGCGGAGGGTGAACGCATCCTGGAGCAGTTCGGGGAGTCCCTTGAAATCAATCCGAAGAAGAGAAGCCTGAAATAGGCGGCGAACAATAAGGGATAAAAACAAAAGAGGGCGGACACACAATCATCTGCGTGTCCGCCCTCTTTATGGGTTCTTATGAGTTTGTCTTAGTTCTTCTTTTTGTACGTCCAGCTGGCGTTGACAGTTGCCCCCGTTCCGACGGTGCGTGTGCCGCTATAGACGATGCCCACGCTCTTGGAGCCAGTGGAGGTGACGGTGGTGGTGCCGCCTGTGAAGGTGGCATTGTTGCCAATCTTCATGCCGTTGGTGCTGGTGCCAGTGGCGGCGACGGTGATGGTGCCTCCGCTCACGTTGATGTCGTTGTCGGCTTTCATGCCGTTGGCGCTGGTGCCTGATGCGGTGATGTTGATGTCGCCTCCGGTGATGTTGATGTCACCGTCCACATTGATGCCCATACACTTGTGTGGGTCGTCCTCGTCTTCTTCCAGATTGCACTTGGCGCCTTGGGCAGTGATGGTGATAGAAGTGGTAGCATCTTCGTCTTGGTTGATGGCGATGCTGCCGTCGGTTTGAATGCCGCGTGAACCACGTGCAATCGCATCGAGCTGCAAGGTGCCGCTATTGATGGTGATGTTGCCATCGGCCTTGATGCACTTGGTGTCTTGCGTGGCGGATGCTATGGCGTTGATGGTTCCACCGTTGATGATTACCTCACCCGTGTTTTCTTCATCGTCTGTGATGATGGCTCCGAGGTCATCGGTTTTGAACTCGGCTTGGATGCCGTCACCTAAGGTGCCTTTGTCGATGTTGATGGTACCTCCGTTGATTTGGAAGTATTGACCTGCATGGATGGCATCGCCGACAGAACCAAGGATGTTGATTTCATTGACGGTTTTCTTCACCTTCACATATTCTTTAGTGGCAATGGCATGGTTATAGTTGCCCGTCACGTTCAGTGTGCCGGCACCAGAGATTTCCAAGTGGCCTTTGGTGTAGATGCAGGCTTTGTGGTTGTCGGTAGGGTCGGCAGTTAAGCCATTGTCGTTGGTGTCGGCGAAGGTGTTGACGGAGCCTGTGGCCATCACAAGTTCGGTGCGTTTACCGCACTTGAATCGCATGGCTTCACCCAACGTGGAGGTCAGGCTGACTCCGTTGAGTTTGACGGTCTGTTTGTAGTCGCTCTTGATGACGAGCGAACCTGCAGAACTGCTTCCGCTCACATTGTAGATGATTTCCTGTTCTGTACCTGCGTAGGTGAGGACAACATTAGAACTGGTGCCGCTGGAGCAGGTTACGGTGTCGGTAAGGAACATCGGAATACTGACCGTAGCTGTGGTGCCGTTATAGACAATGTTCACCACAGGGTCTATCTTCGGCTTTGTGAAAGTGATGGAGTCTGGCTGGTCGGCGAGGTCTATCTCCAATCCTTCTGATATGTCTTTGGTGATATAGTCTCCGTCCTTGCAGATGTAAACCTTCTGTGCATGGGCAATGTTTCCCATTCCCCAAAGAGGAAGGGCCAACAGGATGAGACGAATGATTTTACTGATGTTTGCTTTCATGTGTCTGTGTTTTTTTACTTGATGAAGGCTTTCTTTCCGTCTATGATATAGAAGCCTTTGGGCAGTTTGTTGCCGTCGGTCTTGATGCGACGTCCAGATAAGTCATACACTTTGCCTTTCTGAACGGCTTTCTCATTCTCCTTGATTTTGTCGATGCCAGTTGCGGTCTCTTCTGTGAAGAAAATGAGTTTCTGAATGTTGGAGGTGGACAGCACGGTGGTGGTTCCATCGGTGGCGATTACATTGATCTGTCCGTTCTCAAAGGTGATTTTCTGGAGGCTGGAGACTTCCCAACTTTGTTGAGCCAAGATGCCTTCGTTGGTGATGTAGTAAAGGTTGAAGTCGTCGGCCAAGGCTTCCCCGGCCATGAGCATAAGCCCTGCGATAAGTGCAAGAATCTTTTTCATATTGTTGAATCTTTTTTGTTTCAGAATTTGAAGTTGTAGCCGATGCCAAGAAAGTGTCCGTTAGGCTCATCATCGTCGTCCTCGGTCTGGTAGCGGTAGAAAAGGTCTATTTTGTTCTGCTTGTTCAGTTTGATTTCAGCTCCGGCGGTATATTTCCACTTGTTGGCCTTGTGGTGCAATCCGCATCCGTATTCTGCTGTGGCATAAGGATCGATAGGGCAGTGACGGATGTTGTAGGCAACCCCGATTCTGGAACGTAACACGAACTTGTCTTTGGCTCGGTAGGTTTTCGTGTTGTCGTCGAGCAGGTTGAACGCATCTTCGTCTTCGTCATCCACACGGTAACGCTCCATCGTGGTGGTGCCTTTGTTGAAATGAGAGTACTGCAACATCTCTCTCCACGAGAAGTCCCACCGTTTGTTGGGCTTGTAGCCTGCCGAGAGGCTGAGGCTTGTACGATGGCGTCCACGCCAGAACTGGTGGCGGTGGTTGTACCCCATGTACTCTGTGGCTGAGTAGTAATTCTGACCGTCAAAGTACTCGAAGTTCTCGTACTTATCCTTGGTTTGCTCGGGATAGTTCACCCACATGTATTCCCACTTCAAATCTGTTTTGAGATTGAAGACGTCGTTTTGGTAGAGCCGTTGTTCCATGCCGATTCCTGCTGTCCAACGGTCTACTTTCTTGGTATGATCCATCGTGCGCACACCTCCCTCGACAGACACATGTGTGCCTGGGCGGAGTTTCTTTTCTGCACTAAGGGAAAAATCCATGCCAAAGTCATCGCTTTGTGCATGAAGAGATGAAGGATGGAAGAATTGAAGGATGGAAGTAGCCAGTATGGCTGTCAGGATCCTTCGGCATGTCAGTGTGTGTTTATGCATATTCCTTTGGCATTTTTTGTGCCGACTCGTCTTCCTCGTCGGTATTATAGTAAATTTTGATAAGTGCCATGTCCTTCAGGAAGTCAATGGAACCGATAGATACGTGGGTAATGTCCAAGCCGGTACGAGCCTTCAAATCTTCGATGAGTTCCTTACGGCAACTGGGCTTGATAAGGTCAATCTTGTCATATTTGATGTACTTGGAAGAGAGACTCTTCACCAGTTTGTTCGCTTCGGCAATCCATACGCCCAACACGAAAACGAGATCGGTCAGGATCAGCTCTCCCATGCTCGTCATGAGCGGTCCTGCAAATTCAGGATGCTTGGGGGAGATGTCGGCTGCCCATGCCAAACCGTTGATAGCAGCCAAAGAGATGATGAGGAACAGGTAAGTCATCTCGCGTATTGGCACAGATTCTGTGCGGTAGCGCATGATGCAGAAGATGGCGAAAAGTCCCATCGCTATACCTGTTTTGATTTTGGCATCACCCATCAGGTGGATGAGCATGAAGATGCAGAAGCCTACCAGAATATAGGTGAAGAAAAAGTCGCGACGACGTGCTTTCGGAAAGTAGAAGGCACGGGCGATAATGATGGTGAAGATGGTGTTGATGGTGAGTCGTAACAGCAGGTCGAGAATTCGACACGTGTCACTGGACAACACTGCCAGAAAGTCGTTAATTGCGTCCATATAGTTTTTTTAGTTTTATAATTCGTGGTCGATAAATCTCCGTCCGTTGATTTTCTCCAGGTTGCGGAGTTTCGGTTTGAAGTTATTTTGTTTCAAGCCAGGGTCGGTCAGCGCCATGCCAATACAACACTTCGAAAAGCCTGTGGGGTGTACATGGATATCGCGGAGCAGGTTGCATACGGGTGAAAAGACATTGCCATCGCGCTTCAACTCTATGATGACCAATTGGTCCGTCGCATGGTCGTGATTGGTCTCGAAGTTGTGAAAGCCAATGTTGAAGTCGATGGTCAGCCGTTCCGTCTTCCCTTTGTTCACCAATGTGACACGGTCGAACTGGTTGCGCACCACAGCGTTCAGTCGGTTGAGATCAAGACCTGTTTTTCGCTGAACCAGTTCGTGGGCTCCTTCCGTGCTTCGGAAGTTGTCTTGCGACGGTACTTCAATGCGTTTTTTCTTCGTGCGGGCGTGGTTGTTCTTGTTCTTCACTTCCAAAAAGGTCAGCTTGCTGGCCACATACGTTCTCACCCGCACTTTCATGCGTCGTGCCCGTTTATTGTGGTGCATCATGTACATGAAATGGTCGTCTGTGTCGTAGTAGGTGGTCAGATAGGGGATGATTCTTCTTTCCAACGTTTCCTGCACGTAATATTTGTCCTGTACCAACTGGAGCAAACGCACCAACTGCGCCTTCGACGCCACATATTTGGTGTCTAAGCGGTTCATCAAGCGAATGTCTGACATTTGCTCGAGTGTGATGGGAGTCATAGAGCCTAAGAGTTCCTGTATTTCTCTGTCGGTGTTGTGCATGTAGTTAGGCCGTAAAAGTGAAAAAAGCGCACAAAAGTACACATTTCTTTCCACATTCTCATCAGGAAAGTGGTAAAATAACGTTTTTTAGCATAAAAAACACGCTTATACATAGAATATGTGGGAAAAAGTTTGGTGGTATGAGAAGAAAATGCGTACCTTTGCACCGCATTGAATGAGGGGGCTGAAAAGTTCCCTCTTTTCTTTGCGAGAAAAATTCAATAATATGATTGACAAGAACAAAGTGAAGGAACTGGCCCTTGAGTGGCTGGAAGGCAAAGAGTATTTTCTGGTGGACGCAACAGTTGACCAGGAGAACAAAATCACCGTGGAAATTGATCACAAGGATGGCGTTTGGATTGAAGACTGTTGTGAACTGAGCCGTTTCATCGAAGCGCACTTCGACCGTGATGTGGAAGATTTTGAGTTGGAAGTGGGCTCGGCTGGCATCGGTCAGCCAATGAAAGTGTTGCAGCAATATGTCAATTCCATTGGCTATGATGTGGAAGTTCTCACGGCTGAAGGAAAGAAAATGGAGGGTTGCCTGAAGTGTGCTGATGAGAATGGTTTTGTGGTAACAGTTCTGGAGAAGCAGAAAGTGGAAGGAAAGAAGCGTCCGCAGATGGTGGAGGTGGACAAAGCCTTTGGCTATGGTGACGTGAAGTGGGTTAAGAACATCATTGACTTCAAGTAAACAACTAAAACAATAATATAATGGCAAAGAAAGTAACAGATCGTGTAAACTTGATTGACACCTTTAAGGATTTCAAGGAAACCAAAAACATTGACCGTATCACTTTGGTGAGTGTGATCGAGGATAGTTTCCGTAGCGTGCTGCAGAAAACTTATGGCTCGGACGAGAATTTTGACGTGATAGTGAACCCTGACAAGGGCGACTTTGAGATTTATCGCAACCGTGTGGTGGTGGAAGATGGTATGGTGAAGAACGAGAATGCGGAGATATCACTGACAGAAGCACAGAAGATTGACAAGGATTTCGAAGTGGGTGAAGAAGTGAGTGAACGTGTGGAGTTCTCGAAGTTCGGTCGTCGCGCTATCCTGACATTGCGTCAGACGATGGCTAGTAAGATTCTGGATTTGGAACATGACAATCTTTATAATAAGTATGTGGACAAGGTTGGACAAATCATCAGCGGTGAAGTGTATCAGATATGGAAGCGCGAGATGTTGTTGCTTGACGATGAGGGTAACGAACTTCTGTTGCCCAAGAGCGAACAGATTCCTGGTGACTTCTTCCGTAAGGGCGAGACAGCGCGTGCCGTGGTGCTTCGTGTGGATAATCTGAACAACAACCCCAAGATTATCCTGTCGCGTACTTCTCCAGAGTTCCTGCGTCGTCTGTTGGAACAAGAGGTGCCAGAAATCAACGACGGCCTTATCACCGTGCAGCGTATTGCCCGCATTCCTGGTGAGAGAGCTAAGATTGCTGTGGAAAGTTACAACGAACGTATCGACCCTGTGGGCGCCTGTGTGGGTGTGAAAGGTAGCCGTATTCATGGAATTGTGCGTGAACTTCACAACGAGAACATTGATGTCATTAACTACACCAACAATATCAAGTTGTTCATCCAGCGTGCCTTGAGCCCAGCTGCGATCACTTCTATCTCGCTGGACGAGGAGAAGAAGAAGGCTGATGTATATTTGCAGCCTGACCAGGTAAGTCTGGCTATCGGTAAGAATGGTGACAACATCAAGTTGGCTAGTATGCTGACAGGATATACCATTGACGTGTTCCGTGAACTCAATGGCGAGGAGCCTGATGAGGAAGACATCTATCTGGATGAGTTCAAGGATGAGATTGAACCTTGGATCATTGATTCCATCAAGAGTCTTGGTCTTGAAACAGCTAAGAGTGTGTTGGATGCACCACGTGCCATGCTGGTGGAAAAGGCCGACCTTGAGGAAGATACCGTAGATGAGGTGCTCCGCATCCTGAAAGCCGAATTTGAAGAGTAAGTACATTTACAATAGGACAATGGCAGTAAGATTAAATAAAGCATTAAAAGAACTCAATGTGGGAATTAATACCGTGGCGCAATTCCTGCAGAAGAAAGGTGCGGCCTTGCAAGATGCCACGCCTAACGCTAAAATTACGGATGAGCAGTATGCGCTGCTTCAGAAGGAATTTGGCGAAGACATGAAACAGAATGCCGCAACAAAACAGCAAATTCAGAATCAGAAGGAAAAGGAGCAGCAGGAAAAACGCGAGCGTCAGCAAGCCGCTCGTGAGGAAAAGGAACGCCAGGAGAGAGAAAAAGCTGCGCGGAAGCCGCAATTGAAGATTGTTGGTAACATCAACGACCTGAAAAAGCCTGCACCAGCTCCAGAGAAGGAAGAGAAAGAAAAGAAAGTGGAGGTGGAGGAAACGGCTCCTGTTGAACAAGCTCCACAACCTGATGTCCAGAAGGTGGAAGAAGTGGCTCCACAACCTGCTGAGGAAGTAACTCCACAGGAAGAGGCTGATGCACAATTGGAAGAACCCAAGAAAAAGCCAGGTAAGCTTTCTCCCGCAGAACGTCTGGAACAGGATGAGAATGGTGTTTATCGTTTGGCAGCACCCGCTGAAGCAGGTGTGCAGTTCAAGCAGGTGGGCTTCATCGACCTGTCAAGTTTAAACAGCAAGACTCGTCCTGACCGTAAGAGCAAGGCTGAGCGTCGCAAGGAACGTCAGGCCGCTCAGGGTGCTACGGAAGGACAAGCTGCTCAAGGTGGGCAGAAGAAAAAGCGTAACCGCATCAATAGCAACAAAGTGGACATTGATGCCGCAGCCAAGCAGAGCAATGTTCAACAAGGTCAGGCAAAGAAGCAGAGTGGTAAATCTAATCAGCCAAATGCTCAACAGCAAAAGAACCAACAGGCTCAGCAACAGGCTCAAGGCAAAAAGAAGAATAAGAAGAAGCAGCCTCCGAAGCCTCAGGAATTGAGCGAGGAAGAAGTTGCAAAGCAGGTGAAGGAAACGCTTGCACGTCTCACGGCCAAGCAGGAGAAGAAGGGTGTGAAGTATCGTAAAGATAAGCGTCATGCCATTCATGAACGCATGGTGGAAGAGGAAATGGCCGAGAATGCAGAGAGCAAGGTCTTGAAAATCACCGAGTTTGTGACTGCAAACGAACTGGCCACCATGATGGATGTGCCTGTTACAAAGGTGATAGGTACTTGTATGTCCATTGGTATGATGGTGAGCATCAACCAGCGCCTTGATGCTGAAACCATTAACATTGTAGCCGAAGAGTTTGGCTTCACCACCAGTTATGTGTCGGAGGAAGTTTCCAATGCCATCGAAGAGACTGAGGACAGGGAAGAAGATCTCCAACGCCGTGCACCTATCATTACGGTGATGGGTCACGTTGACCATGGTAAAACTTCTCTTCTGGACTATATCCGCAAGACGAATGTGATTGCAGGTGAGGCAGGTGGTATCACTCAGCACATTGGTGCTTACAATGTGAAGATGAAGGATGGCCGTCGAATCACGTTCCTTGACACCCCTGGTCACGAGGCTTTCACCGCTATGCGTGCCCGTGGTGCGAAGGTGACGGATATCGCCATCATTATCGTAGCTGCTGACGATGATGTGATGCCTCAGACGAAAGAGGCTATCGCACATGCTCAGGCTGCAGGAGTTCCGATGGTCTTTGCTATCAACAAGATTGATAAGCCTGGGGCGAACCCCGATAAAATCAAGGAACAACTGGCTGGCATGAACCTGCTCGTAGAAGAATGGGGAGGTAAGTACCAGAGTCAGGACATCAGTGCCAAGAAGGGTATCGGAGTGGAGGAACTGATGGACAAGGTCTTGCTGGAAGCAGAGTTGCTTGACCTGAAGGCTAATCCAGACCGTAAGGCAACAGGTTCCATCATCGAGTCCACTCTCGACAAGGGTAGAGGCTACGTGGCCACAGTGCTTGTGCAGAATGGTACACTCCATCAGGGAGATATCGTGCTGGCGGGTACACACTACGGCCGTATCAAAGCTATGTTTAACGAGCGTGGTCAGCGCATCGAAAAGGCACTTCCAGCCGAACCTGCCGTAATCCTTGGCTTGAATGGCGCACCGACAGCTGGTGACACCTTCCACGTGATGGAGACAGAGCAGGAAGCCCGTGAAATCTGCAACAAGCGTGAACAATTGAAACGTGAGCAGGGCTTGCGTACCCAGACACGTCTTACCCTTGATGAACTGGGTCGCCGTATTGCACTGGGTGACTTCAAGGAACTCAACCTTATTGTCAAGGGCGACGTGGACGGTTCTATCGAGGCTCTTTCCGATTCACTCATCAAACTCTCTACTGAGAAGATTCAAGTCAATGTCATCCATAAAGCTGTAGGTCAGATTAGCGAGAACGATGTGGAGTTGGCACATGCTTCAGAGAATGTCATCATTATCGGTTTCCAAGTGCGTCCATCAGCCGCTGCTCGTCGTTTGGCTGAGCAGTATGGTGTGGACATCCGCCTCTATTCTATCATTTATGATGCCATTGAGGAGGTGAAGGATGCTATGGAAGGCATGTTGGCACCGACGCTCAAGGAGGAAGTGACTGCACAGGTGGATGTACGTCAGGTTTACCACATCACGAAGGTCGGAACTGTGGCTGGTTGCTGGGTGACAGAAGGAAAGGTGCATCGCAGCGACAAGGTGCGTGTGGTTCGCGATGGCATTGTGGTGCATACTGGCGACATCTTGGCACTCAAACGTTTCAAGGATGATGTGAAGGAGGTGGGCCGTGATTTTGAGTGCGGTATCTCCATCGTTAACTTCAACGACATTCGTGAGGGTGATGTGCTGGAGACTTACACGGAAGTGGAAGTGAAGGCAAAACTGTGATAAAGACTCTTTAGGCATGTTCTGAGAATGGCAAAGTTCTTGGAACATGTCTTTAGTGCGGAGGAATCCGTGGGTTCATATCGAAAAAGAGAATGGAAATACTGATTTACGTGGTGCTTATTGTTGGTGGTATCATCGGCTTTAAGCAAGGGGCTTTCAAGCAAGTGGCTCACTTTCTGGGTGTGGCAGTAGGTCTGCTTTTAGCGGCCACGCTGTATCACCAGTTTGGCGACTTTTTGGCTGATAAGACGGGTGCCAGCATTGGTTTTGGCCGTCTTATTGCCTTTGTGTTGATTGTCATTGTGGTGCCGATAGGACTGGGATGGCTTGCGGCTTTCTTTACGGAATTTTTCAAGAAACTGAAGTTGAACTTTCTCAATCGCTTGTTGGGTGCTTTCGTCGGTGTGGTTTGCTACGCTCTGATACTGAGTGTGGCTCTCAATCTCTACGATTTTGTGGCCAGCAACGCAGGTTTTAAACCGCAGAAACTTAGTGAGCGCCCTAACATCTACTACAGTATGAAGCATGCCACTCAGGTGGTTATTCCCGACATTCTGCTCGTTACTGATGCAACCGAGGTGACTAATGGTTGCGAGCCGAAATATGGATTGAGACCCTTAGTGAAAAAAGCGACGAAGAAAGCCAAACCTACAAAGAAATCAGAATGAGCGAACAGAACGAGTTTGTACGTCAAGTGGCAGAGAAGAAGTATGAGTTTGGCTTTACCACTGATGTACACACGGAAATTATAGATAAAGGACTGAATGAGGATGTGATTCGCCTTATTTCAGCGAAGAAAGGTGAGCCAGAATGGTTGTTGCAGTTCCGTCTGGATGCTTATCGTTATTGGCTCACGCAAGTGCAGCCGACATGGGGGCATGTGCATCTACCTGAGATTGACTATCAGGGTATATCCTATTATGCCGACCCTACAGCAAAGAGTAAGAAAAATCCCCAGTCGTTGAACGAGATAGACCCAGAGCTGATGAAAACCTTCGACAAGTTGGGCATTCCTCTTGAGGAGCGGCTGGCACTTTCTGGCACTGCCGTCGATGCCGTGATGGATTCCGTGTCGGTGAAGACTACGTTCAAAGAGAAACTCTCAGAGAAAGGCATCATCTTTTGTTCCATCAGCGAGGCCGTGAAAGAGTACCCTGAACTTGTGAGGCAGTATCTTGGCAGTGTTGTACCACCTAAGGACAACTATTTTGCGGCGCTTAACAGTGCCGTGTTCTCCGATGGCTCTTTCGTGTATATTCCCAAGAACACGCGCTGTCCAATGGAACTCTCCACCTACTTCCGTATCAATGCTCGCAACACAGGACAGTTTGAACGTACGCTCATTGTGTGTGATGAGGGTTCCTACGTGTCCTATTTGGAAGGTTGTACTGCACCGATGCGAGATGAAAATCAATTGCATGCGGCCATCGTGGAGATTGTGGTGATGGACAATGCGGAGGTGAAGTATTCTACGGTGCAGAATTGGTATCCTGGTGATGCGGAAGGTCGCGGTGGCGTGCTCAATCTCGTGACCAAGCGTGGTGACCTCAGAGGCGTGAACAGTAAACTCTCGTGGACACAAGTGGAAACGGGTTCTGCCATCACTTGGAAGTATCCCTCATGTGTATTACGTGGCGACAATAGTCAAGCGGAGTTCTACTCAGTGGCAGTCACTAACAACCATCAGGAAGCTGATACGGGTACCAAAATGATACATTTGGGTAAGAACACACGTTCCACCATCATCTCAAAGGGTATTTCTGCAGGCAAATCACAGAACTCATATCGTGGACTGGTACGGGTGGGTAAGCATGCCGATGGCGCGCGTAACTATTCCTCGTGCGACTCTCTTCTGCTTGGTAGCCAGTGTGGTGCCCACACTTTCCCTTATATGGACGTTCACAATAATACTGCCACAGTCGAGCACGAAGCCACCACCTCAAAAATCAACGAAGACCAGCTCTTTTACTGTAACCAACGAGGCATTTCCACTGAAGAGGCAGTAGGTCTTATCGTCAACGGATATGCCAAAGATGTGCTCAACAAACTTCCGATGGAGTTTGCCGTTGAAGCCCAAAAGTTGTTAAGTGTGTCTCTTGAAGGAACCGTAGGGTAATAATCGTATGTGTGTGATGGAAAAGGATAAAGAGTTTTGGGGTTGGATAGAGGGGATACCTTACGAGTTGGCCTTTTGGAATAACACTTATCGGTGGAACACCTCTTTCGATGGCCTGATGCATTGGTCGCGCATTGGGAAAAGCATTCAGTTGGGCGGTTTTGATGCCCCAGCTTTTCTTGCAGGTTTCGACAGGCCTGTAGTGCTCGATGTGGGGTGTGGAATGAGTTATGCATTTGGCGACCATGTGGAAACGTCTGATGGAATGCAGCCTTTGGAAATGCATTATATAGATCCGTTGGCTTCTTTCTATAATAAAATAAAGGAGAGGTATCATCGCGATATGCCTGATATAGAATTTGGTATGATGGAAAATCTTTCCATCACCCATTCTAACAAGGGGGCAAAACTGATCATCATCAGCAACGCCTTGGATCACTCTTCTAATCCCATGAGAGGGATTCTTGATGCATTGAATGTGCTTGATGTGGGAGGATGTCTTTACCTGAATCATCACCCTAATGAGGCGGAGGCAGAGCACTATAAGGGTTTCCATAAGTATAACATCTGTACGAACAAGGCGCATCAGATGGTGATATGGAATAGGGAGAAACGTATAATTGTAGATGACATCATTGCCCCTTTTGCGATGATGGAGACGAAGACCCTGGAGAATGGGTTTGTGGTGAGTGTCATTACAAAGAAATCGGCGTTGGATGAGTCAGTTGATCCTCAAGAGGCAAACAAAGAGGCTTATGTGCACAAACTCATGGTGCTCTTGGAGGTGTCGCAATGTCTTTCTTTCACCTTGAAGATGAAGATGAAATACGCATGGTACAACACCATCCAGTTCTTTGTACAAATGCTTCCTTATAAATATAAACGGCGTCTGCGCAATCTGATATACAGATAAATAGAAAAGTAGAAAAATGTTAGAAATTAAAAACCTCCATGCCCAAGTTGGCGACAAGGCAATACTCAAAGGCGTTAATCTGACCATCAGAGACGGTGAGATTCATGCCCTTATGGGCACTAATGGTGCAGGTAAATCCACCCTCTCTAACGTCATTGTGGGTAATCCTTCCTACGAAGTGACAGAAGGGAGTATCATATTCAACGGACAAGACCTTCTTTCAATGAGCCCCGAAGAACGTGCCCATGCAGGTGTCTTCATGTCCTTCCAAGCACCTATTGAGATTCCAGGGGTGAGCATGACTAATTTTATGCGTGCGGCAGTCAATGCCCGACGTGAAGCCATGGGAAAGGAACCGCTCAAGTCCACCGATTTCTTGAAAATCATGCGTGAGAAGCGTAAACTTGTTGAGATAGACCAGAAGCTGATGAACCGCTCTGTCAATGAGGGCTTTTCTGGTGGTGAACGCAAACGCAACGAAATCTTCCAGATGGCGATGTTGGAACCTACTTTCTGTATTCTTGACGAGACAGATTCAGGTCTTGATGTTGATGCCCTTCGCATTGTGGCTGAAGGTTTTAACAAATTGCGAACTACAGAGACGAGCGCCATTGTCATCACTCACTACCAGCGACTGCTTGACTATATTCGTCCCGACTTTGTGCATGTGCTCATCGATGGACACATCGTCAAGACAGGTACGGCAGAACTGGCACAGAAGATAGAAGAAAAAGGTTTCGACTGGATTAAAGAGGAACTGGCATGAAGAGCGAACAGCAATACATAGAACTCTATCATGAAGCATCCAGCGTCATCAAGGAACGCAGCTGTCCTGTGATGAATGTTGTGCGTGATGAGGCTTTTGAGGCCTTCCGACAGGTGGGTTTCCCTTCCAAGAAGGTGGAACGTTACAAGTACACCGATGTGGATGCTGCCTTCGCGCCTAATTATGGCATCTCTCTTTCGCCCCTGACGGTCAAACCCTCCGCGTACATATATAATATGAAGGACGCGCCGATTGACGTGACTCCTTATTATCATCAAGTGGCAGACTGTTCAGATGCTATCACGGCACTCAACACGGCATTGGTGCATGATGCGCTATTGGTATATGTGCCCAAGAACACTCGTGTGGCTGACCTCATTGTGGTTGACAATTGGTTGAGGGGGACGGCTGCCACCATGATGAATAGGCGTATTCTTGTTGTGATGGAACAAGGTTCTGAGGCCACGCTCATTATCAACGACCATGCTGCCGACAAGCAACGGTTCCTCGTCACTCAGGTGATGGAAGTCTATTGCCACGACAATGCTCGTCTTGACCTCTACGAGATAGAGGAAACAACTCCTTTGTGTTCACGTTTTTCCAATGTGTACATTCGAGAGGGGCGCGATTGTTCTGTCAAGCACAATAGCATCACGCTTTTCAACGGACAGACACGCAACCTCTGTGACGTTTACCTTCAGGGTGAAAATTCAGAGGTGACTCTCAATGGTTGTGCTATTGGTAGCGGTCATCAACGGATAGATAACAATACGCTCATCCGTCATGAAGTGCCTAATTGCCAGTCAAATGAACTGTACAAATACGTGGTGGATGATCAATCGGTGGGTGCTTTTGCCGGCAAGATCCTGGTGGAGAAAGATGCACAGAAGACGGTCTCTCAAGAGACCAATGCAAACCTTTGTGCATCTCCCGACGGAAGGATGTACACCCAGCCGATGCTTGAGATTTATGCTGACGATGTGAAGTGTGCTCATGGTTCCACTGTGGGTGTGATGGACGAGACAGCCCTTTTCTACATGCGTCAACGCGGTATCCCCGAAGCGGAAGCACGGACATTGCTGAAGAATGCTTTTATGGGACAGGTCATTGACCAAATAAAAAACGAGTCCCTTCGCCAACGTCTTTATGTCAAAGTGGAGAAACGTTTTCGTGGTGAACTCGACAAATGCGAGGACTGCCGTCTGTGTAAGTGAGATAAATGAGAAAGAAAGGGGAAAAGAGTCATTCCCACAATGCACCAAAACCAATCCCTTCATCCACGACCTCACCACTGCGCTCTCTGGCGTAACTGGTAGAATTGTCTGCAGAACCCCTTTTGAGGCTGACTGATCTGTTCGTTTGGCATATCATGAAGGTGTCTGCTATTAAAGAGACACAAATGGAGGGACGTATATAGGTCTTCTTTTGAGTGTTTGAGGTGTAAGACATATTCAATTGTCCTTTTTATCGAAGAATGGTTGTTTGTTACTTGAGCACAAAGGTAAGGATAATAAATGAATGGAGCATGATAAAATGCTGAAAAAAATGGAAAAATACGGAAAATCAGTGGGAGAATCCCCTTGTGTGGCCACTGTTGGCACTTTTGACGGAGTGCACAGCGGCCATCGGTTTATGGTGGATTGCGTGGTCCGTCAGGCACATGAAAGAGGGCTTGACGCACTGGTTGTCACGTTCCCCAACCATCCTGCGCAGGTGCTTCATTCTGTCACTCGAACCCATCTGCTGACATTGGCAGAGGAGAAAGTCTCTTTGTTGTTGGCGGCAGGTGTTGATAGGGTGGTGATGTTGCCATTCACGGAAGAAGTCGCTTCTATGACAGCATCAGAGTTCATGCGTGTAGTTTTGAAAGAGGACTTGCATGTTCAGACATTGGTGATGGGGTATGACAATCGCTTTGGACACGACAGAATGAACTTCGGAAGTTGCCAAGCGATTGGTGCGGCTATGGGCATCGAAGTGGTGGCGTGTGACGAACTAAAGGGAGAAGGCAAGATTTCTTCCACGATGGTGCGAAATGCCTTGTTGGAGGGTGATGTGGAACATGCTCGCAACCTTCTTGGCTACAACTATTTCTTGCAAGGAGAAGTGGTACAAGGTTTTCAGAATGGGAGGAAATTAGGCTATCCAACAGCCAATCTCCAAGTGGATGCCAACAAACTCATCCCAGAAAATGGTGCTTACTTTGTAAGATGCCAATTTTCAACTTTCAACTCTCAACCTTCAAATCTCTTCGGCATGCTCAATGTGGGTACACGGCCGACTCTCCACAACGGTCAGCAGCGTAGCGTTGAGGTACATCTTTTTGATTATGAAGGGGACCTTTACGGAGCCACATTGAAGGTGGAACTGCTGCGTCACTTACGTAGGGAACGGGAATTTGATTCCCTGGAAGAACTCCGAATTCAGTTGGCAGAAGACGAAAAAGCATGCCGCTCACTATTATCTAACACCCCAGTTTGACGATGATTGAAATACTTAACACTCTTGTTTCCCTTGACCTCTTCAAGGTGTTCTTTTGTTGTGATTTGGAAAAGTGTCATGGCCTTTGTTGTGTGGAAGGCGATGCTGGTGCACCTGTTGATATGGAAGAGGTCGGACTTTTGGAGGATTCCCTAGAGGTGGTGTGGGATGAGCTTACACCTGAGGCACAGCGGCAGATTGATGCAGAGGGCGTGGTCTATCCTGACCGAGATGGCGAGCTGGTCACCCAGATAGTCAATGGGAAAGACTGTGTGTTTGTCAAGCATGAAGGGAAATGTGCCTTTTGTGCCATTGAGTCCGCTTATCGTTGTGGTCGCTTTCATTGGCAGAAACCCATCTCTTGTGCACTTTATCCCGTGCGGCTTTCCACGGTTGGCGACATGACAGCCGTCAATGTTCACAAGTGGAATATTTGTCAGCCAGCACGTGACTTAGGTACGAAACTCCAGATGCCTGTTTATCAATTTCTCAAGGAGCCGCTCATCCGTCGTTTTGGTCAAGCATGGTGGGATGAGTGCGATTTGGCAGCCCGAGAATTGAAGAAAGCAGGTTATTTGGATTGAGACGTGATGCAAACACAAAAAGTTCCTCTTTCGAGGCAGAAAGTGGGGCAGAATGCGATGAAAACGAGTAAAAAAGAGTCTTTTTGCAAAAAAAAGATGATGAAAATGTTTTTTTAGAAAAAAATATCATAAATTTGCAACTTGACTAATAGGTGATGCCACAGACATCTTTCCTTGTGGAGGATGCATAGGTTCCTAAAAAACTCTTTACTACTACTATATGATAACCATTCAAAATAATGATGGCGACCGGCGAGTGCTTCTGCTCGACAGTCCATTCGCGCTCGATGAGAGTCCAGACTTTCCTGAGTACCTCTTTGATGTTGTGTTTATTGTCAACCATTCTGTAGAGGAAACGAAGACGATTCTCAACAGCATCAATCCTGTCACTTCCACCAAGTGTTGTTACAAGCCCTTCTTTGTGTCGAAATCGTTGGAAGGAAAGATGGGCAACTATGGCGAGATCATCGATGGTTATGCCGACGACTGGAACAGTATGGACGTACTGACCACCGTGGAGAATATCATCGACTATAATACCCTCATTGGATTGAACGCGACGGAAGACCCCATCATGTCGTCTAACCAGTTCTTCATCCGACTCACACGCTACCTCATTTCGCGCAAGAGAACAGTCCTTGAGCCTAAATTGGATGTTTCGGCTTCCACTGGATATGTGATTCCAGTGTTTGACCTCTTCTACAGGCTGGGTCAGTACGAACTCTCAGATTACTTTGTCTTCATGCAGTCCATGAGTGAGAAAGGTCTCTTCCGGGCCACCAAGTTCGTCAACAAGGTCTATCTCTGTCCGTCATGTCTGCATTCGCACCTGCTTTACATACAGACCTGTCCTAAGTGTGGACAGTCGTCCATCCAGACCGAAGAGGTGATTCACCACTTCCGCTGTGCCAATGTCAGTCCTGAACATACTTACAACTTTGGTGGTCAGTTGCGTTGTCCCAAGTGTCATAAGGTGCTGCAGCACATAGGTATGGATTATGACCGTCCTGCTGTTATCTACACCTGCAATACATGCGGCAACACCTTCATCGAGCCGAAGTCGAAGACGCTCTGCACCAGTTGCAAATCGACGCATAACGCAGATGAACTCATTCCACAAGATTTCAATATCTATGAGATTACATCTGAAGGTAAGCAGTCCATCATCTCGCCCAACATCGGATTCACCATCTATACGGAATTCTACGACAACTACATCGAGTACAACCGTCTTGTCAGCCGCATCCGACTGCTGGCAGAGCAGAAGTTCTCAGGCAATATTAATGGTGACCTTCTCGTGGGCAAGATATGGATTCTCGATCAGGATGGCATCACTGCAGCCATACGTCCAGAAGTAATCGAGTTGGTATGTCAGTATTTCCCCAACAACAAGGTGTCTGCAGCCAACAACATCACTTATATAGGTTCTGTAGTGCGAGACTACACGGGCGATACGGAAGAAAGCATCATCAACTTCCAGGTCATGCTCTCCGAGACCATTCGTGCGGCACAGAGCATTCTTCGTCCAGGAGAGCGCATTTGCTACACTTACATGAAGCTGCAAGGCAATCAGTCCACGATTGACGACTTTATCAAGGAGATGGGATTCATTTCGCCTAATCCCGATGATAGTTTTGTTTATCACCATGCTGATGAGAATGAGAAGAAGGAGCCTTCCGCACAAGATGAGCCTACCCTTGCCTGATTGATATAGCAACTAAATAATAAAAACTCAAGCAATATGAATGAACAACTAACACCAGGAATCAACGTAGAAAGTTTATCCGTTCTCGTTGTCGACGATGTTCCATTGAACATCCTTCTCATCAAGAAGATGCTCTCTCAGTACACCTTCGAAATCCGTACAGCCAACGGAGGTCAGGCTGCACTCGATGCTATTGCCAAGAAGATACCCGACCTCGTGTTGCTCGACCTGATGATGCCTGGCATCGATGGCTTCGAAGTGATTCGTCGTCTTCGTGCTGACGAGAAGACGAAGGAGTTGCCCATTATCATCCTTTCGGCACTCAACTCCGAGCAGGACATTTCCAAGGGTTTCCAACTCGGTGCTAACGACTTCATCAACAAGCCCATCATCATGGAGAAACTCCTGAGTAGCGTCACTACGCAACTGAACTTGCAGGCTGCTAAGCGACAGTTGCATACATAATGGGTCGAACGGAACAAGTGAAAAAGAAAGGGGGATGCACACCGCAATGTGCATCCCCCTTTTTTTGTTGATATGTGTCAGAAGCCTCATGCAAGCATGACCTTCACCAGTTCGTCTGCTGTCACCAACTGCTGTTCGCCAGTGGTCATGTTCTTCAGGTTCAGTTTTCCTTCTGCCAACTCTGTTTCGCCCACAATGGCTACAAATGGGATGCCCTTGGCATTCGCATACGCCATCTGCTTCTTCATCTTTGTCGCATCAGGGAAAATCTCTGCGCAGATGCCCGCTTCGCGTACCTTTGCCAACACGGGCAGGCAGAAGTCAGCCTCCTTCTCGCCGAAGTTGACGAACAGGAGTTGGGTCGCGTTGACTGCTTCCTTCGGATAGAGATCCAATTGATTCAACACATCGTAAATTCTGTCAGCGCCAAACGAGATGCCAACACCGCTCAGTCCTGGCATGCCAAAGATGCCCGTCAGATTGTCGTAGCGGCCACCACCTGTGATGGAACCCATCTCCACATCCAATGCCTTCACCTCGAAAATGGCGCCAGTATAGTAGTTCAGACCACGTGCCAAAGTCAGGTCAAGTACCACTTCATTCTTCAGACCGCCCAACTTCGAGAGAATCCACTCCATTTCATCCACACCTTTCAATCCCACCTCAGAATCCTTCAGCACCTCTCGCATGGTGGCAATCTTCTCAGTGTTTGAACCGCTCAGTTGGATGATGGGTTGCAATCGTTCGATAGCCTCTGCATTGATACCTGCAGCAGCCAATTCTGCATTCACCGCCTCCAAACCAATCTTGTCCAGTTTGTCCATCGCCACAGTGATGTCCACAATCCTATCTGCAGCACCCATCAGTTCAGCGATGCCTGTCAGAATCTTGCGGTTGTTCATCTTGATGCATACGCGCACTCCCAATCGTGCGAATACCGTATCTACAATCTGCATCAATTCCACCTCGTTCAGCAGCGAGTTGCTTCCCACCACATCAGCGTCGCACTGGTAAAACTCTCTGTATCTTCCCTTCTGCGGACGGTCAGCACGCCACACGGGTTGAATCTGGTAACGCTTAAATGGCAGAGCCAGTTCCTCCCTGTGTTGTACCACATATCGGGCAAAAGGCACGGTCAAGTCATAGCGCAGTCCCTTTTCACAGAAGCGTGCTGCCAACTTTAGTGTGCTTGTTGTTGCCACTTCCTCGGCGGTCATGCCATGCAGGAAGTCGCCTGAGTTCAAAATCTTGAAGAGCAACTTGTCGCCCTCCTCGCCATACTTGCCCATCAAGGTGGACAAATTCTCCATGGCAGGAGTCTCGATTTGTTGGAAACCATACAGGGCATATACCTCCCTGATGGTGTTGAAAATATAGTTACGCTTCGCCATCTCTACTGGCGAAAAATCACGTGTTCCCTTAGGTATGCTTGGTTTTTGTGCCATATCATTTTCATTTTGGGTGCAAAGTTACGATTAAGTGAGAGAAAAAACAAATTTATTTGGATTTTCCGAACGTGAGTAACTTCGGCGAAGCCAACGTTCGATTAAGTGAGAGAAAAACCAAATAAATTGGATTTTTCCGAGCGAGAGTAAGTTCGGCGAAGCCAAAGTTACGATTAAGTGAGAGAAAAACCAAAAAAAGTTTGTTGTTGTGTCTGCCTAATCGTAACTTTGCATGGCAAGACTTAAAAAAACATGGTATTATGGCACTGATTGTATGTAAAGAATGTGGACAGCAGATTTCAGATCAGGCTGTTATGTGTCCCAATTGTGGCTGTCCCGTGCAGCCAAATGAAATGGGCGAAACGAAGTCGGAAACGCCGCCGCCACCACCACCTCCTCCTCATCAGGCTCCTCCGGTTCCTCCTGTTGTGGCACCCAAGGACAAGACTGTAGCCGCCATTCTGGCGATTCTCTTGGGAAGTTATGGCATCCACCATTTCTATGTGGGCAACAATGACCGTGGAGTCAGTTATTTGGTGGTGGGTCTTGTGCTCACAGTCATCTACCTGTTGTTTGGCCTCGTCACGGTGGGTATTGGTTATGCCATCCCCCTGCCTCTCATCTTCACGGTGATATGCCTGATTGATGCCATTCACTACTTGTCAGACGACGACGCGAAGTTTCAGGAACGTATCGCTCGTGAGAAAGACGCATTGTGGAAGAAAATCATCTATTGAGTTTCTTCATCACCCGAACATTTTAGCCACACGTTGGATGCCTTCTACGAGGGCATCCACTTCTTTTTGTGTGTTGTAGAGGGCAAAAGAGGCGCGGACAGTACCCTCGATGCCAAGACGCCTCATGAGCGGTTCGGCACAATGGTGACCTGTGCGCACGGCAATGCCGAGGCGGTCAAGCAAGGTGCCGAGATCCAGGTGATGGATGTTGCCCACTTGAAAACTGATGACAGAATTGGGACTATGACCGTAAATGTGTAAACCTTCTATCTTGCTCAGGCGTTGGAGCGCATAGCGTGTGAGTTCTTGCTCATGGGTGTGAACATTCTCCATGCCCAAAGCGGAGAGGTAGTCGAGTGCTGTGGCCAAAGCGTGGGTGGCCACGTAGTCGGGTGTGCCTGCCTCGAATTTGTAGGGCAGGGTATTGTAGGTGGTGTGCTCGAAGGTGACGTTCTTGATCATCTCGCCTCCACCTTGATAGGGAGGCATACGATCCAGCCAGTTTTCTTTTCCATATAGCACACCTACCCCTGTGGGGCCATACACCTTGTGTCCAGAGAAGGCGAAGAAATCGCAATCGAGGGCGGTGACATCAACAGGCATGTGGGGCACGGATTGAGCGCCATCAATGAGGACAGGCACATCGTGCTCGTGAGCGATGCGGATGATGTCTTGAACGGGGTTGAGGGTGCCAAGCACATTGCTGACATGGGTGCAGCAGACGAGGCGTGTCTTCTCCGAAAGCAACTGTTCGTAGGCTTCAAGGTCGAGATGGCCATCGTCGCTCATGGGGATGACCTTGAGCACGGAACCTTTACGCTGGCAGAGCATTTGCCAGGGCACGATGTTGGAGTGGTGTTCGAGGGTGCTGACGATGATTTCGTCTCCAGCATGGATAAAGGCCTCGCCAAAGGAGAAGGCAAGCAGGTTGATGCTCTCGGTGGTGCCTCGCGTGAAAAGTATCTCGTTTGTGCTCTTGGCGTGGATGAACTGGCGCACCGTCTCGCGGCTGGCCTCGTGCAAGTCGGTGGCCTGTTGGGAGAGATAGTGGACACCACGATGCACGTTGGCGTTGACGTTGTAGTATTCGTCCACCATAGCCTCGACCACTTGTCGTGGTTTTTGGGTGGTGGCGGCGTTGTCAAGATAGATGAGCGGGTGTCCGTATATCTGGCGTGCGAGGATGGGGAAATCGGCGCGCACTTGGTTGATGTCGTACATGGATGGTGTGGTGTGATGGGTTATGCGAAAAAGAAATAAGCCACAGCGATGGCGGCCAGGATGCCAGCCAAGTCGGCCAGCAGTCCGCAAGTGACCGCATGGCGTGTGTGTCGGATGCCGACAGAGCCGAAGTAAACGGCAAGGATGTAGAAGGTGGTGTCGGTGGAGCCTTGGAAGATGCAGGCCAATCGACCGGCGAAGGAGTCGGCTCCGTAGGTGGTCATGGTGTCAACCATCATGCCTCGTGCGCCTGAGCCTGAGAGCGGCTTCATCAGCGCGGTGGGCAGGGCTGCCACAAAGTCGGTGTTGCCGCCACAGAGTTCCACGAGCCAGTTGATGCCGCCAATGAAGATGTCCATGCCACCGCTGGCGCGGAATACGCCAATGGCGATGAGGATGGCGACGAGGTAGGGGATGACACGCACAGCGGTGGTGAAGCCTTCTTTGGCTCCTTCGATGAAGGCCTCATACACATTCACCCGTTTGACCATGCCGGCAATGATGAAGGAGAGGATGATGCCGAAGAGGATGACGTTGGCGGCAAAAGTGCTCACCGTGTCCATGGTGTCCTTGTCCATTTGGCTGAATGCCCAGATGGTGCCAGCCACGAGGAGGCACAGGCCACCCAGGAATCCAAGCAGCACTGGCTGAAACAGGTTGATGCGTTGGTAGATGCTGGTGATGATGATGCCAGCGAGTGTGGCAGCGAATGTGGCAAGCAGGATGGGCACGAAGATGTCGGTGGGTTGTGCAGCACCGAGTTGGGCACGATAGACCATGATGCTGACGGGGATGATGGTCAGTCCTGAAGTGTTGAGCACCAGGAACATGATCATTGGGTTGGTGGCAGTTATGTTTCTTTCCTCCACCTGTTCTTTCGACCATTTGTTGGATGCGCCCAGTTCGTTGTTTTTCTGGACGTTCAGTTCCTGCATGCTCTCCATGGCTTTCAGGCCGAGGGGAGTGGCTGCATTGTCCAAGCCGAGCATATTGGCAGCGATGTTCATGAAGATGTGGCCAGTGGCTGGATGCCCCTTGGGAATGTCGGGGAAGAGCCTGCTGAAAAGGGGGCTGAGCGCTTTTGACAGCACGTTGACGATGCCTCCCCGTTCGCCTATCTTCATGATGCCCATCCAGAGGGAGAGGACACCTGTGAGTCCGAGGGAAATCTCAAAGGCAGTCTTGGAGTTCTCGAACGTCGAGTTGATGATGTCGGCAAACACGCCCGTGTTGCCTGTGAAACATTGGATGATGGCGCACACGGCCGCCAACAGGAAGAATGCTATCCAGATGTAGTTGAGTACCATATGTTCTATTCCTTGTCTCTATGTGAAAAGATATTCGCCAAAATTGTGCCGCTGATACTGTGCCATGCGCACGAGATGGCGCAAGGCACCACAGCCATCGGGTTGGTGGCGACGAAGAAGGTCATGGCGAGATTCGTGCCAAGACCAGCGTTCTGCATGCCCACCTCGATGGAGAGCGTGCGCTTCTTCGCCACCGAGAAGTGGCAGAGTCGTCCCACCGAGTACCCCAGCACATAACCAATTGTATTGTGGCAGAAGACCATGCCGAAGGTGAGGAGGAAGAGCACCAGCCCGTTCTCCACCAGCGGGTCGTGCACCGTGGTGATGACGCCGCCCACGATGCAAGCGAGGCTCAACACCGACACACCCGGCATGCAGCCCTGTATTTTTCTGAACACATCCTTATGTCCAAGCCAAACATTGAGGAAGAAACCAATGGCAATGGGGAGGATGGTCACGATGAGGATTTGTTTGAACATGCCCCATGCGTCCACATCCACCCGTTCTCCCGCGAGCCAAAGCACCAGCAGGGGCGTGAGCACAGGAGCCAACAGCGTCGATGTGCAGGTCATACCCACCGAATAAGCCACATCGCCCTTGCAGAGAAACGACATGATGTTGCTCGACACACCGCCTGGACAGCAGCCCACCAGAATGATGCCAATCGCCATTGCCGTGCTGTATGGAGCAAAGGCAGGCACTTGGCTGAACAGCCACGACAGCGTGAAAGCCACCAACGGCATGATGGTGAATTGTGCCACCGCGCCGATGAGGATGTCCAACGGACGCTTCGCCAGCAACTTAAAGTCATCGGGAGTCAGCGTCAGACCCATCGTCAGCATGATAATGCCCAGGATAACCGTCTGTGTATCGCCCTTCACCCACTCGAAGATGCTGGGAAAGAAGAAAGTGACCACTGCCGTCAGGATGATAAAGATGCTTGCCTTCCCACTCAGCGTGTCACTGATAGTTTTCAAAACCTTGTACATATCTACTCTATAATCTAAATCGGGTGCAAAGTTACGATTAAGTGAGCGAAAAACCAAATTTATTTGTTTTTTCCGAACGTAAGTAACTCCTCTTCGCCCCTTCCACTACTTGCTTGTCGATCCTTCCACAGCCTCAAAAACGGTCTGAGTCACACCGAGGGTGGCGGTGTGACTCAGACCGACCCTATCGGTGTGACTCACACCGCCAAAGAGGCACTGGAAGCCCCTTGTGTCCGCTTTCGCGTGTGAGATGAAAGAGGAAACGGGGAAGTTTCGATATATAGCATAAAAAACGGGGTACAGAATATCTCCTGTACCCCGTTTTTTGTATGCGGATGTTTTATTTCACTGTGACAGCTTTGCCGTTGTAGGTGACGGTCTTTTCGCTGCCGCCAATCACTTTCACATGGAAGGTGCGTGTGGCTTTCATGCCTTCGAATGAGCCTGTGCGCTTGCCGATGGTGAAGGTCTTGCTGCGGTCGTTCCAGGTGAGTGGGATGGTGGTGTATTGTCCCTTCTCGTAGTTGTAGTTGTCGCCTTCGTCTTCGTAGAGGGTGAAGGTGGCGTCGGCTCCTGGATAGATGACAAGGTCGAGGTTGTCGAACTGGTTCTCGTTGGCATACTGCACGTCGGGACCCAGAGGAAGGATGGAGCCTGCCTTGATGTAGAGAGGTGAGTGGCTGATGGGGGCTGCTGCGGCGAGGGTCTGTCCACCGTCGAGCAGGGTGTTGGTCCAATAGTCGTACCACTTGGCTCCTGCTGGGAGATAGACTTCGTAGGTTTTGGTAGCTCGCCATGCAACGAGAGGGTAGTCTTCACGTTTTCCTTCTTTCTTGTCCCAGCCAGACATGGGGTCGGTCTTGACGATTTTCTCGGTTGTGTAGAGTGGGTCAAGGACTGGGCAGACGAGGATGTTGCGGCCGAAGAGGTATTCTTTGTTGTTGTTCCAGGTCTTCGGATCGTTCTTGAAGTCCATGAAGAGGGCACGCATGAAGGAGTCGTCGTTCTTGCTCACTTGCCATGAGAGGCTGTAGATGTAGGGGAGGAAACGGTAGCGGAGACGAACAGCATCCACTAAAGCGTCGTAGATGGATTCACCTGCTTCTCCGTAGTAGTAGAGTTCGCGGTACACCTCTGTGCCGTGGCTTCGCATCATGGGAGTGAAGGCGCCAAATTGCATCCAGCGCGTGTAGAGTTCCTGATATTGCGGGTTGCGTGTGGCGGAGTTGAAACCTTGGGTGTTGTAGGAGTTGGCGAAGAAGCCACCGATGTCGCAGTTGACATGTGGATTGGCGGTCAGGGTGTAGTTGAGGCAGATGGGCACTTGCTTGCGCAGGCTCTCCCATGAGGAACTGATGTCGCCGCTCCATGTGTTGGCACCGTAGCGTTGCTGACCGGCAAAGTAGGAACGTGTGAGAATGAAGACGCGCTTGTCGCTGCTGGCGGCTCGCTGGTGGTCATACACGCCACCCACAGTCATGAGAGGGAAGGCGTTGCGCACACTGCGGTAGGAACCCATAGCGCAGCGTTCGTCGAGGTCGCTGTCCTTGTAGCTGTGGTGGTCGGGGTCGGTCGAGTCCATCCACCAGGCATCGATGCCCATTCTGTGGAGACGTGAGAGGTTCTGCCAGTAGATGTCGCGCGCTTCGGAGCTGAAGGGGTCATAGACACGCACACCGCTGGGGTAGTCCATGCGTGGAGGCCATTGTGGAAGCCCGCTCTGTGGCCATGTCTGGAAACTGAACAGGTGACCTTTCTCCTTGAGTTCCTTGTATCCCTTGGTTTCGGGGCCGAAGGATGCCCAGATGGAGATGCTCATGTGGGCATTGAGTTTGTGCACCTCGTCTATCATTTGCTGAGCACGGTCGAAGTCGGGGTTGAGGAACTCCATAGCGTTCCAGTTGTAGTTACTACCCCAGTATTGCCAGTCTTGGATGATGCCGTCGAACGGTATCTTGAGGTCACGATATTTGTGCACCACCTCAAGGAGTTCCTGCTGCGACTTGTAACGTTCTCGTGACTGATGGAATCCGTAAGTCCAGAGGGGTAACATCGGCACCTTGCCCGACAGGTGGCGCATCTCGGCAATCACACCATCGGCATTGCCACCATAGATGAAGTAGTAGTCGATGATTTTGCCGACTTCCGATTCGAGTTCCACATTGCCAGCCTGTCCTTCGGCAGGAGTGACGAGACGGGTGGGGGAGTAGTTGTCCCAGTAGATGCCGTAGCCCTTGATGGTCTGATAGAAGTGGGCATAGTCTTCGAGGTTGTTCTGCTCCATGCGGCGGTTCTCACCTCGCTGGCTCATCTTGCCATTCTGGAGAAGTCCCACGCCATAGATGCCCTCGTCGGCATCGAGTGCCCATGTCTGCTTCACCTTATAAGAGTTCTGATCGGGACCTTGTGTAATGGGTGTGAAGGCGCAGGCGCCCTCACGAGTGAGCAGGTTGCCCTTTGTGTCGGCAAAGGAGACTTTTCCTCCATCGACCGTGACGATGAGGTCGGAAGATTTATAGATAGTGGCTGTACCCTGCTGGGTCTTGCTCACCTTCACCTTTTCGGGCGAGGCGATGACCACGAGCGATTTCTTGTTGGCAGCCTGTCCATTGTCTTTCACAATGCGGACTGTGCGAGGGGTGTAGAATTCCACGGTCTGTGCTTGGGCGCAGAAGGGTAGTAGGAACGCTACAAAGATGGAGATAGGTTTCATGTAAGATGGAATTTGGTGATTGTATTTTTTTAGTGTTATTGTTTCGTGATGAAAATAGCCCTCGTAGGGGTTATTGTAGGGGCTTGTTATTGTGCTTTCTCGTCTAGATACGAGTCCTTGAAGCCCAAGAAATACAGCACTCCGTCTATTCCGATGGTGTTGATGCTCTGCTGGGCGTTCGCAACTACACGGGGCTTGGCGTGGAAGGCGATGCCGAGACCCGCTTGTGCGAGCATGGGCAGGTCGTTTGCCCCATCGCCCACCGCAATGGTCTGTTGCAAGTCCACCTTCTCCACTTGGGCAATGAGTTTCAGCAGTTCGGCCTTGCGTCGTCCGTCCACAATCTCACCCACATAGTTGCCCGTCAGATGTCCTGTCTCGTCTATCTCCAGTTCGTTGGCATACACATAATCGATGCCATAGCGTTTCTGGATGTATTCTCCGAAGAACGTGAAACCACCACTCAGGATGGCAATCTTGTAGCCGTATTTCTTCAGCACATACATCAGTCTGTCCACTCCCTCCGTGAAGGGCAGGTTCTCGGCAATCTCGCGCATCACGCTCACATCCAGTCCCTTCAGCAGTTTGCAACGCTTGGTGAAACTCTCCTTGAAGTCAATCTCTCCACGCATGGCACTCTCTGTGATGGCTGCCACCTGCTCATACACGCCATGCTTTCTCGCCAGTTCGTCGATGACTTCTGTCTGAATGAGCGTGGAGTCCATGTCGAAGCAGATGAGTCGGCGCATCCGTCGGTACATGTCGTCCGTCTGGAACGAGCCATCCACCTCCAGTTCGCTCGACAGCCTCAGCAGTTCGGCATGAAGTGCCTCCCTGTCTTTGGGAGTGCCACGTACAGAGAACTGGATGCATGCACGGGTCTTTTCCTTCGGATAGCGGATGCTGGCACGTCCTGACAGACGTTTGATGCCGTCGATGTTCAGCCCTTGGTTCACAATCAGTTTGCTCACCGCTTCAATCTGCTTGGCACTGAGTCGTCTGCCCAGCACCGTCAGGATGTAGCGGTTCTTGCCTTGCCGTGCCACCCATGCTTCATATTCGTCTATCGTTACAGGATGGAAACCGATGTTCACGCCCAGTTCGCTGGCCTTGAAGAGAAGTTCCTTCATCACGTGCCCAGAACGGTCGTCCGACACCCTGATGAGGATGCCCAGTGAGAGTGTTGAGTGGATGTCAGCCTGTCCGATGTCTTGGATGTCCACGTCATAGCGTGACAGGATGTCCATGATACTCGCTGTCAATCCTGGTCGGTCTTCACCTGTGATGCGCAGTAAGATAAGTTCCTCCATGGTCGTTGGGTGATGCTTGTAAGTTTATCGCTTCTTCAGTCTGATGTTTCCGTGCTCGTCGATTTGTGCCATGCTGTTGGGCACGTCAGCCTCTGTCAACTGCTTCATCTCTTTCGCCACGCTTTCGTTGGCATCCTTACGAGGTCCTACACCCTTGGTCTGGAGCATGGAATGAATCTTGCCGTGCAGGAACTCACCCTTCTCGTTGATGGTGATCTGCACGAGTGGTGCATAACCAGAGATACCTGTGAGACTTACGTTGTAAGGTGTGCAGAAGTTGCCAAGGCTATAGGCGATGAAGCGTCCTTTGTACACCTCTGTAGCTCTCACCACATGTGGCCCATGACCATACACCACGTCAGCTCCGTGGTCAATGCAGAAGTGAGCCAGTTCGCGCAACGAACCACGGTTCTCGCCCAAGAATGTTTCTGACCCATGAGGAAGATGGCTTTGAGAACGTCCTTCCGCACCTCCGTGGAATGAAACGACCACGAGGTCGCACTCTTTCACCAGTTTGTCCACCACTTTGCCCACCAAGTCCAAGTCGATGTGCCTCATGGTGTATGAATTATGTCCGAAAGCACAAAGCCCAATCTTCAAGCCCTTGCGAGTAATGACGGCACTTTCCGCACGTCCGCTGATACCTGCAAACTTGATGCCTTGTTCCTTCAGACACTTCTCGGTCGACTCGATGCCATAAAGCCCAAAGTCGTTGGCATGGTTGTTGGCCATGCTCAGGAAGTCAAAGCCCGCCTCTTTCAGCAGTGGAGCATAACTGGTAGGCATTCTGAAAGAGTAGCTGTTGGGGCCACTCCCTTTTGTGCTCGTGCCACCATCGCAGATGGCTCCCTCCAAGTTGCCCACCGCAAGGTCTGCCTTGCTGATGATGCCCTTGCAGTCGTCAAACAAATTCTTGCCGTTGTTGGCTGGCAGCATCATGCTTGGATAGGTTGTGCCCATCATGATGTCGCCTGTCATGGCAATGGTCAGTGTGTCAGCCCACAAAGGAAGGGTGCCGACCGCCAGCAATAGGCTAACAATGATTTTCTTCATACTTTATTTTGCGATGATCAGGTTATACTTCTTCTTTCCTTGTTGCACGAGAAGGTACTTGCCGTCGAGCAGGTCAGCCGCGGTGAACAACTGGTCGGGTGCGTTCACCTTATCCTTGTTCACGCTCACACCGCCACCCTTTACGAGTGTTTTCACTTCGCCCTTGCTGGGGAATATCTGTGTGTGGTCAACTGTCAGGTCGGCGAGTTTCACACCCTCGTCGAACAATGCCTTGCTCACTTCGAAGTGAGGCACTCCAGCAAAGACATCGAGCAGGGTCTGCTCGTCGAGTTTCAGGAGGCTCTCCTTGGTGGATTTGCCGAAGAGGATGTTGGAGGCTTCCACCGCCATGTCGTAGTCCTCGCGAGAGTGTACCATGACCGTCACTTCCTCTGCCAGACGCTTCTGCAACACACGGCGTCCAGGGTCGGCATCCTGCTCAGCAATGAGGGCATCAATCTCCTCCTTCTCCAACGAAGTGAAAATCTTGATGTAACGCTTGGCATCCTCGTCGGGCACATTGAGCCAGAACTGGTAGAACTGGTAGGGAGAGGTGTAGTTGCGGTCGAGCCACACGTTGCCGCTCTCCGTCTTGCCGAACTTGCGTCCGTCGCTCTTCGTCACCAGCGGACAAGTCAACGCAAAACACTCGTTGCCGTTCATGCGGCGAATGAGTTCAGAACCCGTGGTGATGTTGCCCCATTGGTCGGCACCGCCCAACTGCAGTTTGCAGCCCTTGTGCTCATTGAGGTAGTAGAAGTCGTAGCCCTGCAACAGCTGGTAAGTGAATTCCGTGAATGACAGACCATCGCGCGCCTCACCGTTCAGTCGTTTCTGCACCGACTCCTTGGCCATCATGTAGTTCACCGTGATGTGTTTGCCGATGTCTCTCACAAAGTCGAGGAACTTAAAGTCCTTCATCCAGTCGTAGTTATTCACCAGTTCAGCCTTGTTGGGCGCATCGCTGTCGAAGTCGAGGAAATGCGCCAGCTGCTGCTTGATGCAAGCCACGTTGTGACGCAGGGTCTCTTCGTCGAGCAGGTTGCGCTCCTGACTCTTCCCCGAAGGGTCGCCAATCATGCCCGTAGCACCACCGATGAGTGCCAGTGGTTTGTGCCCACAACGCTGGAAGTGTCGGAGCATCATCACGCCGCAGAGGTGTCCGATATGCAGTGAGTCTGCCGTTGGGTCAATGCCTAAATATGCTGTCACCTGCTCCTTCTTGAGCAGCTCGTCAGTGCCTGGCATCATCTGATGAATCATGCCTCGCCAGGTCAGTTCTTGTACAAAATCTTTCATTCTATGTGTAATGTGGTTGAAAAATAGACGATTTAGGCTGCAAAGTTACGATTAAGAAGGGGAAAAGACAAATTTCCGAAGAAAAAAAAGGAATGTTAAGATATTTTCAGTAATTTTGCCACCAGAAACAAACTGGATAAGTATGGAAAAATTCTATCTAAGGCGATGCGTGTTGCTGCTGACAGCATGGGTGCTGTGGGCGGGAGGCACGCTTTTGTATGCTCAAGACAAGAAGGAGGGACGACCTGCTTCGGTGCCGATGACGGGGATGACTCCTCAGTTGGATCGCCGAGATGTGGTGCTGTTGCAAGGTGTTGTCAAGGATGCGAATGGGGAGACGTTGCCGAGTGCCAATGTATATGTTCGTGAAACGCAAGGTGGGGCGGTGTGCGACCAAGAAGGCCGTTTCACGGTTCAGCTGCCACGTGGGAAGAAGGCCACGGTGGACTTCTCCTATGTGGGCATGAAGACGGTGACGAAGGTGTATGACGGCAAGCGCAATTACACCAACCAGACGATAGTGTTGGAGGAGAATGGCATGCTGAAGGATGTGGTGGTGACAGGTCTTTTTGACTATAAGTCATCCACTTTCACAGGTTCAACGTCCTCTTATACACAAGAAGAGCTGAAGATGGTGGGTAATTCGAACGTGTTGAAAATCATCCAGTCGCTTGACCCTTCGTTTGTGGTGAATATGAATGACATCAATGGCTCCAACCCCAACCATATATCGGACATCACTATTCGTGGCAACGCCTCCTTCAGTGGTTTGCAGGGTGAATACAGTGGCAATCCCAATGCGCCGCTCTTTATCTTGGATGGTTTTGAGGCCACGCAACAGCAGATTTTCGACCTCGACATGAATCGGGTGAAGTCTGTGACTATCCTCAAAGATGGTGCAGCCAAGGCAATCTACGGTTCAAAGGCCAGCAATGGTGTGATTGTGGTGGAGACCATTCTGCCAGAAGCGGGTCGGTTGCGTATCACTTATACAGGCGACATTAATGTGGAGGTGCCTGATTTGACTTCTTACAACCTTTGCGATGCACGTGAGAAGTTGGAAGTGGAGAAGAACGCTGGCAGATACACGTCCGCATCCCCTTACTACCAGGCATTACTGGATGAACAAGCCAACGACATCGCGGCCAACATTGCCAGAGGCGTGAACACGTATTGGCTGTCAAAACCCCTGCGTACAGGCGTTGGCCATAAGCATACAGCCTATCTCGAGGGTGGTACGGAGGAAATGCGCTACTCGGCCAGTGTGATGTACAACCAGGTGGCAGGTGTGATGAAAAAGTCGGGCAGACGCAACATATCGGGTAATATCAATCTCTCTTATCGCTACAAGCAATGGATGTTCCGCAACTCCCTCTCCGTCACAGGCAACAAAGCTGACGATAGTCCATACGGAACTTTCTCCGACTATGTGGGAGTGAACCCCTACTACTCACCCACCGATGCCAATGGCAATGTGGTGAAAGTGTTGGGCACCTACACATCTCCCGGAGCGAATGGAAGCACCACTACTTATTATAATCCGCTCTACAATGCCACCATCGGTACGAAGAACTTCTCGAAGTACACGGAGGTGGTGGAGAACTTCTACATCGAATACCGCCCCGTGACCGATTTGCGCTTCACGGCACGACTGGGCTACACCCATCAGAACAACAAGCGTGAGGATTTCTATCCAGGCGACCACACTCGTTTCTACAATTGGACAGGTGACCGCTACTTCCAGCGAGGCAGTTACTCCATCACCAATGGGGAAACCAACAGCCTCTCCATAGACCTCACAGCCAACTTTTCTCACACATGGGACAAGCACATGCTGTTGGCCAATGCCGCCTATTCTATGCAGGATGCCTCGTCCACTTCGGAAGGCATGACGGCATGGGGATTCCTCAACAATCATGTGGATTACATCACCTTTGCCAAGCAATATGCAGAGGGTGGTGTACCATCGGGTTCAGAGAGTCACACTCGCACGTTGGGTATTACAGGAGCAGCCAACTACTCATACGACGAGCGTTATTTGTTTGACGTCAGCCTTCGTTTCAACGGTTCTTCTGTCTTCGGCAGCGACAACCGTTGGGGTACCTTCTGGAGTGTGGGTGGTGGTTGGAATCTGCACAAGGAGCACTTTATGGAACAGGCCGATTGGCTCACGCTCTGCAAGTTCCGTGTCACGTATGGTTTGACTGGCAACCAGAACTTCTCCCCCTATCAGTCAAAAGCCACCTATAAGTTCTACGACAATATCATCTACGACAATATCTCTGGTGCCTATCTGATGGGCATGCCCAATTCCAACCTCAAGTGGCAGCAGACAGGTGATTTCACCGTGGGGCTTGATCTTGGTCTCTGGAAGCGTCTGAACCTGCGTTTCGACTACTACGACAGCCGCACTCGCGATGCGCTCATTGCCATGTCTATCCCTACATCAACGGGATTCACTACTTACATGGAGAATCTGGGTAACGTGCAGAACCGAGGCATCGAGGCGACCGCTAACTGGCGTTTCTTCCAGAAGGGACAGTCGTTCATGAGCCTCACTGGAAGCATTGCCCACAATGTGAACAAGGTGACCAAGATTAGCGATGCACTCAGTTCCTTCAACCGTGAGCAAGATGCAGAGAACACCACATCGCCCATCATCCGCTATGCCGAAGGTCAGTCTATGACGGCCATTTGGGCGGTGACGTCGCTGGGTATCGACCCTGCTACAGGCCGTGAAATGTTCCAGAAGAAGGACGGCACAACTACCTACGACTACACCACCGATGATTACATCATTGCGGGCGACTCCAACCCCAAAGTGCATGGAACCTTCGGATTCAACGGTGAATATAAGGGCATAGGTCTGAGTCTTCTCTTCAACTATCAGTTGGGTGGCGACTACTACAACCAGACGCTCGTTGATCGTGTGGAGAATGTGAACATTGCCAACAACGTTGACCGCCGCGTGTTCAGCGACACGTGGAACACAGTGGGTGATGTGGCACGCTACAAGCACATCTCCAGTACCCCCACCACGACTTATGCATCCACCCGTTTCGTGCAGCGTAACAACATGCTTGACCTTACCAGCCTCTCGGCCTATTACGACTTCAAGTACTGTGCATGGCTGCAACGATTCAAGATGGAGCGCTTACGTCTCACCTTCTACATGAACGATGTGTTCCATCTTTGTACCGTAAAGGCTGAGCGTGGACTTAGCTATCCTTACGCACGTACCTTCTCTTTTTCGCTCACAGCAACGTTCTAAATTGAAAGTTGAAAGTTTTAAGTTTGAAGATATGATGAAAAGAAAAGCATACATATTATTGATAGCAGCAGGCTTCCTGTGGGGAAGCTGCAACGACTGGCTTGATGTTCAGCCACGTTCGCAGGTGGAAGATACCGAACTGTTTGAGTCTGAGGCAGGCTACAAGGAAGCCCTCGCAGGTGTTTATTCCTCCATGGTGTCCCCTTCCACCTACACCAAGGAGATGACCTACGGTTTCATTGGCATCTTGGGGCAAGAGTGGGACTTCTACTATGCATCCCAGTACGACGATGCTGCCACCTACAACTACGATGCAGCCTATCCTACCAACTACATTCGTAGCATCTGGGCAAATAGTTACAGTGGCATTGCCAATGTGAACAACTTGCTTGCCCACATCGATGGGGATAAAGGTCTTTTCTCCCCTGACAATTATGCTGTCATCAAGGGCGAAGCCTTGGCGCTCCGTGCATTTCTTCACTTCGACCTGCTGCGATGCTTCGGAGTTAGTTATGCCGTCAATCCCGACCAGCCTTCCATTCCCTACAGCACAGCCTTGTCCTACCGTGTGTTCCCTCAACTCAAGGTGCACGAGGTGGCTGAAGCGGTCATCAACGATTTGCAGTCAGCCGAAGCATTGCTCAGTGAGAGCGACCCCATCGTCACAGGACGTGAAATCACAGAGAGCGATGACAACGGCTACCTGCTCAATCGACAGATGCACCTCAACTACTATGCCGTGAAAGGCATGGAGGCACGAGTTTATATGTGGATGGGCGACTATGCCAATGCCCTCGCTGCTGCCAAAGAGGTGATTGCCTCTACTCAGTTCACATGGGCGACTGTGTCCAACCTTCAGGCTGGCTACGATCGTTGTCTGGCTACCGAACACCTCTTCGCTCTCAACAACTTGACCCTTCGAGCCGATGTGGCCAACGAATACTTCTCCGACGAGTCAGCCTACAGTTTTGCTGTCACTCGCGACCGACTGCTCGACTACTACGAGAACGCCACTCAAGACTATCGCTACACCTTCCTCTTCAAGGCTGGTACAGCCACCCATGCCAATAACCGCTATCTCGTCAAGTATGACGAAGCCACAGGCACCTCCACCTATTATAAATATAAGATGCCCCTCCTTCGCCTTTCCGAGATGTACCTCATCAAGAGCGAGGTGGAATATCGGCAGGGAGACTCTGATGCTGCCAAGGCCACGCTCAACCAGCTGCGTGTGGCACGCAACCTTCCAGCACTTGCCGAACTGCCAGCCGACTACCTGCTGGAACTCATCCACGAATATCGGCGTGAGTTCATCGGAGAAGGTCAACTCTTCTTCCTCTACAAGCGTTTGAATCGCTCCACCATCCTTTATTCCGACATCGATGCAGTAGCGGAGAAGGTCTATACATTCCCCCTTCCTATCACCGAAACAGAATCCGCACAACGTGAAGACAATAAGTAGTCCCCGATCCCCCAAAGGGTGAGGAATTCGCAATCAGAAATATAACAAACAAAGATATCTATCGTAGCACGATGAAAAAACTCAAGCATATTTGCATGTGGGCCGCCTTAGCCCTCCCCCTTTGGGGGCTGGGGAGCTGCTCCAAAGAAGAAGTGTCCACCTACGACACCGCCCAGTGCAGTCTCAATATATGGGTAGGCACCTCAGCCGGAGCGGTTTATGAGACGACCACCTATAATTATTCTTATGCCTACGAAGAGGGTGATGTCACCTTCTACGCCCAAATCAGCGGCATGCCTGTGGGTTACGACCGCACTTTCCACTTGGAGGCCTACGGCGAGTCCCTTCCTTTGATGGCGAGCACCATCCGCACAGAAGACTATGTGATACCTGCAGGCTCCATCGGTGGGGCTTACGAAGTGCATTTCAACACACAACTTCTCTCCGACCAAAATCTCTTCACCGATGCAGATGGACGCATCAGTTTCCGTGTAGTGCCTGACGATGTCTTTGCCATCGGCACTGAAGGTCATCAGTCCTTCACGGTCATTCTGAAAAACTATTTGGCCAAGCCCGACAACTGGGATACCGCCAATTATCCGCAGCGTCCCCTCTCAGCCCTCTTTGGTGCATACAGCCGTGTGAAGTACCAGTTTATGATAGAGCATCTGCATCTCATCGACTTCAAGATAAGTTACTTTGCGCAGACCAGTTACGACGAGGAGACTAACACCGTTTCGTCAGCGTATGCCATCCACTTGCAGCAAGTCATGCAGCGAGCTCTCGATGAGTACAATGCTACCCATGAGACACCGCTCACGGATGAGTACGGGATACCTGTCACTTTCTAACACCTTGCAGAATGAACATGAAAAAGAGAATCTTCCCATATCTCCTTGCCATCACCCTTCCCTTGTGGATGCTGTCTTCCTGCTATGATGACAAGGGCAACTACAACTACCATGACCTTGAGCAGGTGGCCATCGACACGACAGGAACAGGCATGATGTCGGAATATGCCATCATGCGCTTCGACGAGTTGCAACTCACTCCCAACATTTACTACGAGGGGCAGCGGGTGACAGACAACAGCAGTGCCCCCCTCGACTACGTGTGGACTATCTTCAGTGCCACCTCTGGCACAGGAGCCAGTGCTGTGATCGACACCATCGGCACTGAGCGTAATCTCTCCGCGGTGATTAGTCGAACGGGTGGCAACTACTACGTTCAACTCACGGTCACTAACCGTCACGACGGCATCAAACAGTTCTTCAGGGTGCCCGTATCGGTCAGCGAAGTGTTCGATGGTGGTTGGATGGTCTTCTATGAACGAGCCGACCAGCCAGGTTACTCCGACCTTGCGTTGATATACAACGAATGGACGAAACTCAATGTGAACTACAACCGTCTCTACACCAACCTCTATGAGACCACTAATGGCGAACTCCTTCAAGGACTGCCGGTCCGTTGCCTTGACATTGCCGTGTCGTTGGCATCAGGCAACAACTATGTGGGACTTTGTACCGACTATACGCTGGTGGGTGTGAGCGAGAATGGCATCGAGAAAGCCCTCGACTTTGCCGACTTCTTCCACGAGCCACCCACTACGATGCGTCCCACTTGGTATGGACAGCATGGCTCAGGAGTGATGTCGGGTCAGAGTTCTGAAGTGCTGCTCAACGACAACCAGATTTACACCAACACCTACTCGTTCAGTGCCACCCAAGGTCGCACCACCAAGTTTGGAGTGGCCAAGTTTGCCTCGGGCATCGGTGAGTTGGCACCTTGGAATGCGGAGATTCCCAACACGCTCAATTACGGCATTGTGGTGTATGACCGCACTAATCACCGTTTCCGCTATGCAGCCTACAACTCCGCACGACTGGAGGAGTTTGGCGCACAAGACCCATCGGCCGCCTTCGATGTAAACAACACAGGCATGGACTTTGTGATGGCCGATTGGGGTAGAGGAACCAGTTTTGGTGCAGCCCTGCAACCTTATGACTACCTCATCATGTCGAAAGGTCCTGAGCGCTATTTGGCAGTCGCTAATTTCTCCACCTCAGCCCCATCCGACAACAACATTGGCGTAGGACTCTATCCGATGAACACCCTATGTCCTGACATTGATAAGGCTACTTCCATGTCCGCCAGTCATGTGGGCAGTTTCATCTACTACACCGCTGGTGACAAAGTGTACAACTTTGCCTATGACAGCAACCAGCCTGCCACCACGGCATGGACTGCTCCTGAAGGAGAAGAAGTGACCTGTGTACGCATCATGAAATACTACCACGGCACCATCTATGCATACGGCATGGTGCCCATGTCGGATAACTTGGTGCATATCGCCACGTGGAATGAAACCACCCGCGAAGGCCATGTGTATGAGTATCTCATCAACCCAGCCAGTGGTATCCTCGATACCGACGAGTGCTACGATTATGCCATCCCTGGCAAGGTGAAGGATATGGCATGGAAATTCTCTATGCAATAGAATAATGAACAACGAATAATTAACAATACACAATTCATAATAGACAAAAAGGATATGAAAAGGATTACATTCTCCCTCCTCTCTTTCATGGTCGCAGTCGCCATGATGGCTCAAGGCATGGTGTTTGAGCCCGAAGGCACCACCCTCGAACAGGCCTCTGCTAAAGCCAAGGCTGAAAATAAACTCATCTTCCTCGACTGCTTCACCTCGTGGTGTGGACCCTGCAAGAAGATGGCGCGCGACGTCTTCCCTCAGGAGCAGGTAGGGGCGTACATGAACCCACGTTTCGTCAATATCAAGATTGATATGGAGAGCGAATACGGTGCACCGCTTGCCAAGAAACTTCAGATACAAGCTTTTCCCACCTTCGTCATCTTCAATGCCGATGCTAAGGAGATAGGTCGATTCCTTGGTGGTAGCGCTGCCGAAGAGTTCCTCAAGAATGTGGAAGAAAAGAGCAAGGACAACTCATCCTCCGACCTGCAGCAACGTTGGCAGCAGGGCGACCGCGATCCGCAGTTCCTCATGCAGTATCTCGCGTCGCTCAATGCTTCCTATAAGGCCGACGAAGCCAATGCTGTGGCAGAAGCCATCCTCGAGGGGAAGGAAGAGACTTTTGCCGCTGATAGTGCCCTTTGCATGATCTTCATGCGCAACATCACCAATCCCTTTGCCAAGTCGTTCATCTATACGGCGAAGAATCCTGCTGCGCTCAAGGCCAAAATTGGCGAGATGCCTGTTGACATGAAGATACAGAACGTGCTTGCCAACTATCCCAGACAGATCATTATCGAACACGATGGTACGGCTGACCTCGACCAAGCCAAGTTCGACCAATTTGTTGCCCTGCTCTCTGAGATGAATCTGCCCAATGCCGACCACTATCGCCTGAACACGCTCATTACTTTGGCTGACAAGCAGAAGGACTACGAGAGTTACATTAAATATATTAAAGAATACCTTGGAAACAAGAACCTCGATGCCGACGATATGCAGTTGGCGCGATGGGTGAAACCTTTCTCCGACCCTGCTTCTCAGTTGCCGCAGAAGGCCGAAATGAAGAAGATTCTGGAGCAACGCTTGGCTGACATCCGTTCTGGAAAGCGTCAACCTATGACTCGTGTGGGCAATATGACCCTCTCCCGTCCTACCGACCAGTTGCTCGAAATGCTCATCGCCGCTATGGACGGTAAAATGCCGACACTTGGAAATTGATACAATAAGACGATTGATGAAAGGAAAAATTAAGATGGTAGCCGCTGCAATGTTGTGGGCGGCTGCTTTTTCAGTTGAAGCCCAAACGACTCTTTATGGCACCTATACCAAAGATGGGTTTCTGCAAAGCAAGATGAAACTGGAGCTGACGGCCGACGATGCCTTGCGTTTCGACCGTATGCGCTTCTATGTGGATCATGCCGATGGGTCATACGACCGCTATCTCTACACGAAAGCCAACGTCTTCTCGCCTACCGACCCAGGCATAGGATTGTATCGCCCTCGCTATCTGAACGGGAATGACTTCGACAGCGAGGAGAGCCAGTATTGCTTTGCCCGTTCGAAGCAGTCGGAGCATTTTGTTGTGTTCTGGGAAGCAGGTTTTGGCAATGACCCTACGAAGAATCCCAATCCTTACAGGTTCGACCCTGACGATCTGTTGGAACGGGCGGAGAAAGTGTATGCGGTGAATACACAGCAGTTGGGCTTTTCGAAGCCTGGCAACTCGCCCACGCTGGACACCTACAAGACCATGCTGTTTGTGCATTACACCAATACATGGCGTGCGACGGGTTCGGGTGTGGATTATAAGTGTGGTACGCTCGACCTCAATCCTGCTGCTGCCAACGCGCTTTCCACCGCTGCCCATGAGATAGGACACACGTTTCAGTACATCGTCTCTTGCGACCTCGGCACTGATCACGGTTGGCAGTATGGGTTTGGTGAGAATGCAAGGGGGCAATGCCAGTGGTGGGAGAGTTGTGCCCAATGGCAAGCGTTCAAGGTGTATCCTGAACGCCAGTTCTTGGAGAGTTGGGAGGGGTATGTCTATCGCTATTCCCATTTGAACTTGCTGCATGAGGAATGGCGATATTATAACTTCTTCGTCCAGGATTACTGGTGCCAACTGCATGGACAGGATTTCATAGGACGCCTATGGATGGAATCTGTCAAGCCAGAAGACCCTGTGGAGACGTACCAGCGCATCACCGGTAGTTCGCAAGCGGATTTCTGTCGCGATATGTACGACTATGCTTGCAGAGCCATCACGTGGGATATTGATGCCTTGCGTGAGACAGGCAAAAAACGTACTGACCGTTTTGTCACTTCATTTCACGATCTTGAAGATGACTGGCTCGAAGTGGATTCGGCCAATTGTCCGCAAAACTATGGTTTCAACATCATTCGTCTGGAGAAACCAGAAGTGGGTTCTGTGGTGACTGCAGAGTTCAAGGGTGAGGCAGGCGCCAAGGGCTATCGCGCCTACAAAGTGGACAAGGCGGGTTGGCGCTATGGCTTTGTGGCGCTGAAAGAGGATGGAACCCGTGTGTATGGCACCATGTACGATGCTCCCGAAGGAAAGGCTGAGTTCACAGCTCCTGAGGGCATCACCAAACTCTGGTTTGTGGTGTTGGGCGCTCCCACGGAACATTGGCGCCATCCGTGGGATATGGGCACACAGGGCGATAAAGACGTGCATACGGATGCCAGCCTCGCCAACGACGAGCAGTGGCCTTACCGTGTGCGTTTCAGCGTGCCGCTGCGGTAGTCACTTTTCTGGCAATGGGGTAAGTCCTCTTCCGATACTGGAAGAGATGGCAAAACGAAAAAGAGGTTGTGGCAATAGACTTACTTCCACAACCTCTAAACCGATGTCCCCGACATCGGTGAACCGACCTCCCCGATGTCGGCAGACCGACGTCGGGGAGGTCGGTTTTTTGTTTATCCCAAATCGGTCATTAGAAAAATTGTCTAACTTTTTGTTGGAGAAATCATCCACAAACGGAACAAATGTAAGTTCTGAAAACCGATTTCATCAATAATAGGAACTTTGAAATTGACATTTTGTAAGTGATTTTTTC
>JAFSKK010000029.1 GCA_017448965.1 Bacteroidaceae bacterium | reverse complement strand
TCAGGTGGCTTTGGCCCCGGTGTTCCACCTCTTCCCATCCCGAACAGAGAAGTTAAGCCCGGGCGCGCCGATGGTACTGCACCGCAATGCGGGAGAGTAGGTCGCCGCCTTCTTGAGGGGACTTCCTGGAGCAGACGCTCCGGGGAGTCCTTTTTTTGTGCCCAATTCCTAACGCCTTTTGTCCCTTCCAGTTTTGTGTTGACCTTTGTTTTCTCTGTATGTCCTTGATGGTTATGGTCTTTGGTTGAAGGTGTGTACATCATAACAGGCACCGCCATCCATTCGTATGCCAATGAAGTGCTTCAGATCGTAGTCGTTGTCTGAACGGTAGATGATGGCGATGCTATCGACAAAGTATTCTATGTTGAAGAGATTGCGTCTGTATTGATAGGTACGGATGGCCTTGGATATGTTCCTCATTTTCTTGTAGTTGATGGCTGTTTGTGGCTCTCCGTACTTATCTGATGTACGTGTTTTTACTTCTATGAAATGGAGTTTGTTGTCTTTCACGGCAACAAGGTCGAGTTCGCATCCTCGGTGCAGGTTCCAGTTGTGGTCGAGAATCTGATAGCCATTATGAGTGAGGTAGAGGGCGGCCAATTCTTCGCCTGTTTGTCCTAACAGTTGTGCCTCGTTGGCTTTTTGTTTCCTGATGGTTTTGTTTTTCTCGATTTTTTCTTCAACCTGTTCCTGTGAGTAGCAGTTTCCTTTGGATTGGATATGGAGAATGTGGTACTTTTCTTTCAGGTATTTTCCGATGAGTGTGAAGCGTTTGCTTTTATGGGTTTCTGCTTGTTCGTCAATGATGCAGATGTTATATCCTTTTTCTATGTCAATATTGATGCGTTCAATGCCCTGAAGAAAACTTTCTGTTTGGATCACTTTCTTATAGACGGGTTCGCCTCTTTTGTTTCTTACTTCATTGGGAAAGAAACCAAAGTGCTTAAAGAAATGCAAATAAATGATATGATTGATTTCCAGTAAGTTTTCCAGTCCTTTTGTTGAGGTGTAGATTGCGGTGGATGAACTGACGAACGGACGGCAATCGACCACACAGTTGATGCTGTGGGCTTGCAACAGTTGGATCAGTTCTGTTGCCTTTATCTGGATGTTTCCATACGTATAGAGAATAGGTTTCTGTTCCATATTGTGGTTTGGGCGTTTTTCTTCCCATTGCAGGAAGAGAAGGCAAAGTTATCATTTTCCTGAATTTTTAAAAAATAGTATGTTGTTTTTTTATCGTATAACATTGTTTTTTCTTGAAGAATCATGTACCTTTGTCATAAAATGATAGCGAATCCTATAGTGTAGTATCGGATGGAGTGCTCTGTAGAAGAGATACGGAAACGAGTTCTGGTTTCCACTAATATCACGGAGTTTCAGCGTAAGGTGTATCTAGAGCTGCTCAATGTGCCTCGTGGCGAGACAATCTCATACGGTGAATTGGCTCGTCGCATAGGGTGCCGTAGTGCTCAAGCAGTTGGTCAGGCCTTGAAGCGTAATCCCTTTGCGCCAGATGTGCCTTGTCACAGGGTGATTGCTTATGATGGTAGCATCGGAGGGTTTGAAGGACAACGCAAAGGTGAAACGATTGACAAGAAACAGCGATTGTTGGCAGCGGAACGTCTCCCAGAGTTAAAGGGGAACTAAAACAACAAAATAAGAAAGAGTTATGGCAAGTAACAAGGATTTTGTGCAGTACATTGCTGAGCAATGTGCCGATGCAGGCGAGATTTTGACCAAGAAGATGTTTGGTGACTATGGCATTTATTGCGATGGGAAGATCTTCGGATTGATTTGCGACGATTGCTTTTATGTGAAGCCGACAGAGGCGGGTAGGGAGGTGTTGCGCGAGGTGGTGATGCGTCCTCCCTACGAAGGGGCAAAGGATTATTTCATGGTGGCTGATGTGGATGACAGGGCCTATTTGTCGCATCTTGTCAGAGTGACGTGCGAAGCCCTTCCACTGCCAAAACCGAAGAAGCGTAAGTCCCACTGATACATTCCTTCCACAGCCTCGAAAACGGTCTGAGTCACACCGTGGGTATCGGTGTGACTCAGACCGCCACCCTCGGTGTGACTCACACCGCTCCAGAGGTTGTGGAAGGGAGTCATAAGTGGTTGTTGCGTTGGGAAATCAGAGGCAGTGGAAGTGGGGCTATTGTGTCATTTTCATCACATCCTCGAGGGTGAAGGTGCCGGAGAAGACGATGACAGTGAATTCTCCCTCCTCGTCGGCCATCATGACGACAGCAGACTGTCGATTGCCCTCGCGGTGGTAGATGCGCACTTTCTGCTCATCCTCATCCACCTGCATGAGCAGTTCGTACTTGCCTTGCTTGACGAGGGCTTGTGTTTCTGCCTTCAGTCGGGCGGATGCGGTTTCGTCTTCAGAGGTGATGATTTGGATGCCGTTAAGTTTGTTCATCAGGCTCTTCGTGTCCACACCTGGCACGGAGGGGGTTGATGCCTTGCCTGCCATGCGGAGCATGTATTTGGAGATGAACACATAGGTCACATTTTTCGTGTCAGCATATTTCTCGAACTCCTTCACCTGGGCGTTTGTGTGCAGGCTCATCATTGCCAATGTCAACACAAATATGGTTTGGAAAACACTCTGTCTCATATCATTTCATGACTTTTAGTTGTTTGTTCAATGTGGTTTCGGTTCGGTCGCTGATGGCTTTCGCCTTTTCCAGTTGCCCTAAGCCTTTGTTCAGATTGATGGCCAAGAGGTTGAGTGCCTTTTCGGCTTCCTGTTGAGCCACAGCCGGGTCTTGGTAGGTGTCTTGCTGAGCGATGTTGACAGGCTCCTCCTTTTGATGGAGAAAGTGGTAACCCAATCCAAAGACGAGGGCGACGGAGGCGGCGATGCTCGTGTAGCGAATGATTGCAGGCAGCAGGAAATGGCGAGATGCCCTCTTTTCCTGTATTTCCCACTCGTCTATCTTTGCAGAAAGCCTTTCCTCCAATCCGTCTGGGATGGGGATTCGCTCCAGTTCTTCATAATTCAGTTGACTCCGTCTTCTTCCTTCTCGCTCGGCATAGTTCAAGCAAGCTTGGCTCTGTTCTCGCTCGTTCGTCAGTTCGTCCATGTCTTTGTGAGTTTTTGAAATTGTTGTTTCAGTTTCTGTCTCGTTCGCATCACGATGATTCGGATATTGCCTTGCGAGAGTCCTGTGTCCCGCTCTATCTCCTCGTAGGAGCGTTCTTCCACCAGATGCATCTGTATGATTCGTCCGTCCCTTTCGGGCAGTTGTTGAATCAATCCCTCCATTTGTGATGCTTCATCTTGGGAATCCATCTGGCAATCAAGCCCTCGTTCGTCAGGCGGTTCATCGTGGTCGTCAATGTCCTCCGAGGTGTCGATGCGTTTCAGTCGTTGCTGGTCGCGGAAAAGGTTTTTTGTCAGCGTCACGAGATAAGCCTCCGTCACCACCTCCTCTCTCAGGTCATCACGCTTCTGCCAGAGCTTCAGGTACGTGTCCTGAAGCAGGTCTTCGGCATCCTGCGCATTGCCCGTCAACCGATAGGCAACCCGATAGAGCAACCTGTGGTAAGGCATGAACCGTTGCTTGAACTCCCGTGCGTCCATCCGCTATTCCGACTTCTTCTCCTCTCGTGAAAATTCAATGGCCACTTTCTTGTCCGTGTTGGGGTATTTCTCCTTTACGGCCTCTGCTCCAACAATCATATTCTCGTGGTTCCAACTAATGCCCTGTGCCTTCATCCATTCGGTCGCTTCTTCTGCTGAGTGAAGGTTGGAATACTCCTGACCGTTGATGACGATGAGGACATTGCCAGTCTCCATTTCCTCTTTCACATTCACGTCTGTTTCTTCCTCCATTTGAATCATGTCCGGCACATCCTCCTGCTTAATCATTCCTTTCAGATGTATCAATGTGATGAGGTTGCCCACATTGACATCGGCATCGATTCGTGCAACCAATTCCGTCACGTATTCTCCTTCCTCCACAGCAAAGTACTGCACATTGTTGAACATCTTGTACGTTCCTTTCAACATGCTGAACGGCTCATCATTGCTGTTGTGTTTCTCGTGATAGATGCGCTTGAAGCCTTTTAGGGCATCCAAGTCCTTTTGCAGTTGCTCTGCCTTGTTTTCAGGAAGCACCCCACTCGCAAACTCTGCCAATGTGACACCACGCGAAGCCTTATAAATCTTGGGGTCGTCCTCTTCCTTCAGATTCTGGATCTTTTTGGTGATGTTCTCGTACTGCATCCCCTTCACTCCCTTGTACTTCTTCATCAGCTTGTCCGCTGTTTGTCCGAAGGCACAACCAACACAGAGTGCCAATGCGATGGATAAAATTGTTCTTTTCATTACTCCTGGGTTCTTTTAATTGTTGTATATTCAAATGCCACTTTCTTCTTAGAGCCAGGGTACTTCTTCTTCACCTCTTTTCCCTGAAGCACTTGGGATGGGATATAGCCCCAATCCATATTGTGCTCGGTCATGTATCGCGCCGCCTCGTCCTGCGTATGAAGATTGGGGTAGATTTTTCCGTCAATCACAATCAGGCAATCCCGAAACTTTCGTGGCTCTTTCTCATCATCGTCATCACCCTCCCATGTTTGTGTCTTTATGGAGAGAGAAGACTTTCCCTTTTCCGCATTTTCCGTCCCTTGTTCCATCAGTTGGGCGAAGTCCACTTCACCGTCGAAGACTACCAGCGCAGTTTCTTCCTCTCCTTCATGAAAAATGGCGATGGTGGATTTCTTCCCCTTCTTGAACTGAGAGATATTATACTTCTCGCCATCCTCGTCTGTCCCAACGAGGAGAGGTTCCCAGCCACGACCGCTCAAAATACGTTTCACTTGCGTGCCGAATGTCTCTGCTCCATCCTTTTCTTCGCAATTATAAATACGGATGTTCTCTATTTTCTTGAGCATGTCGCCCGACATTCCGCTGAGAGAGAGATTGTCACTAAAATCGAAATCACCCCCATTCTTGGCAGCAAGGTTAAGAATGGTTTTATTAATGTTGACATGTTCAACACCCTTAATCTGTGCCAACTTTGCAAAGACATTTTTTTGTGCGAAGGCACAACCAACACAGAGTGCCAATGTGATAGATAAGATTGTCCGTTTCATGTTTTTGTCTGTTTTTAAGTTTTTAATGGTGCTGTTTTTGTCGCCCCTCTATTTGTACAAACGAGACTTTCGAACGGTTTGTTACAAAGAAAAGCATTTTTTTTGATGGGGGCGACTCATAGCATCTGCTCAAACATCCTCCGATACGCCTCCACCTTCTTGTCGAAGGCGAGAGGGTAGGCGCGTGAGGAAGACGGGAGGCGATAGAGAACAAGTTGCTTCCCGTCTTTGTTGTAGGTGTTGGGGATGGGGACGAAGGTGTTCACCTTGGGCATCTCTGGAATCTGCAAGAACGCACAGATAGTGTCGGTGGCCTTTTCGCCTGTGGTGACAATGGCTTGACAATGCGGTAGTTGTGACAAGAGGGAGTGAATGTCTGTTTGTTCCACCACTTCGAGAAATTTATCCGACGCATTATCCTTCAGCCTTCGGATAGCAGAAGAGGTGTCGAAGAAGGCGATGCCTTTTTCTTGGCAATGAGCCACAATCTCATCCAGACGGAAACGTTTGGCCTCCGCATCCACAAAGTGATTCTTATCCCCAAAGAAGATTTGCCCCTCAATACGCCAGTGATCGTTGATGAAATTGGGGTAAAAAAAGTCGATGCACCAACGCTTCCGTTGTGGCGGAAAACTGCCCAGAAACAGCACTTTGGCATTCTCTGGCAAGAACGGAATGAGCGGATGATATTCCACCTCATCCGTGCTTCGTGCGATGTTCTCAGTGTTCAGATACGTCATCTTCATGATGTTTTTGTCACAAAGGTAAGCATTTTCCTTGAAAAGTTGTACCTTTGTGGCATGAATATATTATGTCCACTTTTTTATTCATAACTTTGCCCCCAAATAAGTATTGACATCAATAACATCACGAATGGAAAAAGAGAAAAAGAAAAAATTAGTAATCTGTATAGTATTTGTTTTAGTGGCAGGCGTCTTTATGTGCTTTGCTATGCAGAGAGTGCTTTTTCGCTATGTCCTTCCTGCACCTTATGTGGTAGATCTCATGATTGATGGATGTAACAAGAAGGCCGAAGGATGGGAATTGGAACCTGGAATAGTGTGGGAAACCACGAAGCGCGAGGGTGACTGTGTGTACTATTGTTACAAGGTGGATGAAGGCGATGTGAACATGGATGCAATGGAGGAGAATTTGTCAGAAATCAAGAAAAACATCTTTTTTGATTTGCTCCGATTAAAGGGCGATGAGAAACTGGGATTTCAGCGGATGGCTGATGCGCACATGCAGCTGATATACCGTTATGAGGGCAGCATCACAGGACGGACGCTGGAACTGACCTTGACACCCGATGATTTGGATAGAATCTTTAATAGATAAAAGAGAACGGAATTTGTTTCCTTGTCACCATGAAAATTGTTTTAGCTTTCGACTCATTCAAAGGTTGTCTCACGGCTGAAAAGGTGTGTGAGGCGGCAAAGGACGGCATTCTCTCGGTTCGGGAGGATGCCGAAGTGGTCAGTGTGCCGTTGAGCGATGGTGGTGAGGGACTTGTGGAGTGCTTTCTTCGCATGAGGAAAGCAAAAAAGGTGAGCGTGAAAGTGCATGGCCCTCTGATGGAGGAGGTGACAGCGGTGTATGCCCTCAGCGAGGACGGCGGAACGGCTTATATGGAAATGGCGAGTGCATGCGGCTTGACGTTGGTGCCGATGAAAAAGCGGAACCCGATGGAGACGACCACGTATGGTTTGGGAGAGATGATGCTGGATGCGCTGGAGAGGGGAGTGAAGCACATCGTGCTCGGCATTGGAGGCTCTGCTACGTGCGATGCAGGGAAAGGTATGCTGGAGGCCTTGAACTGCCACTTGTGGCTCAACGACGGAGCCTCGAAAGAGGTGCTTCCACAGCCTCTGAACCGACGTCCCCGATGTCGGTTAACCGATGTCCCCGATGTCGGTCGACCGATGTCCCCGACGTCGGTTTTGAGGGTTGCGTGTGATGTCAATAACCCTCTTTACGGTGAGGAAGGGGCGGCATACGTGTTTGCCCCTCAGAAGGGTGCGACGCCTGAGCAGGTGAGGTTGCTCGACGAGCGATTACGGGCATTTGCCAAAGAGACGGAAGAGAAGGGGATTGCGACCCCTGAGGATGCTTTCCACCCAGGTGCAGGTGCGGCTGGCGGTTTGGGATATGCGCTGCTGACGTATCTGGGAGCGGAGTTGATGCAGGGCATTGAGATTGTGCTCGACATGTGTGGGTTTGACGAGATGTTGCGAGGAGCCGATATGGTCATCACAGGCGAGGGCTGTTCGGATGAGCAGACGACGCATGGGAAAGTGGCAGTTGGTGTGTTGAATCGGGCGAAGACACTGGGCGTGAAGACGGTGCTGATGTCAGGACAAATCAAGGACAGGGAGGCATTGACGGCTTGTGGTTTTGATGAGTTGTATAGTGTCAATGAGGGAGATGAACGTCCGCTTCTGGAGTTGATGAAAGCAGAGGTGGCGAGCGAGAACATCAGAAGAACCTGTGCAAGAATGATGGAGGAAATCGTATGAAAACCAATCCGTTCAGAGACTTTTTCTATTTCCACAAGGGCGACAGACGTGCGATTGTGGCTTTGGGATGCATCGCCGTGTTTGCCATCGGTGTGCTGTTGCTGTATAGACCCTCTCCCCAGCCCTCCCCCGTAATGGGGAGGGAGACTGTACGGGGTGTGGGAAACGAACCGGATGGTCTCCCCATTATGGGGGAGATGTCCGCAGGACAGAGAGGGTCTTCTGGCTCTTTTGACCCTAACACCGTCGATTCTCTCACGCTGATTGGCTTTGGCATGAAGGCTTGGAAGGTGAAGAACTTCCTGCATTATCGGGCGGCAGGAAAGGTGTTCCGTTCGGCAGAGGATATGGGCAACACGTATGGATGGACGGCAGAGGATGTGGCGATGCTGAAGCCGTATGTGCGTGTGGGTGAGAGATATAGAAGGAAGGAAAGGAAACATGAGGATAGATGGGAAAGAAGGGAACAATGGGAACGGAAGGAGCCGGAGCGTACTTCCAATAAGTTCCACACTCTCACCAAGGTGGATGTGAACGAGGCTGACACAGCGATGCTACGTCGCATTCCTGGTGTTGGCAAAAAAATCAGCGATGCCATCGTGCGCTATCGTCAGCGTCTGGGCGGCTTCCACTCTGTCAATCAGCTCTTGGACATCAAAATCGTCTCGCCCGAATTGCTCGAATGGTTCACCGTCTCTTCTTCTCCCGACATCCAGAGAATCAACATCAACAAGGCATCCTTCCAAGCCCTCAACAGTCACCCCTACATCTCCTACGAACAAACCAAGGCACTCCTGCAATACCTCCGCCTCTATGGCGAAGTGAAAGATGAAGAAACGCTCCTTTCCACAGGCATCTTCACAAAAGAGGATCTGGAGAGGTTAAGGCCGTACATTGCTTATGAATAAAGAGGAATACGAGAAACATAAGCCTTTTGCTGGCGAGAAGAAACCTTCGATGTTGCGAAGGCGAGTAGGGCATGACTATGAGTCACGCCGCATGTACTTGATTACGATGACGGTGGAAGGCAGGCGCCCGCTGTTGGGTAGATTGGTGGGGAGAAGCGATGCAGAGGTGGGTTCTCCCGAATGGCCGCGTGTGGAATTGTCGGAGTTGGGAAAGGAGGTGGAATATGAATGGATGGATGTAACAAGGTATCACCCCGAAGTGTCGGTGGTGGCATTGCAAATCATGCCTGACCACCTGCATGGCATCCTTTTTGTTCACGAGACGATGCCCCAACATTTGGGACATATCATCAAAGGTTTCAAGGCAAGTACTAACAAGCACTATCGTCGTTTGGTTCTTGGTGTTGACTCTGCTGCGACGGCGTCGCAGCAAAGGGAACAAGGAGGGAAGAGAGACCGGAGCTTAGACAACCGTCAGAAAGGCTTCTTATGGAGCCTCGGCTACAACGACCACATCCTTTCCGGCAAAAACGAACTGCAACGTTGGATTGACTATCTCCACACAAACCCTCTCCGCCTCCTGATGAAACGGGAGCACCCAAACCTTTTCCGCGTTCGCTTTGGTGTGAGTATTGCAGGGCAGAACTATGCAGCCATTGGCAATCAGTTTCTTCTTTCCGCTCCTCAGAAGTTGCAGGTGCAATGCTCCCGCCGTTTAACCGATGCCGAGATTCAAGAGAAGGTTGCCTTCTTCTTGAAGGAGGCACGTCAGGGTGCCGTGCTTGTTTCCCCTGCCATTTCCAAAGGAGAGCAGGCTGTCATGCGCGCAGCCCTTGATGCCCACCTTCCGCTCATCTTCCTCACTCCTTGGGGTTTCAATGCCTTCTCCAAACCAGGACATCAATACTTCGATGCCTGTGCCGAAGGTCGTTTCCTGATTCTTGCCCCTTGGGAACACCAGAATCAGCGGATACCATTGACAAGAGAAATGTGTTTGACGTTGAATGATATGACGAAGAGCATTTGTGAGAAGTGAAAAAAGAACGGAGAAACAACAAATAGTTGATGGCAGGAAGAATTTTAGAATAGTGATATTTGGACGGAAACAAGAAAAAGGACTACCTTTGTGGTATGAAATCAAAAGAAAAGTTTTGGAACTGGGTGATGGGCATTCCTGCGCAAGGAGGGTGATGCGGGGCGGTACAAGCTGTGACTTAAAAACTAAAGAATAATGAATAAAAAAAGGATTCTGAAAATAGGATGCGGATGTCTGATAGGAGCTGTCGGGCTGATTGTCATCATTGTTGCTGTCGTCATGTATGTGTTGACACCCAAGTGGCACGACGAGTATGGCCAGAGGTTTCAGGACATTGCATACGGCAATCGTCAGCATAACATATACGATCTCTATCTGCCTAACGATGCTGACAAGAACGACAGTCTTGCACTTATCCTGTATGTTCACGGCGGTTCATGGTTGGGCGGCGAGAAAAAATGGCATCATGGTGACTGCTATACATGGGTGCAAAGGGGTTACGTCACTGCTACTATGGACTACAGTCTGCTGAATGAGGAGGGGGTCTCGCTGCTTACCATGCTGGACGAGATAGATGCTTGCATCAGGCATATCGTTGATTTCGCAGCAGAGAAGGATGTCCACATCAATCAGATGGCAATTGCCGGCACATCGGCAGGAGGACATCTGTCCATGATGTTTGCCTACCACCATAGGCACCCATTGCCGCTGCGCTTCGAAGCCATCAAGGTGGGGCCTGCTGACTTCCGTATCTTGTTCCCTTATGACGAGAACGCCAAAACTGAAGACATTGATAATTTTGTCTTCAGTTGCACAGGAAAGCGGATGAAGTCATGCAATTGGTCGAGGGAACAGCTCGACAGCATCAAACTGCAAGCCTCGCCCGTAGGCCACATCAACGACTCGACGGCTCTGCCTGCCATTTTTGCCTACGGCGAAAAGGATGGTCTCATCAAACCAGACCATTATCACGCTCTGCAGGAAAAATACGACAGCCTCAGCAAACCCTACGACTTGATTGTCTTTCCCAACTCTGGCCATGATTTGATGCGTGATAAGGATGCCAGCGAACGGTATGACAGCATCATGAATGTCTATTGCAAGAAGTATTTTGGATATTAAATATATATCATGAAATCCAATCCGTTCAGAGATTTCTTCTATTTCACCAAGGGTGACCGACGGGCGATTGTGGCGCTGGGATGCATCGCGGTGTTTGCCATTGGCGTGCTGATGCTGGTGGAAAGAAGAAGACCCTCTCCCCAGCCCTCTCCCTATATGGAGAGGGTGACTATGCAGGGTGTGGGAAACGAACCGGATGGTCTCCCCATTATGGGGGAGATGTCCGCAGGACAGAGAGGGTCTTCTGACTCATTCGGCCCCAACACCGTCGATTCTCTCACGCTGATTGGCTTTGGTTTGAAGGCTTGGAAGGTGAAGAACTTCCTGCATTATCGGGCAGCAGGGAAAGTGTTCCGTTCAGCGGAGGATATGGGCAACACGTATGGATGGACGGATGAGGATGTGGCGATGCTGAAGCCGTATGTGCGTGTGGGTGAGCAATATAGGAGAAAAGAGAAAGATGAGGATAGATGGGCAAAAAGGGAACAATGGGAACGGAAGGTGCCCGAGCGTACTTCCAACAAGTTCCATACTCTCACAAAGGTGGATGTGAATACAGCGGACACCGCCTTGTTACGACGCATTCCTGGCGTTGGCGAAAAAATCAGCGATGCCATCGTGCGCTATCGTCAGCGTCTGGGCGGCTTCCACTCCGTCAATCAGCTCTTGGACATCAAAATTGTTTCGCCCGAACTGCTTGAATGGTTCACCGTCTCTCCTTCTCCCGACATTCAGAGAATCAACATCAACAAGGCATCCTTCTAAGCCCTCAACAGCCACCCCTACATCTCCTACGAGCAAACAAAGGCATTGCTGCAATATGTCCGTTTGTATGGAGAGGTGAAAGATGAAGAGACGCTCCTTTCTACAGGCATCTTCACGAAAGAGGATTTGGAGAAGCTCAAACCTTACATTGCTTATGAATAAAAAAGAAAAGTTTTGGAACTGGGTGATGGGCATTAAGCCCAAGCATGTGGTGTGGGTCTGTGTGGCAGTTTTCTTGCTGTTGGTTTCCGCTTGGTTCCCTTTCCCGTTTGGTGTACGTGTCAATTGGCTTTACAGTACTTATAGGGTCAATCATAGGGGTATTTTCTACACGAACAGTCCTTATGCTATGTTGGCTTTCCCTTTCACAGGAAATGCGGATGCGGAATATCTGAAGGGAGCAGATTTCTGGAGTTTCCATGTGTTGGATGACGAGTGGGCAAAAGACAAGAGTCATGTGTGGTATGCGCATTATCCTGTGAAGGGAGTGGATGCGGCGACCTTTCAATTGGGCAAGAATGGCATCCCGAAAGACAAGAGTCATGTCTTTGTGAATGATTTGTGGTATTATAGCCCATCTCAGTGTGACATCGACCCTGCGACTGCGGAGTATTTTGTGCAGCAACCCATCACGTTTGATTATTATACAAGAAAGCCGAAACTCGATTGGGTCAAGGCATGGATGCGTGACAGCAAGCATGTTTATTTTCATGAGCAACGTGTGGATGCGGATAGGGCGACTTTCCGTTGGTTGGCTGGACGTGCTTGGTTTAGTGAACAGGGCGAATGGTATGTGGACAAGAATTATGTTTACACGAAGCGTCGTACCGAAAACTATCACGGTCGACATGATAGCAGGCCACCTTTCCAATTGGTGCGTGTGGATTCTCTGCGTGAACCTTTGGAGGTGATTCCTGTTTTTATTAATGAGAAAGATAAGCCCGACACCCTCTATCATGCGAGTTACTATCTGCGGAATGGTCACCACATTCTCTACAGCAATGGTTATGTCTGCAAGGTGGCGTGTGAGGTGGATGTGAAAAGCATCCGCATTGAGCGCAGCAAAGAAATCAGTGAGCCGTATATTTGTGTCATCAACGACACCTTGCGGTTGCAGAGTGGTGAGGTGGATGAGTGAAGACAAAAAAATGGCATGTGCTTGCTCTGCTGAACAAACACATGCCATTGTGTATGTATAAAGAATGTAAGTTGTTGCTTAGTACACCTTGAAGCCGATAATCTTTCTCACCTCTTTCAATGTGGCTGATGCACTCTCACGTGCTTTCTCGGCACCCATCTTGGCCACCTTGTCGAGCAGTTCTTGATTGTTCTTGTACTCGAGGATGCGCTCGCGGATAGGGGTGAGGGTCTTCACGATGTCCTCGGCCAGTTGCTTCTTCATGTCGCCATAGCGGATGGACATGTCGTTCCACTTCTCGTCGAAGTAGTCGTAGGTCTCCTTGCTGGAGGCGATTTCCATCAGCGTGAAGAGGTTCTGAATCACTTCGGGCTTCGCTTGATTCGGCTCTGTAGGGCCTGAATCGGTGACAGCCTTCTTCACCTTCTTCTCGATGGACTTGGCATCTTCGTAGAGGTAGATGCAGTTGCCTTCCGATTTGCCCATCTTGCCCGAACCGTCGAGTCCTGGAATCTTGATGGCGTGGTCGCCAAAGTAGAAGTTCTGAGGTTCTGGGAAGAACTCCACACCATAGATGTTGTTGAAACGACGGGCACATTTGCGAGCCATCTCCATGTTCTGCTCCTGATCTTTTCCTACAGGCACTTTGGCAGCACGGTGCTGAAGAATGTCGGCAGCCATCAGCGTGGGGTAGGTGAGCAGACCTGCATTGACGTTGTCGGGTTGCTTGCGTGCCTTCTCCTTGAAGGTGGTCACACGCTCCAATTCGCCAAGGTAGCAGTTCATGTTGAAATAGAGGTATAGCTCGATGGTCTCGGGCACATCACTCTGTATGTAGATGGTCGATTTCTCTGGGTCGATGCCACAAGCCAGATATTCAGCAAGAATGGTGCGAGCCGACTGCTGAATGTCTTCAGGCTTGGGGTGTGTGGTGAGGGAATGCCAGTCGGCGATGAAGTAGTAGCAGTTGTAGTCTTCCTGCATTTTCACGAAGTTCTGTACTGCTCCGTAGTAGTTGCCGAGATGGAGGTTTCCTGTAGGGCGAATGCCGCTCAAAACAATTTCTTTCATGTCGTCGTGTTTGAAAATTTGTGCAAAGGTAGTGATTTTAAGTGAAAAGTGAAGACGTTTTAAGTGAAAAGTGAAAAGTGAAGAGTGAAAAATCTAAGTTACTTTTATCAATGAGGCACAATCCGAATAGAAGGTAACTTAGATTTTTCACTTTTCACTTTTCACTTTTCACTTAAAATTTCACTCTTCACTTTCCCATCCACTTCTTCCTCTCTCCTTCCGACATCTTTTCGATTGCATATCGAAGTGTGGTGCGGGGCATCTCATGGGCATGCAGTTCGAGGAAGTCGCGGAGGAGGTCCATGCTGATGCGTTTGCCCATCTCGCGGAGCATCCAACCGACCGCCTTGTGCATGAGGTCGTGGGGATGATGCAGGTGCATCTCGGCATAGCGGAGACACCACGACGGGTCGCCCTGCTGCGAAGTCTTCCATGTGCAAACCATGCTGATACGCTGTTTCCAGAGGCAAGGGCTTTGTGCAAGAGAGTCCAGCACTTTCACCTTATAGTCGTGATGAAGTCCAGCCGTTTTGCCACCCATGCAAGTGGGGAGCAGCAGCCAATGACCGATGACTTTCGGGGCAGACATATCGACCAAATCCCAGTTGTTGGCCTGTTCGGCATGTTTCAGGTAGAGCATCACGATTTCGTCCCTTTGACGGATGGCATCAGGGTTGTTGATGAGGCGTTTCGTAGCCAATCGCTCAAATTGATTGACCAGCAACAGCCATCCGCAGAGCCTCACCTCGTGCCAATGGCTCTTCAGCAATGCGGGTATCTCGCTGAGTGGTGTGTCCTTTGCCTCCTTCACCACCTCGCGTGTCTGTGGTACTTTGATGCCCAAGAACTCGTCACCCTCACCATACTCACCTTTTCCTGTCTTGAAAAAGCCCATCAACACCCGTCGCTGCTCCTCATCATGTAGCGACTCCATATATTGAATAATGTCTTGGGCTGTGGTTGTTGCCATGTGAGTGTTTTTTTCAGTCATGTCTGTCTGTTCTTAAAAAGTGGGGTCGTTTATTGATGAGACAAGGAGATGATGTACTGTATAAAAACAGTATCTTAGTTCTACTTTCAGTTAGATAAATTGGAATTTACTTCAATAATAATTACAGACAAACCAATCAATATCAATCAGTCGTCCATTAACGCCATCGTCGTCATCGTCATCACATTCTATCACAGATAAATCTATTGCATCCTCTTTTTCTTCAAGTAAAAAGCCACCATGTATGAACATATATTCATCTAACTTTAGTTTTTTGTGTCCTTGCCCAATTCTATGAGGCAAGACCAAGATGTTATCATATTTAAGGACGAAGGATTTTTCAAAATCAAGATTATACTTTTCACAATATTCAGTCAGAGACATAGATGCGTAATATAACGATATGAATGCTTCATCTTTTAGAGTAGGAGCAGCTTCAAGCGCTTCCAAGTATCCATCTTTTACGATTTTTTTATCTGCATGATCTTCCATGTCTTCATCCCAATCCCCACAATATGATACTTTGGGTCTTGTAATCCATATGTGTGATGAAAATGTGGGATGCTTATCTTCATAATCATTCATTACAATTACAAGTTCCTCAGCTTTGTTTGTGAAATTATTTTCCAATCTTTTCGAGCAAGGAATAGTACCAAAGCCAGGAACGACTAAGGCTTTATGATGGTGCTTATGCCCCCCCCGATCATACAAGTCCACATAAGTAATTTGGAGAGGACCTTCCAAATCTAAATCGTCTTTGAGATATATAGTCTTCATATAAATTTCGATTTACTGTTTACACTTATATCTTTTTGATGACCTTGGCAGGAACTCCACCTACAACGGTGTTTGGCTCTACATTCTTGGTCACCACAGCACCAGCGGCTACAACGGCTCCATCACCGATGGTCACGCCAGCAAGAACAGTCGCATTGGCTCCTATCCAGACGTTCTTGCCAATGTGGATGGGGGCATACGACATGCTTTGACGTTTGGCTGGGTCAAGGTCGTGGTTGAGTGTGGCCAACACGACATTATGACCGATGAGTGCGCCCTCATCGATGGTGATGCCGCCTTGGTCCTGAAACTTGCATCCCATGTTGATGAACACACGTTCGCCAACGATGGTGTTCTTTCCGCAGTCCGTGTGGAATGGAGGGAACATGCCTATGGTCTTGGGTACTTCACGTCCCCAAAGTCGCTCCAACAGGTTGCGCAGTTCCTTCGGAGAATGATACTTGCCGTTAATCTCGGCTGTGATTTTCAGTGCCTCTTGCGACAACAGATGAAACATCTTGTGAACATCGGAGCCACCAACGATGGGCTTGCCCGATGCCATGTAATCTCTAAATTCTTGTATTGTCATAAACGTGTTATTTTTTCGTTTGAAGTGTTCTTAACGATGCGGATGATAAGCCTCACGATATTCGGGGCAAATTGGCCCGATGGCTTTTTTTCATGCGCTTCCTACGATTTCCATCGCCACGTCTTTCTGACGATGGTGCTGATTGTGTGAGTGAGGGTGCGCAAGTGGAAGGTCTCCCCGTGAGAGTGTCCTGCGGCCGAGCGTTTGCCCAGCACAATCAGCAGGACGGCAGAAAGGATAAGGACGATTCCGACAAAGAGCCGGAAAGTGAATGATTCATTAAATACCATCACGCCAATGGCCACCGCCGTTAATGGTTCCAAGGCTCCCATGATGGCTGTAGGCGTGGCTCCAACCTCATGAACGGCAATCGTCATCAGCACCAGCGAAAGAACCGTAGGCACCAGCCCCAGCCAACAGGCAAAGAACCATGCTCGAGGCGAAGGCGGCAACATCAGGCGCAGGTCGGGCGAAGTGAACGAATAGGCCAACAAACACAACATGCAGATCAGCAACACATAGAACGTGAGTTTCAGCGACGACATGCGGATGCTCGACTGATTGACCACCACGATATAGACGGCATAAGTCAGCGAGGACACCATGACCAGAAACACACCTGTAGTGCTGAGTGAAGCACCTGCATCACCTCTGTATAGCAAGCCGATACCAATTAGGGCGAGGATGATGGCCGTAACCGTTGAAACCGTGACCTTCTCCCTGAAGAATGTAGCCATAATGACTGCCACCATCACGGGATAGACAAACAGGATGGTAGAGGCTATGCCGGCATCCATGAATCGAAAACTCTGATAATACGTAATGCTGGATGCGGCAAAGAGCAGTCCGAGTGAGCCAAGCGTCTTCAAGTCACTGCTGTTGACTCGGAAGGATTTACGTTCTATGAGCAACATGACGGCCAGCATCAGCACCGCCATGGAGAAGCGGTAAAAGAGGACAGACGACGTATTCACCCCCTCCTCATAAAGCGGCAACGCCCCGAACGGATTCGTGCCGTAACACACTGCCGCCAGAATGCCGCAGATGATTCCTTTATGCTTCATTCTCTAATAATTATTTATGCAATCCATCTTTGCAGAACTCGCAAAGTAGTAGGCATGCCAGATACTGAAATACTGGGACTCAGAAGATACTCCTGCCCAGTTCGTAGGCCTCCTGAAGTTTGGGATTGCCCTCTATTTCGCAAGCATCGTTCACGCCACCGCAGAAGAGCGTTCCGGCCAGCCGGCTCTTGGGATAGCAGTCTATCCAGCCCGTCAGACCCATCTCGGCACGCTTCGGAGTCTCGGCTTCATCTTCAGCAGCCGTTGTCAGCAGATAGACATCGCGAAACGCATAATCCTGCTCGTACATGGCGTTCATACGGTCAATGAGTGTCTTCATCTGTCCGCTCATTTCATAATAATAGATAGGAGTGGCCCAAACCACCACATCAGCCCTCAGCACCTTGTCCATGATGTCGTTCACGTCGTCTTTGATGGCGCAACGTCCCAACTTCTGGCAAGCCATGCACCCTCTGCAGAACTGGATATTCTTGCCGACAAGGGAAATCTTCTCCACACTGTTTCCTGCACTTAAGGCACCTTCCAGAAACTTCTCAGCAAGCATGTCGCTGTTTGAGCCATGACGAAGGCTCGTTGAGATTACAATGATTTTTTTCATATTTGTTTTTGTTTACAGTTCGCTAAATTGGAATTTATTTGCTTACTTCTTCGTCAACAGAATTACACCCAGTGTCAGACATTCTGAGACAGGAACGGCCAGCCACATGCCTTGTGGAAAAATCAACGGAGGCATCAGGATAAAAGCTGGAACAAGGAAGACCAGGCCACGAAGCAGCATGTAAAGCGTAGCCTGCCCGTTCAGCTCGATGGACTGATAATATCCGATGATAGCTATGTTCAAGGCAAAGAACACGGAAGAGACGGCAAACAAAGGAAGTCCTGCCGTTGCTATCTCGTAGGGCTTGGTCCCTGCCTGAAGGAAAAGACTGATCAGGGGGGTGCGCCGAGCGTGAGGACTGCCGTTGCCAACAGTCCGCAGATGGCAGCGGTGCGAAGGCTCAGCCTGAAGGCTTCGCGAACACGATCCTCTTTGCCGGCACCATAGTTGAAACTGATTATGGGCTGGGCTGACTGAGCCACCGAGTTGTTGACCATGAAAACGATGGGATAGAGATAGCAGGCCACGCTAAAGGCTGCCACACCGTCTTCGCCCATCCATCGGATAAAGACATAGTTGCCTGTCAGCATGATCATGGACATGGCCAGTTCTCCAAGCATCGACGAAAAGCCGCTACGCGACATATAGCCGATATTGCGAACCGTCAGATAAAGACTGGTGCGGCTTGGCTTGAGCCGATATAGTCGGACGGACTGACTTCGACGGAGCATATACCAGGCAACCATTGCCGAAGCAATGGCACAACAGACCGTTGTGGCTACGGAGCTTCCGGCAATGCCCATCTTCATCGGAAACACAAACAGCCAGTCGAGAAAGATATTCAGGATGCCGGGAACAATGCCTACGGCAGAAGCAAAACGTGGCGAGCCATCCAAGCGGATAACGAAAGTGCCGATGGTCTCGATAAGAATGAAGACGCACCCGGGGAGAAGTGGGATGAGGTATTGCAAGGCCAGTGGCAACAACGCATCGCTGCATCCCATGACCCGCAGGAATGGGATCCGCCCGAAGTAGAGAATAACGGAGAGAATAGCCATCAGCATCGGAGCCACTACAAGGGCTTGTGTCACATTGATATCGGCTGCCTTGTTGTTGCCCTGCGACAAATGGATGCTGGCCACCACCGATACGCCTACGCCGAACATCAACGCTATGCCTGTTGTCACTAAAAACAAAGGTGCCACAATATTGACAGCCGCCAGCGCATCGCTACCCACGCCCTGTCCCACGAAGATGCCATCAACCACGGTGAGCAGCGAGGTGAATACCATCGACAACAATGTGGGGAAAAAGATGCTACGGAAAAGAGGTCCTATCTTAGACTTCCCAAAATCTATGCTATCTCTTTCAAGGTCTTTCATTCCTTTCGCCATAATAAGAGTTCTCTAAATTGCTAAATTCCGATTTCTCGTTTTGTTTCTTCTTTATTTCAGTATCTTGTTGATTTGCTTCTCCGTCGCCCAAGGAACGATTTGGTGCAGATGCTCAAACATGCGTTGGTAGGACTCTTCGGGAGTGCGGTCGCACAGGCTGGCATCGGTGCCGAGCAGTGCTTCGGGTGTGGTGAGGAGCGACCAGCCGAAGCCATATTCGCGCCCGTGCTTGTCGGTGGGATAGACAAAGTCCTCGGTCACAATGCGGCAAGCCATCTGCAGACGGGTGATGTAGCCGTCGAACTTGCTGCGCATGTTCTTGCCCGTAAATCCGCAGGCTGCACGGAGTTCGCGTGTGATGAGGCTGCCGTGTTCGTCCAGGGTGGCCAGAATGGCATCCTCAATCGTTCCCTCTTCGGGAGCAGGATGTTGGCTGCGTCGCCAGTTGAAGAGGTCGGGCCACCACGATTTGCTGACAAAACCAGCCTTGCCAGCAAAGAACTTGCCATACACACAGCCGCCTTCGGTCACCACAGGGCCTTTCCATTGCCACAGCGGCCACTCCCAACTGCCGTCGGCAAACTCGGTGTATCGGCACTCCTCCGCCATCAGTGCTTCGGCACTGTAACTCCTGATGCCACTCTCCAGCAGTGGCAGAAATCCAATCTGCTGGATGCACTCTATCAGTTCGGGGCAGGAGTGAATCTCGTGCAACGTCCCCTCGCCGTTCTCTTCGAAATAGTCTGAAAATAAACTCATGTTGCTTGCTGTATCGTGTGATGGATTGGTTTTTCTTCCACAAAGTTAGGGGTTTTCGTTGAGTTCTCAAAGTTTTTCCTTATCTTTGCCGCACTTAACTTTAAGAAACGAACATTTTATGGAAGAAAAGAAACAGTTGAAGGCGGTCTTTGTGAATGGAAGTCCGCGCAAGAAGTGGAACACATTCAAGATGCTGGAGAGTGCCATGAAGGGGGCTCAGGAGGCAGGAGCAGAAACGGAGTTGGTGAACCTCTACGATGTGGACTTCAAGGGCTGCAAGAGTTGTTTTGCCTGCAAAATCAAGAACTCGAAGACGAACGGCGTGTGTGCGCTGAAGGACGACCTTCGCCCCGTGCTGGAGCGGTGCAGGGAGGCTGATGTGATTGTGCTCGGCTCGCCTGTCTATTACAGTTATCCAACGGGCGAACTGCGCTCGTTCATGGAGCGTCTGTGCTTCCCTGTGGGCACCTACATGTATGACGAGAACGGCAAGCACATCTGTGTGCGCGACAAGGTGATTCCCACGGCGATGATTTTCACGATGAACTGCCCCGAGGACTACATGAAGCAGATTAACTATCCTGTCATTCTGGAGGAGAACACGAAGGTGATGGCCGACATCTTTGGCTATTCGGAAACGCTTTATGCTTTCAACACCTATCAGTTCAACGACTACTCGCACTACGACTTCAACCTCTTCTCTGAGGAGGACAAGCGCCGCTATCGCGACGAACACTTTGCCACCGACCTACAGAATGCCTACGAACTGGGCAAGCGACTGGTGGAGAAAGCACGTGAATAAATAAGCGTACCCCTCGACTACGGCACAGCGTACCCCTCGGGTACGGCATGGTGTAGCCGAGGGGTACGGCTTTCTGATGGCACCGAAAAAGTAGAAGTGTATGAGGATTGGTATCTACGGAGGAAGTTTCAACCCCATCCATCGGGGACACACTGAGTTGGCGGCATCCATCGTGCGGCAGGGCTTGGTGGATGAGTTGTGGCTGTTGGTCTCGCCGCTCAATCCGCTGAAGCAAGATGCAACGAGCGACATGGCCGAGTATGAGCATCGCCTGAACATGGCACGGCTGGCCACCGAGGGCATCGAGGGGGTGAAAGTGTCGGATTTTGAGCGGCATCTGCCCATCCCTTCCTACACTATCACCACCTTGGGAGAACTGCACAAAGCCTATCCGGAGCATGAGTTCGTCCTTGTGATTGGTGCCGACAATTGGGAACGTTTCCCGCGTTGGTATCACTCGGATGAAATCATCGAGAAGTACCATGTGCTGATTTATCGACGACCGGGATGTGAGATGGACGAAACGACGCTTCCATCATCTGTGCAGGTGGTGGACACACCTTTGTATGATGTGAGTTCCACACAAATCAGGGAGTCTGTGAAAAAGGGACGATTGATGAGAAAGTGGTTAGATGAGAAGGTGGCACGATACATCAAGAAACAGCAGTTGTATATTTAGAACTTCCATCGTAACTGCACCTGCAAGTCCTCCCGATGATTCGCGTCAATCATCTCCAATCCAGTGCCGATGGTGTCGCGGTTGAAGTATTTGGTCATGCCGAGTTTTGTTTGGAGGAACAGCGACTGTTTGACAATGGGGATGGAGGCAAAGAGGGTGGTGCGGATGCCTTTATAATAATAAGATGTGGAACTGGAAGTGTAGAGGAGGGAGGACTCGTTTTGATAGACGCGGGCATTGTAGGTGTCGGTGTTGAAATAGGTGATGCCCATGTCTATGCGGCACTTTGTTCTGAGGTTTTGCCAACGGAAGTTTTCGCTGATGGCAAACCCTTTTTCGTTGGGATTGTTGCCAAAGGAAACGAGTGTTCCAGTGGCAGTGGTACGAAGACTGATGAATGAGGAGAGGTTGCAGTTCAGTTGCAACTTCAAACTGTGATTGGTGTTGTATTCAAGGGTGGTGATGCTCTTCTCGTCATCGGAAAGTGCGAAATCCTTCTGTTTCGATTTGAGTCGGTAACGTGCCAGCAAACTCCACTTGCTGTTAGGCGAGAAGAGGGCTTGCACCATTCCCTCATAACCGTAAGAACTGCCCGAGACTTGGTCTTTCATCCATGGGAAATACATAGCATCCACATAGGCATCAATCACCGTATTGGGGATGACCTTTGATGCCCAACTCAATAAAAATCCCTCCTCGTTCTGTACTGCTGCATTTTCTCCGAAAGCCTTGCCATTGATGCTGACGAATTTGGCACCATAATACCTGCCAATCAACATCAGAGCATTCGAGGAATTGACTCTCCATCGCAGGGCATTGAGAGTGGCCATTCCGTTTTGAGTCTCTGTGTTGCTATAAGCGGTTTCTCCACTAAAAGTGAGACGATTCCAGCGGTAAGTGTATGCCAAACTCCCGACGAAGAAGTCCTCTCCCCTGGCGTTGTAATAGCGGTATCTGCTGGCATCGGTATTGTATCGTGGTGCCAACGGCACAGAGAAGTGTGTAGCGATGGCGGTGGCTGACAATTGCAACCCCTTGTTCTCCCAATGGAGGTTGCCGCCTAAGTTGGTGATGCCCAGATTGCCTTTCTTGCTGCGTTCCAAGCGTGTACGGTGCAGCCCGTCCGTTTTGAGCGACGACATACCCGTTGAATCATTGTTATACGTGCCGTCGCCTTTTCTGTACGAACCGAAAACGGAGATTTGCCAGTTCTTCCAACGAAGCGTGGTTGCCCCTCCTGTGAAATAGCCCGACTCGCTCATGGATGAGTGTTTCGTGATGCCAGCATCCATTCTGTCCATCGAACTCATCATCATCATTTTGCTGTATTTCACAGAAGTGTTCACCGCCAGTCCTTTTCCGAAACTCACCTTGTAATTGCCCAAGATAGCGTTTTTCACGATGCCCATTTCCTTCAGCATCACATAGCCAGACACATAATCAACGCCTCTTTCTCCTGCGTCCTTCTCCATCTGCACGCCTGCCATCAGGTGGTTCATGCTCGTGAAAGCATATCGGAATGCATGGTGATACTGATCTCCCCGATACACTTTGTTGGGCGATTTCTCCAACACCTCTGCAGGCACATCCTTATACCCATCCTTCTCATAAAATGGGATGTCAGTTCTCCACACCACCTCATGCTTGCTTCTTCTCAGCAGTTCTTTCCATGTTGGAGTCGGTTTGTTGTCAGATAGTGGCGCCCTCTCTTTGACCTCCACAAACAATCGCAGCATTTCCCGTTCTTTCCTTCCCAAACTTTTCACAAACATCAACTCTCCCAAACTCTCCATCCTTCCGTTCTTCTCTCGATAGTTCACCAGTTCCTCCACTTGCCCTTCGCTCAGAAATGGCAACATCTCCAGATCTTCTTTCGTTGCCAGATTGATGTCCAATGGCTGTGCGTGCAATTCATACAACTGTTCCATCAATTCCTCCTCCATTGCACCCTCGCCATTTTCGGCGTATTCCTCCATGATCAAGGTCATAAAGTCTTCCCATGCCATCACCTTTTCTTCCTGTTCCGTTTGGCAGAAAGCACAGTTGATGCCACACATAGATATCAATATGGTACAAAGAAGATACCTCATTGTGAGTATTTTGGTGGGCAAAGATAGCGATTTCTTGTGTGAAGCACAAACTTTGTACCCTGATTGCCAAAAAAATCCGTACCTTTGTGGCTGAAATATAAGAAAGATTTTGGTATGGAAAGTGTTTTGCATATATTGATGGCAGTGTTGGGCATTGTCAATGAGATGTCGCCCTATCTGCTGCTGGGATTCCTTTTGGCGGGCATCATGCATGCCTTCATTCCTGATGGATGGTACACGAAATATCTGAGTGGTAACACCTTCCGTTCGGTCGTCAATGCCGCCATTTTCGGTGTGCCATTGCCCTTGTGCTCATGTGGCGTGATACCCACAGCCATGTCTCTTCGACGCGAAGGTGCCAGCAAGGGTGCGGTGGTTTCCTTCCTGATTGCCACACCCCAAACGGGCGTGGATAGCATCTTTGCCACCTATTCGCTGATGGGTTTACCGTTTGCCGTTGTGCGACCCATCGCGGCATTGTTTACTGCAATCATTGGCGGCACATTTGTGAATGCACAGACCCTCTCCCCAACCCTCCCCCGTAATGGGGAGGGAGACCATGCGGAGTCTTTATCATCAGAGAACAAGCCGGAAGGTACCCCCTCCCCATTACGGGGGAGGGTTGGGGAGAGGGTCTGCTCCGCTCTCCGTTTTGGCTTTATCGAGATGATGGAAGATATTGGCAAATGGCTTGTTGTGGGTCTTATTGTGGCAGGTCTCATCACGGTGTTGGTGCCCGACTCGTTTTTTGCCATCTTCAAAGATAACACCCTGCTGAGCATGCTCTTGGTGCTCTGCATCAGTGTGCCGATGTATATCTGTGCAACGGGCAGCATTCCTATTGCTGTGGCGCTGATGATGAAAGGGCTGACACCAGGTGCTGCGCTCGTCATGCTGATGGCAGGACCTGCTTGCAATGTGGCTTCCATTCTCGTGGTGAATAAAGTGCTGGGCAAGAAAACGCTCTTGCTCTATCTCGCGGCCATCATTGGTGGTTCTATCCTCTTCGGTTTCGGCATCGACCATCTGTTACCTCGTGAGTGGTTCACGGAGCACCTGAACAACACAGGCGCTTGCTGTCATGAAGTGGCTGGCTGGTTCGAATGGACTTGTACAGGTGTGCTCATTCTCCTGTTGCTGAATGTGGTGCGCATGAAACTGATGCACAAAGAAACCTGTGGATGTGGACATTCACATGGTGGTCATTGTCATTGTCACGACGAAGCCTGCTCTTGCAGTACAGAAGAAGATGCTGATGCCCACCATGCCCATGCTTCTCGTACCTATATTGTGAAAGGCATGACTTGCAACCATTGCCGCGCCAATGCCGAGAAAGTCATCCGCACTGTCAAAGGTGTGGAGTCCGTCACTGTTGATTTGCAGAGTGGGGTAGCTACCGTGACAGGTGATGACATTGACGAAACTGCCATTCGTGAAGCAGTGGAAAGCATCGGTTTCACGTTGAAACAATAGCCTTATCTTCCATATTACGCTTTTAGGAGGGTGTGTCAAAATAGGCACATCCTCTTTTTTTATCGCAAAGCCCCGACTTTCTCAAGCCAGGGCTTTGTTATGTCGTAAAAATGTTGTACCTTTACGACATCAAAATCAATGTTATGCAAAGATACCACTTTCGCCC
>JAFSKK010000028.1 GCA_017448965.1 Bacteroidaceae bacterium | reverse complement strand
GATAAAGGAAGATAGCCGCATTTCAGCGGCGGAAGATAGAGGACGATACCTTGCCATTAGCATTACATTTGTCTTCTATCTCCTTCTATCTTCTTCTATCTCCCTTTATCTACAAGGCATACAAAGCTTGCGAAACTTAAAATTAATATTAAAAAGAAAGGAGAACAACCATGAAGAGACACATCTGGGAGATTATCGAAATTGTCTGTTACATCCTTAAAATCGTTGCTGACTACTATGACAAGAGGACAGAGAAACCACAATCCGCTGAACATCAAGCGTAGTCCGGGCACAAAATGGCTCGGACAGTGCCCCCAGCAGCGAGACCGAGTGTTCGTGCAGTTCGAAGCCGACCTCTTCGGTCTGCGGGCAGCCTTCCGCATCATGCGGTCATACCTGACGCTGCACAACCTTCAGACCCTGCGACAGGTCATCTACAGATGGGCACCGCCCGAGGATGGCAACTGTCCTGATTCCTACGTGAACATCGTGGCCATGCACAGCGGTGTGCGACCCGATGCTTACCTGTGCTGGGGCGACCGCGACAAACTGGTGGCAATCGTCAAGGCGATGGCATGGGTGGAAAGCCGCATGGACAACATCGACGAGGGACTGCTCATCAAGGCGTATGAACTGGCACGCTAACCAATCCAAGTACAACACCATGAAAATCAACATTATCCGTTATCACTGCAAGGACTTGTGTGTGAAGGGGATGTTCTATGTGGACGGACAGCCGATGGGCGAGACCCGCGAGGCATTGCCCATTGGTTACCGCTACAAGAAGAGACCCATCTTGCCTGCAGGACTTCACCGCTGTCTCCCCTGCTCCACCGACTGTGCGGCCATGACCCTGAAAGTGTGCCAGAAGGCTGGACACAACAGGCTCACCTTCGGCTGGGACGCGCTCAAACAACAGCAGTTAGGCAGAATCCTCGTGGGACAGGCCTGTCCGACCGTTCCTCCCGATGACCGGAAACTGGAACGTCAGGAGGAGACGTTCGCCCAACTGACCCAACGCATCTACCAGGCATACGCCAACCAGGAGGACTTCGAACTGGAGGTGGTGGAACAGTATGGCGAGTAACTTTATTATTTTTCTTTCGTCACGCGAAGTGTATTAAGTGATGAGAAAGAATATCAGATGGCCAAATGATATATATGTGATTCAAAACGAATGTTTAACTAACGACCCGAACGGCTTCCCTCCCCTAAACAGGGGAGTCGGAGGGGTCTTTCAAAAATCAATTAAATTATGGGAATTCAAGCTCGTAAAGCAAAGATGCGCCTCACTTATCGTGAGGGCAAACCTGAAGTGTACAAACTCCGTCAACTCACCTACCCTGCCGTGACCTTCACGCAGCTGGTGTCTGAGTGCGCCAACTCCTGCGGTGTGAACCCGTCGCAGAGCAAGGCAGTGATCGACGCCCTGGTGAACCGTCTCGTTCACTACATGGAACTGGGTCACGGTGTGCAGATGGGCGACTTCGGTCAGTTCAAGCCTACCTTCAACTCGAAGACGGCTCACACGCTCGAGGAGACTACGCTCGACACCATCACCGTGAAGAAGATCCAGTTCTATCCTGGCAAGGCGTTCAAGAACATGCTCAGCAACCTCTCCATCACTGGAGCCAGCGAGGCGCTGAACGTGCAGGAGCCTGACAGCGGTGACGACGAGGATGACGGCGAATAACCAATGAATCCTCCCAATCTTCCTAATCTTCTAAATCTACCGCAAAGCGGTGTAGTAGAAAAGACTACAACACTTCGTGTCAGATTTGGAAGATTAGGAGGATTGGGAAGATTTATATCTTTCTGCTAGTCCTTTATTCTGTTTAATCTGCTAAATCGCTCGCGAAGCGGGCTTGTTGAAAAAACATACCCCTTTGGGCTGATTGCTCAGATTGAACAGATAAAAAAGAAATCCGTTCAATTCGTTTAATTTGTCCGAAGGACGATGTTTTTTCAACATATCCCTTCGGGATGATTAAACGGATTGGACGGATTTCTTTATATTATATATAATGTGTATGTCTTACTTGTTGTAGAGTTTGCTTGTGTCGATGCCGTTCTTGTTCCAAGGAGTTGCACCGTCGAAGCCGTAAGTTTCGTTAGGATACTGAATCCATGCGTTGAAGTAAGAGTAAGCACCCTCCTTGTATTCGCCCGTGTAAGAGCTGATACCAGAACCGAACTGTCCGTGCTCGATAGTCCACTTGGTGGTGTTGTCGGGGATACAGATCTTCTGAGGAGCAGCGGTTACGTTCGAACCGATGGATGGCAGCAACGTGGTGGTCTTCGTGCCCTCAGCGTTAGTCTTGCCCACATAGATTGGAATGTCGTCGGCATTGGTAGAGTTGCCCTTGCCGAAAGCGGTCATGCTAATCTGGATGTCCTTGTAAGCAGCGGTAACACCCTGACCTACGTTCACAGGAACAGAAGTGACTGACTGACCGAGCAACTTGTGAGCCTCGTAACCCTCGTTACCGTCGAAGCCGATGTAGATAGGCAGTGTACCACCAGCAGCCTGCACGCGGATGTTAGCCACGTAGTTGCCCTTTGTGCCAGTGAAGTAAACGTCGAACACGAGGTCGTTGAAGTCGAAGTCGTAGGTGTTGCCAAGGTCTTCGCACATCACACGGTGCCAGTTGATGTCAGGAGTTGGTGTACCGTCTCCAGGAGTGATCTTCACAATCCAGTCGTTGAAGACATAGTCACGATGAATTTCTTCATTGCCATTGCTACCGTCAGCCTCGAAATCGAAACCTACATAGTAGTTACCCTTGTACTGTATCATGCGGAAGTTGTCAAGATAAACATGACCGCTGTTTGAAGAAGAGTCGAAACCAAACTTCTGTGTACCACTGTTCTCCATGAGCATGATGTAACCGTTGGCAGCATTGAAGTTGTTCACGTGGTCTGGTTCATTGACAGTAACCGTCTGGCCTGTGCCCCAATCATAATATGAATAAGGATAAGCGCAAAGCCAGTCCATGTGCTTCTCAACATTGAGGTCAACCGTCTGGCCGAAACCATCAATGTAAGACTCCTGGCCATGCCAAATCTGCTGTACCCAGAAAGTGCTCAGGTCAAGCAGAGAAGTGCTGACGAAGTTTGAACCCATATTTTCATCAAAGATGGCCTTCACCTCGCTGACCTCATCGGTGGACAAATTGTTCCATGCGTCAACATCGCCAAGAGGATAAACTACAGTGGCACCTGTTTCCTGGATCTTAGACTTCAGTTCATCGAACGTGAAGAAACCGCTCTCTCCGTTCTGGCCTATCTTCACATGATACTTGCCCTGATTGGCAGAAAGCTCATTCACGACTGGGAAACCTGGCACAATGCGGCCATTCGTGTCGAAAGAGATCTCACCAGTTGCTTGGTCTTTGATGACATTCACCCACTGGTTGCTGTTCGTGGTGGCACCACGAGTTGAACGTGTTTCACTCACACTGCCCTGATCGCCGAAGCCAAAGTCGTGGTTCTCTGCGATAGTACCATAACGCTCCGTAAAGTTTTTGGTGTACTCCTCAAGGCGATCCATCTCTTTTTCTGTGTAAGGCTGAACAGATTCGGAGAGACCCGGATCGTACTCGCTACAAGCCGAGAAAAGTGCTACTGCGGCTGCTGCTGAAAGTAAATGCTTGATGTTCATAACATTCAATCTTATAAAAGTAACGTTACTAAATTGATTAAGTTTTTATTTTTTTTATTGTAGTTCTTGATTTTCAAGTGCAAAGATAGTGACTTTTTTCGAGAAGAAAGTTAAAAAGTGTGTCTTTTTTTCTATTTCCCGTTACTTTTTTTGCACTTTTTTGGGGAAATCTCTTCGTAGTGTCGAAAAAAGGCCTATCTTTGCAACATTTTAAGACTAAATTTCGCAAGCTTCACTTGTTTGGAGTTAAAGAAGTTAGAGAAGTTAAAGGGGTTAGAGACGATACCAAAGCAACAACACAACAAACGTCTTTAATTTCTAAGCGAAGCGATAACTTCTATAACTTCTGAGCGAAGCGGTAACTTCTAACAGACCTGATATGACAAGAAAAACATTGGCCCTGGCTCTGATGCTACTCACGATGACGGCACAAGCCCAAGAAACGAAAACAGAAGCAGAACGAGCAGCCGAGGCTGCACGGAAAGCCGCTGCCGCAGCGGCAAATGCACGACGCGAGGCTGCTGGAGAACAGCGACTTGCATCGGAGGACTTTTGGCGCATTGCCGAAGAGCAAGAGCGCGCGAAGAAAGCCGAGAAGGACAGGAAAGAGCACAAGACAAGAGCACACTCGAAGGATCCGCAGGCGGATTCACTGCGATGGGTGGCCAACCGCATGAAACTGAACACCTGGAACTACAAGTGGTTTGCAGGCGGCAACCTGTCGGTGAACTTCTGCTTTGCGGATAACGTGACCGACCACCCTCCTTTCAGATACTTCAGCGACGCGCTCGGACTGGGCGTGGAGGGCTACGTGGGTCGCTACTTCTCCAAAAAGTTCGGCATGCGTGTCGGACTGGGCTATCACAACGTGAAGAACCGTGTGGACCGCGAGACCGTGGATGAAGGATGGCGCCACATGCAGATGACACCTGCAGGGGGAGGCGAACCTGTGCCTATCTACACCGGCAACGGCTTCTTCCGCTTCGGTGTGACGGAGCTCTACACGGATGCCATCTTCGACGTGAGCGGACTGGCCTCTGCCCGTTACTTCAAGCCATTGCACATACACATCCTTCTGGGTGTCGGCATGTTGGCCTCAGGGAAGAAGAAACTGAAGGATGCAGGACAGATGGGTTCCATCCCACGCTGGGAAGAAGAGGGAAACAACCAAGGATGGCTGACAAAAGATGACAGACCGTGGTTCCCCAGCTTCGAGAACCGTGTGAAACCAGGCTCTCATGTGGGCATCGCAGGCCGTGCCGGCATCATGTTCGACTACCGCTTCAGCAAAAGCATGTCCGCCAACCTCGAACTGACGGGAAGTGTGACGGACGATAAGTTTGAGGGTATCAAATATGATGAGCCTTTCGATATTCTGCTGAAATTGTCAGGCGGTGTGAAGTGGCACTTCTGATGGCTCGGAGTTATCAGAATACTCAGAGTAATCAGAATAATCAGAATACTCAGAGTAATCAGAATAATCAGAACACTCAGAGTAATCAGAATAATCGGAATACTCAGAGTAATCCGAGTAATCCGACAACTTAATCTTCTGTGGGAATCAACCCTTCGATACCACCTTCGAAGTTGCCTTTCATGCTCACAACGGTGGCTTGGGGCTTCTCATACACGACCAGCACCACGCAGGTGGGGTCTTTGGCCGACTGCAAGATACGAATGTTCTGCTTCTCGTGCATGGTGTTGAGTTTCTCCTCGAAACCGAGTCTCTTCAACTGTTTGGGCAGTTTGTTGCCCATCTCCTTGCCAGCCTTGTCACCACGGGAGACGAGAATGGTCATGTACTCGATGCGCGACACAAAGTCGTTCAGACCAGGCACGTCAAACTGACCCAACGGCACCTGATCCAACATGCCTTTGGAAACATAAACGGTGTTCACATCACCCATCTTGGTGTACTTCTGCAACAAAGCATCCTGTGCCTGCAATGCCACGGTGGCAAAGAGCACGACGGTGGCGAGAAAAAATCTTTTCATGTTCAATCCTTTTATATTCATACTGTTCTGTCCACACAAGGACTTCACTAAGCGGCGACAAAGTTAGTGCTTTTTTGGCAGATGAAGAAAAAAATCCGTAACTTTGCACGCAGAAAGGATTTTATTGATGAAAACCAAACATCTTTCTCTCATTGTGGCAGCAACCATGACGTTGCTCGTGGCCAGTTGCTTCACCTCGCGCCAAGGCACTAAAGGCGGGAAAAAAGACCAGACGGTGATGGCCACGGAAGACCCGTTTGCCAACACCAACGAGGTGACCATCAACTTCAAGAAGTACAAGGACAAGGACTGGCACTATCCGCTGGAGGGGGCGAAAGTCATCAGCCCCTACGGAGGAAAACGTCCGAACCACAAGGGCACTGACCTGAAGACCAAGGCAAAGGACAAGGTGAGGGCTGCCTTCAAGGGTGTGGTCACCTTCTCAGGCGAGAAGAGCGGCTACGGCAACGTGGTCTATGTGAGCCACCCCAACGGACTGGAGACGCGCTATGCCCACAACGTGAAGAACATCGCCAAGAAGGGCGACAAGGTGAAGCCGGGCGATGTGCTGGCACTGGAGGGAAGGACGGGAAACGCCACGACGGAGCACGTGCACTTCGAGACCCGCATCGGGGGGCAGGCGTTTGACAGCGAACTCATCTTCGACCACAAGAAAAACACGCTCCGCCACGTGAAACTGACTGCAAAGAAAAGCAATGGAAGCGTGGACGTGAGCGTGAAGAAGTGACAACGATATATACTCTATAATTATGGCAATGAAACAAGTACCAGTGCTGCTGCTCACAGGCTATCTGGGCAGCGGCAAGACCACCTTGCTCAACCGCATTCTCGGCAATCAGAAAGGAATCAAGTTCGCCGTCATCGTCAACGACATCGGCGAAGTGAACATCGACGCTGACCTCATCCAGCAGGGAGGCATCGTCGACCAGCAGGACGACTCGCTCGTGGCGCTGCAGAACGGATGCATCTGCTGCACCCTGAAGATGGATCTCGTGGAACAACTCACCGACCTGGTGAAGATGCAGCAGTTCGACTACATCGTCATCGAGGCGTCGGGCATCTGTGAACCCGCCCCCATCGCTCAGACCATCTGCTCCATCCCTACGATGGAACCCAAATACTGGGCGAACGGCCTGCCACGTCTCGACTGCATCGTCACCGTGGTGGATGCCCTCCGCATGAAGGACGAGTTTGGCAGCGGCACCGCCCTCACCAAGCCCAACATCGACGAAGAGGACATCGAGAACCTCGTCATCCAGCAGATTGAGTTCTGCAACATCGTGCTCCTCAACAAGGCGGCCGAAGTGGAACCCTCGGAACTGGAGCGCATCACCCAAATCATCCGTGCCCTCCAGCCCAAGGCCGACATCATCCCCTGCAACTATGGCGACGTGGACTTCAACAAGATTCTCCACACCAACATGTTCGACTTCGACAAAGTGGCCACCTCCGCTGCCTGGATTGCAGCCGTGGAGGGAGACAACGAATCGGACGAAGAACACGAATCGGAGGATGAGGAAGAAGAAGAGCACGAGCATCACCATCATGACCATGAACACCATCATGAGCACGACCACGAGCATGAGCACCATCACTCCGATGACTCCGACCATTCAGAGTCTTCCGAGCACTCAGAACATCATCATCATCATCACCACCATCATCACGATGAAGGTGAAGCCGAGGAATACGGCATCGGCACCTACGTGTACTTTGCCCGTCGTCCCATGAAACTTGGCCTGTTCGACGACTTCGTAGCCCGTCTGTGGCCGAAGAACATCATCCGCGCCAAAGGCATCTGCTGGTTCAAGGGCGAGGAAGACATCTGCTACCTCTTCGAACAGGCAGGCAAACAGTTCTCGCTCAAGAACTGCGGGCAGTGGTACGCCACCATGCCCAAAGACCAACTCGACCGTCTCCTGGAGGCCGAACCCAAACTCCGTGCCGACTGGGATGCCGAGTATGGCGACCGCATGCAGAAACTCGTCTTCATCGGCCAGAAGATGGACGCGAACATGAAGACCTTCCTGAAAGAGGCACTGGACATGTGCCTGGCATAACAAAAAAGCTTTCAGCACCAACAAACATACTTTCTATCATCACAACCGCAAGGGCGGCTATCCCGAAAAACTGGGATAGCCGCCCTTTTTTTGTTGTTATTTCTTACCCCTCTTCTTGGCCAACAGGTCCTCAAAGAGTGTCATCCAGCGCTGAGTGATTTCTTCAAGCTTGTACTTTTCCGCCTCCTTCAGGGCTGCCTGACCCATTGCCTTGCGCTGTTCCTCATCCTCGATGAGCTGACAGACGCGCTCAACAAACATTTCCTCATTGCCCATCGGAATCAGGTAGCCCGTCTCGTTGTCCTTCACCAGATAACTGATGCCCCCTGGACATTTGTACACCACTGTCGGGATGCCCACCGACATGGCTTCGAGGGTGACGAGCGAGAAACTCTCCGACAAGGAAGTCAGCACCATCATGGACGCTTTCCTCATCTCTTCGCTGATCTGTTCCGTATAGCCCATCAGAAAGACTTTCTTTGTCAAGCCCAACTGCTGAATCTGATTCTTCAGCAATGCCTCTTCAGGACCGATGCCCCAGATGCGCAACTTCCAGTCGGGATGCCGCTGAACCACTTTTGACCAGATGTTCACCATTGCCGAAAAATTCTTCATTCCTGTTAATCGGCCAGCGCTGATGGCCATCCTGGCTTTGCCGTCACTTTGCAGACCTGACCAGTGCGTGATGGGGTTGGGAACCACAACGACTTTCTTCCATCTTTTCCACAACCCGTTTTTCTCTCTCTCGGTGAGTACAGCGATCATGTCATAAGAACGGCTCTTCCAATAGTGGTCGTAGAAATAGCCATAAAGAGCCACCATCTTCTTGAACAAGGTGGAAGCCGCATGTAGGTTATAATGACGGTCGGAGTGTTGCTCGCGAACAAAAACGGGGTTGGAAGACAACTTCAGGGTCGGCACGAAGAACTTTGTCAGAATGCCTGTTGAGATGACAACATCGGGGGCAACGTTTTCCAGGAATTCTGTCAACTTCTGCTTGTGCAGTTTTCTTTTCTCCTGCAAGTCCAAAATGGCACGAAGAGGACCTTCACTATCATGTTCATAGTAAGGTATGTTCAAGTCAATCATTGAGGCTTTCTTCAATCGATGCACCAATGAGTGTGGGTTACTTGCAGCCACAACCCATACCTGATTGCCTGGTATTTCGGCCAATGCCTCAGCCTTGGTCATGGTGACAATATCCATGCCTGACAATCGGTATACGGTATCTGTGCAATATACAATCCTCATACTATCTTAGTCGTTTTGATGTTTGTGTTATATCAGTTATTCCGCCGTCTGTTTTCTCAGCATCAACGGACGGATGAGCTTGAAGAAGATGACGTTGCGGATAAAGCAGACCACTATATAAAAGAGATAAGAAGAGCCCGACCACTTCTTGACGTTCCCCAGCCACCGTGCAGAACGGGATTCGCTGGTCGGCACCGGCTTATAAGCAGGAAGACCTTGCATCTTCTTGCGGAAGGCATGCCATTCTTTCCAGGAAAGGAACACCATAATCAGTTTCTTGTGATAGACGTTCTGGAAGTTATTGATGCTGCGCATGGCCGCCGGCTCTATCTCCTTCTGTCCCGCAGCCAGAAAGCCACGTACATAGTCGATGTTGAGGAACATGTCATCCAGTGTCTTCAGCACCTTCTGCTTATTGACAGTTCGTTGGATGGAGTTCTCATTGCCCAGTTCATAGCGGCACACATTGCTGCTCACGATGCGTGTATGGGGATGATGTCGGAAGACGTCGAAGTTGAACACTTCGTCCTGACAGGACACGATGTGCGACTCTATCTGATGTTGCTGAATGAAGGAGCGCTTGTAGAACTTCGACCAGACAAAAGTGAGCGGCCAACGGTTATAGGCATCCACACCATCACCATCGAAGGTCACTTCGCCATCGGGTGTGGCCTGAGAGTGCTGCCGCGTCTTCCCGTCCGTATAGATGCAGGCATAACCATAGCACAAAACGTCGGGCTTATCTCCGCAGAAATGTTCCAGCAGATAGCTGTAGGCATTGTCAATGATGTAGTCATCGCTGTCGAGATAGGTCACATACTCCCCTTGCGCTTGTGCTGTACCGGTGTTGCGTGCCCCACCCAGACCTTGGTTCTCCTGCGTGATGACACGGAATATATCGGGATGCTGCTTCTCATAGTCTGCCAGGATGGCTGCCGAGTTGTCAGGCGAACCGTCGTTCACACAAATCACCTCATACTCCCCTACCCCCATGCCTTGGCGCAGCAGGGAGTCGAGACAACGGGGAAGGAAGTTCTCTACATTATAGACTGGAACGATGACAGACAACTTCATAAGCACTTTTTATAATAGGAAGAAATGATGCGCGGGCGCATGACCTTTAGGAACACTTTACTCAGCAGCTGCTCGGTTAAGAGATAGGCGGGGTAAGATTCTCCCGACCAATTCTTCAGAAGAGCAATCGTCTTTCCCAAACGAGAGGGCTCACCCGAGACATCCATCTTGTGGATGGGCTGCTCCTTGATCAGTTCCGTGTATTCCTTCCACTCACGCCGTGTAAAGTGACCCTTCAGCATCTTGCTGTAATAGAAACGCAGAGAAGTGTTCAGGTTTCTTCTTGCCCCCAGGGAAAGCTTGCCGTCATCCTCTTGCAGATATTGTTCCATCTTCTCCATCACAGGAAGAAGCATCTGCAACTGGTGCTTCACCTCTTCTTTGTCAATAGTGGTCAGAAGTGAGTTTGCGTTCCCCTGTTCATAACGATAAACATTGCTCGTGACGACACGTAGATGGGGAGAATGGCAAAACACCTCAAAATTGAATGACTCATCTTCCAGAAGCACTGGCTCGAAACGGAGATCATACTGCTTCAGAAATGTGCGACGATAGAACTTCGACCACACAAATGGGAGCGGAACACGATTGTAAAATGCTGCACCATCACCGTCATAGGAAATCTTTCCTTCAGGGGTCGCATGCGGGTCATAGAGCGAACGACCGTCCGTGTAGGCATAGACGTAGCTATAATGAAGCACATCCACCGAATCTTCACAGAAATGATCAAGCAGATAACGGTATGCGCCATTGATCAAGTAGTCGTCGCTGTCGACAAAAGTAACCCATTTACCCTTCGCCACTTCCATCGCCATGTTTCTCGCACTATACAGTCCTTGGTTCTCTTGGGTGATCACCTTGAAGATGAACGGATACCTCTCTTCGTATGCTGCAAGAATGTCTGCACAATCGTCAGGTGAACCATCATTTACGCAGATAATTTCATACTCACCTGTCTCCATACCTTGGCGTAACAAAGAGTCAAGGCAACGAGGAAGGAACTTTTCCACGTTGTAGACGGGTACGATGACAGATAATAGCATAAATGAGTGATTTCTTCCTTTTATTGGGTGCAAAGGTACAACCTTTTACTTTATCAACGAAGAGATGTAATACTTTTTTTGCCTTTTGGCACAAAAAGAGTTCTTTTTTCAGCCTTCTTCTCTCCTTTTTCTCCCCTTCTTCTAACAAAGTTTAGTTTCATAATAAAATAATTTCGGTTAAATGTTTTTCCGTTTTTGGGAAAAGTCGTATCTTTGCAGCGATTCTATTTGATAAAGAAACGATTATGACGAAGATTATTAGTTTCTTGAACCACAAGGGCGGCGTGGCAAAGACGACCACGTGTGCCAATTTGGCGACTGCCTTGTGGATCATGGGCAAGAAAGTGCTGCTGATCGACACCGACCAGCAGTGTAACCTTTCGGGTGTGCTGGGCTTCTCGCAGAAGGAGGGCGACCCGACGTTGAGCGACTGGCTGAAGGAGCCGGTTTCTCCCCCTATCTACATCAGGTACGACGGACTCGACTACATTCCGGCGTCGAAGGCGCTGCGCAACATGGAGGCGGAACTGCTGAACAAGCGGAGCCGTGAGACGATTCTGGCACGTAAGCTGGAGCAGGTGAAGGCTGAGTACGACTATGTCATCGTGGACTGCGCGCCGGGCGACTCGGTGCTGAACGACAATGCCCTTTCGGCATCCGACACGGTGTTCATCCCCACCGAGTGCAGCGGCTTCTCCCTGCAGGGCATGCAGAACCTGCTGCTGGCCATCCGCGAGATACAGCAGGAGATCAATCCCGGGCTGAAGATTGGTGGCTACCTGCTGGTGAAGTACGACCGGCAGACGAAGATTGCCAAGGAGGTGAGCCGCTACTTCGAGCGGCAGGACGAGGTGCCCACGCTGAAGACCCGCATCCGCAAGTGCGTGAAGTTCGACGAGTCGCCGCTGGGCCATCAGACCATCTTCGAGTATGCACCTGAGTGCAACGGTGCCGAGGACTACATGCGCCTGGCCGAGGAACTGACAGGCGAGAAGCGCCCGAAGGACTGGAAGACACGGGCGCAGAAGGCGGAGGAAGAAGAAGAATAACCAACCAAAACCACCCAATATGGCTAACAATAAACGGAAAGACCTCAACATCGGCTCCTTCATCGACGAAGTGAAGGCCGACCAGACGACCTCGCAGCGCAAGAGCGCTCCCGTCGAGGAACCTGAAGTGGTGCCACAGGCTGCTCCGGCAACGGCACCCTCCTACCCTACTGTGGGCAGACCTGCCAAGAAGCAGTCGCTGCTGAGCAAGAAGCTCGCCAAGCTCGTCTACATCGACGACGAGACGGAACTGCAGCTCAAGCTCATCAAGACGTTCCAGAACTATGACTACAAGGAGGTGATCTTCACTGCCATCCACGAGTTCATGGAGCATCACTACCGCGACATGCGGCTGGATGAGAGCGGGGTGAAGAAGGTGGACAAGATTATCCGCGAGTATAAGACGCGCAGCTGACACGAAGTGCGATGTTGTTGCTCCTTCGCTTCCTTTGGAAGCTTGGACAGACGATAATTGCCAATAATTAACGATTTAAGTTTCGCAAGCACCACTTTCTTGGAGTTAAAGAAGTTAAAGGAGTTAGAGGAGTTAAAGCCGAATGTAATGCTGGCGTGAGAACTCCTCTCCACAGCCAGCAGAGTATAGGCTTTAACTCCTATAACTCCTTTAACTCCTGAGCGAAGCGGTAACTTCCGAAAGTTGAATTAACGATAATTTTATCCGATAATTATTTCTTCAATCGATTAGATAATTCAACTTTCGGAAGTGTGTTGTACGCTTCGCGTGACGAAAGAAAAATAGATAAAAACAAGTAAAAATAAATAAAAATACGTGAGTTCGGTGTAAGTTATTCGCCTTCGGCGGACGAAGAAAAAACCTAAAAAAACCGATAAAAACCATAAAAACATGTTCTTCGTTATACATTGAACTGAACAAGCAAGACCGGTTTTTATTTGTTTTTTCTGGTTTTTATGGTTTTTCTTTCGTCACGCGAAGCGTAATAAACACACGTGTTCTTATACCGAACTCACGTTAAAAATAGGTCTTTCTTGCTTTTTCCTTGTGTGACGAAGAATATATTTTTTTCTGTTTTTATTTGTTTTTATCTGTTTTTTCTTCGTCCGCCGAAGGCGAATAACTTCCGAACGTTTTGAGGGAAAAATGGCAACGGCGCTGCCCATGAATTGAGAGTTCCACTACCAAATGATTGAAAACCCCAGTGCCAATTAATTAAGAACGGGGTTGTTATTGATGGGTCAACAAAAAGGCCGCCGTGCAAGGTGCACGGCGGCCTTTCTTTATTGATTTCAGTTTTGATTACTTCGTCTGGATGCCAGATACAAGTACCTTCTTGCCGTTGCGGAAGATGTATACCTTGCCGTCTTCGATGTACTTGCGGCCTTCGGTCTTGGCCTTGCTGCCGGCGATGCCGTCGATGCCAACCACGTCTTCGTAGTTGAAGGTGATTTCGACGAGCACAGCCTTCTCAGCGTTGGCGATGGCCCAGTAGGTCTTGATGCTCTGTGTGGACAGACCAGCGATGTTGTAGCAGAGGTAGTTCTGACCGTCGGTGTACTTCACACATGCAGGAACTTCAGCGTTGCCAGTGTGGTATGCGAAGTCGCCGTTAGCAGCACGCCAGCCGTCGTAGCCTGCGTAAGCAGCTACCAACTCCTCTGTAGATGGGTTGTAGCCATACACTGTGGCCTCGTCGAGAGAGCTGAGACCCAGCTCGGTGAGGATGGCGGCCACGTCTTCGTCGCTGAGCGTAACAACCTTCTCAGTGTACTGAGCGTCAGCCACGTCGTAAGTCACTTCTGCCTTGATGACATTCTCTGAGATGGCAATCTCAGGAGCCTGAGCTTCTACGAAGGTCACGTTGATGTTGAAGAAGACAGTCTTGTCGTTGGCAACAGCTGCCCAGTGAACAGTCACCTTGTCGCCAACCTGTGGGTTTTCAGCACCACTGGCGCCGCCCATGTCGCAGATGCTGTAAGCACCATTGTCGTTCTGATCCCAGAGCTTCACACATACGAATGCGTTAGCGCCCCAAGTCTGAGCATAGCCATCCTTGTTGAACCAACCATCGTAAGGAGCATAGTTTGCATCGAGTGCGTCTGCAGGAGTGACGACACGGAGCATGTCGTTAGTGACAGCGTCCACACCGAGGAACTCAGCAGCTTCGGCGAAGTCGATGGTCTCGGTCTGTGCACCGTAGCCCTGACCAACCATGCGCTCAACAGCGATTTCGATGGTCTTCTCGTCTGCGGCAGCCACCTTGTGCTTGTAGACACCAGCCACCTTAGCCTCGAGAGGATAAGTCACCTGGTCAAAGAGAGTCAACATACAAATCTGTGGGAGAATGTCGTTCTCTACTGCACTTGGATACTCCTCGTAGGTGCTCCAGTTGTAGATGAACTCGGTGGCACCTTCTGGAACAGCTACAGAATGCGTGTCATTCTTGCCCCAGAATGCGAGATACCAACCCTTAGGTGCTGGCTCAGCAAATTTCACTGTCACATAGTCGCAACCTGCCACGTCGATGTCGAACATCTTGAAGGCAACGTTAAGGCCCCCTTGAGCAGTGTAGGTGTTGTAGTCGTCACCTTCCACCAGGTCTGTGCGAGTGAAGTCGTCGAGGTCCTTACCCTGATCCTGTGCAATCTCGATGAGGTCAGGATCTTCCTCTTCCTCAGCGGCGATGCCTACCCAGTGCAGCTGTACAGGAGCACCTGCGTAAGCAGCGAGAGAAACTTCTGGAGTTTCTTCGTCACCTGGGAGCACGAGTTCGGCAGCCATCACAGCGATGTTCTGGTAAACATAGCCAGGCTTGAGCTCTACTGGGAAGTCTTGTTCGCCAAGACCTACGTAGAAGGTTTCGCCCAATACACGGTGAGCAGTGGTAGAACCCATTGTCATCATGTTCTCTGGCAGGTCACCTGATACCATCACAGTCATCTTCACCTGAACGGCATCCTCAGTAACGAGGTTCTCCTCGAGGTTTTCAGCAGACCAGTTGATGGTGAGTTTGCTACCAGCAGGCTGGATGTTAGGCTCGGCCTGAGTACCCTCTTCGAAGTTGAAGATAGGAGAGTTGAGTGCGATTTCAGGAACTTCAACAAGCATAGCGAGTTCCATCTCAGAGACGGTGATGTTGTTGCCCCATCCATTAGCCTTGATACAGTTGAGGTGAGCGAAGCCTTTATCTTCCGTAATCTTAGCAAGGTCGATAATCCACTTGCTGCCACCTTCAATAGCTTGCTTTCTTGCATAAGTGCCTTCAGCATTGATCTCAAGATAAGTCTTAGGATCAGTAGCACCTACGGTGTTGAAGAGCAGACGTGGAGTGCCTTCGCCAACCAGTGTAAGGGTCAGAGAAGTGAACTCAGAGAGGTCAGCATACTGAGTTTCAACCACACTTCCGTTACCATAAGGAAGACCTGTAGCTTCATCCAGAACGTATGCACAGCCACCAGCGCCAACTTCCTCTGCGTCAGCCTCAGGAGATGTCCACTCAAAGAACATATCAGCAGTCAGGTCAGTGTAAGCGTACTCAGGAGCCTTCACGAAGGTTGCGCTGACAGTTACGTTGGCAGCAGGCATCGTGAAGGTAGTTCCTTCCACAGTGACTGGAGCCTCAGAACCTTCAGCCGTGTAGCTGATAGCCTCGAGCTCGAAGCCTTCGTCTGGAGTGGCAGTTACAGGCACAGGAGCGCCCTCGACAGCCTTTGTCCAAGTAGAAGAAACAGTACCGTTCTCAAGACCTTCGGCAGGAGTGATGGTGTACCATGTTGGAGCGAATGGAGCCTTAGTGGACAGCTTCATCACCTGAGTGGTGGTTTCAGCGAAGTTAAAGCCCTTGATGGCATTCAGCTGAACAAAGCCATAGTCAGCCTTGATGGCAGCGAGGTCGTAAACGAAGACGCCGTCCTCTGAAGACTTGATGTACTTGGCAGCCTGCTCTTCATTGTTAGGAATGTTCACGTAGTCCTGGCTGTCATCTGTTGGACGGTTCAACAACAGACGTGGTGTACCGTCAACGGCAGCGATGGTCAGGTAATCCCACTCAGAAAGGTCGGCATACTGAGCAGCCTTCACGCTAGAATTACCGTAGATGTTAGAAGCCTTCTTGAAGAGAGCGAACTCACATCCAGGAGTCTCTTCAGTCTGCTGTGCTTCAGTACCTACACCGTTCCATACGTGATACATGGCGGGAGTGAGGTCAGCAAATACAGGACCTTCGGAGATTGTCCAGAGACCGTTGTTAGACTGAGCCTTGTTGGCATAGCAAGAAGAACCTTCGTCTGTGCTGTCAAGACCAATGAGACCATTGGCACCCTTGAGTGTGTAACCACCTGCAACAGGCACAACAGTCAATACGTAAGCCTCTGCAAGGTTCTCAGTAGAAGAGAGTGTCCAGGTGTTGCCTGTAGTCTTGAAGATGTACTCGCCCTTCTCGTTAGAGATAGCATAGCCACCTTCCACTTCAGTGAAGTAAACCCAAGCACCAGAAGCAACAGTTACCTTACCAGTAGCAACATTGAGGTTACCAGTTGCAGTAGCGTTGGCAACGAAGTATGCCTTGCCTGCTTCTGGCTTAGAAACTTCAGCTGCCTCGTAAGTTGCAGTGGCAGCGTTCAGGTCAGCCAGAGCCTGAGCAACCTGCTCTGGAGTAGATTCTGGGTTGTTGATGATTTCTGCGGCTGCGCTGACAGCGGCTGCGTATGTGTTGTATGCCTCTTCAGGAATGAAGAAGAGAGCATCGCCCACACCTTCCTTGGCATCCACCACCTTCTGTGCTGCGGCAAGAGTAGCCTTGGCAGTCACGTCGGTGAGGTTCCAAACGTAAGAGATGGCAGAGCCATGACCTGCAACGGCTGGTGTAGCCTCTGCATCTACAACATCCCAGAAGGTGTTAGCGCACCAAGATGAGCCAGCAGCGTTGGTAGAGCGAACTGCATATCCGCCGTCAGCGTTCAGGAAGAATACCTGACGCTCCCAAGTGTCGCGGTTGTTCTTGCCGTCGCGACGGATAAAGCCCTCGTTCTTAGGAGCACCGTCTCCCTTACCGTTGGTCGTGTTAGGATTGGTGAACTGAACGCCGAGGTTCCAGCCGTTCTCATAGAGATAGTTGCTGGCAGCCTTCTGTGCAGTGAACTGGAATGCAGTTGCCTCAGCCTCGTCGGCAGTGAGGATGGCACCAGTATTGGCATCGTTCATCTTCAAGTAGTAAGTTGTCTCACCCACCTTGGTAGAGATCTCATAGTAGTTGCCGTCCTGGATAGCAGCCTGAGCAGCAGCATAGTTCTCGTCCATTTCCTTCTGTGCAGCCTCGGCAGCAGTGATGTACTTCACATCCTTAAAGGAGAGCCAAGAGATGTTGTTGTCGGCAGCCACGATGAACTGGGCTGTGAGTTTGCCTTCTTCGTCTACAGTAGCAGGAACGCGGACATTCTTGATGTAGAACTGGCTTGTGCCCACCTGTGCACCGTCAGACACGTTGACAGCTTCACCGCCGTTAGCACTGAAGGTGATGCCTGTTGGAGCATCTGTAACATTGTTCTTCAGACGTACACGTACCCATGCCTCTACAGCATAGTTGCCAGGATCGAGGCCTGTAACTTCACCCGTGAGGGTCTTGGCACCGAGAGAGTTGTCGTCGCCAGTCCAGTACTCGAAGAATGGAACGCGGAAGTTAGAACCGTCGTTGTCACCTTCAACAGACCAAGTGTTGATGTAGTAAGGAACTCCACTAGGGAAGTCTGGGTAGGTGTCCCAAGCAGAGAGGAGGAAGTTGTCCACTGTGATGGCAGCATGCCAGCCAGTGCCTTTAGTTGGGTCTTGCAGTGCGGCAGCCTCTGCGTTGGTGAGTGTACCATCCGCAAACTTTTCAGCCCACTGTCCGTAATAAGTATTATAAGCTTCGTCTGTGTAGAAGTTGGTAGCGTCAACCAATGCCTTCATGGCATCCAGCTTAGGCTTAGCAACAACGAATGGTTGAGCTGCAGCAACAGCATCGTTGATAGCCTTGATGGCTACCTCATACTCAGCGGCAGTCTCGTAAGTCTTGTTGTACTCGCTCACAGCTTCCTGCAGTGCGCTGTAGATGGATGCAGGAACGTCGCTTTCCTTCACTGCGTTAGCATCAGCAACAGCAGCAGCCAATGCAGCGTCAGCATCAACTGTAGCAATCACGCTCTTCAACTGAATCACGTGCCAGTTGGTGGAAGTGGAAGTCTTGCTCAAACCAATCTTGATAGAGCCTGACTCGCCCACCACGATGCCACTCAATGTGACAGTGGCTGCACCCTCGGGGAAGTCGGTGGCGTAGTAGATGGGGATTTCGCCGCCATAGGTCTTGTCCTCTGACTCTGCATAGAGAACTACGCCTGTGCTCACCTCTTCGGATGGCTCAATCTTTTGGCCGGCCTCCCAAGTGCCTTCACTGAATGCGGTTGAGGGAAATCCACGACCGAACGTGTAGGCTGCACCACCATACAGTTCAATCTTGTAGGTGCCTGGAGCCAGACCTGTCACGGTAGCGTAGAAAACATCACCAGTGTTTTCGCAGGTGTCTTGGTATTTTTCGCATACCTGCTTCATACCAATGCCACCTCCCACTTCTACCATTGGGCAGAAATTCGTAGCGGTATAACCTGTCGCTCCTGTCCAGCTGTCCACTTCAGTCAACTTAGAGAACTTGCTTGTCATGTCAGTCTCCAAGTAAATCTGAGCCTTTGCTGTAGAAGCCACAAGCATCAGTACCACCAACGAGAAAAGAAATTGTAGTTTCTTTTTCATAGGAATTTGGTTTTAGTTAATAAATAAAGTTAATTAAAAAATAAAAGATGTGTTATTGTTTTGGTTGTTTTACTTTCTTTCAATTCTATTTCAAAGTGCAAATAAAGGGATTATTTGTGAAACGAACAAAAAAAAATTGGGAAAATGTGAAAAAAAGTTGAAAAACATCGGATAACACAAATATCTTTTGCGTCTTTTATATCTTTGTTGAAACAGTAGCGTGCTGGTTTGTTCTCAACACCTTTGGTGTCTCGACAGACGATAATTTCCAAGCCTCAGAAAGAGGCGCAGGAGCCAGAACATCGCACTTTACATAGTCTTACCGCTAACGTTATGGCACAAGGAACTCGGGGCGGTACTCGAAGTGCATGGTGTCGTAGTGATACCACCGTCCGCCCCAGATGAAGCCGTGGCGCTCGAAGATGTGCACCAGTTCGTGGGGGAAGCGGTTGGCATAGATGATGCGGTCGGTCTCCTTCTTGCCCGGGTTCTTCCAGAGCCAGTAGTCGCTCACGTTCACACCGATGTCGATGGTCATGCCGTAGGAGTGGGCACTCTGGCGGTTGGCACCACGCACCTTGCGCCAGTAGAAGGTGCCGCTCGACTTGAGGTACTGCTTGAGCTGGGCAAAGTTGGGCTGTGCGGCAATGTCGGCAGCCACGGCACGGAGGCTGTCGGCGGCGCCGTTCACGTCGGTGAAGAGCACCTGCTCGCCAAACCAAGGCACCTTGATGAGGTGGGTGCGCACTTGCGACTCGGAGTTGCCGTACATCTTCTTGAAGAGGGGTTCGCAACGGCTGCGTCCCGCATCCTGCAGGTACTCGGGTTCCTTGTCGCTCCGGTCGTAGGTGAAGGCGAACATGTCCTCGGGGTCGGCATCGTCGAGTTTCTGCTCGAACGATTTCTCCCGTCCGTCGTCATAGACCATCTGTGTGCCGTCGGTCATGACGAGTTGCCCGTCAGCATAGCCGCTGATGAAGTCGGGATAGGCGGCCATGAGGCGACGTGCCCCGTCGGGGATGTTGCTGTCGGTGGGACTCCCCTCCCCCACTCTACCTGCCGACACGCTGTCTGTGTTGTTCTCGTCGGTCTTCGGACCACGTGCATTGCACTGGATGTTGATGCAGCCACACAGAATCAGTGCTGCAAAGATGTACTTCTTCATATTACTGCTAATTATATTGTTCTGTATCTTCTACCTACTCTTTTAAATCCTGTTAATCCTGTTAATCTGAGACGAAGTGTTGTCGTCAACTACACCGCTAAAGCGTTAGATTTGAGGGATTTGCAGGATTGGGGGAATTATCCTTTTCTCCATAATTCTTTTATCTTCTAAATCTTCCTAATCCTCCCAATCTGCCACAAAGTGGCGTAGTCAACTACACCGCTAAAGCGGTAGATTCGGGGGATTTGCAGGATTGGGAGAATTATCCTT
>JAFSKK010000027.1 GCA_017448965.1 Bacteroidaceae bacterium | reverse complement strand
ATGAGAGCCAATCGTGTTGGTTCCCATTTTCCCATGTTTGTGACTTGAAAAAAGCTTCTTTGGTTTCATTTCTCGAAGAAATAGAACCAACAAATAGGTTTAGCCCTGCCCGACGACTTTCAGTTGCGGAGTTATCTTTGGCTTCAACGTGATGCGGTTGACCGACTCGCGCTTGCTCTCGTCAGCCATGTTAGCATAAATCTGAGTGGTTTCCACATTTTTGTGTCCGAGCATGTGCTGGACGGTGTAGATACCTGTTCCTGCATCAACCTGCAAGGAGCCAAAGGTATGACGGGCGCAGTGGAATGTGATGTGCTTGGTGATGCCTGCTGCCTTCAGCCAGTTCTTCAAGGAGGTGCCTGTCATCTTGTCCTTGAAGTTGGGAAAGACTTTTGCATCGGGTTCGTATTCTCCGTCGTAGAAGCCGATGAGTTCAAGAGCCTCTTCGCTGACGGGGTTGTTCACAAGCTGCTGAGTCTTCTGCATACGCACAGTGATATACATGCCTCCGTCTCCGTATGGCTGAATTTTCTTCCACGTCAATGCCTTGACGTCGCTCTTTCTGAGTCCAGTGAGGCAGGAGAAGAGGAAGGCTTTCTTCAACATAGGTTCCTTGCAGTCTGTATTGGCAAGCTTTACGAGTTCCGGCTGTGAGAGGTGTTCCTTCTCCGTTGGGATGGTGTCAATCCTGTCAAGGAAACCATTGGGATTCTCCTTGATTTTATGGTCACGGTAGGCAGTGTGGAGTACGGCACGGAAGGTTGACCAGTAGCCTGCAATGGTGTTGGTGTGCAGTTTCTGCTTCTTGTGGATGGTCTGTGGAGCGGTATAAAGGTACTCCTTGAACTTGTTGCACAGGTCAACGTCTATTTCCCCGAAGGTGCATTTCCCTTCGCAGAAGGTTTCAAAATGCTTATAGACATTTTGCCATTTGGTGTTCCTGTCATCGGCTTTCTTCTTGAACCATGCGAGGAAGCTGCCTTTCTCCTTTTCTCTGTCAAAGAAGTCATACCTCTCATTGACGATGCTCTCATAGCGTCGGCAGCGCAGTGCCTCGGCTTTCTCTGTCATGCGCTCGTTGTAGTCACGCTCGCGCTGGTTCTTGGGCTTGGCAAAGATGTAGATGCCAAGTGACTCATGTCGCTGTACCTTCATGGTTGACTCGTCCCTGTAGCCAGGATAGTAGTCAAGGTAGAAGCTCAGTTGCGTACCTCTCTTTATCTTACGTGTACGCAAGGTTACTGTCTTGCAAATGTTACTCATACTTGTATGAAATTTGTTTTGTTAATAATCGAAGGCTATGCGTCTCATAGCAGGTGCAAAGTAACTGCGTGATGGAAGAGTGACCAACTTACCCTTTCATAACTCATGGATAATTGTACTTTCACGCAGTTGATGCCTATTATTGGGCGTTATTGGAGCCTATAAGTCCCGAATTGCGCCAGTCTGCTTGCCATTATTCGGTCTAATTCCTCCTTGACGATGAGGTTATGTACACCGACTTTCACCTTGGTGATATTATGTGCCTTGGCAATAACACCAATATTAGCTTTAGTCAAGCCGTACTTCTCGGCAGCTTCGGCTGTGGTGTAATAGGCATCACTCGCCTTTAGATCGGGCCGGAAGATGTCGTCAAGATGTTTCTTGGAATAATAGGTCTTGCCATATTCTCGCTTGGTGGGAATATGGCGGCGGTATGCTTGGGTGCGCAGGGATTCTTTGGTCGTGGAATAGTGTGTTTCTGCCTCTTCGGTGGTGAGCCATTCTGTCAAGGCTTCAATCTCGGCAGTCACTCCGAAAAGCGCATCCATATGCTTTCGGCTATAATAGTTCTTGCCAGCAATCTTGCAAATGGGTATGTTGTTCCTCTTGGCAGATACATAGAGCCAAGACTTCTTTACCTTGTAGATTGCCATAACATCGTCTCCAGAGATGTATTCAAGTGGCTCGGCAAACCGCATTGGTGATTCGCCAATCTGATTCTTGCCTTTTTTCAACGAAAGGGAAGAAGATGATGAATGGGATGATTTCTTGTTTGATGAAGCGCCTGGCAATACTCTATGATAAGGATTGCCAGCAAGCATCTTCTCGATGTCAGCCTTGCGGATGAAAGCCATCCAGCTGCTGATTCGTGATGCAGGCAGTTTTCCCTCGTTTACCAACTTGTAAACGTACTGACGAGAGCATCCCATGAGGATGGCTGCCTTGGAGAATGTAAGATACTCTTGGCTGGCGATGTCTATAACAGGCTGGACAGCCTTCAAAAAGTCCTGTTGTCTCTTCTTGCGCTGAGCCTTTGCTGCCTCAGCACAATGCTCTGAACAATACCTCTGCGAGCCGCTGTTACAAGTGAACTCCTTGCCGCAGAAGGCACATTTTCTTGTCTTTCTCATTTGACTCCTTTTTATGTGGTTTTACAATCAATCTCATGCAAACCGCCACGGAGTGAACTTTCGTCAATCATTGACACCCATTGTCAACTCTTTCCGCAATGTCACGCTCTTCAAATGAGGTTACGTCCTTGCTCCTTTCCCTCTCGTTCTTCAGTCAACCGTTGTCCACTCTTGTAAACCTTTGTCAACTATGTCCACGAGATAGCAAAATAAAAGCCCTCAAAATTCTCCGCGGTAGAAATGCGTTGCAAAGATAAGCGGATTTTTGAGAACCACCAAAAAGCAAGTCCGAAGTGTTAAAATCTAAAAGTAGTTGATATACATAGACTTATCTCTATGTATTTTTCATTGTTTGTGGTTGTTTAGAGGTCTCTAAATACAAGAAGAGAAAGCAAGCCTCTCAATGCTCGTCACGCTGTTAGGAATGGTTACAGAAGTCAAAACATCGCAATTTCGGAAAGTCTCCTCTCCAATGCTCAGCACTTCGTATGTGTTTCCTTTGTAAGTAATTCGAGATGGAATTTCGGCGACGCCCTTGAATCTATCCTCATCACAGCCTGTAACCACCAAATGTCCTTCTTCAATCCAGTAACTGATGTAATCCAGATAGAAGCTCTCGTCGTCGATGGCAGAGAAGACGCTGCCGTTGGACGTTGTTCCATCCTCGTTGATTACCACAACGATATTAGAATCGCCTTTACATGATAAAGCCAACATAAGCATTACAATGCTCATTAAAAAAAACTTTTTCATTATGCTATTTACTAAAGTTCGTAATATTGATTGTTTGAATAAATGCACAAAAAGACAAGAATCGGTTTATTTTCTTTTTTTCACATGCAAAGATAAATCCTTTTCCCATCACCTCCAAAAATATTCAGGGAAAAAAGGTTCATCTTATACAACAAGAGTCCGTGCACATTCGCACAGGCTCTTTTCTTTTTGTATGTAATATTTTTTCCGTACCTTTGCAGCATCGGAAATGAGGGTGAGACAATAACCCTGTGCAGGGGGAAGGGTGCACGACACACACGGGGAGGCCTGCACGGCGCGCGGGGAGAAACGGAGACGGGCATAACACGAGAGTGGAGGCGATGTAATCACGCTGACGCTGCCATCACAAAGTGCTTTCGTGACAAGAAAACTCAAATAATTTGGTTTTTTCTCTCACTTAACCAAATTTTTCACTACCTTTGCATTCAGCAACGAAACACAATGATTTATCCAACTACATACGAACAGAAGATAGGGTTTGACCAGATACGACAGCGGCTCTCGGCTCTCTGCCTCTGCACATTGGGCGAGGGACGGGTGCGCGACATGGCTTTCTCTGTCAATTTTGATGATATCCGTCGGCAGGTGAAGCAGACGATGGAGTTTGTGCGCATTTTGCAGGAGGAGGATTTTCCCGACCAGAATTTCTTTGATGTGCGCCCGTCGCTGAAACGCATCCGCATTCAGAACACTTGTCTGGAGGTGGAGGAATTGTTCAACCTGCAACGGTCGCTCTCCACGATAGACAATATTGTGACGTTTCTGCATCGATGCCAAGACGATCCTGCCCACGCGCTGGGCGAAGGTCTCCATGCGGCAAGCGGGGATGAGGGAATTCCTTTCTACCCTTACCTCTATGCGTTGACACAGGATGTGAAGACCTATCCGCAGATGGTGAAGCGCATTGACCAGATTCTGGACAAGTATGGCCATGTGAAGGACACGGCATCCCCTGCCCTCTTGCAGATACGCCGTGACTTGGCTTCTGCGGCGGGCAGCGTGTCGAGGGCGTTGCAGAACATTCTCAAGTCCGCGAAGGGGGAAGGACTGATTGACAAGGATGTGTCTCCCACGCTCCGCGACGGGCGTCTGGTCATCCCAGTGGCTCCTGCCATGAAGCGGAAGATACGGGGCATTGTGCATGATGAGTCGGACACGGGAAGGACGGTGTTCATCGAGCCTGCTGAGGTGGTGGAGGCGAACAACAAGATTCGCGAGTTGGAGGGTGAGGAAAGGAAGGAAATCAACCGCATCCTGATGGAGTTCACGCAGACGGTACGCCCCGAAGTGGAGGAGATGCTGTTCAGTTATGAGTTCCTGGCACAAATCGATTTCATCCGCGCCAAGGCGAAGTTTGCCATCATCACGAACAGCACGGAGCCTCGCATGGAGAACAAGCAGGTGCTCGACTGGGCGATTGCGGTTCATCCGCTGCTGGAACTGAGATTTAAGAAGACCCTCTCCCCAACCCTCCCCCGTAATGGGGAGGGAGACCGCCCGGATGGATCTCCCCATTATGGGGGAGATGTCCGACAGGACAGAGGGGGTCTCGAAGGGTCTGTTCGCAAGGTGGTGCCGCTCGACATCACGCTCACACAGAAACAACGCATTCTCCTTATCTCGGGTCCGAATGCCGGTGGCAAGTCTGTCTGCCTGAAGACGACGGGATTGCTGCAATATATGTTCCAATGTGGCATGCCTGTGCCTGTGGCGAAGAGCAGCGTGTTTGGCATCTTCCGCAGCATCTTCATCGACATCGGCGACGAGCAGAGCCTGGAGAATGACCTTTCCACCTACTCATCCCACTTGCTCAACATGAAGAACATGATGAAGCATTGCGACGGAAAGAGCCTCATTCTGATTGATGAGTTTGGAGGCGGAACGGAGCCGCAGATTGGGGGTGCGATGGCGGAGGCGATGCTGAAGGTCTTCAACAAGAAGCATGCTTTTGGTGTCATCACCACCCACTATCAGAACCTGAAGCACTATGCCCAAGAGACGGAGGGAATCGTGAATGGCGCGATGCTGTATGACCGACAACTGATGCAGCCGCTCTTCCAACTCTCCATCGGCAACCCGGGCAGTTCGTTCGCCATCGAGATTGCCAGAAAGACGGGCATCCCCGACGAGGTAATCAAGGATGCGAGCGAGATTGTGGGCAAGGATTACATCAACTCGGACAAGTATCTGCAAGACATCGTGCGCGACAAACGGTATTGGGAGCAGAAGCGTCAGAGCATCCATCAGCATGAGAAACAGATGGAGCAGACGATTCAGCGATACGAGGAGGACATCCAAAAACTGCACGACGAGCGCAAAATCATCATTGCCAAGGCCAAAGAGGATGCCGAACAGATGCTGAAGGACTCCAACGCCAAGATTGAACAAACCATCAAGGACATCAAGGAGGCACAGGCGGAGAAGGAACGCACCCGCATGATTCGTCAAGACTTGGCTGAGTTCAAGCAGGACATCCGCGAGATTGACCCCGACCTTGCCGACGAGAAGATACGGAGGCAGATGGAGAAACTGGTGGCAAGAAGGAAAAGGAAGGAGGAAAAGAAAAAGACCCTCTCCCCAACCCTCCCCCATAATGGGGAGGATGACCGACCGGATGGATCTCCCCATTATGGGGGAGATGTCCGCCAGGACAGAGAGGGTCTTCTGGTAGGGACTTATGTCCGCCTCAAAGGGCAAACCACCATCGGGCAGATTCAGAAAATCAACGGCAACGAGGCAACGGTGGTCTTCGGACACATCACCACGAACGTGAAACTGAGCCGTCTTGAACCTGCAGAAACTCCACAGAAGGAGAAAAATGTGGCTGCCACGTTTGTGAGTGTACAGACACGCGATGAAATCCGCAAGACCACCCTCAACTTCAAGGAGCAACTCGATGTGCGAGGCATGCGTGGCGATGAGGCTATCCAAGCCGTCACCTACTTCATCGACGATGCCCTGGTGGCACGTGCTTCCCGTGTGAAAATCCTGCACGGAACCGGCACAGGCGCCCTCAAGACGGTCATCCGTCAATATCTGAACACGATGCCTCCTGTGGCCGACTTCTACGATGAAGACATCCGCTTCGGAGGGGCAGGAATTACGATTGTAGAACTTGTTTAGGGAAGTTGAAAGTTGAAAACAGCATAAAAAATCATAATGAAGAAGATTATCACATATCTATTTGCGTGGGTAGCCATTGCGGCACATGCGCAGACAACCGACAGCATTGCAGCATCGGTTCCTCCGACGTATCCACAGTTGACACCTGTCTCATCGTTGGCAGACCTCAATGCCGATGTCATGTCGCTCCAGTTCGGCAAAGCAGATGCTGCCGCCAAAAGACTCATTCAGGCAGCCAAACGCAAAAGGCAAGCGACGACCGAATATGACAAGGTGGTGGCCTTCTGCCGCAAAGGAGAAAGCGGGTTGCGTGGTGTTGACAGAATCACCATTGTGGACAGCATGGTCGTAGACAAGAAAGACTTCCTCAAAGCCTATCCGCTTGCTGCCGACCTTGGCACTTTGTCGATGTCAGAAAAAGGTGACATCGTGCAATATCAGACACAACTCAACGGCATGGTGCTCTGCCCCGAAGGAAGCGACAGCACGAGTCTGCAAATCATACGTCACTACATCGAGAACGGATGTCTGACCGAGGGTGAAATCATCGAGGGTCTCGGCATCGAAGGCGACATCAACTACCCCTTCCTCATGTCGGACGGACAGACCTTTTATTTTGCGGCACGAAGCAACGATGGCTACGGAAACTACGACCTCTATGCCACCCGTTACGATAGCGACTCCAAGCGTTTCTATCAGGCAGAGAACATGGGATTCCCCTACAACTCATACGCCAACGACTATATGCTCGTCATCGACGAAGGCGCCAACCTCGGATGGTTCGCCAGCGACCGCTATCAACCCGTCGGCAAGGTGTGCATCTACACGTTCATCCCCAACGAATCTCGTCAAACCATCGACTACGAGACAGCAGACCTGAACGAACTCCGTGCCGTTGCATCTCTGAAATCTGTCGCCACCCTTCCGATGACAGATGAACAGAAACAAGCAAAGGCACAAGCCAGACAACGCCTCTCAACTGTCAATTCTCAATTGTCAATTGTCAACTCAAAAAGGGACTTTGAATTTGTTCTCAACGATGCCAAGACCTGCTATACGCTCAACGATTTCACCTCAAAGGAAGCACAACAACAATGCCGTGAGTGGTTGCAGAAGTCCAAGAACCTAACCGCCCTCCGTGAACAGTTGCAACAGATGCGTGAGACATCTCCATCAGCCCGTCAACAGATTCTCAATCTCGAAACACGAATCATGGAACTGCAAAACGAAGTGCACAACATCGAAAAGAACATCCGACGTCTGGAACTCTTAAAGAACGAAACATCCACTAATACCCCCCAAAAACCATGACACAGAAAATTTTCCCTCCCTCCGAACTCATCATCAACGCTGACGGCTCGGCGTTTCACCTTCATCTGCGCACCGAACAACTTGCCGACCGCGTCATCCTCGTAGGCGACCCGGGCAGAGTGAGCACCGTGGCTGAACACTTCTCCGAAAAAGAATGCGAGGTGAGCAGCCGCGAATTCCACAGCATCACAGGCACCTATCAGGGCAAGCGCATCACGGTTCTCTCCACAGGCATCGGATGCGACAACATCGACATCGTGATGACGGAACTCGACGCCCTTGCCAACATCGACTTCAATACTCGCACGGAGAAGCCCGACCATCGCACGCTGACCATCGTGCGCATCGGCACCTGCGGAGGATTGCAACCCTTCACACCTACCGGCTGCTTCATCGCCTCGGTGAAAAGCATCGGTTTCGACGGATTGCTCAACTACTATGACGGGCGAAATGAGGTGTGCGACCTGCAACTGGAAGCGGCCTTCAAAAAGCACATGAATTGGAGTCCCCTCAAAGGTGCTCCCTACGTTGCCGTCGCCAATCCTGACCTGATTGAACAGATTGCACAGAACGACATGGTGCGTGGCTACACCATCGCCTGTGGCGGTTTTTATGGCCCACAAGGTCGCCAAATCCGCTTGAGGATTCAAGACCCACAGCAAAACGAGAAGGTGGAGGCCTTTGAGTATGACGGAATGAAAATCTGCAACTTCGAGATGGAATCATCAGCCCTCGCTGGTCTTTCCTCGCTGCTCGGACACCGCGCCATGACCTGCTGCATGGTCATCGCTAACCGCTACACCACCGAGATGAACACGGAATACAAAAACAGCATTGACACACTCATCACCAAAGTGTTAGACCGCATCTAAATGAACGAAACGATTTGTGCCATTGCCACCGCTACAGGTGGTGCATTAGGAATCATCCGCATCTCAGGAAGCCAAACTCTTGAGATTCTTTCCCACATATTCACCAAGGACTTGACAACTGCCAAGCCCAACACCATTCATTACGGACACATTGCCGACATCGACGAAGTGCTCGTCTCCATTTTCCGTGCGCCACATAGTTATACAGGCGAAGACTCTGCTGAAATATCCTGTCACGGCTCTCGCTACATTCTCAACAAAGTCTTGGAACTCTTGGTACAAAACGGCTGTCGCCTTTCCCATCCTGGCGAGTTCACTCAACGTGCCTACCTCAATGGCAAACTCGACCTCAGCCAAGCAGAAGCCGTCGCCGACCTCATCGCATCCACCAACAAGGCAACCCACGACATCGCCCTCTCCCAACTCCGCGGCCATTTCTCCTCCGAATTGTCTCTCCTTCGTGACCAACTCCTGAAACTCACCTCCCTATTAGAACTCGAACTCGACTTCTCCGACCACGAAGACCTCGAATTTGCCGACCGTACCGAACTGCTGGAACTCGCACAAAAGATTGACAAACGCATCACCTCCCTTGCCGAAACGTTCCACACAGGCAACGCCCTCAAGAACGGCATACCTGTTGCCATCATCGGCGCACCCAATGTAGGCAAATCGACCCTACTCAATGCCCTTGTCGGCGAAGAACGCGCCATCGTAAGCGACATCCAAGGCACCACCCGCGATGCCATCGAAGACACCATCCAACTCGGCGGCATCACCTTCCGATTCATCGACACCGCAGGCATCCGCCATACAGACGACCACGTGGAACGTCTCGGCATCGACCGTTCCCTCGCCGCCGCCCAACGTGCCACCATCATCCTGATGATGACAGAACCCGGAGTTCCCTACCCCGATATCCCTGTCCGCCAAGACCAAACCATCATCCGCATCGAAAACAAGACAGAGACCTTCCAAGCCAAATACAACATCGGACTCAACGACCTCCGCCAACGCCTCATCGCCGCTACCCCAAAGACCGCAGACACAGACATCATCATCACCAACGCCCGCCACTACGAAGCCCTCACCCACGCCCACGACTCCCTCCTCCGCGTCATCGACGGACTCCATCAGCAACAAAGCGGAGACCTCCTTTCCGAAGACCTCCGCCTCACCCTCAACCACCTTGCCGACATCACCGGCGGTCAAATCACACCCCAAGAAACCCTCAACAACATCTTCAGCCACTTCTGCGTCGGAAAGTAGATTCTGCGTGGGAAAGTGAACCCACTGCAAAGAAAATTATAAAATCTGCAAATATACCGCTATAAATCGCTTATTTTCAAGTGTTAAAGATTGTTCGGTTATTTGCAGATTTTTGACTTGAACATTGTCTATTTGCAGATTTTTTCCTAACTTTGTCCCCCAGATGTCCCCCGAGATTACATCAAAGGCGCAAAATCTGTCCCCCGGGGACAGAAAAAGTGTCCCTCGAAAGTTAATTCGGTGGTTATCTTAAAAACGATAACAAACTATGGCAAAGAAAAAATCAGCAAGCGTCCAAAGAGGACAAGTGAAGCTTCGTGAAAAGAAGCTCAAAGATGGAAGTTCGAGCCTGTACCTTGACATCAATGTAGGTGGCAAGCGTCATAAGGAATACCTGAAGCTCTATCAGGTAGTTCCAACTACCCCACAGGAAAGAGAACAGAACCGTCAGGCTCTTGCAGCAGCCAATGCCATGAGAGCCAAACGAGAGTTGGAAATCATCAACGGCAAGTTTGACATCACCCAGCCCAAGCAGGAAGGTGTCCGCTTCCTTGACTACTATCGTAAGATGTGCGAAGAGCGCCTGAAGACTCCTGATTCAAATGGTAATTGGGGCAACTGGCATAGTTGTCTGAAGCATTTGGAGGTATATTGTGACGAGGCAACAACCTTCGATGATATCGATGCCGAATGGATTCAGGGATTTAAGGATTATCTGAATACAGCAGAGAAGGATGCCCAAAAGAAGACGGATCCTAAGATTTCTTATGTATTCGTTGGATTGTCACAGAACTCGAAGGTTTCTTACTTCAACAAACTACGCGCCTGTCTCAATCAGGCTTTTGAGGAGCACATCATTGACAAGAACCCTATGCGTGGCATCGAGGGTTTCAAGGCTGAAGAAGTGGCTCGTGAATATCTGACACTCGAAGAGGTGAAGAAGATGGCTGCTACCCCATGCAACTACCCTATTCTAAAAGCCACATTCCTGTTCTCTTGTCTGACAGGACTTCGCAAGAGCGATATTGAGAAGCTGACTTGGGGCGAAATCCAGAAGTTTGGCGACTTCACACGCATTGTGTTCAAACAGAAGAAAACTGGTGGACAGGAATATCTTGATATTTCAGACCAGGCAGCAGCATATTTAGGCACACGTCGCAACGATGTTGACCGTGTGTTCGAAGGATTCACTTATGGCGCATGGACTTCACTTGAACTGAAGCGTTGGGCACTCGCCGCTGGTATCACGAAGAATCTCACCTTCCATTGCGCTCGTCACACCTTCGCAGTAATGATGCTTGACCTTGGAGCTGACATCTATACAGTCTCAAAACTCCTTGGCCATCGTGAGCTTTCCACTACTCAGATATATGCCAAAGTGCTTGATAAAAACAAGCAAGCAGCGGTTAACCTAATACCAAGCATCAGCGAGTAGAACTTCATACATTATTATATATGGTAACGAGACAAGAAGCCGTATTGAGCTTTGTAAAGTTCAACAAGTTCGCAAAGCAACTCATTTATGACATCTGCATAGGAGGCAACACGAAGTTAACAACCTACGCTGACGAATTGCTCCATTTCGAGCAATGGAAGGAGGATATAATGCTATATACCAGCCTTAATCCTGATCCAATCATCATAGATAAGATTGCAATGCTGGGTTCCCCTGAAATGTTGGAGAACTATATTAAGGATGGTAAAGAGACTTTGCCAAAGAATACTTATGATGCTCTCTCTGGCGTAGTTCAAGCCATGAAATCCATCCATGCCTTATGCTTTGACCTCAACCAAGAGTCCAAGGGTAAGTTCAAATATCTTGTTAACGAGTTTGCTTACGAGGAAGCTGCCGACCTTTTCGATCGTGCAGTTAGTGCAGGTTATCTCACCGCTGAGTACCAGCCTAAAGGTGACACAGACTTATACACACTAAAGATTCTCGCCTTTGCCATAGGTGAAATGCTGCACCTCACCATGCGTCACAAATGGTCACATTTCGAGGAGCAATGGAATATCGACAAATCTAACAAGCTCTCATCACTCCCTGTAACAGAAAAGCAATTCAAGCGGAACGAGAAAGTGATGAAACTCTATCCAGAAGTTGATTTCTCAGAACTCACTCAACCTAATGAAGAGAGATATTTTGATGCAGTCTATGGTTCACGACGAGTCCGTACTCTATATCAAGATCTTCACGATAAAGGCTATATCAGCCCGGACACTACAGTCGATGCTTTCCTAAGCATCTTCAATCTCGGAGAACAAACAACGAGGAAACCCATCGAATGGATTAAGAGCCAGCGACACCTCTCTTACTTTGTCTTTTTCGCATTCTCTAAAACGAACAAAGATTATTGGGAGAAAGCAAAAGCTTGTTTTAGTATCAACGGACAGGCTCCCAATCGAGGAAGTCTTGTTACAGGACTTACCGCATTAAAAAAACGGCCAGACTATGCGATTTTTGACGTTGATCTGAAGAGAATTGCATCAAAATACAACAATGGATAAACTAATGGATATTATTTCATCCAACAACATAGAAGTGGGTAAAAAAAATTTACCCACAATTTGTGTATATTTATCCTACGTATAATAATCAACATACATGGGTCTTTAAGACGACAACAAATGCATCTTTATGAGAGAGAAATCATGTGTATCCATAATACAATGAAAACAATGTTCGGTGATAGCCGTTACGTTATATTTTTTTACTTTAATCAATATCAAAAAAACAATGAGAAAAGAAAAATTCTTCCTCTCTCTTTTTTGAGAGACTGACGCGGACAGGGCATCTGACCGCTGCCAAGAGTGGTGATTCGGGCTTGCTCGAAATGCTCCACGAAGCTTATGACCTCTATCAGGTCGAAGTTGTTAACCAAGGCAAACTTTATCAGCGGTATGCTGATGATTTTGTCTATAGCCATGAGTTCCACGATGCCATCGATGCCTGGAGCAAGAACGAGCATCAGAAGAACTACCGTATTCTTGATGCACTACTAACTAATCGACGTGACCTTGTTGAGAACTATTTCAACAAAAACGAAGTTAGCGAAACAGAACTGAGAGAAATGCTTACTCTGTTCAACACTACGCTACCTTCATCCAACACCTTTGTTGCCCGTAAGAAAGTCAGAGAGACATCCGACCTTAATCTGTGTTCTTGTCTCGACAATGATGACCTTAGTATTCTTGCCCGTTGTTGCAACGAGGCTCAAATCTTCAGCGAAGTCATCAATACCAACGACCTTCTTTCTCTTCTGGACGGCAAATTATCTATGCCGCTCCATTCTCGCAACAATCGGCTTGTCGCCTTTTTCTTCGACCAGCTATCCATCTACAATCTCATTATCCGCAACTGGCAGAACGTTCTTGCCCATCAACGCAGCATTGTCAGCTCCACAGGCAAAGACACTCTGACCCAGAAGTCTTTGTCCTCCGCTCTCTACTCTATTGTAGATTTGGAGATGTCTGCGCAGGAGAAAATCATTGATGATGCTGTTCGTCCTATCGGGCAGAAATATCAAAGAAAAAGAAACACTGACAAATAACTGCAAAGAAGATGTCAGGGAATGACCGAGAGAATCAGATAGAGTCTCTATTTTCTCTCTTTCTCATTCCAGACTATCCATGTACTTTTGCCCTCCGTAACCGGTTCACAATGGTAACGGAGGGCTTTCTCCATAGTATTTAACAAGATAAATAAGTAAGAATGGGCAGACGTAAAACACAAATTTCAGACAGTACGCTGGAAATGATTGTT
>JAFSKK010000026.1 GCA_017448965.1 Bacteroidaceae bacterium | reverse complement strand
ACCGTCGATGAGCAGTTGGTAGCGCTCAAATTTCTCTCGCAGGTCAGCTGCTTCTGAGCGGTAGGTCTCCGCAGTGATGGTGTTTTTGTCACGCTGTCTCTCCAGTTCAGCCATTTTTTTCTGATAGTTCCTTTGTGCCACTTCGTAGGCTTTGTTCTCAATGCGTTGTTTATCTGCCTGAAGTTGGGAGGTGGACACCATTACGAGGGTCAGCGGCACCTTGTCGGAGAAGGCATACTTTCTGCCAATCACTCCTTTCTCGTTCAGTTCATATCCAGACTTCTGTACCTGTTGAAGTGAGTAGGCATCTCCATTCTTCTTGCCTGCCATCAATATGGAAAAAGTACCATCCGCCTTGCTCAGCACAGTATTGTGTTCACCCTTCACGAGAACGGTCACGCCTTTTAAAGGTTCACCTTTCTTGTCGGGGCGTCCCAGAGATTTCACATAACCCTGCTGCATCTGGGCAGACATAGAGATGGCGGCAAATAGTGCAACGATGATAAGAGCTATTTTTTTCATTGCTTGATGGTATGATTTAGATTTTGTGGTTGTTTTTTGACTTTCTTGGAGAAATCGGTATTCGATTTTGTGGCAAAGATACACAAATTCCTCCAAGCCTACAAAAAGGGAGGTTTTTTTGTGGGTTTGAGGTGGAATTTGAGATTTTTTTCTGTGATTTTATAGAATTCTTCTTGCAATTCACATGCGTTGCGAGGGGTTATTGGGCATTCATCTCCTGTTTTACATCTTCAATATTTTCCCTTACGATTTTCGTGTTAGGATGAATAGGTCCCAACACTTTTTCCCTGATGGCCAGTGACTTTGAAAGGTATTCTAATGCTAAACGGTGGTCACCTTGGCAATAGTAGACAACCCCGATGTTGTTATAGGACTGGGCGACATCGGGATGTTCCTTCCCTAGAACTTTTTCACGAATGGCGAGTGCTTCGAAATGGTATCTCAACGCTTTGGGGTAGTCTCCTTGCTCGATGTAGACATAACCAATATTGTTGTAGGACAAAGCGACATTTGGATGCTCCTTACCTAGTATCTTTTCCCGAATGGCGAGAGCCTTAAAAAGATATTCAAGTGCCTTGAGGTAGTTGCCTTGCTCGGCATAGGCAGCACCGATGTTGTTGTAAGATAAGGCGACGTCTAGATGTTCCGTTCCCTGCAACTTCTCCCAGATGATTAATGCCTTAGAATAGTATTCTAGTGATTTAGAGTAGTCACCTTGGTGGTAGTAAATTGCACCAATGTTGTTGTAGGATAAAGCGACATCGGGATTTTCCATTCCCAATACTTTTTCCCAGACGGTGAGTGCCTTTGAGTAGTATTCCAAGGCTTTCGGATAGTTACCTTGGTGTGAATAGACACCACCGATATTGTTGTAGGCTGTACCTACCCACGCACTCTCTTCGCCCTCCTGTACTAATGACTGACGAAGAACCAATTGGAAGTAGTTGAGAGATGTGGAATAGTCTGCGAGATAGTCGTGGATAAACCGCCCTGTATCATTCTGCCATTTTAGATTTGTCGTATCTAGTGCCGCTCTTGTTTCAATGTAATATCTCGCCTTCTCATTGTCGTACTTTGCAAGGGCGATGGTATATAGCTGATACAAATACTCTGCATCCTTTTCCTGTTGTTTCAGTACAGCGGCCATGTCGGTGTTGGCTTGGCGGATGATGTCTTTGGTCTGGTCGATTTGCTGGTCGATTTTGGCGAGGGCATCGTGGTTGCTCTGGAGCACGTCGGTGGGGGCGAAAAGGGTGTGGATAAGGGAATCGGCACGGTCGAGGTCGCCTGCCTCGATGCAGAGGTTGATTTCACGTTCCGTGTCGGTCAGCAGGTCGTAGTCGGTGTGGGCATAGTGTTCTGCCAGACCGTCGATGAGCAGTTGGTAGCGCTCAAATTTCTCTCGCAGGTCAGCTGCTTCTGAGCGGTAGGTCTCCGCAGTGATGGTGTTTTTGTCACGCTGTCTCTCCAGTTCAGCCATTTTTTTCTGATAGTTCCTTTGTGCCACCTCGTAGGCTGTGTTCTCGATGCGCTGTTTGTCTGCCTGGAGTTGTGAAGTGGACACCATCACGAGGGTCAAGGGAACTTTGTCGGAGAAGGCATACTTCCTGCCAATAACTCCCTTCTCGTTCAGTTCATATCCTGACTTCTGTACTTGTTGAAGTGAGTGGACATCTCCATTTTTCTTGCCAGTCATCAGCATGGAGAAAGTACCATCCGCTTTGCTCAGCACTGTATTATGTTCACCCTTCACTAGGACGGTCACACCACTCAAAGGCTCACCTTTCTTGTCGGGGCGTCCTAAAGTTTTTACATAACCCTGTTGCTGTTGTGCCAATAGAGAAAGTGTTGTTGACATAAAAAACAAAAAAACAATCGTTTTCATTTTTTCTTGTGTTATCTCTTTATGGAATCTGCTGTTGAAGTGTATCCCATGCTGTTTTGACGTATTTCGGATATTTAGTGGCCAAGGCTTTTAGTTTATCTTGATAGGCAGTTCCCCCTATAGCGATTCTTATGAAATAGATGTTTACCAGATACTGAATTATATTTTGCATTCTTTCGGAATCTTCGCGATAGAATTTCTCAGCTATAACAAGGGCTTTATCAAAACTTTCTTCTGTGCCATAATCATTCATTTGTCCATCCAATGCTCTGTCTTTTTTTAAATGCGTTGAATCTTTGGTCTGTAACCCTAAACGATAACATCCTTGTGATAGATAGTATGTATATAAATCAGGGTGTCCTTCTGGGTATTTCTTTTCCATCCCGTTAATTGCTTTATCAATATAAGTAGATGCCTCTTGAATCTTATCTTTACTGATGAGAATCTCCCCGTTTTGAATGTAGCAAGAAGCAACGGTAGAATGACCTTCACCATAGGTTTGCATATAAATATCCAAAGCCTTCTGATTATATTCGGTGGCCATGTCTAAATTCCCCCTTTCAAAATGTCTCGCTGATAAGACTCGGTACATACCAGCAACTTTGGGATGAAAATCTCCCAAAAAATTTTTATAAATAAACAATGCTCGAATAATGTACTCTTCTCCTTTTTGTGGTTGATTAAGAAAAAAGTAGATACTGCCCATGATTCCATAACACCAAGCCACATTCGGGTGATCGTCTCCATATAGTTTGAGATAAAAGTCAAGGGCTTTCTCCACATATTGAAGAGCCTCCTCATTGTTCGTTCTACAATCGGCTAAGTTTCCATAAACACTAGCCACTTCGGCGGATTGTTCACCAGTGAAGCGCCGATATAACTCCAACGCTTTTTTGTAACAAACGATAGCTTTATCTTTTTCGCCCAATGAACGATACAATCCTCCAATATTGCTATAGAGAAGAGCCATTTCTTTACTTCCATCTGGATGATGTGTGTTTTCAATTTTAAGTGCTTTATTGTAATTATCCCATGCCATAATGTAGTTTTCCATTCCATCGTAAACAACTCCAATATTGTTGTAGACTTTTACTAAAAGCACATTTTCTTCTCCCAATAGATCTTTGTCAAAATCTCTTGCTTTTTCAAAATTCGTTAAAGCCTCTTGATATTTTGCTTGTGTTAGTAATAGGTCCCCAATATTGTTCAAGGCGACTCCTTGCAAATAATAATACTTGGGATTTCTTAAAGTGTTGGTTAAGGCGCATCGGTAATAGTTGAGCGCCTTGGAATAATCTGCGAAATAGTTCTCGATAAAAAGTCCTGCATCAATCTGCCAATCCACACTTGTTGTGTCCAATGCAGCCCTTGTTTCAATATAATATCTCGCTTTTTCATTATCGTACTTAGCAAGGGCAATGGTATATAGTTGATACAAATACTCTGCATCTTTTTCCTGTTGTTTCAGCACGGCGGCCATGTCGGTGTTGGCTTGACGAATGATGTCGTTGGCTTGGTCGATTTGTTGGTCGAGACGGGCGAGGGCATCGTGGTTGCGCTGGAGAACGTCGGTGGGGTCGAAGAGAGTGTGGATGAGAGAATCGGCACGGTCGAGGTCACCAGCTTCGATGCAGAGATTGATTTCACGCTCTGTGTCGGTCAGCAGGTCGTAGTCGGTGTGGGCATAGTGTTCCGCCAATCCGTCGATGAGCAGTTGGTAGCGCTCGAACTTCTCTCGCAGGTCAGCCGCTTCTGAGCGGTAGGTCTCTGCCGTGATGGTGTTTTGGCCGAGTTGTCTCTCCAGTTCTGCCATCTTTTTCTGATAGTTCCGTTGTGCCACCTCGTAGGCTTTGTTCTCAATGCGCTGTTTGTCTGCCTGAAGTTGGGAGGTGGACACCATTACGAGGGTCAGCGGCACCTTGTCTGAGAAGGCATACTTTCTGCCAATCACGCCTTTCTCGTTCAGTTCATACCCAGACTTTTGTACCTGTTGAAGTGAGTAGGCATCTCCATTTTTCTTGCCTGTCATCAGCATGGAGAAAGTACCGTCAGCCTTGCTCAGCACAGTATTGTGTTCACCTTTCACAAGGACGGTCACGCCTTTCAAAGGCACACCATCCTTATTGGGGCGTCCTAAAGTTTTCACATAACCCTGCTGCATCTGGGCTGACATAGAGATGGCGGCAAATAGTGCAATAAAGAGGAGATATGCTTTTTTCATTGTTTGATGGTATGATTTAGGTTTAGTGGTTTTTTTGAGTTTCTTGGAGAAATCGGTATTCGATTTTGGGGCAAAGGTACACAAATTCCTCCAAGCCTACAAAAAAGGATGGATATTTTTGACAAGGCATCACAAATTAGAGATACACCGCGAAGAGTTATTGGCCGTTCATTTTCTGTTTCAGAGACTCTATATTCTCTTTAACTATTTTTGTGTTAGGATGGTCTTCACCTAACACTTTCTCTAAAATTGCTAAAGACTTAGAAAAGTAGTCGAATGCTTTCGTGTAGTTTCCTTGGCTATAATAAACACTCCCGACGGAATTGTAGGAATCGGCAAAATCCAAATTTTCTGGTACATGCAATTTCTCATAGATTTCAACAGCCTGATGTAGGATTTCTAAAGCCTTTGTGTAATTCTTTTTCTCGTAATATATACACCCAATTTTTTTATTGATGTTGGCAATATCCAAATGCGTCTCTCCATAAAGTTGTTGATAAATGGCCAAAGCTTGATTGTAATATTCAAGAGATGAAGAAAAACCATGGTTTCCTAAACGGTAAAAAACATCTCCTAAATATGTGTATATTGATGCAATGTCTGAATGTGTTTCGCCATAGAAACGCTTATTAATCTCTAATGCTTTTTCAAAATTTCGGATTGCCTCATACGGCTTATCCATTTGAATACAGATGGCACCTATGTTGCTGAGATTCTTTGCTGTATTTGGATGTTGTTCTCCATATACGTTGGTATTAATTTGCAACGCCCTTTCCAAATAATCCAAAGCCTTATTCCAGTCATCCATTTCAGCGTAAAATGCGCTGATTTGATTTAAAGTTGTCGCAATTGCAGGGTGGTTTGTTACGTATGTTTTTTGAAAGCATTCTAAAGCTTTTTCAAAATGGCCTAACGCTGCTAACATTTCTCCCTTTTTGTATAGCACAACTCCTATATTGCAGTCTGTTATGGCTTGATGAATGGTGTATTCTTGTTTATAGAATTTATTACAATTTTCCAGAGCTTTATTATAATAATATAAGGACTTGTCTAAAGAATCAAGATGGTTGTACACAATTCCGATATTGTTATAAATGGTAGCATATTCCTCATAACATGTGCTATCGTTGTAATCATCTAAGATATGTACTGCCTTCAGATGGTTGCTTAAAGCTTGTGTATACATATCTTGTCTTGTGTATGTCAATCCTATTTGATCATAAATAGCTGCAATATCTTTCTGATTGCCATCATCATTAGAATCTCTGTTGATTAGTGCTTTTGTTTGATATTCAATAGATTGGTCGTATAGTCCTAAGGCACAAAAACAGAGTCCCATGTTGTAATAACAGTCTGATATCTTATTAGGCGTGTTTTGTTTCTCGGAATAGTATAATGCTCGCTCGAAATATGTTAAAGCATCATCATATAGAGCCATGTATTCGTATATAAACATTCCTGCATCATTCTGCCAATCCACATTCGTCGTATCTAATTTTGCTCTTGTTTCAATATAAGATCTCGCTTTTTCATTGTCGTACTTTGCAAGGGCGATGGTGTATAACTGATACAAATACTCTGCATCCTTTTCCTGTTGTTTCAGCACGGCGGCCATGTCGGTGTTGGCCTGACGGATGATGTCGTTTGCTTGGTCGATTTGTTGGTCGAGTTTGGCGAGGGCATCGTGGTTGCGCTGGAGAACGTCGGTGGGGTCGAAGAGGGTGTGGATGAGGGAGTCGGCACGGTCGAGGTCGCCTGACTCGATGCAGAGGTTGATTTCACGCTCTGTGTCGGTCAGCATGTCGTAGTCGGTGTGGGCATAGTGTTCTGCCAATCCGTCGATGAGCAGTTGGTAGCGTTCGAACTTCTCTCGCAGGTCTGCCAGTTCTGAACGGTAAGTCTCTGCCGTAATGGTATTCTTGCTGAGTTGCCGCTCCAGTTCAGCCATCTTTGCCTTGTAGTTCCGTTGTGCCACTTCGTAGGCTGTGTTCTCGATGCGCTGTTTGTCAGCCTGGAGTTGGGAGGTGGACACCATCACGATGGTCAATGGAACCTTGTCTGAAAAGGTATACTTTCTGCCAATCACTCCCTTCTCGTTCAGTTCATACCCTGACTTCTGTACTTGTTGCAGAGAGTAGGCATCTCCATTCTTCTTGCCTGTCATCAGCATGGAGAAAGTACCGTCTGCCTTGCTCAGCACAGTATTGTGCTCACCTTTCACGAGGACGGTCACGCCTTTCAAAGGCACACCATCCTTATTGGGGCGTCCTAAAGTTTTCACATAACCCTGCTGTGTCTGACCGATAGCGGTTATGGGCAGCAGTACGAATGCACATAATATAAAAAAATAGTTTCTCATAAGAGGTATAGGCGTTTAGGTTTAGTTTTTCCGTGTGCAAATATACGGTTGTTTTTTGAAAAAGACAAAGGGTGGGGCGTTTTTTTGTTTGGTGGGAGGACTGAAAGTGCAAGCCCGTTGCGCAGGTGGGCTTAACGTCGAAAAGCTCACGAGGGTAACGCCGTTAGGCCCATGAGCTTAGTGGAGGCGAGGATGAGTTAGGAGTGAGAAGTTTGGAGTGGGCAGTTAGGGGTCAGGCGCTTTCCATGTGGAAGTAGAAGTGGGGGCCGTGGAGGTCTTCCATGTCGGAGGCGAAGATGTTGAAGTCGATGCGGATGTGTTCGCGGTGGGGGAAGGGTACGGAGATGATGGCATCGGCTTGCTGGTGAGTACCAGAGGGTGGGGCGATGAGGGTGAGCTGGTAGCGTTGTGAGGCTTGCTCGATAAACTGCTTGAGCAGGGTGGTGGCGCTGATGGTGTCGCTGCTGTTTTCCACGCTGATGTGTACGGGAAAAGGTATGGATGAATGTGTTTTGTCCATAAAATGGTGTATTTTATCATAAATAAGGTTAAAAAACGGGGCTTGGGGGTAGCGGCAAACTTTTTAACACTTATCTTTGCAATCGATTTGGCTGCAAAGGTACGATTTAGTGAGCGAAAATACCAGGTTTATTTGAGTTTTTCCGAACATGAGTACCTTGTGCGAAACGAAAGATAGGAATTTTATGGTGAAGACTGTGATTTTATGTGTCATCATTGTTGGGGTGGCGGTGCTTTTGCTGAGTGTCCGTATCTTGCTGAAGAAGAACGGGCGTTTTGTGAAGACGCATGTGAGCCAGTCGAAGGAGATGCGCAAGCGTGGGGTGACCTGTGTGCAGAGTCAGGATTTTGCGATGCGGCATCCGTCGCGTTTTGCGGTGAATGAGGTTGAAAGTTGAAAATTGAGATAGAGAACATTTAAACATTAGATATGAAAAAAACTTTTACACTTGTCCTTTGTGGACTTATGATGGGTGCTGTGGCTGCTTCGGTTGTTTCATGCACCAACACGAATGAGGAACCTTCGAGCGCTGCCACGCCTGCTAAGGCTGTGGAGTCGAAGGGTCAGAATTACAAGATTGCATACGTGCTGATTGATACGCTGACGTCGCAGTATCAGAAGTGCAAGGATCTTGAAGATGAATTCACCAAGAAGCGTGCGAATGCCGAGAGCACCATCAATTCGAAGGGTAAGGCTTTCACGGCGCAGATGCAGGAGTTCAACCGCAAGTATCAGAGCAACCAGTTCACGCAGCAGCAGTTTGAGGCTGAGCAGGCTCGTCTGGCTAAGTTGCAGCAGGATTTGCAGGACTTGCAGACTCGTCTGAGCAATTCGTTGCAGGAGGAGTACCAGAAGGAGTTCCAGGCGTTGACTGACACGATTCAGAACTTCACGAAGTCGTATGCGAAGGAGAAGGGTTATGACTTCATTCTCTGCAAGTCGTCGGGCATTGACAATGTGTTGTATGCCAACGAGGCTTACGACGTGACGGACGAGGTGGTGAAGGCCTTGAACAAGCGTTATGAGAAGGATGCTCCCAAGAAGGACGAGAAGAAGGACAAGAAATAACTGAAAGAATTACTTTCAAACAGCGGGTTAAACAAGATTTTGTTTGACCCGCTGTTTGTTATGATGACACACATTGATGCTGTAAAGGCAACGCCGTTACCACTCCATTGATTTCTCCGTTTCTGATTGATTGGTTTCCTCGTTGTCTATTAATAGGGAAGCCCGTTGCCATTTGAGGGGTGTTTCGTTCTCCTCGAATGGGCTTTTGTGTGTCTCTGAATTGATAGAAAATGAGTCAATAAAAAAGGGCTACCCCGTTTCTCACGAAAAAGAATAGCCACAACACAAACACAAAATAAAACACGACAAACGGTTCTGGTTTTACCCAGAACGTTGTTCTGGAACGCATCAGGGTGACCCCCGATGCGTTAGATGTTTACTGTATACCGTCGGCGCGGAGTTTCTCTTGCCATTTCCACGCTGAACGCAGAATGTCGTCGAGCGGGGTGTCGGCACTCCATCCGAGCACCTTGTTGGCTTTGTCCACATTGCCCCAGATGGCTTCGATGTCGCCCTCGCGACGTGGTGCATACTCCCATGGGAGTTTTACGCCTGTTGCTTTTTCGAAACCCTCGACAATCTCCAGCGTTGAGTAGCCGTGACCTGTACCGATGTTGAACACCTCAACAGGGTCAGTCTCCTGTTCGAGCACACGCTGCATGGCCTTGACGTGAGCCTTGGCGAGATCCACCACATAGATGTAGTCGCGGATGCAAGTCTTGTCGGGCGTGTTGTAGTCGTTGCCGAAAATCTTCAGTTGCTTGCGGATGCCGATAGCAGTCTGAGTAACGAATGGTATGAGGTTCATGGGCACGCCATTTGGCAACTCGCCGATGAGTGCAGATGGGTGTGCGCCGATGGGGTTGAAGTAGCGAAGAATGACGGACTTGATGGGAGCACCCGAGTGGATGTAGTCCTGAATGATTTCCTCGTTGATTTGCTTGGTGTTGCCATAAGGAGAGAGTGCCTTCTGGATGGGTGCCTGTTCGGTCACTGGAAGATTCTCCTCGGTAGGCTGACCATAGACGGTGCAGGATGATGAGAAAATGATGCCCTTGCCGCCATACTTGACCATGAGCTCAAGTACGTTCATCAGCGAGTTGAGATTGTTGCGGTAGTAGAGCAGTGGTTTTTCCACCGATTCGCCTACAGCCTTGGAGGCAGCAAAATGGATGCAGCCTTTGATGGGGTATTTCTTGAAGACGGCTTCCGTTGAGGCAAAGTCGTTGAGGTCCACTTTCTCGAAAGCGGGACGAATGCCTGTGATTTTCTCGATGCCGTCAACCACAGATGCGTTTGAGTTAGATAAGTTGTCGATGATGACCACGTCGTAGCCAGCCTGCTGGAGTTCCACTGTGGTGTGTGAGCCGATGAAACCTGTTCCGCCGGTCACGAGAATTGTCTCTTTCATGTGTTATGTGTAAGTTTAATAATTAGTGTTTCCAAACTTAAGGGGTGAAGAACGTATCTTCGTGTTCCTTTGCTTGTGGTGTTGCAAATATAAAACAAAAGATTCATTCTTCACCTCTTGTCAGGTGTTTATTTTTGAAGAAAATGCACTTTTTGTAAAAAAAAGCCTTTTTTTCTTACTTTATGATGAATTTGATGTGGCATTCATCGCCATCTTCGGTGGTGGCAGTGGCAATATAAATGCCTCGTGGGAGTGTTGACACAGCTACGCTGACGAAGTGATCGTTGGAGCGGCTGAACTGGGTGCCTTTCGCTGACAGGCCAGATGTGTTGTAGATGTTGACTTGTCGGATGGGCGAGTCTTCGCTCTTCACGTTAACCACACCACCCACATAAGCGATGGTGATGCCGCCTTCCTTCGTGTAGGAGCGGATTTCGTCGGGTTCTGGTTGCGGTGCGATATACAGGGTGTCGTAGTAGCCAATCTGGTTGCTCTCTGCAATAGTCGGAATGTTCATCACGTAAGTGTCGTTGGAACCATCTGGATAACGTCCGAAGCTCTGAATGCCCGTGTGAACATCGTATGTGAGAACGTCGTTGTAGTCCTTGGTGCTGATGATGACATCTCCACCAGCGGCTTCGAGTTTGAAGTTGGTGTGAATTTCGGTGGTGTTGTTCAGCTTGTCACACCAGATAATCTTGAAGCCACGAGCAGGAATGATGGTGTTGAGGGTCGCATCGTTGGAAGGCACCTGATACTTGTTGGGTTTCTTCACATTGTCGGAGATGTACATGCCTGCGATGTCGATGTCTTCGTCGGTGGTGTTGTACAACTCAATCCAGTCGTTCTTCTTAAAGTAGTCGTTCACGTACATGGAGTTGGCTGCACCCACCTCGTTGATGCGTACGGGCGTGATACCTTCTGCCAGCATTTCTTCTTCAGATACTTGCTCGAAGCAGGCTCTGAGTTTCTGTGTGCCCGAAAGCGGCAGTGTGTATTCCTCGTTGGTGGAGACGAAGGTGCTGCCATCGCTGGATTCGGTAGTGACTGTGAGCGATGCGTTCCACATGATGTCGGTGGAACCAGTGCTGTTATTGTGTACTTCAACTGCAATCACATTACTGCCCTTCTGGAAGAAGGATGGATTCAACTCGAGAGTGCCCGTATCTGGGTTGTCAGGTGCATAACTGGATGCAAAGGTGTCGTATTTGACTGTGCCTGAAGGCATGTTGTAGCGTCCAGCTTCATGACCATTGACGTACACCACCATACCGTCGTCGATGGTGAAGTCGAGCGTGTAAACATCTGTGGAAGCAGGTGTGTTGGTGACATTGAATGTCTTGCGGAAGTAGTAAGTGGAGAGATTGCCTGTCACATCGCTGGTTGTGATGTCGGGATGCATATTGTTGTAGTCGTAACCGATGATGGCAGACCCCGACTTCCACCCTGTGATGTCATAGTTTTTCGCTGTCCAGTCTTCGCCATCCAGCGAACCGCCATCGTAGTAACTCCATTTGGTGCCAGCAGCGAAGAGGGTCGCCTGAGTTCCGTCCACAGGCTTGCTCCATCCGACGAAACGGTAGCCAGCAGGAGCTACGGCCTTGATCTTGGCAGGTGCGAATACATAACCGTTAAATCGAGAATAAGGTATCTCGATGTCGTTCAGCATAATCTTTGCGTCTGGATGGTTGACTGACAGATTGGCGGTAATCTTTGCGGTGGTGGAAAGCTTCATCTCCGAACGCTCCTTCAGCTGCGTCATTCTGTTGCTGTTGTAGCTGGCTGTCAGCGTGCTCTTGAGGTTATTGGCTGTGCTTCTGGGATCTACATATCCACCCTGACTGAGGTAATTGCTCATCTCATCAACGATGGACTGCACCTTGTCGGGTTGGAATACTGAACCACCCATGATGGAATACGTGTCGATGAATCTTTTGCGGAATGTGGCATTCTGCAGCAGATTCTTAAACATGGTGACTAATTTGATTTGTAAGGTGAGGGATGTACCGTCGATGTTTTCGCCAGTAGCATAATTGATGCCATACAACCTGTCGAAAGTGTGGTATTCCCTGCCGAAGAAATAGTCGAAAGGATTGGATGATCCGAAAGCACCGTCGAGGTCGAACAGGACGAAACGGAACTTTCCGTTGTTCTGATCGCGGAAGCCCTTCACATTGTTGCGAGGCCAGTCGTTTCCTGACAGATAGAGTTCTGCGGCCATATAGTTGATGAACTCGTTCATGTCAACCAATTGGCATATCTCTTCATAGGTGCTCTCGTTGGTTGCTTTTGCGCTGAGGCTCACCAGACGGAGGAATGCCTCGTCGGTTCCACGTTTCTGCACGTAGCCAGAATCGGGTGAAATCTCAAACTGATCCATCTCGTCGGTGTCGATGCCGTAGTTTGCATAAGCATAGTCCTTGTTGTTAGGCTCGCGCATGTTGATGACGGCATGGCTGCTTCCGTTGATGTAAACATGCACAGGCTGCCACGACTGGTAATCGATGTCGATGCCGCTTCGGGCAACGATTTGCTGGAGTGCAGCGTCCTTGATGCGGCAACCGCTGTCATTACCACCATTGCGGATTTGCAACGTCTTATTCTTGAGATAGGGCTTTTCTGCGAAGAACTGCACGGGGAATGAGTTCTGCAAGTCGTAAGTCTTTGTAGCCTTGAGCTTGAACGAATGGGGGTCCCATCCACGGCTCCAACCTCCACAGGCTGAGAAGTCACATTCTTGAGAAACGAGACACTCGTTGTCGGTGGTGATATATTCGAACGAAACGGGGCGATCCCAATCCATGTTCCAGTTGCATTTGTAGTTCTTACCATTACCGGGTCGTCCGTAAGGGCCTCCTGACGAGAACACTCCGTATTCAGTGCTGTAGATGCCTTCGGGATCGGTTACGACCGAGATGATGGGGAAAGGTTCGTTGCCGTTATTATATAAATATGTACGTGTGACCACCGCGGATGGAAGATATCCATCTTTGAACAGACGGAAACGGAAACAAGTTGTGTAGTCGATGTTGAAGAGTCCTGTTTCCGACACTTGGCCATTGTTGAGTGTTGGTGTTGTGCCGTCGATGGTGTATTTCAGCGTGGCACCCGCTGGAATGTTGACACAGATTTGGAGATTGCCCTGGAAGAGTTGTCCATCTTTGTCCACAATGGGTGCATCTACCTGGTCTGTTGCAAAGCCTCCGTTCACCTCGTTGGAGTAACCTGGTGAAGGTGCTCCTGTTTCCATCCACGTGTCTCCACCGTCCGTTGTGCGGGCGTATGATATACGTGAAATGGCTTTGGGATATTCTTGCTGTGCGATGATTTTCTTACCATCAGTGATGAAGATTTTACCGCCATCGCAATCCAGTTTGTCATCAATCTGGTAGAGCGCATACGGAGTCCACACTTCGAAGTGGTCGAAGTGGAGCATGGCGAAACCATGAGGAGGCAGAGACTCGTAGTCGTCTCTCAGGCGGTGCTTGGTCAGGTTCTGTTCATCATCGGTCACATAGAGTCCTGCCAGTGAAACACCCTTGTCGGTGGGGTTGTAGAGTTCCACCCAACTGCCATAGTTCTGTGATGGGTCGCGATAGACATCCACATTCGCTGCCATGAGTTCATTGATGATGATATTCTCGGCAGTAGGTTCATTCTTGACAACGGTCACCTTGCATTGTGCAACTGCTCCCTTGCCGTCTTTTGCGATGGCTTTGATATAGCAAGTGCCGAAGCCCACCGCTTGAATCTCTCCCTTGCTGTTGACGGTGGCGATAGATGCGTCTGTTGACTCCCAGTTCACATTGCGGTATGTGGCATCCGTCGGATAGGTGGTGGCTGTCAGATAGTAAGTCTCCAAGATGGAGAGTTCGATGTCATTCTCAGAGAGTTCGATGGTGGTGACAGGATTGACCGTTCCCCAGCATTCCAGCGTCCAGTCGTCGAGACAGGTCCAGTCGTCGCTGATGGTGGTCTGCTTACGGATACCGATTTTCAGTTTGTTGTCGCTGCCCACCTGACATTCAACAGTGTTTTTGTATTTGCCGGCATTGAACCAGTAGTAGGCGGCTTCCATATTGTCCGGCACATAGCTGCCACCAACGATAACCCAGGTCCATGTACCCCAATCCAATTCTTCATGACCTCCCACCATCTTGGCGCTTCCGCCCAGACTGTAGCTGTTCATGCCTGAACAGAGGGGGACGATGGGTGTGCTATAGTCATTGATGGACGATGTGGCATACAATTGTGCATGCTGATATTGGGAATAGTTGCCCGAAGAGTATTTGTTGTAGTCGGAGTTCGTATCACCCATGCGATAGAAAGCATTGAGGCTTACACGGTATTTGCCTGCCGGAAGCCCTTCAATGTCCTGATAGCTGTCATAATTCTTCCCGTAGTGTTCAGCGTTCTCCCACGGGTTGTAGGCACTGAATTCTGTGCCCGACCATCCTGTGGTTCGGTCGTTGTTGTCAAATCTCGGATTGATGACGTATTTGTCCGTCACGTCAATCCATTCTTGCTGCGCGAAGCCCATCAGTGAGACTGTCGCGAGAAGCAGTGTTGTAAATAGTTTCTTCATATTTTGGTTTTTGTTTGATTTGTATTGTCGTAAAAGTTTGTTGTATATGTTGTTTATTTAATGTATTGTCCTTGTTGGTGTCAGGTCTTCCGTTTCCTGTATTCTGGCTTTTTCCAGAAGTTCACACCCATCAGATACTTGACGGTGCCGTAGGTGTTGGTCAGACCGAATGTGCTCTTTCGGTAAGAGTAGGTGTGCGCCTCGACGATGATGCCGTTGAACATGCGTGTGTTGTTCCAGAAGAGCGACAAGCGCAGATTCACGTCGGTGGAGAGGTTGTTGATGGTCAGGTGCTTGAAATCGAGGGGTTCGGTGATGCTCGACGTTCGGTATCCCAGATTGGGAATGAGCGATGCGGCGAAGAGCACGTTGCGACCCAGCACACAATTGTAGTTGTAGCCCACACTCACACAGTAATCCTTATAATTGACGTGACTGAAGAGGAGGGTGGAGTCGATGTCTTCTTTGATGTAGTCAGGCAGTTCGTCCTTGTCGAATTTGATGTCCTGACGGTTGAATTGGAATCCCAAACTCCAACTTCCGCAACTCTTGCGCTGCACGGCGTTGGCACCGAAAGCGGCAGGCCACGAGAAGTGGCGGTTGTTGAAGAAATATACCGCGCTGAAACCCTTGCATCGGCTGTCCAGCCCGTGGAAACTCTTTTCCTTGCCCCTCGTGCTGATGCCGCTCACACTTCTGATTTCCGCACCCTTTCCAGAGTTGAACATATAGTATTCGGCAAAGATTTTCTCCGTGTGGATGACAAACGTTTGGCGGAGCGAGGTGCCGTTCGTTTTGCCAGCCTTGATGCCTATGTCGTTCAGGTTCCAAACAGCACCATAACCGAAAATGCTGTAATAGACGAATCCTCCGAGAATGGCCGACGGGTCTGACTGGATGACCATCGTGTTGCCCGTCTTCCTTGAGCGCATGAAGTAGTAGTCATGCCAATACGAGAGTTCCATCTGTGCCGTGAGGTTATACTTCTGTGGGGTGACATACATGGTATCACAATCCATGAAGAAGTTCGTCACACCGTCCAATGCGCGTACAAAAACGGATGGGCGCCGGACTTTGACCGACACACCCTTCAGCATCGTGGCGCTGTCAGTTAGGCTCTCCATATCGATGCTGTCAATGACATCTTCTGTCATCGTCACACCACCTCTTTCTGTAGGCACCGAATCAGTCTGGGCCATGCAGTCGACAGGTATGGACATTCCAAGCGCGACCATCCACAACATTATGATGACGAGTCTCTTCATGAATTATATCTTTCCTAAGATTCTATCCATCACCCAGTTGGTGGGGGTGGCGCTCATCGAGTCGCAGTCACACGCTTGTTCGCCTCGCAGGTGCTTGACCACTTTTTCAATCAGTCCCATCTGCACATGAGGTGGACTGGGAACGATGATTTTTTCCTGTCCCCGTTCCGTGTCGAGCACGATGGGCTCGTAGTCAAACACGGAGAACACAATCTTTCCCTTCGTTCCCACGATGGAGATGCGGTCTCTTCGTGCCGATTCATGTGCCACGAAACACCACGATGCACTGCCAGACAATCCGTTGGCAAAGCGGAAACAAGCGTTGAACGTGTCCTCCACCTTGTAGAGTCCAGCCATGTTTTGGCAGAATCCCTCTGCCTCGATGATGGCTCCAAACCAGTATTGCAACAGGTCTATCTGATGAGATGCCAAATCGTAGAAATAGCCACCTCCGCCAGCCACTTCGGGTTGGAGTCGCCAAGGCATTTCCTTGCCGCTCTTGTAGTCGAGTTCGCGTGGAGGCACCGCAAAACGAATCTGCACCGTCAGGATTTTCCCGATTTCGCCACCCATTACAATCTCCCTCACTCGTTCGAAGTAGGGCAGGTATCGGCGGTAGAAAGCCACAAAGCATGGAATGCCTGTCAGTTCGCTGATGCGGTTCACTCGCAAGCACTCCTCATAACTGGCAGCCAACGGCTTTTCGATGTAGGCGGGTTTGCCAGCTTTCATGGCCATCACGGCAAAGGTGGCATGAGAGGATGGGGGAGTGGCGATATAGACAGCGTTCACTTCAGGATCGTTCACCAGCAACTGGGCATCTGTGTAATACCTCGCAATGTGGTGGCGCTCGGCATACGACTTCACCTTCTCCTTGTCTCTGCTCATCACAGCAACCACTTGGCTACCTTCAATCTTACCGAAGGCAGGCCCGCTTTTCTTCTCGGTCACTTCGCCGCAACCGATGAAACCCCATTTCACTATGCTTAGATATTCCATGTTCTTGGTGAGAAGGACAGATTGATGCCCATAATGCCATGCAAAGTTATGAAATTATCCTCAAATCTGATTCCTAATTCCTAATAATTCACTACCTTTGCCCCCAAATTAACAAAAAAGGATTCGTTTTTTATGGCTCGAAACAAAAAGAAACAACTTCCTGTGCTGGAGCAAGTGACCATCACAGCCTGTGCTGCCGAAGGCAAAGCATTGGCTCGTGTGGACGACAAAGTGGTTTTTGTGCCCTTCGTCGTACCTGGCGATGTGGTTGACTTACAGGTGAAAAAGAAGAAGAACTCCTACATGGAGGCTGTAGCCATTCATTTCCATGAGAAGTCGCCTCTGCGCACCGAGCCTCGTTGCCGCCATTATGGTGTGTGTGGCGGTTGCAAGTGGCAATGCCTCCAGTATGAGGAGCAACTCAAGGCCAAGCAGCAGCAGGTGTACGACAACCTCGCTCGCATCGGCAAGGTGGAGTTGCCAGAGTTCCAGCCCATTCTTGGCAGCAAGAAGATATACGGCTACCGCAACAAACTGGAGTTTGGTTTCTCCAACAAACGATGGCTCACCGACGATGAAGTGAAGCAAGATGTGAAGTATGATGTGATGGACTCTGTGGGATTTCACATCACAGGTGCATTCGACAAGATTCTCGACATCACAGAGTGTCATCTGATGGACGACATCAACAACCAAATCCGCAACGACATTCGTCAATATGCGTTGGAAAACGGATTGGAATTTTACGACTTGCGACAGAACCGTGGACTCCTTCGTTCACTCATGATTCGAACCTCCAACACAGGTGAACTCATGTTCCTTGTGCAGTTCAGAATCGACACTCCTGAAGAGCGGGAACAAGCCGACCGATTGATGCAGCATCTCAGTGAAACCTTTCCTCAAATAACATCGCTCCTTTACGTTGATAATCATAAAGCTAACGATACGTTTGGCGACCAAGAAATTCACGTTGTGAAAGGCAAGGATCACATCTACGAGCAGATGGAAGAACTCCGCTTCAAAGTGGGGCCAAAATCCTTCTATCAGACCAACACGGAACAAGCCTACGAACTCTACAAAGTGGCCCGTGATTTCGCCTTTGGAGATAAGGACGAAACCGCATCGGAGAAGCCCCTCGTTTATGACCTCTATACGGGCACAGGCACCATCGCCAACTTCGTTGCCAAGCAAGCCCGTCAGGTCATCGGCATCGAATATGTGCCCGAAGCCATCGAGGATGCCAAAGTGAACTCCGACATCAACGGCATCACCAACACCCTCTTCTTCGCAGGCGACATGAAGGACATCCTCAATCGCGACTTCATCGAGGAGCATGGCCGTCCCGATGTCATCATCACCGACCCTCCACGTGCAGGCATGCATCAGGATGTCATCGACACCATCCTCTTCGCTGCTCCGCAACGCATCGTCTATGTCAGCTGCAACCCAGCCACACAGGCACGCGACCTCCAGTTGCTCGATAGCGATTACAAAGTAGTGAAAGTGCAACCCGTCGACATGTTCCCCCACACACAGCATGTGGAAAATGTCGTCCTCCTGGAACGTCGCTGATAATGGCTTCCCCTTGCCCCCTGCTCCTAAATTCTCTAAACTCTAAACTCTAATTTAAGTTTCGCTTATCGCGTAGCGCTTTGCTCGCAAAGAACCTCCACTTTCTTGGAGTTAAAGAAGTTAAAGGAGTTAGAGGAGTTAAAGCCGAATGTAATGCTGGCGTGAAAACTCCTCTCTACAGTTGACTGAGTATAGGCTTTAACTCCTATAACTCCTTTAACTCCTGAGCGAAGCGGTAACTTCCGAAAGTTGAACTCTAAACTTTAAACTTTAAACTTTACCCCCTCCATGTCCTCCTATTCCGATTATAAAAGAGCCAACCACTATACCACCTATGTTGTGAAGGAACCCGCAGAACTGCTACAGTTCCTTCTGACCACCATTGCAGGCATCTCGCGCACCAAAGCGAAGGAATATCTCAGCCAGCGCATGGTGTATGTGAACAACCAGATTGTCACCCAGTTCAACCATCCCTTGCAGAAGGGGCAGATTGTGCAGGTGTCGCAGAACCGACATAAACGAACCGTGGCAAGCGACAAGATACGTGTGGTTTACGAAGACGCCTTCCTCCTCGTGATAGAGAAGAAGGAAGGCGTGCTCACCAATAGTATGGAAGGCAGTCGTCAGGAAAGCGCAAAAACCATACTCGACGACTATGTGAAGCATCAGAACAAGACATTCGCTGTTCACACCGTACACAGACTTGACAAGGGCACCTCAGGACTGCTCATCTTTGCCAAGCGGCGCGACATTCAGCGCATCTTCATGGACAATTGGCATGATCTTGTGCTCGACCGCCGTTATGTGGCTGTTGTGCAAGGAAATGTACAGCAGGATACAGGCACAGTTGAATCATGGCTCACAGAAGGAAACCGATGTGTCACCCAATCCAGCCCAGTCGATAATGGCGGTAAATATGCGGTGACACACTACAAAACCCTGCAGCGCAAAAACGGCTATTCTCTGATTGAACTGAAACTCGAAACAGGACGCAAGAACCAGATACGTGTTCACATGCAAGACATCGGCCACCCCATCGTGGGCGACTTCAAATATGGCTATAAAAACCCTGATGCCGAACAGAATGCGGCTCACACATCACCAGCCAAACGCATCTGTCTCCATGCGTTCACCATCGCTTTTCGGCATCCCATCACAGGCGAATTCCTCAAGTTCGAGACACCCTATCCGTCAGCGTTCAAGCAACTGCTTCGCTGACCTCAATTCCTGGGTCTTCCGTACCTCTTGGGGATGTAGTAATACTGTTCTCTGTACACCACCTTGTAGTAGTCGCCCGTTTCACCCACGCAACGCAGATAGTCGCCCGTGTCGAAATGTGGTGCCGAACTGCCCGTCCATTTCGTCGATTCGTCAGGACGGAAACGCAGGCACACCCTGTCTCCAGCGATGACGATGTTGCTGTAAGACGTGGCCTTTGAGCTGCCAGCACTCTGCGTGCCCCGTGGACGTGCATACTGCTTGGGCACATAGTAGTATTCGCCTCTGTACTTCACCTTGTAGAAGTCACCCACCTGTCCGGCACACGGCAGTCTGTCACCCGTGTTGAAATGCGGAGCCGAAGTTCCCGTCCATTTCGTTGCATTGTCAGGGCGGAACCGCAGACACACATTGTCGCCTGCAATCACCACCTCACTCTGAGCCTTCACATACAGTGCCGCCAGCACCATTAAACAAAGAATCGCAATCTTTTTCATACAAATTCGGTTTTTAGGAGTTATTGATTCTGCTTAGTTTCGACGGCAAAATTACAAAACTATAGCGATACCAACAAACAAAACAACAAAAACTTCTTCCTGATGAACTGTTTCCATTTTGGAAATAGTTGTCTCTTCGACGTGATTCACGGTGTTGAAAACATTGGTCGAATATCGTAGCAATATCGTTCGGCAATGGTAGGAATATCCAAGGAATATCCGGGACAATTGAATTTGCGCCGTCCGACTTCGTTTCTTTGTCTCGAAAGCCTTATTTCAATTCTACATAAGTACGATTACAAGACTATACATGACCTGTTTCCATTTTGGAAACAACTGAATACTCCTTCAGCTCGCCCGATTCAAAAAAGTTCTGCCATCGTGGCAGCTCGTCGGAATTTCCGACAAACTCAGCCGTACTGTTTCTTATTTCCTTTCGTATGACCATATTTCAATCAATCGGATGGTTTGTCTTGCAAACTTACGTATAATTTCTGTGAAATCACATTGTTTACAATAAAAATTGACTAATTCCATGATTTTTTGTCAAAGAGATCATCATTCCATAAAAAACACACTTTGAATAAAGGTTGTGTTTTGTTTTCAAATTAGTATCTTTGCAGAGTCATATACACCTGAATGGCTTCGAGCACATTCAGGTTGTTGGCAAACGCACAAAACTGCATCTGCATCGTGATGCAGACATCGATGACAACGTTTTGCTCGATGAAGGGTTCTTCAACGGAAAACGTGTGATTGTCATCGATGACATCTGCACCACTTGCAGAACTGCTAATGCTTTCATCGCAAAGCTGCAGCGTGCTGGTGCCAACATCCAGATGGCTCTTTTCCTCGCTAAAACAAAAAGTTTCCATCATTGCTGATGCACTCTTTCTGTGCTATTCAAGCGGTTTTTCATGTATTTTCATGCTCGGAGTGTTAAATTTTTGCTTTTACTACAAAAAAATGTAGTATTTATTTGGTTACTACAAAAAAATGTAGTAACTTTGTACTGTTCAAAAGAAAAAGCAATACAATATGGAAAAGAAACAAAAGATGCTGACCATCAAGGTCACGGAGGAAGAAGAGGAACTCCTCGCAGCGATTAGGAACTACGTTAGAAGTTTTCCCAATGGAGACCCCGAATTAAGGTGGTACGCTGAAAAGCTTTTCGACATCATGATGGACGCTTACAGAGGTTAACAAGTCGGCCTCCCTCGAAAGGGGGAGACCATACAAAAACAATAAGAATATGGAAGTAACAATGAAACAAAATGTCATTTCTGACATGAAACAACAGCTGAACGACATTCTTTTTGCCGTATCATGGAGAGAAGTCGCCAACAATTATTTTTCGAAGTCGGCATCGTGGTTCTATCACAAGATGGATGGTATTGATGGCAATGGAGGAAAGGGCGGCTTTAACGAAGAGGAAGCCTCTCAGTTACGTGGAGCACTTTATGACCTTTCTGACCGCATCAGACGTGCGGCTGATGGAATCCAGGCCCCGGCAAGTATTGCTGCCGCTATTTGAACAGAAGCCGCCGCTCGGGCTGGCGGCGCACCCATGGCAGCGTCAAATTCGCTGTCTTTCATAATGAAAAGGAGGGTGTGACCTTGCGATGTCACACCCTCCTTCTTTCATGGCTGCTTGTCGCATGCCTTCAGGATGCATTCGTTGATGAAGTCGGCTTTGGAGCCGTCACCCAGAGCGGAGAGGATTTCGTGCACCTCCTGACGGGCACGGAATCCATAGTAATGGACTCCCTTGCGTTTCCTGCCAGCGCCTTCCCTGGCACCGCCACGACTGGCTTCCTACTCTTTTCAAGGTTTTCGGATTTCCCTGTGCAATCCTCTCTTGGATTACATTACAAAGGTACGACTTTTATTTGAAATACGTTGTGATTTGCTTTCAAATTAGTATCTTTGCAGAGTCATATACACCCGTACACGCTGGATATGCGACTCGTCGAGGGTTGTGATTTGCTTTCAAATTAGTATCTTTGCAGAGTCATATACACCTATCGTGTGACCGTGACCAGAGGCACGGGTGTTGTGATTTGCTTTCAAATTAGTATCTTTGCAGAGTCATATACACCTAAATAAAATGAAACAAGCCACACACCGCGTTGTGATTTGCTTTCAAATTAGTATCTTTGCAGAGTCATATACACCTCAATGATTTAGCAATAAAACACGCTTTGTGTTGTGATTTGCTTTCAAATTAGTATCTTTGCAGAGTCATATACACCCTTACCAATTCACAAACATCACATCTGAACGTTGTGATTTGCTTTCAAATTAGTATCTTTGCAGAGTCATATACACCTCAAACATCATTAAAACTACTTAACAAAGGGTTGTGATTTGCTTTCAAATTAGTATCTTTGCAGAGTCATATACACCGTCAAACAAAAAAAGACAGCGAGTTAAGGGGTTGTGATTTGCTTTCAAATTAGTATCTTTGCAGAGTCATATACACCGATACAACAAAAAGAAAAGCGAGAACCAAGTTGTGATTTGCTTTCAAATTAGTATCTTTGCAGAGTCATATACACCAACGATGCCGTGATGGCGTAGTCGTTTGCGGTTGTGATTTGCTTTCAAATTAGTATCTTTGCAGAGTCATATACACCTAATTGTGGACAGCCATGTACTCGTTGGTGTTGTGATTTGCTTTCAAATTAGTATCTTTGCAGAGTCATATACACCCTGAATCTTTATAAGTGGAAGATTGTTAGGTGGTTATGATGAAAAATAGAAAAGAAAAAAGAAAGGGGTATGACATAAAAAATCCAGCTTGACGGCTGGATTTTTCATTTTCAGAATAATTCCAACTGAACGCTAGGTGCTTTGGGCTCCGTTGGCTTCTGTCCATAGAAAAGTTGCATATTCCCGAACTGTTTGTCAGTTATGGTTAGCAATCCGACCTTTCCGAATTCGGGAAGAAAAGATTTAACTCTTTTTAAATGTACCTCTGCATTTTCGCTGCTGGCGCAGTGTCGGATGTAGATGGAGAATTGGAACATGGTAAATCCGTCACACTGAAGTTTCTTCCGAAAATCCGTATAACGCTTTTTGTCCTTCTTGGTTTCTGTGGGCAAGTCGAAGAATACTAAAATCCACATAACTCTGTATTCTGTGAGGCGTGACAAACAGCTCATGTTCTTTTATTATAATTCGGGGTAAGCAATTTTACGCAGTTCTCCGTTGAAGCATTTGGCGAGGCTGGCTGTTGTTTGTCCAACGGCAACCATCAGCGGACTCCGCTTGCCATCCAGCATCACATCAAGTGACGGGATGGTGAGAAGTTCTGCTTTGATGCTCAGTGTCAGTTCACTATAGTCGGGATAGTGCTGCATGATATTGATGACCAAATCATCCACAAAGGGTCGATAAGGTTCCATGATGTCATCAGCCAGACAATAGGCATTGTAGCGGTTGTGGTGATGGATGCCCAAGGTGGGTAACAAACCGCTACCCACCAATCCACGAGCCACACAAGCCCGCAGAATGGCATAGCCATAGTTGAGCAGATTATTGGGAGGCTCACCTTCACGACCGCGAACGAAATTTGGAAGAGTGGGGAAGATGTTACGCCAATAGTAGGTGGCAGCACGAGCTTCGAGATTGTCTGTGTCACCGCTTTTCACCTCGTTAGCCCATACTTGCATATTCTTGACAACCGCCCCTGTATTCCTGCTCAGCACCATTGCCTGGTTCAGAATTTTTTGGCGGATGGTTTGTTGCCAAAGCTGTTTTTTTAGTGGCAGCGATGCATCTATTTGGTTGCGGAAACGTTCAGTTTGTGTGGTGTTTCCGCAGAGCGGTAGCATCAGACCAACGGGCAAGCTTGTGCTGTCGCATGTGATGATAGCGCAGTTATTGCTAAGCAATGCTTCCATTGCTCCTGTTGTGATGGTGATGCGTCTGTTGTCGAGCACCACCACGCCGATGTCCTCAATCGGGATAGTCTTTTCGGCATCCTGTTTGAATGACTCTTCTAATTTGTCCGCATCAGGCTTCCGCAACACCAGTTGGGCATTGCGGAGGCTGAGGTAGATGGGGTTGCCGAAATAGAGGGTCTTCTTAATCATAATGTCTATATTTTCATTCCATTTAGCTCAATAACGTTGCCGAGTCTATCAACTTTGATCGGGATAGAGATTTCCTTGATCATTTCACCTGTAATAGCTTTTTCCATTTTATTCGACGAGGAGAATTCGACCTTGTTTACAATGGGGGTCGCCACATTACTCAAAATACAAAAACATTGTTTCTTGTTAAAACTGACAGCTTTGTATATTCTGTTGTAATCAATTTGCTTTATCCCATTCTTTAGTTCTTCATTTGACGGTACATATATCAAATCATTAGGCGATATGATGAATAAGAGTTTGGAATCTTCAGGTATTTCTAGTTTCTGATATTTCTGAAGTTCTTCCATTGGGGTTTTGTTTCTGAGTCTTTTGTCAAGTAATGATATCCAACTGCGTGGACTTTCTTTTTGACACTCAATAGATAGACTAAGTGGAATAGTTGCGAATACACGTTCTTTTTCATTGTTTTCATATACCATGAAAAACAAATTTGTTCCATCTTTGGCTTCTACAAACTTCTTTCCCTTATTTCCCGTCTTTCCTACAGCAAATTTGTCTGCTTTCTCGTAGACACGAACCTTTTGTATTGGTTGATGGAACTTGCCGTTATTTAAGGCAATAATGTTTCGATTCATTTCTTCAATGCCATCAGGTGAGAAGGCTTGATCAGGGTTGTTACCTTTTGATTCCAAATGTGCCAGCAGAATCTTTTGAATTCCAGTATCTGTAATACTTTCCTTTATTCTTTTCTGGTCGAAAGAAGTGTCCAATGGCTTACGTGTTGCAAAATAACGTTCTTTGGGTTCTCCGTTTCTCTTCTTTTCGTCTTTGGAGAAATAATACACTTCTATCTTTTTGGAATCAATGTCAGACCAAATGTCCTTGTTTTCTTCCACGTATTTCTTGATGTACTTTACATCATGTCCGTTCTCAAGAAGTTCTTTGACTTTCTTCTTGAAATCTTTGTTAATAATTGCATCTGGGTTATTGATGGCTTCTTGCAATGAAACTGTTTTCTTTCTTCCCTCAACAATTTCTCCATTGATGAACCTTGGCATACGTAAGTTGACCTCGCCAAAGACAGTGTCCTTGTGCATTGATTTACGAATGGCCCAACTGCAGCCTTTTTCTTGTTTGGTAAATTCTTTTTTGCCATCTTCGTCAAAATGCTGATAGGAGTTTGTGGTCTTATTGATGACTCGGAGGTTTTGTTTGAAGCTAACGATGATATTTTCGAGAGTCTTTTTTGCATCCGTTGTGAAGGTTTCCCACGGTTTTAGGAATTCTTGGGCAATTTTCCTTTCTTTTCCATTGATTACAATTTTCTCAAAACGGCGCAACTTCCGTTGTAGTTGATAGCGGTTTGCGTTGTGCTTAGAATGGGCCGCTTCATTGTTCAGAAGATTTACATGGTCTCTTGTTGCACATGCAATAACAATTGCATCCATCGCATGATGACGGTGGTCAATGCGTTTTTTATTGTAGCCCTTTTGTAACTCAAAAGGAACTACAGGAATTATGTGCCCTTCATTGTTAAGCCGAGTGAAACAATCTCTTCCTGTCAATTGATTAAGGCGCAAGAAACGTGGAAGTATGATGCTGTTCCAAACATTTTCCATTCCCCAGTCTCTTTTCAAGTAGGTTGTAATAGAACCATTGCAAGAAATAAGATTCTTTGATACAGTTTCTTGCTCATACTCTCCATTTTCCATTTTTTCCCGAACAATGTTGGAAAGTACTCCCTTGATAAACTTGCTAATATAGCGACTATCATTCATCTGTCGCTCGATGAAGTCATCAGGTATATCCTCCATTAGGAGTTTCTTCATTTTGATACCGTTGGTGGTGTAGTGGTCTTTTACAAATTTCTCATAAGCATCAATAGATTGAATTTTAACCGTTCCTCCCTGGCTGAGCTGTACGATTTGTCCTGCACAATTCTTGATGAACTCATAACCCAGTTGACGGTCTTTCAATTTGTTGACTTCGGATTCGCATATCACCTTGTTACTGAAAGAATCATCGAAATAGCGTGATTGAGGGATGATGTGCTCAATCTCGTATGCAGGTGTGAAAAGTTTGGAAAGAGGTATCATCTCCCCTGTATAGGGAGAACGATATTTCTGTTCTAACCAACATTTGTAACGGATAATGTCAGATTTTGTAGGTTGAGCCGTTTTGGACATTCTTGTTACAAATTCATATTCAGAATCTTCTTTTGTAAGATTGTCCAATGCATTCTCTTCGTAAATACGCAGTATTTCCTGTTGACTTGGAGAGAATGGGCGTACATTTTCCACATCTGAATTCATGAATTCAAGAAGCATGGCTTTAATCCGAAGATTTGTGTTTTCGTTTTGAAGAATCCGTTCTGTCTGTTTTTTACGTTTATCCGCAGGCAGTTTCATTTCACGCCCGAGCTCGACGTGTATTTCGTCAATTCTTCCTTCTTGTTTCCATATATCTCGGACAGTTCGTAAGGTTTCCGTAATGATTTGCTCGACAATCGGATTACGGAGTGAATGCTGTTTGAATCCTCTTAGATAGTGATCAATGTCAGCAGGACTCTCCCATTTTTCTATTTCTTTAGATTCTGAATGTCTATCATATACAATATAACAAGCGAGCCATACGGGGAGTCCTCGAAAATGGCTGACATCTGTGAGATTGATGGCCTTTTCTCGAACACGAGTTTTGATGCTGTCATCATATTCGCCTGTGATGATTTTCTCAATCCTGTCCAGTGTTTTATTATCAATGGCTTCTGCTTTCCAATAGTTACCCATTCGCATCAATGGGAGAAGTTTCTTAATAGCTTTCTCTGAATAGGAACCATACTCCTTCTTGAATGGTTTTAACTTGCTGAAGATTGATGCAACACTGTCTTCAAGACTGTTTTTGCTGGCGAAGGTCTTTAGCGCTTTGCCGATTTCAGTTTTGTCTTCAACAGAGTAGAGGATGTGCCATAAAGCCATCTCTTTTTCATGAGTGAGAAAATCGGTGCTGATATTGCATTTTCCTAATCCTGACAGCAATGCTGCTCTTGTTTCATTGCATGGATACTCTTTGTCTTCTACATAATTCCATCGGAAAGGGTATTTGTCCTTTCCTTTTTCCTTTTTTATCTTGAAATAGGAATTGAGTAGTGTGTCCTGCTTAATGGAATTTCTATCATTAAGCCACTCGAAAAGTTTTACATAATCATCTTCGTTTTTAAGCAGTTCTGTTGTTACATCAACATCGGTTTGCAATTTGCCTTTGGGTGCATTGCTGAATAAATCAAGTTGCCCATTATTAACAATTCGTTCACGCTGATATATGCGTAAGTTCTGAACAAACTGCCAAAGCCTGAATTCTTGGAAAAGGGGATTTGATTTTGCGATACATTTAATTGGGTATGTATTTCCATCTTTGTCAGAATGATATTCGTATGGGCAATTGTCAATGAGTGACTTTTTGCTTTTGAGGGGGCGTTGGTAAAACAGAATGTCGTTAACAAAAAGGGTCACGAAGTCTGGTTTAGCAATGTTGTTTCGATGCGCTTCGTTGCTAGGGTATAACTCTTCTATGCATCTTTGATATAGTTCAGTATCTCTTAATTCGGGAATATATTCTTGTTGTGTGTTAAGAATCAGAATGAGTTCATCTTTATAGAACTTCCTCTCAATGGTACGCACCAGTTTGCCAATAATCTTCTGATCGGGTTTTTGTAAGAGTTTATCATAAATGAAACTGCCTACCGTTGTGTTACTGTTTTCTATATCTTTCTCTGTACGCAACTTTATCTTGGCATACATCTTTGCTTTTCGCTGAGCATCCATCCTGTCAATCTCGTCTGTGGTTGGCAAAAATGAAAGTTCGTTTTTAGCACTTCCATCTTTCAGTATTGTCGTTTTCAGGACAAAGTCTCTCGTGCTTCCCTGCCAATGAGAAACATCATTATAAAAGGATGCACGATATGTCATACCATTGTCGAGATTCATCTCATACCAATACTTCTCATATTTTTTATCTTTTTCCTTCTTTTCAACTGATAGGATTTTAGCACTAATTATCTCAATGGACTCATTCTCTTTCTCATCCTCTTCTTCACCTCGTAATTGATAATATCCACGTTTCTGGTTGAATTGCAACATTATCCATGCAAGTTCTTCTTTTGTGACTCTTTCTGTCAGAGCCTTCTTCCTAAGGAAATAGATAGTCCAATCATAAGGAACTTTCTTATCGTTACTCACCAGTTGTGGCTGATTCATCGCAAAATCTGCCAGCATCTCTTTGAAAGAATCCTGAAAAAGAAACTCGGAAGAGCCATCCTCGTTCTTTTTCCAAGCCAATTTGGGTTCACTGTCATCTATAAATTTACCATACAGATTGATCTGTTGTGCAAAATGTTCAGGAAGGAATCCCATTGTTTTCAATGTTCGCAACAGGCGTTCTCGACGCAATAAGCTACGCTCACGAAGCCGCCGCATCATGCGGAGTCTCGTTCTTTCTGCTGTTTGGGATATAGAGTTACCCGCATCGAATTTCCCTAAAATGTCTTGTGACATGGGAATGATTCTACTACCAGCTGCACTGATACCAGTTGGTTTTAGGTATTTGGTTCCGTTTTCTCGGGTTTCTTCGTTGGCGTTCACAACCGCCCAGCCAATGCTGGTTGTGCCTAAATCTAGGCCTAATATCTTTTTCATAATGGTTTTGGTTTTTCTAATTTGAAGTTATTTGCCGCCAAATTTACGAAAAATCAAAGATTTTGTCATAAAAAATTTGCACAAAATTCAAAAACATCATAAATTTGCCTCACTAATTTGAAGCAAATCACAATAAGGATTATTCCGTTGTGAAAACATTCAGGTTTCTGCCCTCGTCCTTAACGGGGGCTTTTTTGTGGAAAACGGAGGGAAAACTCAATCGTTACAGTTGTTACAGTTCAAATCGACGATACCTAAAAGTCACAATAAACTCTATATTTATTTATAAATATAAAAGTATTTTTAGGGGTCCGAATACCCTAAAAAACAACTGTAACAACTGTAACAACTGTAGCGCACGATGCGATTTGTCTGTATAAGGGAGATGTGTCTTTCAGTGTCGATGAATCGGGAACGACGTTATCGATTCATCGCGAGTGGCGTTATCGATTCATCGCGAGTGTCGTTGTCGATTCATCGCGAGTGGCGTTATCGATTCATCGTGAGTGGCGTTGCCGATTTGTCGATGACGGCGGTTGAATAGCTTGTGTATCATCAACGTCGTTAAGCTCACGAGCATAGCTTCGGTAGGCTCATGAGAGTAACGTCGTTAGGCTCGTAGTGCTTGCGGCGTTGGAGTCTTGAGATGGCAAAGATGGAGCAATTTGCTGATGGGGGCATGTAAATAGGGTGGGGATGTGCATAAAAAATGTGAAACATTTGAATTTTTGGAAAAAAAGTGCTATATTTGCACACTTTTTTACGCGTAAAGTATGAGGCAATTAAAAATCACCAAGTCAATCACGAACCGTGAGAGTGCTTCGTTGGATAAGTACTTGCAGGAAATCGGTCGTGAGGAGTTAATCACTGTTGAAGAAGAAGTTGAATTGGCTGCGAAGATTCGCAAGGGCGGTGTCGAAGGCAGAAGGGCCTTGGAGAAACTGACCAGAGCGAACCTTCGTTTCGTTGTTTCTGTGGCCAAGCAGTACCAGAATCAGGGCTTGAGTTTGCCCGACCTTATCAACGAGGGTAATCTGGGTCTGATTAAGGCTGCGGAGAAGTTTGACGAGACGCGTGGTTTCAAGTTCATCAGTTATGCTGTGTGGTGGATTCGCCAGTCCATTCTGCAGGCATTGGCTGAGCAGAGCCGTATTGTGCGTCTGCCGCTGAACCAGGTTGGTTCGCTCAACAAGATTGGCAAGGCTTTCTCGAAGTTTGAACAGGAGAACGAGCGTCGCCCGTCGCCTGAAGAGTTGGCTGCACAGCTGGACTTGCCAGTGGATAAGGTGGCTGACACGATGAAGGTGAGCGGACGTCACATCAGTGTGGATGCGCCATTCGTGGAGGGTGAGGACAATAGTCTGCTCGACATCTTGTCGAACCCCGATTCTCCATCAGCAGACCGTATGCTGGTGACGGAGTCGTTGCAGAAGGAGATTGAGCGTGCGCTTGACACGCTGACGGTGCGCGAGAAGGAAATCATCAAGATGTTCTTTGGATTGGGCGAGCCGGAGAAGACGCTGGAGGAGATTGGCGAACGCTTCAATCTGACTCGCGAACGTGTGCGTCAGATTAAGGAGAAGGCCATCCGTCGTCTGCGCTCGCAGTCGAAGAGCAAATTGCTGAAGACGTATTTAGGATAAAGTTTAAAGTTTAGAGTTTTTTTAACGATAACCATAACGATAACTGCTATCCGGACGGTTTGTTAAGGTCAGGGTTAAGGTTAGGGTTAGGATTTGGAAATGAAGAGATTATTTGTATGGAGCGTCTTGCTGGGGCTGATGTTTGCGGTGCCTGAGTTTGCTTTGGCGAAGAAGGGGCCTCAGTCTTTTGGTAAGGGCAAGGCGACGATTTATATTTTTGGCGTGAGCCAGATGCTGACCGACAGTGTGGTGTACATCACGAACATCAATCAGGTGGACAGCATCGACTTGGAGCGGAAGACGAAGTTTCTGCCGTTCCGTTCGGAGTTCAGCTTGCAATTGAAGGAATACATGGAGGGCCAGTTGGCGCTGAACCATCAGACCACTTGTGTGTTTTATGCTTCGAGCCGAAAGAAACTGTCGAAGAGGTTCTATAAAATCAAGAAGCGTTATCTGGATGACCCTGACAAGAAGATTGTGATGGTGGATGAACGCTATTTCACGTTCAAGCATCCGTTAGATGCTGCTGTAAATTGATCATTGATCATGAGAATTGGGCGGCAAAGAATATGGACAGTTGTGACTATGGTATGGGCCATCGTCACAACTGGCTTGTTTTCAGCCTGTCAGAAAGATGATGCGAAAGAGCTGCCTCCGCAGTATGACACCTCGTTAACCACAAGCCGAACGGTGATGGTTTACATGGTGGCAGAGAATAGCATGGCGGACGATGTGAGCAGCGACATGTATGAGATGCTGAATGGGATGGCCTCGACGACATTCTACCCAGGCGACCGTCTGGTGGTGTATGTGGATGATGTGAAGTTGCCACGCGTTTATCTGATTAACAATGCCACGAAAGTGGCTTCTCTCTCGGAATTGAAGGAGGTGAAGACTTACACCGCAGATGTCAATTCGGCTTCGGCAGAGCAGTTGGCTGCTTTTATCGAGTATGTGAAGAAGACTTATCCTTCTGAAAATGACAGTTACGGGCTGGTGATGTGGTCGCATGGTTCGGGATGGATTCCGTCGAATTTCAGCGGCGATGCGCTCAGCAGTTCGAAGCTCAGGTCGTTTGGTGTGGACAACGGATATAACAATAGAGCCAATCAGGGGAATCAGATGAACATTACAGATATGGCTCGTGCGCTGGAGAAGTTGGAGAATGTGCACTTTGATTTCATCCTGTTTGATGCTTGCTTCATGCAAACGGTGGAGGTGGTTTATGAACTGCGCCACGTTGCGTCGCACATCCTTTCTTCGCCTGCTGAGATTCCTGGATATGGTGCCGACTATTCGACGATGGTGCCAGCCATGTTTCAGAAGGATGACTATGCCACAAAGATGCTGGAGGCATATTATAACAGGTATTGTAACGACATCTCGTGGGGAATCGTCTTGTCGAGTGTGAACACGGATGCTTTGGATGCCTTTGCCGCCTACATGAAGCAGGTGGTGGCGGTGCATCGAGAGGATTTGCTGAATGCTGACTACAGCAATGTGCTGAACTATCTGCGTTATGGTGTGGGCAATTGGGGAACGGACATCCCTGACTGTTACGATATGCAGAGTGTGATGAAGCATGTGCTGAGCGAGGAAGAGTTTGCCGTTTGGCAGGAGAAGGCTGAGGAGGCCATCACTTGTATGCAGGCAGGTTTCTGGTATAGCGGTTCACGCGGAGGGTGGAGGACTTATAAAATCAATGACCCGACGCAATGTTGCGCAGTGTCTATGTTTGTGCCGCTGAGCAAGTATGCAACGAACTCAGCCCGATTTAACGAGGTTTATCTCGATACGGAGTGGGGAAAAGATGTGTGGGGGGAGTAAAGTTTAAAGTTTAGAGATGGCCATGCGGAACGTTGGTAACTTAAACTTTTATTTTTTAGCTTTTTGTTGAAATGGAGAAGGTCTATTATAGAGTGGGGCGACACACGTATGGTGTCTGCTTCAATGACGATAAGAACACGACGGACTTGTTGCCATCGAGTGAACCTTTCCGTCTGGCTGATGCGCCAGTGGAAGGGGAATCTTTGCTGTTTGAACTGACGGTGGATGACAACTGGAGACCTGCACGGATGGGTGTGGAGATTGGTCAGTTTGACTGTGGCGGCAACAATCATGGCGTGTACAGATTGGACGATGGCACGTATCAGATTCATGTCAGCGACATACAGGGTAGGCAATGCTGTCTGCTGGAGGCGAAGCCAGATTTCTCGTTGGGCAAAGTGTGTCTGAATGGCGACTGGATTATGCGTAATTTCGGTTTGAACAATGCGCTGATGATGATGTATGCCTTTGCGGGTGCCGACAAGATGACGGTGCTGATGCATGCGTCGGTGGTGAGGAAAGATGGCCGTGGTTATCTGTGTCTGGGTGTGAGCGGAACGGGCAAGAGCACACACACGTCGAACTGGCTCAAATATGTGCCAGACACTGATTTGATGAATGACGACAACCCGGTGGTGCGCGTGTGCGACGATGGGGTGGCACGTGTGTTTGGTTCTCCTTGGAGCGGAAAGACTCCATGTTACCGCAATGTAGAGGCGCCTATCGGTGGCTTTTTGCAACTGAAGCAGGCTCCTTATAATAAAATCAGTCGTATGAAGGTGGTGGATGCTTTTGCCTCGTTGCTGCCTTCGTGTTCGGTGATGAAGTGGGACAGACGTGACTATGTGGGAACTTGCGATATGGTGTCGCGCTTGTTGGAACTGGTACCTGTGTTCTTTTTGGAGAATTTGCCTGATGAGGATGCCGTGCGGATGAGTTATGAGGCGATGACAGGAAAGGCGTATGCATAAATTGTCGGTTGACAACAAGGAGTTCCTTCCGATTGTGGTGGAAAGGGTGAAGGCTGGACAACTGGCCACCATCATAGCGCGTGGCAACAGCATGCGCCCGTTCATTGAGGACAGTCGCGACAAACTGGTGTTTGGTAAGGCTGACCACGTGAAGGTGGGCGATGTGATTCTGGCAGAAGTGGAGGAAGGGCATTTCGTGTGTCACCGCATCGTGCAGATGAATGACGGGATGGTGACCATGCGTGGTGACGGCAATCCTGAGGGCACTGAAGTGTTTCCTGAGGCGAATGTGAGGGCGAAATTGGTGCAGGTGATTCGGAAGGGTAAGACTTACACGTTGGACACATCGAGCCAATGGAAGGTGTATTCGGCTGTGTGGCCAAAGTTGCTGCCTCTGCGGCGCTATCTTTTGGCTCTGTATCGTTTGCTGTGGTTGCATCAGTGGCCGGAACGATGGAAAAGGAGTGTTAATTGATAATACATTATTATAATATGAGAATAAAGAAAGGTTTTGAGTTGCGCAAAATTTGTGGTGAGAATATCATCATTGCGCATGGTGTGGAGAACATTGACTTCACAAAGGTTATCACGCTGAACGAATCAGCGGCTTTCATCTGGAATCAGGTGGCAGATAAGGATTTCACCGAACAGGACATGGTGGAGGCATTGCTTTCTGAATATGAAGTGGAGAAACCAAAGGCCGAAGCAGATGTGAAGGCGTTGGTGGCTTCGTGGAAAGAAGCAGGTCTGGTGGATTGAACTGGAATCATTGGAACTGAGATATGGCGAAGGTGCAGATAGAGCAATCGTGGCGCGAACATCTCCAAACGGAGTTTGACAAGCCCTACTTTGAGGAACTGATTCAGTTCGTCAAGAGGGAGTATGCTCAAGGCACATGCTATCCGCCAGGTGCGCTCATCTTCAATGCGTTCAATCTCTGTCCGCTGCCGAAAGTGAAGGTGGTGCTCATCGGACAAGATCCTTATCACGAGCCAGGACAGGCTCATGGACTCTGTTTCTCGGTGAATGACGGAGTGCCATTCCCTCCCTCGCTGCGCAACATCTTCCAGGAGATTCAGACAGATCTCGGTACTCCTGTGCCGCAATCGGGCAATTTGACCCGATGGGCAGAGCAGGGCGTGTTGCTGCTCAACGCTACGTTGACCGTGCGTGCTCATGCTGCCGCCAGTCATCAGAAGCGGGGTTGGGAAGCGTTCACCGATGCTGTGATTCGTCTGGTCAGTGCTGAACGGGAACATGTGGTGTTCATTCTTTGGGGCAGTTATGCACAGAGTAAGGCATCGCTCATCGATACCACGAAACATTGTATCCTGCGTTCCGCACATCCATCTCCTTTGTCTGCCTATCGTGGCTTCTTCGGTAATCATCATTTCAGTATTTGCAATCAATATTTACAACAACATGGTTTAAGCCCAATTCAATGGTGAGATTATGAAAAGAATATATTTAGCCATCCTCATCTCCATCTTTGCTTTAGGTGCAGCATTTGCTCAAAAGCAGGTGAAGTCTGTCACCATTTTCGGTGATAGTTATTCTACATTTGAAGGCTATCTGATGCCTGAAAATAATCTGACGTGGTATCTTCTCGACCGTCAGCAGAAAGACAATGATGTCGTCACGGTGGAGAATACATGGTGGCATCAGTTGCTGAAGAAGAACGGTTGGAAACTTTGCATGAATAACTCCTACAGCGGTTCCACCATTTCCTCGTCGGGTTATGGAAAGGCTGATTATAGCGACCGTTCGTTTGTCACCCGTTCCACCAATTTGGGCGATCCCGACATCATCTTCATCTTTGGTGCTACGAACGACTCTTGGGTGCCATCGCCGATTGGTGAATATAAGTACAGCGGTTGGACGAAGGAAGACCTGAAATCGTTCCGTCCTTCGTTGGCCAAGATGCTCGACTTCATGACGAAGCGTTATCTGGGTGTGGAGATGTTTTTCATACTCAACAGCGAACTGTCGGACGACATCAACGCATCGGTGATGACCATTTGTGGCCGCTATAATGTGCCAGTCATCGTGCTGCACGACATTGAGAAGAAGGCAGGCCATCCTTCCATTGCTGGCATGAAGGCGATTGCTGAGCAGGTGGATGCGTTTGTGCAGAAACAGCAAGGCAAGAACGAACAGCCTAAGAAATCAAAGTCGAAGTCGAAAAAGTGAAAGGCTGATGAAAAGACGTTTATTCCTACTGGTTTTATTGGTTCAGAGCGTTCTTTTTGCAACGGCTCAGACTTCGGACTCCATCATGGCAGCACATCTGCGTGACCGTGGAATCAACATCACGGATGGCAATTCGGTGGTGTTGCTGAAGAATGGGCATGATAAGTTTGAAGATATGTTTGAGGCGGTGAGGAACGCCAAATCGTTCATTCATCTTGAATATTTCAACTTCCGCAACGACTCCATCGCAGGACTCCTTTTCCATCTGTTGGCACAGAAAGCCGCAGAAGGTGTGGAGGTGAGAGCCTTATATGATGCGTTTGGCAATGCTTCCAACAATCAGCCTATCAAGAAGCAGATGCACGATTCCATCTGTGCGTTGGGCATTCAATTGGTCAAGTTCGACCCCATCCGATTCCCGTGGGTTAATCACATTACGCCTCGCGACCACAGAAAGATTGTGGTCATCGATGGACGTGTGGCCTATACGGGTGGCATGAACGTGGCTGATTATTATATCGTCGGATTGCCTGGCATCGGTGACTGGCACGATATGCACATGCGCATTGAAGGCCCTGCCGTGAACGACTTGCATGAGATATTTCGACACATGTGGCGGAAAGAGACTGGCGAATTTCTGTCTGACGAGAAGTATTTTCCGCTTCCTGAACATAAGAAGGAGAACCAGCGACTGGCTGTTGTGGATCGTCACTCAGGCATCACACCTGATGCCATCCGTGATCTCTTTGCCGAAATGATCAACACGGCACAGCATAAGGTGCTCATCATCAATCCCTATTTCATACCGACGCACAGTGTCAGGAAAGCCTTGAAGAAAGCGATAGACCGTGGTGTGGATGTGCAGATTCTTCTCTCGGCAAAAGGTGACATTCCGCTCACACCAGAGACTTCTCATTATATTGGCAATAATCTGGCCAAACGTGGTGCGAAGGTTTACCTTTTCGAGGGTGGTTTCCATCACACTAAAATCATGATGATTGACGACCGCTACTGCACGGTGGGTTCTAGCAACATGAATTCCCGTTCGCTGCGTTTTGACTATGAAGTCAATACTGTCATTTTCAGTGAGAAGACAACGGCTGAACTGACCGATTTGTTCAATGAGCAACTCAAATCGAGTTTCCAAATCAAGAAAGGCTATTGGAAAACCCGGTCGACAGGCAAGCAGTTCGAAGGTTGGTTTGGAAATCTGCTGACCCCTTGGCTGTGAGAAATGTAATAGACAATTAAGTTGAAGATAAAGATACCTATATGAAGAGACTATTCCTTTTATTTATCCTGTGTTCTTCCATTTTTGTGTCGAATGCTATCAATCCCAAGCGCGAGTTTCGTGGTGCATGGATTCAGTGTGTCAATGGCCAATATATTGGCAAGACTCCCGAGCAACTTCGTCGGATGTTGTCTTCGCAGTTGGACACGCTCCAGAAGTGTGGCATCAATGCTATTCTTTTCCAGGTGCGTGCCGAAGGCGATGCGCTCTACGAATCGAGTTATGAGCCTTGGTCACGTTTCCTCACAGGCACACAGGGAAAGGCTCCTTCGGATGGATGGGATCCGTTGGCGTGGATGGTCAACGAATGTCATCTGCGTCAGATGGAGTGTCATGCATGGATAAACCCCTATAGGGCGAAGACCAAGTTCACTAAGGAACTGGTGCCAGAACATCCTGCCGTGCGTCATCCTGAACGCATCTTCGAGTATGATGGACTCTACATCTTCAATCCAGCCTTGCCAGAGAACCGCACTTACACTTGCATGGTGGTGGAGGATATTCTGCAGCATTACGATGTGGACGGTATTCATATTGACGACTATTTTTACCCTTATCCTGTAGCGGGTTTGGAATTGCCTGATCGCTCTTATTACGAAGCCGACCCACGTGGTTTCTCCACCATTGAGGATTGGCGTCGCGACAATGTGAACCTGCTCATCCGCGACCTTCACATGCTGGTGCGTTCGGTCAAACCTTGGGTCAAGTTTGGTGTGTCGCCTTTTGGCATCTATCGGAATAGCTCAACAGGCAAGAACACCAAAGAGGGAAGTGCCACTTCTGGCAAACAGAACTACGATGACCTCTATGCCGACATCGTTTACTGGGTGAAACAGGGATGGGTGGATTACAACATTCCTCAAGTCTATTGGAATTTTGGTACAGAAGCAGCCGACTACGAAGTGCTTCTTCATTGGTGGAATGACTATTGCGGTGACCGTCCACTCTTCATCGGACAGGATGTGGAACGCACCGTGAAGGGTGTTGACCCCAACAACCCCAACTCTCATCAGATGCAGGCAAAATATAACCTCCAGCGTTTGTTGCCTCGTATACAAGGTTCTTGTCAATGGTATGCTGCTGCTTGTGTCAACAATCCCGGCAACTACCGAACCATGCTGGAGAAAGTTTATCACTCCACACCGGCTCTTCAGCCCTTGATGCCTTTCATTGACAAGAAAGCGCCTGGAAAGCCAAGCAATGTGAAAGCCTCCAAGTATGCCATGAACGGCACCATCATCGGTTGGGAGGCTCCCAAGGCCAAGCATGAGATGGATCGTGCCTATCAATACGTTGTCTATCGCTTTGAGAAAGGGGAGAAGGTGGACTTGGAAAAGGCTGAGAACATCCAGACTATCACAAACGCTTTTTCCTATACCGTTCCTTCTGCTCCGCGTGGAACCACGATTGTTGTGACCGCTCTCGACCGTTTGCACAATGAGTCGAAGCCTGTGAAGATAAAGGTCAAGTGATAATCCCTTCTTGGGACACCCTTTCTCACGCCTTCGAATAAAAATCGATGGAATTATTTTGTTCTGTGCTGGGTTTTTGCTACCTTTGCCCCGTTAACTAAAAAAACGGAGAATTATGATAGTATATCCTAATGCAAAGATAAACATTGGTTTGAACGTGGTGGAGAGGCGTCCAGACGGCTACCATAATTTGGAAACAGTGTTTTATCCGATAGGTCTGCAAGACATATTGGAGATACAAGAGATTGAGACAGATGCACCAGCATGTGGCTATCGCCTGAAGGTGACAGGTACGGTGCTGGACGGTTCGCCAGAGGATAATCTGGTGGTTCGTGCATTCAAGTTACTGAAGAAGATGTATGATTTGCCACCGGTGAGCATCGGGCTGTATAAGCACATCCCCACCGGTGCAGGTCTTGGAGGAGGTTCGGCTGATGCCGCTTTCACGGTGAAGACATTGAATGAGCGTTTCAAACTGGGAATGACCATCCAGCAGATGGAGGACTATTGTGCCCAATTGGGTGCCGACTGTCCTTTCTTCATTCAGAACAAGCCCGTGTTTGCTACAGGCATCGGCAATGTGTTTCATCCCATCGAGATGAATTTGCAGTACAAGCAGTTAGTGCTTGTCAAACCCGATATTTTTGTATCCACCAAGGATGCTTATGCTAAGGTGAAGGTGCAGCATCCTGAAAAGCAGTTGCCCGAACTTTTGGCGCAACCGATAGAGACTTGGAAGGATACCGTGAAGAACGACTTCGAGGGAAGTGTGTTCTCGAAGTATCCGGAGATTGCCGCTATCAAGGACAAGATGTATGATTTAGGGGCTGTGTACGCCAGCATGTCGGGCAGCGGCTCCAGCGTGTTTGGCATTTTCGAAGACCCAGTGGAGAATGTCGATGAAGAATTCTCTGGCATGTTCTGTCGCCAGCGTGAACTTTAATCGTAGAAATTCCAACTGATACCAAAGCGGATGCTCTTGGGGTTGATGGGGTAACCCGGAGCCCAGAAGTAGCGTCCGTTTGATTGGTTGAAGTGATGGTACATCACGTAGAAACGTGTACGCTTCAGGTCAAAATTGGCATAGACAGAAAAGATGGGGTAATTTCCAATCTTGGTTTTCTTCTGCGGATTCTGATTCATGAACATACCGATGGCTGGCGAATAATCAGGTGCATTATACTCCGTGAAATACTTCATGTCGGCTCCGAATTCCGTCTTCAGCACTTTGGCAATTCTGAATCGCAGAAAGAGATTTGTGTAGAGCGATACGGTCGGGAGCGGAAGGACATCTGAATGACTGCACGTCTGGTAGGTGATGTCATTCTCCCAATGCAAGATGCCAAGTTTGAAATCCTGTAGCAGATTGACGCTGACGATTTGAATGTTGTCAGAGCACTGCGTAGGTGTAGCGTTGTTGCTGATGGCCTGTGTTTCTGTACCAGCATTGAACACGATGCCTGTGTTCTGGAAATAGCAGAAGTTCTTGATGTTTTCCACACCCACGGTGATTTTTGTATGGGTGTGTGGAATATCGATGAGGCCTTCGATGCGCTGTCTGAATTCCTTGTCGAAATCTTTGTCCCACCAGGCATGCTTTCCATGATAGTGGCGGAAATAGAATTTAGGAGCGGTGTTCTTGATGTAGGCGTTGAGAGCCACCTGTGCTGTGTCGCCTAAGACTGGAATGTTGACTTCAGCATGACCATTTACGTCGAAGGCGCCGATGTCAGTGCCTCCCACCACAAATTCTCCATTCAGATGATAGTGTACGGCTGTGCCTTGCGAACGAATAATCTGTCCACCCACCAATACATTGTTTTCATGGAGATGTTGTTTGCCGACGCGTCCGGTCGTGTTGGTGTAATAGCCGCCATACATGGTCGAATCTGGCAAAGAGAATCTTTTGGTCTCAAAGCCCACATAAGCATTCAGCCCGAACAAAGCCCATTTGTTGAAACCCTCGCACATGGAGAGACCCACGAGATTCTTCATGTGGAAGTGCTTGGTGAAGTCCTCTGTTGAATCTCCTGGCAGATAGGTGTAGGAGTGGTAGTTCTCAGTTTCCCGGTATGCGCGGTTATTGCGCATCATGTTCTCGATTTTCAGCGTATGGAAAATCTTGCTCACCGGCACGAACACCTGCTTGGTGGTGACAGAGTCAATCTCTTCTTCGCGATAGAAGCCGATGTTGTAGTGATGATTGAAGAAGATGAGGTCGTGCTCCTGTCGGTTCCAAGTATGAGAGAGCAGGGTGGGGATGTCGTTCGACGATAGTTCCTTCTCCATGTTCTCCGGATTGGTGATGTAACTTTCATTCTCGATACCGCCATTCTCAGCCGTCTTCATAAAGTTGTGCTGGTAGTAGAAATGGAAGTCATATTTGTCCGACAGATACGAAGCCCATGCCGAAGCGTTCATGTAGGAAGTGGACTGCGTGTCATAATATCCGCGTCCATAGATATAATCGAAAATGCCGCCGAAGTTGAACTTCTTTCCTGCATTATTCGTGAAAGTGGCTTTCACATGGTCTGAACCCGTATCTCTCGAACCATTCCAGTTGTATGTCACGTTCATGAAGGGTGACTTGGTGTTGTAGAAACGAAAATGTTCCGTATCCACATAGAACATGTCGAAGGGCAGGGTGAACATGAAATCACGCATGACAGGACGCTCCATGAAGATGCGCGACATACGTGGAGAACCCACGTTGCCCAACGAGTTGTAGTGTCCGTGGATACCTTCAGGCAGGTCTGTGTTCATGAAGAGATGGTGGAGCGTGTCAACGTAGGTGTCAGTTCTGTTTCCAAAAGTCTCGTCCACCGTCCATGCTCGAATATCGTTGGGAACCACCTTCTTTTTCTTCTTGGTCTCCATCGAGTCGGGACGTGAGTCCGTCGACAGGTCGGTGTTGGTTTCCAGTTCGGTCACAATGCGCTGGGCATGGCTCACCGAAGCGAACAATGTCAAGAAAAAGAGTGTGAATAGATAGTTGGATTTCAAAATCTTAAATGTATGTCTTGAAAGGATGACATGAACTCAGAGCATAAATCTCAGATAGAACTCCGCCAACTTCAACGCGACGGCTCCGAAGCCAACACAGAAGAAGAGGGTGCGCTGTTCGGGCAGAACAAAGTAGATGATGATGGCTGCGGCAAACCCCAGCATGAATGTCCAGTTCAGGACTCTTCTTGCTGTGGCCACACTATCGCTGGAGGATTTGCTTTTGTGCCATTTCTTATGGCTTTCCTTCTTGCTCTCCGCAACGGCTTCCGCTATGATTTTGTCAACGTCTTCTTGGTTCATGCTTGCTCTGGGTCATGTTCAGTTGATGGCTGCCGCGATTTCCTTCTTCAGTTCCTCCACCAAGTCGATGGTTTTGACGCGGAATTTGGAGGGGATGCGTTTCATCTCGCCCTTCTTGTTCAGGCATTCCTTGTCTGTAATCCAGTCTTCGGCAGGAACACGTGTGAACTGCCCTTCACCCAAGTCAACATTGAAGGAGAGGGTGTTGAGTTCAAACTCCACCTGTCCGTCACGCACATTCAGGTTGAGCAGGTAGAAAGCCTGGGTGTAGTTCTTGGCCAGCGCCTTGAGCGAGAAGATGAGTTCTTCGGCACCTTGGCACTGGAGGGCTCCGCTTTGCTTGTCAGCCTTTGTCACCTTGGCGAACTCGAGGTTCTTGAAGAAGTTGGCATCCCTGTAATCGTCACCCATCACACTGTTGGCCTCATAGCGGAGACTTGCCCACTGAGCCAGTTTCGTGAAGATGTCGTCTTTTGTTTTGCCGGGGGCGGCTATGACATCCTTGAACACCACTTTGCCGTCCACTTCGGGCACGGCTCCCTTTGCAGCGTAGGCTGAAAGGTCGGCTTTCTGTCCTTTGGGAGCCTTGCGGCTAAACAGACCTTCGCTTTGGGCTTGCATCATCATGGGGAGTGCCACAGCGAAGAGGGCGATGAGAAATTTCTTCATTTTGTTCATGTTTTAGATGTTGATATGGTTTGTTTCTCTTGGCATCAGTCGCGATGGACAGGTGCTACAAAAGGAAAAACACTAACTTTTCGTGTGCAAAGTTAGTGTTTTTCCTTTTTATGGTCAAATTATTACTTCTATTTTTGTGGTGCGTTGCGGTCTTTGTTTCCTCGGCCAGGTTGGAAATGGTTGAGGGCCTCCATCTGGAAGCGCGACAGAGCGATTCTCACAGCGTACACTTTTTTCCACGGGAGCACCGTGTGGAAGCGCTTGTAGTAGGTCTGCTCCACTTTCTTGCTCTCCACTTCGAGAGCAGCGACGCGGTTCACCAGTTTCTCGTATTCGGCCTCACTCATGTTAGGCTTTTTCCATCCCTGCATCATCAGTTCCCTCTGCTGCCTCACCAGGCTGTGCTGTTGGTCCAGCATCTCCTTGAGCAGCGGGAAGAACTTGGCTTGTTCTGCTTCGGTCAGATGGGCCTCGCAAGCCACGAACTCGTTCATCTTCTTCATGTAGAGTTCGGGGTTGAATTCGCGTCGGCCATTATGTTGTCTGCCATTGTTGGCAGGCTGCTGGGCATTCATGCTGGTGAACATCAGCATGGCCACCATCCATGTGAGTATCTGTTTCATAGTCAGTCCGTTTTTTTTGTGTCAGATTCAGTCTGTTCTTGTCAAATGATGAGTCGTTAGTAAGCGTCTTCAGCACCCATGTCGTCGCCTGATTCCAGATAGCAGTACACATCCATGTTGTCCGCCATCGTGTAGGTCATCAGGGCTTCGTTGTAGTCATCATCCACCGTGTATTCAGCCACCAGTTCGTCAGTTGGCTGCGTGGTGCTGCCTGTCCACGGTATGAACTTCAGCGCCACCGTGACAACGAGAGCCAATGTGGCTGCGATGGAGACGATGCTGAGCCACCGCTTGTTGCGATTGCGGCTAGAGTCGTTGATGCTGATCAACTTGGCTCCCTTTTCAGGGCTTGCGTTGGTGTTGGTGCCTTCTGCCTGCTCGGCTTCGTCCACTTTGGCCATGATACGAGCAGTCAGATTGTCGAAATATTCGTCACTCACCTTGAACGGATATCTGCCGCCTTCGGGGTTTAATATTCGGTTGTTCTTTGTACTCATATTATTATATTGTTTTAGTTGTTAGTTATTGGTATGACTTCTCTTGATTTGCAATGGTTTAATCCAGTTGTATCTTTTTTTTTATTCTTTTAATTGGAGGAAGTTGGTGATTTTCTCCACGGCGATGTGGTAGGAGGCCTTGAGCGCCCCGACACTGGTGCCCACCAGCGAGGAGATTTCTTCATACTTCTTGTCCTCGAAATATTTCATGCAGAACACCTGGCGCTGTTTGGCCGGCAGGGTGGAGACCGCTTGCATCAGCAGTTCTTCAGTCTCATCGCCATCGAAATAATCGTCGGCTGCGAAGTTGGCCTGCTCCACAAAGTCCTCATCGTCAATCGATGCCATCTGCCGGCGTTGTTTCAGCCAGGTGATGGACTCGTTGTAGGCTATGCGGTAGAGCCAAGTGGACAGCGCTGCATCTCCCTTGAACCCGTCGATGCCTCTCCATGCTTTGATGAACGTGTTTTGCAGCACATCGTCAGTGTCGTCATGATTCTGCAGCAGATGGTGAATCTGCCAGTAGAGTTGACGCGAATAGGCGCCCACCATCTCCTCGAAGGCGGCTCGTTTCGTCTCTGGACGCTGAAATCGCTGCAATATGTCTTGTTCGTCTATCTTTCTCATGGGGTGTAGGCGCTCACTCGATGGGTGTGACTTGCCGAAACGTCGAAAGGTTTAATGCGGAGGGGCGGAATGAGTTCTGTGGCGAGAACGTAAAAGACCCTCTCGGTCCTTTTTAGGCAGGGGAGAGGGTCAGTTCCTTGTTATCTCTTCTTTTAGTGTAAATAAACTTTGCGGGAGAAATTGCCAATCTTCACGATATAATATCCGTGAGGCAGTTGGCCAAGATCAAAGGACTTCGACTGCGCTTCAATGCGCTGCGTGTAAACTTTATCGCCAATCAGGTTGAAAACCTCCATTGTCTGTCCTTCGGCATTCTTCACTTGCAGTTTCATGCGTGAGGCGCTGACCATGATTTGGTTCTGCTCCATCTCAGGTTGATTCTGCGCGAATTCCTCATACATGGTCTCAGTCATCGTGTCGGCCATCATGGCTGTTGGAACTGCGAGGCAAACTGCTACCAAGAAGGCCTTTGTCGTCGTATGTATAGATGTACTCATAGGCTATTTCCTTTTAGGAGTTTGTGTCGGAAAGGGAGCGTTTGTCACCCCACTTTTCGGAATTATTGTGCAAAACTATGCTTTTTTTTTGTTCCAACCAAACTTTTTTCAAAAAAAACGCGATTTTTTCAAAAAAAAGTTCATTTTTTGATGTAGGCACGGAAGAAACTGAAAATTTTCTCCTTGATGCTGGCCGACGGTTTGAAGTTCTCGCTTTCGGCAAATCCTTCGATGGCTTTTCGTTCGTCTTTGCTGAGCGTTTCAGGCATGTAGATGGAGATGTTGATGATTTCGTCGCCACGCTGATGACCATATCCGTTGATGTCTGGAATGCCCTTATTCTTCAGTCGGAGCACAGTGCCAGGCTGAGTGCCTGCAGGGATGGTGATTTTGGCCTTCCCGTCGTGGGTAGGCACTTCGAGTGAGGTGCCAAGCACCGCCTGCGGAATGGTGAGTAAGAGGTTATAGACGAGGTCAACACCGTCGCGTACCAGTTCGGGATGCGGTTTTTCATGCACGAGAATCTGCAAGTCGCCATTCACGCCATTTCTGCGGCCTGCACCACCTTTGCCCTGAAAGTTGTAGGCATAACCCTCCACCAATCCGGCTGGCAGTTCCACCTCCACTTGCTTCTCGCCCTTCACGATACCCTCGCCGTTGCAGTGCTTGCACTTGTTCTTGATGACTGTTCCCTCGCCGTGACAGGTGTCGCACACTGTTTGGGTCTGCATGATGCCAAGCATTGTCTGGCGTGTCTTATACACTACGCCCTGTCCGTTACAAGTGCCGCAAGTGGATTCCTGACCGTCTTCCGAACCAGAGCCGTTGCAATGGGGACAGGTGATGTCGGTGCGCACATTGAACTTCTTGGTCACACCATTCACGATGTCGTTCAGATCCAGCTCGATGCGCATGCGCAGGTCTTGACCCTTGTAAACAGGTTTGCGACGCTGCCCGCCTCTGCCTCCAAAACCTCCGAAGTCGGTGAATCCTCCACCGAATCCACCTCCACCGAAGATGTCGCCAAACATGCTGAAAATGTCATCCATCGACATGCCCTGTCCGCCAAACCCACCGGCACCAGGACCGAAGGCATCAGGACCGAACTGGTCATAACGCTGACGTTTCTGCGGGTCGCGAAGCACATCGTATGCCTCAGCCGCTTCCTTAAACTTCTCCTCGGCCTCCTTGTCACCCGGATTGCGGTCGGGGTGATACTTGATGGCCATCTTCTTGTAGGCACGCTTTATCTCGTCGTCGGAAGCCGTCTTCGACACTCCCAGCACCTCGTAGTAGTCTCTTTTCGCCACAGTCTTATATTATATAAATGTATTCAACCTTTTGAAGTTATCGCTTCGCTCACTCCTAAATCATTCAGCCACCGCCACTTTGGCATAGCGGATGACCCTGTCGTTCAGCGTGTACCCTGCAGTCATGCAATCCATCACCTTGCCCTTCTGGTCTTCAGACTGTCCAGGCACCATAGCGATAGCCTCGTGGAAGTCGGCATCGAACGGCTTCCCCACCACGTCCATCTTCTGCAATCCCTCCTGCGCCAAGAGTTTGAAGAACTTGTCGATGATGAGCGACAGACCCTCCTTCACTGCAGCCACATCCTCATACTTGTCCATGTTCTGCTGAGCGCGCTCCAGGTCGTCCACGATGGGCAGCAGGGTCGTGATGACCTTCGCCCCGCCATTCTTGATGAGGTCGGCCTTCTCCTGCATCACGCGCTTGCGGAAGTTATCAAACTCAGCCACTTTATACAGTTGCTGAGTCTTCAACTCCTCAATCTGCTTCTCCAGTTCCGCCACCTTCTCCTCAGGCGTCAGTTCCTTCTTCTCATTCTCTTCAGGTTTTTCAGCAGCATCCGTCTGCACCTCGGCAGCGGCATCCTGCTTCTCGTTAACGATATCCTCGTTAACCTCTTCGTTCTTTATCTCTTTTTCCATAATTCAATGATTTTTTCATTTTCACGAGAGTGACAAAAAACATGCCAGTGCATGAAACTCTGGCATTGCTGTGACATTGTGTCACCCCACCTCTCAGCAAATCCGCTGCAAAGGTACGATTAAGTGAGTGAAAAAACAAGTTTATTTGAGTTATTCCGAACGAAAGTACCTTCGAGCGGAGCTCAATGTACGGATAATTTTCCGAAAACACCGAAATCCCCCTCATGTTTTTCCACCGCTCACGGTGTCTTTCTCTGTTTTCTGTGATTAGGCTGCTCTGTTATTTTAGAGTAAAATGCAATCATCAGAGCACCTTTCAGTGAGACGCTGTACTATATGGAAGTGATGAAGCTAACCATGTGGAAGTGACTGGCGTGAGCATGTTGGTGTCATCCTGACGAGGGTGTGAAATTGTGAAATTGTGAAATCGTGAATTTTGCTTTCTGCGCAGCCAAGTTATATTATATATTATATATAAATATATTTATAT
>JAFSKK010000025.1 GCA_017448965.1 Bacteroidaceae bacterium | reverse complement strand
TTTATCTTAACACGAATTTCACGAATTGATACGAAACCATGCGGACGGTATTCCTATTACTCGAAGCCGTGGACGGCAACGAATTTCACGAACCATCCGGATGGCATTAGTGCAATTCGTAGCACAGAAGGTGCTTTGTGTCATAAATTCTCGCTGCATAGTTTTGTGAAAATTTGTGTAATTCGTGTTAAAATGAACAAGTTGAACACTTCCGAAAGTTGAAATTGTAACATTTTTGAATACTTTTATGTTACATCTGTAACAGTTCCAGTGTTACACTTGTAACAGTGGGTGTGTTACACATGTAACACTGGGTGTGTAACATTTGTAACATTTAGCGTACCAAAATCCTTTCAATTGGTGTCATCTGTGGTTTTTATCGACGTACCCAACTTTAATCATCTTATTTTATCATTCTTTCCATAGTTTTTTCGTACCTTTGCACCCGATTCACAGACAGATATCATGTTTGGCTCACACAAAGACCACACGATCAAGCGGCTGCTCGTCATGCGTTTCAGCGCGATGGGCGATGCGGCTATGACGGTGCCGGTGCTGCATGCACTGGCCACCCAGCACCCCGACTTGCGCATCACGATGCTGACGCGCACCCGCTTTGTGCCCTTGTTCGAGTGGTTGCCTGCCAATGTACAAGTAGAGGGCATCGATTTCACCCAATACGAGGGAATCCTCGGCCTCTCACGGCTCTATAGCCAACTGAAGAAAGGGAATTTCGACGCGGTGGCCGACCTGCACGATGTGCTTCGCTCGAAGTTCCTGCGCACACGATTCGCGATGGGCGGCACACGTGTGGCGGTGATTGACAAGGGGCGCAAGGAGAAGAAGGAACTGATTGGGCACGGACAGACACACGCTGCCCTGAAACCCATGCGGGAGCGCTATGCCGAGGTGTTCCGCCAACTGAAACTGGACATCGACCTCACGCAACCCGTCCGTCCCAACCTGCGCAGCGAGAGTTTCACCGCCATCAGAAATGTGGCTGGCCACAAGGGTGAGACGGAACGCTGGGTGGGTGTGGCACCCTTTGCCGCACATCCGCAGAAAATATATCCGCTCCACCGCATGCAGCAAGTGGTGAACCAACTGGCCGATGCCGGATGCAAGGTGTTCCTGTTCGGAGCAGGCGACAAAGAGGCCACCACCCTCACATGCTGGGAACGCGACTACAAGAAGGCTGCACAATCAGGCTCTGTGGTCAGCGTCTGCGGCAAACTCCACGGATTGAAAAACGAGATGCTCCTCATGTCCAGGCTCGACCTCATGATTTCGATGGATTCGGCCAACATGCACATCGCTTCCATCTTCGGCATCCCCGTCCTCTCCATCTGGGGAGCCACCCATCCCAAAGCGGGATTCTCCGGCTATCAGCAAAAGCCCGAAAGCGAAATCGGACTCGACCTGCCCTGCCGACCCTGCTCCATCTACGGCAAGACACCTTGCCATTTCGGCGACCTGCGATGCATGGACATCGCCGCCGACACCGTTGCCCAAGCGGCACTCAGAATGATACGTCTTTAACTTCTGAGCGAACCGGTAACTTCAAAAACTTAAATAAAAACGACCGTATGTTCCAATACAAATTTGTCAGAGGAATCCTCTGGACGATCAGCCTGCTCCCCTTCCCCATCCTATACGCCATCTCCGACTTCCTGTGCCTGTTCGTCAGCAAGACCTACCGCACCAAAGTAGTGCGCGAGAACCTGCGCACCGCCTTCCCTGAGAAGTCAGAGAAGGAACTGAAAGAGATTGAGCGGAAATTCTACCACCAGTTCTGCGACAACTTCGTGGAAGACATCAAAATGCTCTCCATGTCGAAAGAGGAGACCATGCGCCGCATGACCTTCAGCGGACTTGAAGAAATCAAGAAACGCCACGAGGCAGGACAACCCCTCCACTTCTTCTACCTGAGCCACTTCGGCAACTGGGAGTGGATTGCCTCCATCAACTACAGCATGCAGCCTTGGGGCACATCGGGACAAATCTACCATCGGCTCCGCAACAAGGTGATGGACAAACTCTTCTACGACCTGCGCGGACAATACGGCGGCGTGAACATCAAAATGCGCGACACCTTCCGACGCATCCTGCAACTGAAACGCGAGAACAAGAACTACACCATTGGCTTCATCAGCGACCAGCAACCCAACTGGAGCAGCATCCACCACTTCGTACCCTTCCTCAACCACGAAACCGCCGTCTTCATCGGTGCCGAGCACATCGCCCGCAAGGTGGACGCCTTCATGACCTACGGCCGCATGACCCGCCCCAAACGCGGCTACTACCATCTGGAAGTCGTGCCGATGGAGGATCACCCCGCCAACGTGCCCGAAACCACCCTCACCGACCGCTACTTCCAAATGCTCGAAGAGGACATCCGCCAGCACCCCGAAATGTGGCTCTGGAGCCACAAACGTTGGAGCCGCACAAAAGAGGCATGGCTCAAACGGCAGGAACGGGAGAAACAGTGATTCTGCAGACGACTCAGAAACCATCTTTTATATCTTTTGAATCTTTGTTGAATAAAGAACATCACACTTCGTGCTGGATGGAAAAGATGTAAAAGATGGTTTCTTCTTTCAAACGAGGGTTTTGTCACGTGAGGAGGGGTGTTTGTCCAATGAGGCAAAAAATATTTGGAAAAAGCGAATGAGGTGTTGTACCTTTGCACCAGACAAATAAATTCATTAACCTCTAAAACCTATAGAATTATGTATCCGAACAATGAAGACACGGTTGTGGGTGCAAGAAACGCCGCTCAACCCAACAAGGCTCAGAACAACAGCAATGAAACTTTGAAGAAGGTGGCCGCTTTTGCCGCTGGGGGAGTGGCTGGTGCCGCTGCTGCCGTTGGTACAGGTGCCGCTGCTGCCTACGCTGCCGGCATGTTCGATCCTGAGGAAGAACTCCAGGCACAGGCCGTGACTACTCCAGCGAACGAGGAAGAGACCACCACTCCTGAAGAAGAAACCGCAGCAGCTGCACAGGAAGCCGCAGCACAACAGGCTGATGAACACACCAAGGAGCCTGAGCCAGAACCTGCACCTGCTCCCAAGCCTGAGCATCATCCAGAACCCGAACACAGACAAGACCCCAACATCCACTATGCTTCCAACACCCACACCACGGGAACGGAAGAGCCTGCATTCTACCGTGAGAACGACGTGAGAATCTCGAGCATCGAGACCAACGAGACCGACGATGGCGACATGGTGCATGTGGCCAGCGGTACGGTGAACGGCCATGAGGCAGTCTTCCTGGACGACGGTCACGGCAATGTGCAGGGCTATGTGGTCGACCTGAACGACAACAGCGAGATTGACGAGGGCGAAGTGGTGCACACCGAGGGACAGGGCTTGACCATGACCAACCTGGCCGACCACATGGTGGAGACAGAGGTGGCCGTGACTCCTGCCAACACAGAGGTGGAGGTGACGCCCGCTTCTTCTGAGATGCAGGTGGTGGCTGTGCAGAACGATGTGGACATGGACGGCACCACTGTCGATGTGGCCGTGGTGACCGTGGACAATACGGCTGCGCTGCTCATAGATGTGGATCAGAATGGCGAAGTGGATGTCCTTTCCGTAGATGTCAATCACGATGGCGACTTCAGTGCCGACGAGACGGAAGTGGTGACAGACTCCCACATCTCCATGCCTACGGTCGACGACGTGAGCACCGACTTGGCCAGCAACAATGAGTTGCCTGACTATTCGAACGACGAAGACATCACCATCTATGATGTGTAGTTTCTCACACAGAATCGCTTGACGCATCATGAAAATCTCATTGAAGTGCCCTTCCTGCAAGGGCGTGATACAAGTTGAGTCGGCACAGGGGCTGGAGGAGAAAACGGCCGAATGCCCCCACTGCCACTCCAAACAGAAGATTGGCGACTACCTGCCACGCTACAGCCTCAAGGTGGGCGTGAAGAACTATCAACTGCACTTTGGCCGACAATGGATTGGCCGCCAGAAAGAGGGCAGCGACGCTGAAGTGCAGATTCCCGACGATAGCCGTTACATGAGCCGCAAGCATGCGGTGGTGGAACTCTCCTGTCAACCGACAGGCATCCGCTGCACCTTTGAGGAGCATGGAAAAAACCCCACTTCGCTGAGAGGAGTGGAACTGATTGAGAACGACATCGTTTATCTGAACATCAACGACTGTCTGCAAATGGGCGGACAAAAAATGTATTTGGCGAATGAATATCAGGATTAGAAAACCGCTATGTTTCTCCGAACTGGGCAAGAAGCCCAATCAGGAGGACTCGCTATATCCCCATGAGGGACAGGCCAGCGCCCAAAGTCATGTGCTCCTTGTGTGCGACGGCATGGGTGGTCACGAACATGGCGAGGTGGCCAGTTCCTGTGTGGCAGACACCATCGGTCAGTTGATGGAAAGTCATCCCGTGCACAGCGCTGCCGAGACACGCACCCTGTTTGAGCAGGCGTTGGCAACGGCTTATCAGGAACTCGACAAACTGGATCAGTCCTCTGATTCCATCCGCAAGATGGGCACCACGCTCACCTTCCTGGCACTCTGCACGGACGGCATTCTGGTGGCACACATCGGCGACAGCCGTGTGTATCAGATGCGTCGAGGCAAGGGGGTGGTGTTCCAGACGCACGACCACTCCCTGCTCAACGACCTCATTGCCGCTGGCGAACTGGACGAGGAGGGAGCACGCAACTTCGACCAGAAGAACGTCATCACCCGTGCGGTGATGCCTCATCAGGAATATCCCTCAAAGGCCACGTTCAAGGTGCTCACCGACGTGCGGCAAGGCGACCTCTTCTTCCTTTGCTGCGACGGCATCGTGGAACAGATTGAGAATCCTGACCTGTCCGCCATCCTGCTGACAAATCAGCCCTTGCAGCAAAGGCTCGACATGCTGAAGGCTGAGTGTGCCAAGCGTGGAACGCGTGACAACCACTCCTGCTACGCATTTGAAGTGGAAGATGTGGAAGGGATAGAGATGGTGGCGGTGGAGAAGATGGACGAAAGTGCCAAGGAGTCCGTCACCCTCGACCCCACTCTGACCATGTCACCACAACCGAAGAAATCGTCCCGTCTGCTCTATGTCATCCTGTCCATTCTGGTCGGATTGGCTGTGGTCCTGACCCTGCTGTACTTCTTCGTGTTGAAGAACCCAGTGTTTGACCACCTTCCTACCATCGGACAGTCGATCGAACAGACGGAACAGGTGGAGAAGAAGAACGAGGATGGTACCAAAGTGCAGGGCCCCATTCAACGGACAAAAGGAAAAGAGGAACCATGAACGAACAGAATCAGGAAAGAGAAGGCATGCTACAGGTAGGAACTGAGCTGTCGAATGGAAAATACAAGATTGAACGCCACCTTTCATCGGGCGGTTTTGGCAACACCTATGTGGCCATCGACACCGCTTTCGATGAACGAGTGGCCATCAAGGAACTGTTTATCAAGGGTGTGTGCGGACGAGGTGAGGACAATGCGAACGTCTCCATCAGCCTGACGGAAAACCAGCGCACGTTTGCTGCCCAGCAGGAGAAGTTCCGAAGGGAGGCACGCCGTTTGCGCAAGTTGGTCAATCCCCACATCATCCGTGTGCACGACCTCTTCGACGAGAACGGTACCTCTTACTATGTGATGGATTTGGTGGATGGCGAGAGCCTTTCGCAACGCATGAAGCGCACCGATAAGCCGATGGCTGAACAGGAGTTGATGCTCATTCTGCCACAGGTGCTCGACGCGCTGGAAACGGTGCATGCCGAGGGCATCTGGCATCTCGACCTCAAACCTGCCAACATCATGCTCGACCGCAAGGGCAACGCCCTGCTCATCGACTTCGGTGCCAGCAAGCAGTTGCGCAACAAGGATGGCAACTCGCTCTCCACTTCGTCGGCATTGGCTTACACGCCTGGGTATGCGCCTTCTGAACAGATGGAGCAGAACATGGAGAAGTTTGGTCCCTGGACAGACCTCTATGCACTGGGTGCCACCATGTATAACCTGCTGACAAAAAAGCAGCCGCCATCACCATCCGACATCGACGAGGATGCTGAGGCAGCATTACCCATGCCTGCCACCATCTCGAAGAAGACACGCGACCTCATCTTCTGGCTGATGAAGCCGAACAGAAAGATGCGCCCACAAAGCGTGGCTGACGTGAAGCAGTTCCTGATGGAGGTGCCCGAGCAACCGCAACAGCCTAAGCCGTCGGAACCAAAGAAAGAGGAGGACGAGACGTTGCTGAAGAAGAAGAAAGGCCAGACACCACCCGCTCCTCCACCTACCCCGAAGAAGGTGGGTGGCAGCAAGAAAACGGTGACTTACCTGTTGGTTGCCTTGGCAGCGATTTGTGTTGGAGGTGGTGTGATGGTACTGAGCCAATCGCAATGTAGCGGGAAGTCTGAGACTCTGGCGAGTGACACCCTGGCAGCGGACACCCTTCCGACCATTGCCGTCACCGACCAAGAAGTCACTGTATCGAGCGGCCCTGAAAACATGCGTTCCTACACCTACACGGGCGATGTGGATGAGAACGAGATGCCTCAGGGAGAAGGTACTGCCCAATTCGCCAAGTATGGCAATGTTCCTGCTGCCACCTATGTGGGTCACTTTGAACAAGGTCTCTGCACAGGCAAAGGTACACTCACCTTCACCTCCGGCGACAAGTTCGAGGGCACATTTGATGGTGGTTTCTACAAAGAAGGCACCTACACCCTCTCCGACGGCAGCTACTTCAAGGGCACGTTCAAATCAGGTTCTCCTTGGGATGGCACTTGGTACAACAGCAAAGGCACAAAGGATGCCGATGTGGTGGACGGAAAAGAGATGTGATGTGTAATCACAACCTCCTGTAAGAAAAAACTAAAGGAAACAGACCTGTTCGGTTTCTCATCCAAGAAACTACTAAGGTCTGTTTCTTTTGCCACCCAACCTTAAGAAAGGACGGAGGCGCGGTTTCGGACAGGAATAATGATGTTCTGTCCAAGATGACAATCTGTTTACAACCCTTACTAAAAGCGAGCATCCACTCACAGAAGGTGTTCTAAGCTCAGAGGGCAAGGCGCAGCCCAAGGTTGTTGTTGCGGTTCGACGGGGTGTTGTTGTTACGATTCGACGAGCGGCAGTTCCTTGCGTTGTTGTTCCAGCTGCCACCACGGTTCACGCGGTTAGACCCACTCTTCGATTGTCACCTTTTTCTATGATTGACACACACGACCGTCTGAACTCCTTGCAGTCGGCATGTTGCACGTAGGCCAACAGCGGCAGTATATGTTCCTGATAGGTCTGTTCTTCCCATACCCCTTCATGCAGCCGGTGCCCATAGGCTATCATCTTTGTCCTGAACCTCCGCTTGCTCCTTCCTGCCAGCAGATAGTGGTGGGGGAGCACTCGATATCCCAAGAACACCACCCCATCTTTCGACTTATGGCAGATAGGCGGTTTCAGCGTCAGGCAGAACTTCGATAGAGCGAAAGCCTCCATCTCTCTGACACTTTCCATCAGTTCACGCTTATTGTTCCCAGCCATAAGGATGTCGTCCATATACCTTATATATATAGGTACGCGCAAGACCTCCTTGGCTCGATGATCGAAGTCCGACAGGTAGAGATTTGCGAAGTACTGACTGGTCAGGTTGCCAATGGGCAGTCCCACATCTGTTTCAGCATGATAACTGTCGATGATACGAAAGAACAGGCGGAGCAGGGTCTTATCCTTGAACTTTCTTTCCAGCAGTTGCTTTAGCACGATATGGTTGATGGAGTCGTAGTACTTACGGAAATCGAGCTTTACCATCCACTCATAGCGGCTGGCAGCACACACCGCTTTGTCGATGGCGGCATACACGCCCTTGTCTGGACGAGTCGCGTAAGTGGTGTCTATGAGGCTGCGGTCAAAGTGTTCGTGACACACGTTCATGATGGCATGATGCAAAACCCTTTCACGAAACGGAGCCGCACAGATAATGCGCTCCTTGGGGTCGCGGATGGTGAAATAATGGTATTGCCCCACCTGGATGTCTCCCGAGAGTATCTCACTTCTCAGTTTCGACATGTTCTCATCGAAGTGTTCTCTGAAGTCCTGCACTTCGCGTTTCCGTTGCTTTCCTCTGCATGCCTTGGCGAATGCCAGATAGAGATTGTCCAGCTCAGCGATCCGTTCCGTCAGATTTCCCACTCTCTTCATCATCCAGTAGTGTATAGTCAGTCAAGCAAAAGGCGTTTCCGTATTTCTCCACTTTCTTCTTTCCGATGCCCGGAATCTTCAACATGTTGGCTGTGTCCAGCACTTCCAGTTTGGCCATTTCAGCCAGTTCGGCATCGGTAAAGACTGCGTATGCTGGCACCGCCTCGCTCTCCGCTATCTGCTTGCGCAGTTTGCGCATTCTGGCAAAACGGGCGAACGTGGTTTCGTCCAGCACTTCCTTGTAGTCCACCTTGCTGGGGCGAGTGGTCGATGCAGGAGCAGCATCAGCCGCGGAATGTGAGCTGAGCATATAGGTGATGCAGAACGTCCAGAAAGCACTGCCACCCGATTGTGCCAATTCTTTTCTGATGTCTATCACCTTGTTCGCTCGCAAGAAGTGGTTCAGTTCACTTAGGCCTTGTTCGTCGCCCAAGAGAGGAATAGTAAATATCCTGATTTGCATGTTGACAAAATATTTTTCGACCGGCTTACGCCGGTATAATGAATGCTCCATCATTCATCCACATCGTTGCATGGGCTTACTCCGTCTTGCCCATGCTCCGCTGTGTCTGCATGCTGTCACCGAGCTTAGAACCCCTTATGTAAGGGTTGTATAACTCAGAGGGCAAGGCGCAGCCCAAGGTTGTTGTTGCGGAACGACGGGGTGAAGTTGTAACGATTCGACGAGCGGCAAGACCTTGCGATGTAGTTCCAGCTGCCACCACGGATCACGCGGTAAGACCCACTGGATGCGCCTGTAGGGTTGGTCAGCGAACTGCTGCTGTAATCGCCATACCAGTCCTGACACCATTCCCACACATTCCCACTCATGTCGTAGATGCCTAACTCGTTGGGCGATTTGGTCTTTACTGGATGAGTCTTGGAACCACTATTGTCTGTATACCACGCCACAGAACCAATGTCGTTGCTGCCACTGTATTTGTAGCCACGGCTCCTGTTGCCTCCTCTGGCGGCAAACTCCCACTGTGCCTCAGTTGGCAGACGGAAATGTTGACCAGTCAAGGAGTTAAGACGACTGATGAAGGTTTGACAGTCCTCCCAGCTCACTTGCTCCACAGGTAAACGGCTGTCACCCGTGAAGTTGGATGGATTGCTTCCCATCACCGCCTGCCAAAGAGCCTGCGTCACTTCGGTTTCTCCGATATAATAACTACTCAGGGTAACCGAGTGGGCTGGTTTCTCGTCGCTTTCCACATCACTGCCCTGCTCGCTGGTGGCACCCATGGTGAACGTGCCGCCCTGCACATAGATCATCGTGAACGACACACCGTTGGCGGTGAAGGTCTTGTTGCCGCCCTGAGAGGATGACGAGCCTTGAGCTGGCTGCGACTGCGGTCTCGTTTGGGTTGGCGTGTTCGACCGAGGCTTCGGCTTTGATTGCGTGGTGGTCTTCGGTTTGCGCTGTGTCTGCTGCTGCGTGGTCGGTTTCTGCCGCGTGATGATACCTTGTGCAGCCGCACCAACGGTGCAGATGCAGCATAACAAGAATAACAAAAGTTTCTGTTTCATAGTTTTCCTTTTTTAGTTTTTCTGCCACAAAGATACAATCTTTTTCTTGATCACACAGAATGTGTTACAACAAAATGTGTAATCACACCCTCATTTGAGGCAAGAAGTCATCTTTTGGAAGGGTTGTGAAACTCAGAGGGCGAGGCGCAGCCCAAGGTAGTAGTCGCGATCCGGGCGGGTGCCATTGCCACGGTACGAGACACGGCAGCCCATTGCGTTATAAAGCCAGCAGCCACCACGAAACACGCGGTAAGACCCACTGGATATGCCTGTAGGATTTGTCTGTGAACTGCTGCTGTAGGAGCTGTACCAGTCCTGGCACCATTCCCACACGTTGCCGCTCATGTCGTAAATGCCCAACTCATTGGGCGATTTAGTCTTCACAGGACGGGCGCCACCGTTGACTTCGCCATACCACGCAACGGATCCAATGTCGTTACTGCCACTGTACTTATAGCCACAACTCTTGCTGCCACCTCTGGCGGCATACTCCCATTGCGCCTCAGTGGGCAAATGAAAGTGTTGGCCTGTCAGACTATTAAGTCTGCCGATGAACCTTTGGCAGTCCTCCCATGAAATACAATACATTGGGTAATTGGTGCCCTCACCTTGCAATGGCCAACCTTTAACAGCCTTATCACGTTGTTGTCTAATAGTCGTGCCCATCACTGCCTGCCAAAGAGCCTGCGTCGCCTCGGTCTCGCCAATGTAGTAACTGCTCAGGGTGACAGAGTGAGCGGGCTTCTCGTCACTTTCCGCATCGCTGCCCTGCTCGCTGGTAGCACCCATAGGAACTTACCACCCTGCACATACACCATCGTGAACGAAACACCATTAGCCGTAAAGGTCTTGTTGCTGCCCTGAGGAACTGAATGGGTATGGCTGGGGCGCGATTGTGGTCTCGTTTGTGTTTGAGTAGTTGACCGAGGCTTCTGCTTTGGCTGCGTGGTGGTTTTCGGCTTGCTCGGTGTCACCTGTTGTGTGGTTGGCTTCTGCCTCGTAATGACTCCCTGTGCACTCACACCAACGGTAAAGAGGCTGTACAACAGGAATAGTATCAATTTCTGTTTCATCATTTTCCTCTTTAGTTTTTCTGCCACAAAGATACGACCTTACTCTTGATTACACAAAATGTGTAATGACTGACTCTTTTTATAAAATAACCATCTTTGTTCTTCCATCATATCATGGGAACCTTCTCCATCAAGGCAATGAACTCCTCAAGTTCGTACACGGGAATTTCTGAAGCAGAAAAATCTTTTGAATTGCGTGTAACAATACAATCTGCGTTAATGGTCTGAGCCGAACAATGCTGCAATGCATCCTCAAAGTCTGTAAAACCTGATTCAAGAGCATTTTTCACTACTGCAGCATCCACGGTAGTTGGGGTACACATTTGACACAGGAGGTCAATATTTTCAAAAATCTCCTGACTTGTCATCTTCCTTGTTTCCATCAGATAACTAGCTGTACCGAGTGAAAGTGACGAACAGTATAGTTTTATCTGACCAAGGTCACCCATACTGAAAAGGCGCAATACATCAGGAAACCACGGATAGCGTTCACAAAGCAGATCGATGATTATATTTGCATCAACAAACACACGTTTCATTTATACTTTTCTTTTAAGTATTCATAACGCATTTTTTCAATCTCTTCATCTGTCACATTCCATGGATTACCACGTTTGAAACGCAGCACTCTAGGAGTGACGGAATCAGCAGCAACAGCCGACTGATTCTCTGCAGCAGCCTGTTGCTCCGCCTTGGCTTCGTTGATGAGCCTTTCACCCAACCATTGCTTATTGCTCGATGACAATGCCATAGCATGGATGATGTTCAAGATATTATTCATTGAAATCGTTACGTTCATAAACATGATTAGTTTTTGTTATTGAATATGCAAATGTACAACACTTTTTTTCTTTTCAATCATTTTTCCCGAAAAAAATCATCTTTTGCATCTTTTCTATCTTTGTTTCCTCAAAAGACACCTGTTTTTCACAACAAAGATGAAAAAGAAGGGGCTTTGGACACTTTTTTCGTGGATTCCATCTGCTTGATTGCTTTTTTTTTCCTACTTTTGTCACGTTTTCGATACCGTTTAACCGAAGCCCGCCATGAAAGAAGTCATCTTCAACCGCCGCAACGAACTCCTGAGGGTTCCTTTGGCCAAAGCCATGTTCTACGAGGCTTATGGCAACTACTGCTATGGCGTGTTCCCCAACAAGCAGAAAGTGATGCTCCCCATCGGCCTCTCGCAGGTGGGAGAACTACTGGGAAAAGCCGCAGAACAAGAGCAGATGTCCTTCATCCGCATTGGCAAGAAATTCATTGTCAATGCCGACATGATTGTACAAATCAACTTCAGTAAGCAGCAACTCATCCTCTCCGACTTCGACCATCCGGGCAACTTCGCCCTGCCAGTGGCGAAGGAGGCGCTGAAACAAGTGAAAGAACTCTACGAACAACATCAGATATGGAAATAGGAGAAGAAATCATCGTTGGTACGCTCGGACAGCAGCCCATGAGCATAGCCGACCCCACTGTAGACCCACAACACGCCACCTTACGCCGTACAGGCGAAGACACCTACCAGATTGAAGACCGCCAGTCGCAGCGCGGTGTGTCGGTGTTCGGCATCCGCGTGATGCGCAAGACCATCAAGGCCGAGACCCCCTTCTTCCTCGGCAACTACAAGACCAGTGTACACCAGTTGATGAAGGATGTGGAAAGCATCAACCTGGCTGAGGTGTGGAACCGCTACGACAACGAGAAACGCCGCTGGGATCGCTACACCCTCTGGGTCAACTCCATCCGTATGCTCTCTCCCGTCATCACCATGGCTCTCGCACAACTGGTAGGACAGAACTGGATGGTGTCGGTGTCGGTGCTCGTCGTCGTGATGCTCATCTCGATGGTGGCGGGCGAGAAGGTGCTGGCCAAGAAGAACCTGCGCATGGCCGAACTCAACGCACAGATGCAGCGGGAATATGTCTGTCCACACTGCCACAAGTTCCTCGGCTTCACCCCCTACCAGATTCTCAAGCAGCAACGCTACTGCCCCATCTGCGGTGTGCCGCTGCCATAAACACATCATACATTCCACATCATGAAAAGAATCCTCTTCCTGTGTCTGCTGACACTCTGCGGCCTATTAGCAGAGGCGCGCACCATCTATGTGCTCTCTGTCGGCATCAGCCACTATCAGCATATCCGCGACCTGAAGAAAACGGAGATGGATGCGACAGCCATCGCTGAACTCTACAAGACACATACCCAACACATCACCTTGTTGCTTGGTGCACAGGCCACCCACGACAACATCCTCGCACAACTGCGCCAGACATGCAACCAGGCCACTGAGGGTGACGTCCTTGTCTTCTTCTTCAGTGGGCACGGCGGAAAAGGAGGCCTCTGTGCCTACGACACACGCAACCAGCAATCGATGGTCACCTATCAAGAAGTGCAGCAAATCATCCAAACCTGCCGCGCCAAGAACAAGCAGCTCTTCATCGATGCCTGCTATGCGGGAGGATTGCGCGAAGGAAAATCGACGAAACAACCCTCCTCCACAGCTCAAAGTTCTTTCAACGACAACCAGGGGGTGATGCTCTTCCTCTCCTCACGCACCAATGAGACCTCGCAGGAAAACCGATGGGCCAGCAATGGTTTCTTCACCCAATATCTGCTCAAAGGCATCAAGGGAGCTGCCGACACCAACGGCGACCGCATCATCACGGCAAAGGAAACCTTCATGTATGTGTCCACCAATGTGGTGGAGCGCACCCAAGGCAAACAGCACCCTGTCATGTGGGGGAAATTCAACGACAACATGCACATCATGAACTGGAACCCGAAGAGGTAGCACGGCAACATCGTAACTATACCAGTACAGAGATAACATCAACAAAGAAAACCGCAACATCCGAAGATGCTGCGGTTCCTTTTTTCTTGGTTGTTCCGAAAGTGTGTTTACTTGCGGAGACCCAGTTTCTTGATGATGTTACGATAGCGCTCAATGTCCTTCTTCTTCAAATAAGCGAGGAAACGACGACGCTGACCTACAAGCTTCACGAGCGAACGGTTGGTCACATAGTCTTTGTGATTAGCCTTCACATGCTCAGTGAGGTGCTGGATACGGTAAGTGAGGAGTGCAATCTGGCTCTCGCAAGAACCTGTGTCAGTGGCAGAAGCGCCATACTCGGCAAAAATCTCTGCCTTCTTTGCTGAATCTAAATACATAATGTTTTGTAATAATTAATTAATAATGTGTTGTTCAACGCGCCATGATTCTTTCAGCCGAATGGATGGCTCGTCGAAAATCGGGTGCAAAGGTAAGTTTTTTCATTGAACCTCACAAATTTTCCAAGGAAAATCCGTACCTTTGCACCCGATTCTTGAAACAACGAACATGCAGGACATCAGAAACATTGCGATTATTGCGCATGTCGACCACGGAAAGACGACATTGGTTGACAAGATGCTGTTGGCAGGAAATCTCTTCCGTGAGAACCAGCAAACAGGCGACTTGATTTTGGACAACAACGAACTGGAACGTGAGCGTGGTATCACCATCCTCTCGAAGAACGTCTCCATCAATTATAAGGGAACAAAGATTAACGTGATTGACACCCCGGGACACTCGGACTTTGGTGGTGAAGTGGAACGTGTGCTCAATATGGCAGATGGCTGCATCCTCCTGGTGGACGCTTTCGAAGGCCCCATGCCTCAGACACGCTTCGTGCTGCAGAAGGCTTTGGAGATTGGCTTGAAGCCTGTGGTGGTGGTGAACAAAGTGGACAAGCCCAACTGTCGTCCCGAAGAAGTGTATGAGATGGTGTTTGACCTGATGTTCTCGCTCAATGCGACCGAAGAACAACTGGACTTCCCTGTGGTGTATGGCTCTGCCAAGCAGGGATGGATGGGTCCTGACTACAAGACCCCGACCAATGACATCACTTACCTGCTGGACGTGATTCTCAACACCATCCCCGCTCCCGAACAGCTGGAGGGCACACCTCAGATGCTCATCACATCGCTCGACTACTCCACCTACACGGGACGTATCGCTGTGGGACGTGTACATCGTGGCACACTCCGTGCTGGTCAGAACATCACCATCGTGCATCGCAACGGCACGAAGGAGAAGACAAAAATCAAGGAACTGCACACGTTTGAAGGTATGGGACACCGTGCTGCAGAGGCTGTCAGCTCAGGCGACATCTGCGCGGTCATTGGCCTTTCCAACTTCGAGATTGGCGACACCATCTGCGACTTCGAGGAGCCAGAAGCATTGCCCACCATCTCGATTGATGAACCGACGATGTCGATGCTCTTCACCATCAATAATTCTCCCTTCTTCGGCAAGGAGGGCAAGTTCTGCACCAGCCGCCACATTGGCGACCGTCTCTACAAGGAACTGGAGAAGAACCTCGCCTTGCGTGTGGAAACCAAGGAAGGCTCAACCGATCAGTGGATTGTGAGCGGACGTGGTGTGCTGCACCTCTCTGTGCTCATCGAGACCATGCGTCGCGAGGGCTATGAGCTGCAAGTGGGTCAGCCACAAGTCATCTTCAAGGAGATTGACGGTGTGAAGTGTGAACCCGTGGAGGAACTGACCATCAATGTGCCTGAAGAATTTTCGAGCAAGATGATTGATATGGTGACTCGCCGCAAGGGTGAGATGGTGAGCATGGAAGCACAGGGCGAGCGTGTGAACATCGAGTTCGAGATACCTTCACGCGGCATCATCGGCTTGCGCACCAACGTACTGACAGCCAGTCAGGGAGAGGCCATCATGGCACATCGCTTCAAGAACTACCAGCCTTTCAAGGGTGAACTGACACGCCGCACCAACGGTTCGCTCATCGCTATGGAGTCAGGCACCGCATTTGCCTACGCCATTGACCACCTGCAAGACCGCGGCAAGTTCTTCATCTTCCCACAAGACACGGTGTATGCCGGACAAGTAGTGGGTGAGCACGTACATGAGATTGACCTCGTCATCAACGTGACCAAGGCAAAACAATTAACTAATGTACGCGCGAGCGGAACGGACGAGAAGGCGCACATCATTCCACCCGTACAACTCTCGCTCGAAGAAGCATTGGAGTACATCAAGGCTGACGAATACGTGGAAGTGACCCCAAAAAGCATGCGCATCCGCAAAATCATCCTCGACCATCTGGAAAGAAAACGTGCGAATCGCGAAGAGTGAAACCATCTTGGGCACCTCCAACCGCAATGAAGGAGACAACGGACGGTTTTGCAAAGCCGACACGCTAAAAAGTGCGCATTTTCGCTGTTTTGTGCACAAAAATATAGTGTTTGAGCAATAAAAGTGCTTTTTATGGGAATATTTTTGCACAATTTAAAGAATTATTCCTACCTTTGCACCGCAAAACGTAAAAAGACGGACTAAAAAAGAAAGTAATCAATTAACATTTAAAAATTTAAGATTATGTCTGAAATTGAATCAAGAGTAAAATCTATCATCGTTGAGAAGCTCAACGTTGACGAAGCTGAAGTAAAGCCAGAAGCAAGTTTCACTAACGACCTCGGTGCTGACTCTCTCGACACTGTAGAACTCATCATGGAGTTTGAGAAGGCTTTCGGTATCAATATTCCTGACGATCAGGCTGAAAAGATCGCTACTGTAGGTGACGCTATCGCTTACATCGAGGCTAACGCAAAATAAATTAAGGAATTGAAGAATTGAAAAATTGAAGTTCTTGCCACGTATCATGCGTAGCAACTTCAATCTTTCAATTCTTTAATATTATTATTTTGTTATGGAATTAAAGAGAGTTGTTGTAACAGGTATGGGCGCCTTGACCCCACTCGGCAACACTGCTGAGGAGTCTTGGGAGAATCTCAAGGCAGGTAAGAGTGGCGCTGGCCCTATTACGCATTTCGACGCTTCACAGTTCAAGACTCAGTTTGCATGCGAGGTGAAGGGCTTTGATTCGGCCGCATACATCGACCGCAAGGAAGCCCGCAAGATGGATCTCTATACCCAATATGCACTTGCCGCAGCCAAAATGGCCATCGAAGATTCAGGCATGGATCTCGAGGCTGTAGATAAGAACGAAATTGGAGTTGTGCTTGGTGTAGGTATCGGAGGTATCAAGACTTTCGAGGAAGAGGCAGGCAACTATGCCCTCAACGGTCCAGAACTTGGTCCTAAGTTCAACCCCTTCTTCATCCCCAAGATGATTGCGGATATCGCCTCTGGCCATATTTCCATTCAGTATGGATTCCGTGGCCCTAACTACACAACAACTTCCGCATGCGCTTCATCTTCAAGTGCATTGGCTGACGCTTTCAACCTCATTCGTCTCGGCAAGGCCAACGCCATTGTGGCAGGCGGTGCAGAGGCTGCCATTTGGGCATCAGGTGTAGGTGGTTTCAACGCCATGAAGGCACTCTCCACCCGCAATGAAGAGCCAGAAAAGGCAAGCCGTCCTTTCAGCGCAAGCCGCGACGGTTTCGTGATGGGTGAAGGTGCAGGCATTCTGATTCTTGAAGAGTTGGAACACGCCAAAGCCCGTGGCGCCAAGATTTACGCCGAGATGGTCGGTGCCGGCATGTCTGCTGACGCTTACCACATCACAGCCACTCACCCTGAGGGACTGGGCGCAAAACTGGTGATGGAACGTGCACTCAAAGACGCTGGTTTGAAGCCTGAAGACATTGACTACATCAATGTTCACGGCACCTCCACTCACGTGGGTGACATCTCTGAGGCTAAGGCCATCAAGGAGGTGTTTGGCGAAGCAGCCTATAAGCTCAACATCAGTTCTACCAAGTCCATGACTGGTCACCTGCTGGGTGCCGCTGGAGCAGTAGAGGCTATGATTAGTGTTTTGGCTGTCAAGAACGACATCGTTCCTCCAACCATCAACCACGCAGAAGATGACCAAGACCCAGAAATTGACTACAACCTCAATTTCACCTTCAACAAGGCTCAAGAGCGCCCTGTACGTGCTGCCCTCAGCAACACCTTTGGTTTTGGTGGTCACAACGCAAGCGTTATTTTCAAGAAATACCAGTAATCTGAAGTTTCCCCGTCGAAGCTTCTAAAGAATTCACATGGTGATTTCAAATCTGTTAGATATAATTAGGCTTCTTTTCGTTCGCGAGAAGAAGCCTTTTTTGCGCCTTAGAGCCATCCTCGGCTTCTATCCTCACGACATCCATCCTTATCGACAGGCACTCATCCACAAGTCGATGGCCTATCATGAACAAAGCAAGGAGAAGAAAGAGGGAGACAACACTGCTCCCCAAAAGTATTGGCAAGCCAAACGGCAACAAAAGAAACAGCAGCCCTCAAAACAGCAACAGCCAACAACACAACAGTCACTCTACATCAACAACGAGCGTCTCGAATTTCTGGGTGATGCCGTGTTGGGAGCCATCGTTTCCGACATCCTCTACCAACACTACGGAAAGAAGCAGGAGGGTTTTCTCAGCACGCTGAAAAGCAAGCTGATATGCCGTGCCACACTCAACCATGTGGCCATCCAATTAGGGCTTGACCAACTGATTCGCCATGCAGGTGCCGTCACAACAGGACACAACAGTTTCATGAGCGGCAATGCCTTCGAGGCACTCATCGGAGCTATCTACATCGACCGCGGTTATGACTATTGCTACCACTTCCTCAGCAAGAAGGTCTTCGGACAAATCATCGACATCGAGAAGGTGGAGAAACAGGAACAGAACTACAAGAGCCGCATCATCGAGTGGTGTCAGAAACATCAGTACAAATTCGCTTTCACGCAGAAATCGGCTCAGAACCAAGAGAATGGCAGCATCCCCTTCTTCCGCTCCACGGTGCTCATCGAAGGAGTGCCCTGCGGAACTGGCTACGGCTACAGCAAAAAAGAAAGCGATCAGAGTGCGGCACAACAGGCCTACACACGCATCAAACGAGACAAGGATTTGAAAAAAGGTATCGCAAAAGCGGCAGCACTGCCAAGAACCACCGAAGGTGAGTAAGAAGGGGCAAGGAGCAAGAGATATCCTTAATTTATCCTAAAACCTGAGGGAGTAATGCACGTTTCGTGCTACAAATACCACCTCTTTCATAATTATTCCGTAACTTTGGAAGAAAAAGCAATCTTTCTTTGTATAAAGGCAGTCTGAGGGATTGGGAAAAATCGGGGTTACGAATAAGAGACCTTTCTAATTTCCTCATTCTGCTATGATTTGCGTATCAAAGAACTCCCGACGCAGAACCACCAGCCTGTTTCAATGGCTCGTTGTCGGGTACAAAGGTACACAGAAAATGCGAGATTACAAAACTTTTGAGGGATTTTTCTCCTTTTGTTCTTTTGTCTCGTGATTTTGTGCTACCTTTGCACACATAATATATAATAGAACGAACCAATGGCAAAGATTACCGTCCAAAATACTGAAATAACGGTCTTGTCTTATAACGACAAAGACTACATATCGCTTACCGATATGGCTAATGGCAAGCAAAGTGAGAGCCGTGCAGCAGACATCATTAAGAACTGGCTGCGGAACCGATATACCATCGAGTTCCTTGGTACTTGGGAAATGATACACAACCCGAATTTTAAAGTGGTCGAATTTGACCACTTTAGAATGCAAGCAGGTTTGCCCACTTTTGTCATTAGTGCCACTGAGTGGATAGAAGAGACAAATGCCATTGGCATTATTGTGAAGAAAGGACGATATGGAGGGACATATGCCTTCAAAGATATTGCCTTTGAGTTTGGAACTGCAATTAGTGTGACTTTCAAACTCTATCTTATAGAGGAATTCCAACGGCTAAAAGAGGAAGAGCAGAAACTATTAGGATGGACTGCCAAGAGAGAACTATCCAAAATCAATTACCGCATCCATACTGATGCCATCAAGAGCCACTTGATACCAGAAGAAGTGACACCCTCACAAGCAAGCATTATCTATGCAGAGGAGGCAGACGTGCTAAATGTGGCTATGTTCGGCATGACTGCCAAACAATGGCGAGAAGCAAATCCCGACTTGAAGGGCAATATCCGTGACTATGCCACTATAAACGAACTGATATGCTTGTCGAATATGGAGAATATCAATGCCGTGCTAATCAATGATGGAGTTCCACAGGGTGAAAGGCTTGTAAAACTTAATCAGATTGCTATTCAGCAAATGCGGGTCTTGGAAGAAAGCAACAATAAAGGATTATTGAAACAGTAAGATGGAAACAGAATGTGAGAGCCCATATTGCGGGAAATACACACTCGAAAAGATATATGATTTAGTAGGAAGGAATGATTACACTTCCACCATTACTTTTCGTCCAAACTCCCACTCTGCAAAGCAATATGGCAACACTCTTACTATTGTGTTCCTATATACCCAACAAGAACGTGTAAATCTTGAGCATAATATAAAAACGGGTGTTACAGGAACGCATGGATATGTGAAAGCGAAGTATCTTCTTTTTGATTTGCCCGATAACAAGATAGAAACACTTGAGAAGATTGGCGTTAATACCATTGACATAATAGATATTGAGTGGCTACCATATACAGAACATAGAAATACATACGGAAGTAAAGAGAAACGACATATAAACACAATAGCGATAGAATCAAAGCCTTCCGGATATGAAAACGATATATTGTGGATGTATGGTGCTCTCAAAACGTATAAAGAAAAAGGTATTGGGCTATGCCCAGAAGAACAAGCGAACTATTTAGCATATAAGCTAATATTAGAACCTACTAAACTGACAGAAGAAGAAAATGCAGACATCTATGATGCAGAGGGGAAAATGAATGAAGATGTCGCCTATGTGTATTTAGGATTTAAATGCGTAACCCTAAACATTTCAAAAGAGGAGATAGTGGACTTAATGAGACTATGCCAGAAGCGTTATACAAAGCGTATTGGTATCTTAGATAACAGACTTAGGGAAATTGGTAGCAGTATAGAAAAACTAAAAAAGACCGAACCTGACAAAGCCGATTTCTTGATTAATGCCGTTCGCAGATTCCATGAGAAAAGATATAACGCTCATGGAAAGTTCCCGCTGTATCTTAATTTAGATGGCTTTTTGCACATTTATTTACGCCATGTCGAAGATTTACAAATAGGTAGTCAATATGCCCACAAAGACAAATTTCAATTGTATGAAAAAGATGTTGAAGCTGTCATGTCTCGCATCATTCATGGCATTAATACCGATTACCAAGTATTTAAAACAGACCATCCTGACCAAAGATATAGCAAGTATGGAAAACAAAGCTATTATCTATTAGGTGATTACTACACGATTCATATAAACGAGGATGGGAGTATTGGGACTTTCTATAAGAACCGAAACATTTCTAATGAATAAGTAAAACTTCCCACCAACCCACCCTCCCTTTCGGGCATTGTTCAGGATAACAAGTTATCCAGCTTCTTAATCTACTTGCCAGCCCCGTATATCGCGTAGGCGAGGCAGAACAGACCAAAGAGCCCAGGATTTGTAGATGTCAATACTGCAACAAGTGCGGTATAAACGCCGTACATTGACATCCCGAACTCAATGGCCTACTCCAAAGTTTTAAAAAACTTCTTCATAAGATTCAATTTTAAATTTGTAGTTTAAATGACTCTCATATAGAGTTGCCATCATCTTTATTGGCGGCTTCCTGCTCTCCCGCATTTTATTGCAGTACCATCGGCGTAAGCGGGCTTAACTTCTCTGTTCGGAATGGGAAGAGGTGCTCCCCGCCACAATAACCACCTTTATTCTTTCTTCAATTTGATGCCATAGAACTTCCATTCGCTCTTGTCTGATTCAACGAAATCAATTTCTGTTGCATCTTTAGATATAGCGGGGAAATAAAGGACAAAACTTTTAGTCTCATTAATTTGTATTGATGTTGTGTTAGGAGAAATAGCACAGTTTTCTGTTGTTAATAGTAGGTATTTCTTTCCTGACGATTTATCACGAATATATGCATTAGCATCTATTGCATACCAACCAGATGGAGAGTATTTGGTATTTGTCCATTGACAATATATTGCAGTATACTCATCGCAAACTTCGACACCCTTTATTTGCAAATGAGGAGCCCCACTTTTCCGTATAGTGGGTTTTGCATACATTTCATTGTATGCGTTGTCTAAGCTGAAATCAATTGACGATGCGTCTATCTTCGCAAGTTCTTCTTTTGCTGTTTCGTCTCCCTTCTCAACGGCTCTCTCTAAGTCCTTGTATGCTCCAGTCATATCTCCAAGACTCTTTCTCGCTAATCCCCTATACAAATATGAATTGTCAATCCAAGAGGCCTGCTTTGCAAGTTTGGCTATCGTTATGGATTTGTTCATGCAATCAATACATTCTGCATAATTGCCTAGCCGATAATTTAATTCTCCATACGTGTCCCACGCATTACCATAAGTATGGCTATGTTTAATAGACTTGTCAATATAATCTTTCGCTTTGTTCAATTCACCTTTTTTCATATATTCGAAGGCAAGATTGTTGTACACATTTGCGAAATTGTATTCAACAACACCATCAAACTTGATTGCTTGAAGATAGTCTGCTATTGCATCATCTTTTCGCCCCAATTCACTTTTCCCAATTCCCCTCAACTCTAATGCATGCATGTTCTTTCTATCATACCCCAAAGCTTTGTCAGCATACAAAATGGCCTTTTCCCAATCATCTTTTTGTGCATAACAAGTTGCGAGAATATCGCTACATGCCTCTGGTCTATGTTTCTCCCTCATACAATATTCTAACGATTCTATTGCTGCGTCAGCATCATTGGCGAAATAGGCTGCGAGAAATCCTTTCATGTAATGGCTGACAGGAGTTGGATATAGATTTACAGATTGGCAAGCATCACTATAGGCACCTGAGAAATCTTGTCTTTCGTATTTCTCACCTGCTGATTCCATTAAGGCTTGTGCCCTTGCCTTATTTTCCGTTGAAGTCCCTTGATGAGTTTGCACTCCGCCATTATGTTGCCCAGATGAGCTACTTGTGGTCGTACCAACATTTGCCTTAACCAATAAAACACAAGGCGATATTGCTTTTACCTTTTCGGGCAAAGAGAGAGAAGATATGGTGTTTGTTAGATTCATCGTGATTGGCTCATTGGAAGAATCTAACAGGTTGCGAAGATAGCTTAGTTTTATGGCATAGCCAACATTCTCAGCACCACGATGTTTTGCAGATACAATTCCAATCAAATTACCTTGGTTGTCAAATAAAGGGCCACCACTATTGCCTGGCTGAACAGCGGCAGAAATTTGATATTGTGACACATCACCTTGGAAACCCGTTTTTGAACTGATGACACCTGTTGTTAGTTTTATATCCTCTCCCATAGTGGTCGTCAGAGGATAGCCAAGAACAAAGATATCCGTTCCAATATCAGAAACATTATTCTTTACCCCATATTTGATATTGAAACCATTAAAACGATAGTCGGTAATCTTCATTACTGCCAAATCGTTAAACTTATCTGTAAGAATTACTTCGGCTGTATAGTTGGTTGTCTTGTCTCCGTTAATGCCAGTAACAACGAGGTTCTGGGCATCTTCAACCACATGGAAATTCGTTGCAACGAGTTTCTTCCCAATTGCCACGCATGAACCAGACCATTGCTCAACAGGTTTTGAATTTGAGTATTGGCTTTGTTGTGCTTGTTGATTATCTACTTTCGGATATAATTTATAAAGGTTTATCTTGTTTCCATTCAATCTTTGAAAACTCATCATCATTGGGTTGTCAAACACCAAAAATACATTTTCCGATGACAAATCAGACCCGTCATAAATATTTTTAGTATAGTACTTCATTGAATAAACCTCATTGATACTTCCGAAATCAATAAAGCCTTTTATCTCTGACTGTCTCCATCCATCAACACTTGACTCTAAAACAATCACCCTAAATCGGTTAGATTCACGTTTGCTGTTCTCGACATTCTTTTCAATGGCATATTTGTAGCCATCTGTAGACTGCCATATTCCCTCTACCTTGTCAAGATAGTAGTTGTTGTCCAAGTACGCTTTTGCTGTGGATTCGTTATAATCCTTTACATACCATCCTTGTTTCTCACTCCTTTGCGCAACGGCAGGAAGAAGTAAAACTGCCATCAGAAATGTGATTACCTGTCTCATAAGCTATCTATTTTCTATTCTTACAAAAATGAGCGCAGACATTCGCCATACGTCTCACGGTTCACCACAAACCACTCCTAAATATGGGAAAGCTGCGCCCGTTTGGGTTGCAGTCCCAATAATAGGAGTATGCTCATTTCTCTTGGTGGTGATTGTGAGACTATTGAGCAATATGTCTTGGCTAACGTATAAATACGAAATCCGTGTGCAAAAATAGTAAATTTCTGTGAGATATTGATCAGAAATATAAGAAAAAAGCAAAATTTAATGTGTTTGCAAGAAAAAGGGATAGGCTTATAGCCTAATTCCCTTCCTTTGTGCCTCACTTTGTCCTATTCCGAACTGCTCCTTAAACCATTGGGCAATGGGTGTCTCGTTGATATGCAGGAACAAGTTCCGCTTCTCGTCCCTTATCACCTGTGCCATGACGTTATCGGCAAGCGCATTGCGCCTATACTCGTTTGAGTGAAGCCATCCACTATAATTGACGGTCAGTCCGTGCAGCAGTTTGTCGGTCTGTTCTATGTTGAAGCCACAATCCAGACATTCACGCTCCATTTTGAGGAAGCGTTTGAAACTCGGAAACCACTTATAAGCCTTGTCAATAAGGAATTTCAGATTGTTCACCTCCTGTTGGTGCTGTTCCTCCGCCCTGTATCTTTCCCTTGCATGGTTGTCTTTCAACTTCTGCATGTCAGTTTGAAATCTTTCAATGCGCTCGCTCAATTCGTCCACTTCCCTGTGCAGTTGGGCATTCTCTTTCTCCAGTCTATTAACCTTATTACCGCCAAGAAGAGAATTAAGCCCATTGAGTGCAGTGGTGGCAGTCTTCGTGGCGGAGTTCTTCAGTTCCTCCGTCTTTGCCTCTACCTTGATACGGGCAAGGTCTTTCTTTGCCTGTTCTGCCTCGGCTATCACCTCTCTTGCCTCTGCTTCCTTTGCCAGCAGTTGGGTGATGTTCGCCTGTAAATCCTCGCCCTGCGCAATAAGGCTACGGTAATACTCATGCGTGGATATGTGCTGCGCCTCCGAGCCTTTGATACCACGTTGCAGTCCGTATGCCGCCATCTGCTCAGCGTATGTGTCTTGGTAACGTATCAAGTTGGCACGGCTCATCACCTCGTCAGCACACAGACGGGGTGCAGGTGCTTTCGTCCTGTATTTCTTCTTGGCGGTCTGCTCCTTCTTCTGTTTCTTACGCTCAGTCTGCACGATAGGGACGATGGTGGCGTGGATATGCGGTGTTTCCTCGTCCATGTGCAACACTGCTGAAACGACATTATCTGCCCCGTAGGTTTTACGGAGCCAGTCAAGGTTGTCTTGGCACCATTCATCCAGTCTGCCCGTCTGCTCTATTTGTTCCATATCAGCATGGGTGCCAGTCAGCACGATGCGGATGGCCTGTACCTGGTTCTTGCCTATTTTGCGTTTAAGCCCAGCCGTGTCAAGGCGGTGCTGGATGGCTGCCGTGCGGTTACGTACACCATCGGGGAACTGGATAAGTTCACGGTTGAGGTGCGTCCTTGTCGGGTCGGCGTTCTTGGGCTGTATGGTTCTTTCGATATGGGCAGACATGCCGCTGTCCGCTCCTTTTGCTTTCTCTAAGTGTAATACTGCGTATCCCATTCGCTTGTTAAGATTTATCCGTTTGACATTCTGTTTCGTTCATATTTATGCACCTTTTCTCGCCATGCCAAAGCTCATGCAAGCATGGCTTTGGTCATTTGGCTTATCGAAAAGGTTCGCTTTTCGCTTCTGCTCGTGTTCGGTTCTTGCCGACGGTCTTGGCAGGGTGTCCAGAGGGGTGCAACTCCTCGGCCTATTGGGGATTTTTAGCACTAACTCTGTTGTGCGGCTCGAAAAATCCCCTAATAGGCTACGGTATTTTCCGCCTGTGGGAAATACCCGTTCCTGCGCCAGCATCAAGTCCGTCGTACATTGCCGTACCGTGTGACGGATGGATGGAAAGACGGTGAGGTAGAAGGATGGGCGGATGGATGGTGTGCAGGACTTCCTGCCGTCCCGCACACCAAACTATCCTCCAACTTTCCGTTTCCCTGTCTGCCCCTCTTCTTCTCTGTCAGTTTCCTGTGCCGCTCATTGCGGTCAGGATAACTTCAAACGGCTTGTGATTGCGTTCTATACGCTCCATAAGTTCCCTGCGGACAGCCCTTGTCTGGTAGGTATTAAGGCAGAAGGCAAGCAGCATGACCACCTCCATATTATATACGGTAAGGTACTGGTTTCGCTTCACTTTGATTGTTCGCTCTGCCTCATAGGGCTTTACCTGTCCCTCTTTGTAGAGGGCTTTGATGGTGTTTCTCAACTTGGGGATGAACACTCCGAACAAGTCCACCAGTTCGGACTCGCTCATCCATATCTCCCCACTCGGTATAGTCAGTTCTGTGCACTCACTATACTCGCTCCACTTGATGATGTTTCTCTCTTCCATGTCTCTATGCTGTTTTGATATTGTTGAATGATGCGTTTAACTTGTTACCCAACATTGTAAGGTCGTTGTCTAACTTCTGTGTTGTAATGCGGGCGTAAATCTGTGTCGTGACGATGTTGGTGTGTCCCAATACTCGGCTCACGCTCTCGATGGGCATGCCGTTCGTTAAAGCCATGGTAGCAAACCCATGCCTTGCGCAATGAGCCGAAATGGGCTTGTCGATATCGCACTCTTTCATCACTGGCTTCAACTTCTTACAGACACTCCAGTAGTTCACTTCGCCAAACACCAATTTGGGATTTCCCTTCGGGAAGTCACGGTAACGCTCAATGATTTGCAGGGGAACTTCCAGCAGTTTCACTTGATAGGGTACTCCCGTCTTATGACGTTTGCCGACAATCCATTTCTCACCGTTCACCTCCACGATGTTATCCGTAGTCAGTTCCTTCAAGTCCACGAACGACAGGGCGGTGAAGTTCATGAATACGAAGAGGTCACGGACAAAGGCAAGATTACTATCCTCAAACTCATGCGCCATCACCGTCTTCAGTTCTTCCTCTGTCAGAAACGTGCGTTCCTTGCACTTGGGACTGATGTGGAACTGCGCAAACACGTTGCGTTGTATCTTGCCGTTATCATGGGCACGGCCTACAACTCCTTTCAGATGCATACACGTCAGCCAGATAGTGGACTTGGCTAAGTGGCGGTCATTGGCAAGGTATACGGCAAAGTCCTTGATGAAGTCGGGCGTGAGTTCCTGCATGGATATATCAGTGCGACGGAAATTCATTTGAAGAAAATCTGCCACATAGTTCCTCGACCTCACTTGCAGTTTGTATGTTCCCAATGCCCTGTCCTTGCCGACACGCCGTTTCAGACTCTCACAATCCTTGTCAAAGGCTCGTAGCAAGGTCTCATACTCGCTGCCGAAGCCTTGATAGGAATTGCGCACCATCTCAGCCGTGACGAATGCCTCACGGTCTGACAGGTGCTGGTAGTGCTTGATAATCTGTGCTTTTATGTTGTCAAGGTCGCGGTTCAAGTCCAGTGCCTCCCTTGTTCTGCCTTTGGCGCAGTTGCCCTTGGCATCCCATAATGACAGTGGGATGCTGCGCTTACAACTGAACTGGCTCTGTGTCCCGTTGATGGTGATTCTGCCCATCACTGGCACGATGCCGTCCTTTACCTTACTCTTGTTCGCGTAGAACAAAACAGAAAATGTTGCTCTTCTCATTCTTCTTAACTCAGTTTTAAAATTCGGGCTGCAAAAGTAATACCTTTCTGGGAATAAATCACTACGCAAATCACGTCAAATTTCGGAAGTTGGAACGGGAAGTGTTAAAGCGGTTTGAACTGCCGCGATATGTCACGGATTGCGTAGGTCGTTAAGGAAAGTTTAACTTTCGGAAACAGCCCTATCGGGTTACGAATAAGAAACCTAATTCGTTCCGCAATCTGCCTCGATTTGCTTATTGGCCTCTTGCGATTTTTCCACGTTTTACGCTCATATGCCTTCATTTATGGGATGAACTGCGTTAATCTTCCAAAATCGCTTTTCTAATTCATAATTATTTTGTAACTTTGCATCGGTAAATCTCACCAGCAATGAACACTACAGGATTTCTTAATAAGATATATTTCTCCAAAAGGCAGAAGCAACTGGAGAAATATGCCACAAAAACTCAGGAAATACAGCAGAAAATCTTCCGACACCTCATTCGTCAAGGAAGAAAAACTGAATGGGGCTCACAACATGGCTACGACCAGATTGACTCCTACGAGCAATTCCGTCAGCAAGTGCATGTGAACACCTATGAGGAACTCAAGGGCTACATCCACAAGATGCGCCAAGGCCAAGCCGACATTCTTTGGCCAGGTGTGGTGCGTTGGTATGCCAAGTCATCAGGCACCACCAACGACAAGAGCAAGTTCATTCCTGTGAGCGGCGAAGGTCTGAAGAACATCCACTATCGCGGTGGCACCGATTGCATCGTCAGCTACTTGCACATCAACCCCAACAGCAAATTCTTCTCGGGCAAGAGTCTTATCCTCGGAGGAAGCCACTCGCCCAACCTGAACACGCCCAATAGCCTCGTTGGTGACCTGAGTGCCATCCTCATCGAGAACATTCCTTCGGCAGCCAAGATGATACGCGTTCCCAAGAAGAACATCGCCCTCTTGAGCGACTTTGAGGAGAAGCGCGACAAGATAGCCCGTGCAGCGATGGACATGAACATCACCAACATCAGCGGTGTGCCTTCATGGATGCTCAGCGTGCTCAACCGCGTCATGGAACTGAAGGGCGTGAACCGTCTCGACGAAGTGTGGCCCAATCTCGAAGTCTTCTTCCATGGCGGTGTTGCCTTCACCCCTTATCGCGAACAATACGAGAGCATCATTGGCCTGCCCAACATGCACTATATGGAGACCTACAATGCCAGCGAAGGCTTCTTCGGGCTGCAAAACGACCTCTCCGACCCCAATATGCTGCTGATGATTGACTACGGCATCTTCTACGAGTTCTGCCCAATGGACAACCTCTCTGCCAACGGCTACCCCATCGACGAGGACAAAATCATCCCCCTCTGGGAAGTGGAGCCAGGAGTAAACTACGCCATGATCATCAGCACCAACTGCGGTTTGTGGCGCTACCTCATTGGCGACACCGTGCAGTTCTCACAGCGCGACCCTTACAAGTTCCGCATCACGGGACGCACCAAGCACTTCATCAACGCATTTGGCGAGGAACTCATTGTTGACAATGCTGAGCAGGGACTGCTGCAAGCCTGTGTAGCCACTGGCGCACAAGTGAAGGAATACACCGCCGCTCCTATCTTCATGGACAGCAACGCAAAGTGTCGCCACCAGTGGATGATTGACTTTGCCAAGCAGCCAGGCTCCATCAGCGAGTTTGCCTCCATTCTCGACCGCTCCCTCCAAGCCATCAACTCCGACTACGAGGCCAAGCGTCACAAGAACATCACCCTTCAGCCGCTGGAAATCATCGTGGCCAAGCCAGGCCTCTTCGATGAGTGGCTCAAGAGCAAGGGAAAATTGGGAGGTCAGCACAAGATTCCACGCCTCAGCAACTCAAGGCAGTACATTGAGGAACTCATGGAAATGAACCACTAACCCCCTGTGCATGATGGAAGTAAAAAGAGGATTCCTTCTCCAAACGCTCCTATCCGTCGTCCTCCTCCTTTTTGTTTCCTGTGCCCGCATTGGCACACCCGACGGAGGCCCCTACGATGAGACACCGCCCAAGGTGGTGCGCACATCGCCCAAACTGGGTGCCTCCAACGTGAAGCATGCCAAGAAAATCACCATCGAGTTCGATGAAATCATCAAGATAGACAATGCGATGGAGAAGGTGGTCATCTCCCCACCTCAGATTGAACAGCCAGAGATTGAAGCCAATGGCAAGAAGGTAACCATCTCCTTGCTTGACTCGCTCAAACCCAACACCACTTACACCATCGATTTTGCCGATGCCATCGTCGATAACAACGAGGGCAACCCCTACGGCGACTTTGCCTTCACCTTCTCCACAGGCGAGCAGGTGGACACCTTCCAAGTGTCGGGCCATGTGCTCGATGCCAGCAACCTCGAACCCATCAAGGGCATGCTCGTGGGACTCTATAAGTTAGACTCCCTCAGCACCGATGGTTCACTTCCCGACTCCATTTTCCGCACTCAACCTTTCGAGCGCATCTCGCGCACCGACAGTCGAGGGCACTTCGTCATCAAAGGACTCTCCATGGGACAATATCGTGCCTTTGCACTCAAAGACGCCAACCAGAACTACGTCTATGACCAACGTTCTGAGATGGTGGCCTTCTCTGAGCGCATTCTCACGCCCTCCAGCAAGCCCGATATCCGCCCCGACACCGTGTGGCACGACAGCATCCATTACGACTCTATCGTGATGACCCCCTACACCCACTTCTACCCCGACGACATCGTCTTGACAGCCTTCGAGTCAGCCATTCAAGACCGCTACCTGCTGAAGAGCGAACGCCCCACCCCTTGGAAGTTCACCCTCTACTTCACAGCTCCCAGCGATACGCTGCCCCGACTCACCGGACTGAACTTCGATGCCGAACAGGCCTTCGTCATCGATGCCTCACAACATAACGACACCCTCAACTACTGGGTGCGCGACTCCCTCATCTACAACCTCGACACCCTCTCCATCCAACTCGACTTCTTTGCCACCGACACCACAGGCAATCTGGCACTCACCACCGACACCCTCTACTTGGTGTCGAAACTGACCAAAGCCCGCATTGCCCGTCAGCAGCAGGAGAAGTTTGAAGAATGGGCCAAGCAGTACAGACAACAGGTGAAGGCAGAGCGACGTGCTGCACGCAAAGCAGAGAAAGAGGCTGGGAAAGAAGGCAACACGAAAGACGACGACGGAGAGGATGAGGACGAAGCCACCGAAGCCAGCCCCGACGAGGAAGTGGCCACTGCAGAAGATGACACCGAGACTGCACCCGACGAAAGCGTGACGGAACCAGACAAGTCCTCCAAGAAAGAGGGGAAGGAAAAGAAGAAAAAGAAGCGGAAGAAAGACGATGACGACATCGAGGTTCCTCCCATGCCAGAGGAGTTCCTCACCTTCAAGACCGTCAACGCACAGTCGATGGATCCTGACAAGAACATAGACTTCGAGTTCGAGGAGCCGCTCGACACCTTCGATGTCTCCAAGATACACTTCAGCATTCAGGTCGACTCCGTGTTCCAACCCACCAAGTTCCTGTTCCGTCCCGTTCCTGGCCACACACGCACCTATCGGCTCTATGCAGAATGGGAACCCGACACCACCTACAAGGTGGAGATTGACACCGCCGCCTTCGTCAACATCTACGGCAAGCGCAACGAGGCACAGAAGCGCATCATCAAGATGAAGTCCATGAGCACCTACTCCACTCTCTTCGTTGCCCTGCAAGGCACCGACCCCACAGGTGCCAACTGGAGCAATGCCTACGTGCAACTGCTCGACGGAAGCGACAAGGCGGTGAAGACCATCCGCGCCAAGAACGCCAAAGCCGACTTCTACTTCCTCACCCCTGGCACCTACTACCTGCGTCTCTTCTGCGACACCAACGGCAACGGCCAATGGGACACGGGCGACTACGACCTCCAGCAGCAGCCCGAACCCGTCTTCTACTACCCTGGGGCACTTACCCTCAAGGCACAATGGGAAATCACCCAAGAGTGGAATCCCACCGCCCTGTCCTTGCCAAAGCAGAAACCAGAGAAAATCACCAAGCAGAAGCCTGACAAAGAAAAAAACATCAAAAACAGAAACGCGGAACGGAACAACAAGAAGTGACCCCGACGGGGCATCCTTCACATGAAACATCTTTACATCATTCTTATCACAACCCTCCTGTTGTCGGCATGTGCTGACGACAGGAGGGTTGTGTCGTTGTTAGACCATGCCGAAACCCTGATGGACAGCCTGCCCGACTCTGCCCACACCCTGCTGATGGAAGCGGACAGCCTCATCCCCCGGCAGTCGGAGCAGACCTGCATGCGCCACGCCGTCCTCATGGCCGAAGCCAACAACAAACTCTACCTGCCCCTGCCCCCCGACACCATTTTCCAAGAGGTGGTGGACTACTACGACCACCACGGCACCCCCAACCAGCAACTCAAAGCCCATTACCTGCTCGGTTGCATCTACCGCGACCGGGGCGAAGTTCCCATGGCTCTGCAATGCTATGAAGACGCTGTGGAGAAAGCCGACACCCTTAGTGCCGACTGCGACTATAACACATTATTTAGAATCTATGGGCAGATGGCAGAACTCTTCAGAGCACAATACTTGCCAGAAGAAGAGCTCAAGGCATTGAGGAAATACAGTTATTATGCATCAAAGGCAAACGATATGTTCAGCTACATCAAAGGCATAGAATTGATGGTAGTACCTTATTTTGCGATGCGCGACACCATTCAAGTATTCCATTATACAACCCAAAGTGCCCAACTATACAAAAAGTATGGATATCCTCAAGAGGCAGCCAACGTATACCATGAGATGATAGACATTTATATTGGCACATCACAATATGAGAAAGCGAAAGAACTAATGCACATATGTGAGACTGAATCAGGGCTATTCGACAGCATAGGGACACCCACCAACAAGCATTATTATTATTTGCGAGGACTCTACTATGAAGGTGTGAATTGCCCAGACTCCGCAGAAATCTCATATCGACATTTACTTGAGGCTGGCTATAAGTACGATGCCTACAAAGGCTTGCTTTCCATTTTCACTACCAAAAAGAATACGGATTCTATCGTGAAATATAGTTTCCTGTGTGAAGAAGGGCTTGAAACCATTCTTAGCGAAAACCAAATGGAGGCCACCATCAAGTTCTCATCCATGTATAACTACACGAGACATCAAAAAATTGCCGAGGCTAAAAAGAAAGAAGCAGAAAACGAAAGACGTGCCAAATGGGAAATCTGCATCATCAGCCTATTGCTGATTGGTTTCGTAACAAGTAATTATATAAAATATAGGAAAAAGAAAAATGCACAAATCAGACAAATCGGCATTGATTACACAAATGCTGTTGTGAAATTCTCGCAAGCAAAAGAAGAACTGCTTGTTTTGCAAGATTCATATAATGATCTGAAAGAGAATGTGCTTGTTATCAAACAACAAGAAATAGAACAGCTCAACATCCTTATCCAAGAATATCACAAGAAATATGACGCCTTAGAATCTGGAGAAAAGGAGCAGGCATTGCGTGAAAGCGAAATAGTTCAAACCTTCAAAGATATGGCACGCCCCAAGCTTCATCCTGTATTACCATGCGAAAATGATTGGGGAAAGTTAACCATAATCTTACAACAATGCGCACCTTTATTCTACCAAAAGGTGATTAGAGAGCATCATTTATCCGGACAAGAATTGCAAACGACTATTTTGACCCGTTTACATTTCTCGCCTGGCGAAATAGCATACCTTCTCAACACATCTCCACAACGAATAACGAATGTAAAGAAACGTGTAAACCAAAAACTTTATGGAGCAGAAAGTGCTGCCACATTAAGTAAAAATCTGGAGAAAGAGTAACATAAAGGAGGCGAGACACTCCTCGTTAACATACTGTTTTTCAGCCACTCCTCAAGCCATCAGCAACCGAGGTGTAAAAGGGGTGTAAAAGAACTCGTCAACCAATTTGTTCAGCAAGAGATACTTATCATAACTTTGCATCACCAATTCAAAAACCTAAAAAAACAAAGTTATGAAAAGGAAATTTATCATGCTCATGCTCATGCTGGCGGCATCTTGTTCAATTACCACATTTGCCAGCGAAGAAAGAAAAACAGTTAAAATCACCCAACATGGCAGCAACCATAATAGGCCCAAGCGTTCACCCGTTGCTCTCCCCGAAGTCTACATCGATGACTACACTCTCACTTTTGATGAGAGCTGCATCGGTTGCCCCCTCACACTCATAGATGAGGATGACAACATCGTCTATACAACTATAATAGATGAGACTGGCATTGTGGAACTTCCCAACACCCTTTCTGGCATCTTTGAGATAGAAATTGAGAGAGGAAGTATCACTTTCGTGGGAGAAATTGAATTATAATAAAAAGAAGTATTAATTTTGCAAATGAATAAGAACAATCATGACAACCATTAACCATTATACAACAAGCAACAGTACCAATAGTGGAAGTGGGAGCAATACCTCCCCAAAAGGATCACTGAACAACCCCTATACCGTAGACGAGTTTGATGCCATCCCCTACAAAGAATGGAAAGGAGGATACGTGGAAGGAATGGGGTATGTTCCGCGATGGACTGAGGTCATTGGAAGCAGTACATCTAATGCCTATTCCGACAATTTTTCTGACTGGCTCTCCGATTGGAACTGGGGAGAATACTCCCATCCTTTCAGCCACATGGGAAGCACACCCGAACCAGGAGGAAGTGGAGGAAATGGAGGTAACAACCAGAATCCCAACACACCTAATCATGATGGCCAGACAGGAGGAGGAGGCACACAAAAAAGTCAGAAAGAGAAAGCGCTAGAACAAATACAGGCTTTCTCTAAAAGAAACCATGAATCAGTTGCATATCCCAATATTAATAAAACAAACTTTGCGAAGATATTAAAACTACATGTGTACAGACCTGACATTATCCAACAAGGAAAAAATGGAACTTGTGGAGCTGCCGTCATTTGCAAATATCTCGCAGAGTTTATGCCTGAAAAATATGTTCAAGTTGCCATCTCATTATACGAGAACGGACAATACACCCCTTGGAATCTACATGTAGCGGAGGACTCAAAAATAGGGGATGACGCTCAACTACAACAGATAGGTACAACATCTGTTGATGCTATCATGCAGGGAGCCATCACAAATTCAAGAAATATAGTGCTAGATTACAATCCCTTTTCAGATGGTTCGGGATTAAAATCTTTTCTTTGGCCTACGGCCATGAAAAATTTCCTATCCGACACATTAGGATTGGATGTTACCGTAGTTAACATAGCCCGTTATCAAGAACTTGCAAATATTGACTATGGGAAATATTTTGTGATTGCCGCAGTCGTTAGTGAACCGCTTTCAGATGCTTACGTAGAATACAAACTTACAACAACTTCCCCCGTTCCAACTCATTATATTCAAGTAACTGGTATCTATGATGAGAAAGGTATTTCTTTTTGGCACTGGGGAAGCAACAACAACCATACCATAAATGTAGAAACCTATTTTATATACAAGGTGGAAAAGAAATGAAAAAGAATTCGACAAAACGAGTGTTGGCTATTGTGGGATGTGTGATTGCCATATTCCTCGGCATTGTCATTTGGCAGTTTTACACAGAAAAGCAGTATGTGGACTATCAGATAGAAAGTGTGGCGATTGAGGAAATCCAGCTTGACGATTCCACCCTTGCAAATTATCGCCACTATTTACTGACATTCCATGTGGTGCCTTTTCACTACAGACATGGGCTTTTCATCAGCGGAACACCTCCGTATCCCAATGGATGTGCTGATAGCATCGTGGACTTCTATCTTGAGTCGGCCACACATGAAAGGATGAACCAGAACGTGATGCCATTGAATATGGATAAAGGGCATTCGGCAGAGGCACTTACTTTATACACCTCCTCACAGGGCATCCCCGACAGCATTGAGGTTGACCATTACTCCGACATGACACATCTGAAAGAGGTGTTACAACGAGGTTGGGATGATCCATACGGCAATCATCGTGCCAAAGTATGGAGACAAAGAGCGTTTATGATATCATTGGCAAAGGATTCCATACAGCTCCAAAGCATCATCATCAAATTCAAAGAAAAGGAAATCCGAGGTGCAGTGACGAGAAATCAGCCAATAATCTTCTCCATCCACAATGTCATATACCCTGACCCCATAAATACACCCTAAATGATTTATTCTTCTAAAAATCACATTTAACTATTATGTACTCTTTCATCCCAATCAGAATCTGCCACTTAAACGACGGAAATAATGACTACCGACTGTCATATTGTACGAACAAAGGACTCATTTACGCCATAGGTCAAATAGGCAAATATCGGGGTGTCCAAAAACCTAGGCGGAGTTCATACAAGATTGGCCTGGATTATCTCGCCACTAATTTAGAGATCAATGGGGAACCTGTTTCAAGAAATGAAATAAACCCAAATCGGTCATTAGAAAAAATCACTTACAAAATGTCAATTTCAAAGTTCCTATTATTGATGAAATCGGTTTTCAGAACTTACATTTGTTCCGTTTGTGGATGATTTCTCCA
>JAFSKK010000024.1 GCA_017448965.1 Bacteroidaceae bacterium | reverse complement strand
GAAAAAATCACTTACAAAATGTCAATTTCAAAGTTCCTATTATTGATGAAATCGGTTTTCAGAACTTACATTTGTTCCGTTTGTGGATGATTTCTCCAACAAAAAGTTAGACAATTTTTCTAATGACCGATTTGGGTTTATCTGACAATGGTGAAGTTCTCGTTCAGCGTGAAAGTCTTCTCGTAGGTCTTCTCTTCCGCCTTCTCGTAGTGTGTTGTCTTCACGGTGTAGGTTTCGCCCATCTGGAAATGTTCATTGCTGAGGAGGCTCGAACTGCGTTGCAGCGAGAACGGCACGGTGATGGTGTCAAGCAGTTTCCCCTTGCTGTCGTAGAGTTGTATGGGCTGATTCTCGAAAATGTCGATGCCGACGAGCAGGACGGTCGGTTGCTTGGCTGTGGAATTGGTGGGGACGGAAGGCATGTCGCCTATGCCGGCTCCGACGGAGAAAACATTGCCGCCAGAAATCTCAATAGGGGAGAAGTCGCAGTCAAGTCCCTCTTCGGGTGCACCGATTTCACTCCAGGCGTACACGGTGCCAGCCGTAATGATGATAGCGGGTTCTTGCTCTTTTTCTTGGTTCTGATTGCCCATTCCGAAAGGCATGAAGAAACCGCCCAGGTTGGCATCCACCGCGTCGTTCGCCGTGCTTTGAGCCACCACGTTGGCTCCGTTGAACTCAATGGCGGCGTTGGCATTGATGGCATCGTCCACAGCCCATGAAAACACACGGCCGCCATTCAGGATGACTCCTTCCTTCCCTTCGATGCCTTCGGCACCGGCTGTGATGGTGCGCACAAACACGTCGCCGCTGTTGATGATGATTTTTCCTTTCGAGGCGATGCCCTTGGTGGCAGCAATGTATTTGTGCTTGCCGCCGAAGCCGCCCATCGGGCTTCCTTCGCCATCTTCATGATTTCCGAAGGCGGGGAAACCGCCTTCCGCATGACCGGGGAAGCCGCCCTGCCGAGTGCTGTCATTCCTTTCGGGGCGCATGCCTCCAAAGGGGCCGCCAAAACCTCCCATCGGGAATTCACCGTTCTTCATCATCTCCTCCATCTCTTTGTGCTTCTCTTCAAACTGTTTCTTCACTTCTTCGGGCAGGTCGTCAGGGTTGAACTGAGGCATTCCCCCCATGGGGCCACCTCCGAAACCGCCCATGCCGAAAGGCTTCTCTCCCAGGTGATTGCCTTTGGTGAAGACGTTGAGGGTGAGTTCTTCGATGGTGATGTCCTTCTTCGCCTTGATGCCTCGGCAACCGTCGCCCGTGGCCTCGACATCGAGCGTGCCTTTGCCGGAGAAGAGCAACTTCCCTTTTGCCCAGATGGTGGCCGCCTTGTGGTTGGCTGTGTCGTTGCAAGCCGTGATGGTGAGCTTGTTCTTCGTGCCGTTCACGGCCTTGATTTCCACCTTCTTCTGGTTCTTCAGCCAAAGGGGTGCCCCTTCTTGGCTGGTCAGGTTCAGCCCGTCGAGTTTCACTTGTGCCTTGCCAGCGGTCTTGAGGATGAGCTGGCCGTCGTCACTCTGTCCTTTGAGCCGCACCGTCAGTTTGTGCGCCTGATAGGTGCTGTTGATGCTCACGTGCGCTCCCTCTACGGTCACGTTGACGCTGTCCTTCACTTCCTGCTTCACCTGCGCGGTGGTGCCATCAAAACGGATGGTGATGTCCTCTGCATGACCTGCCGTCACCATCAAAAGGGCTGCCATGCCTATTAAAAACCTGTTCATTGCTATGTTCATCATTGATAATCTCTGTTTGTTTAGATGTCTTGATTCCGCTGGAAGATTAAAGCCCCAGCCCATTTTTAGCATTATTTATACAAATCATCTCTCTCAACTGTCACCTGTCAAATATTCGGCAAAGGTAAGCAATAAAATCCGAGCTCGCAATGATTCGGGAAAGAAAAAGAAAAGGCCGCAAATGGGGTGTCTCCGTTGTTACGTTTGTAACACCTCCACTGTTACATGTGTAACACTTCCACTGTTACAAGTGTAACACTGAGTGTGTAACATGTGTAACACTTTCCGCGTGAGTTGTGTTACAATTTATTTGCATGGGCGGGTGAACTTCCATTTTCGTTTCTTTTTCGCTTGAATCCTTGTTTGTCTCGTGGAAAAATCGTTACTTTGCGAAAAATAAAAGCAATGGATTATTGGGATTTGACATCGCAGGAGGATGTGTTCTCTTCTTATGCTTCGGAAGAGGATACGAGGGAGCATAACCGTGAGATGAATCTGGCTTGGCGGTTTGTGTCGAACACGAACGTCTCGGTGTTTCTGACGGGTAAGGCAGGAACGGGTAAGACCACCTTCTTGCGGACACTTCGTGAGCGTACACCGAAGCGGATGGTGGTGCTGGCACCTACGGGAGTGGCTGCCATCAATGCGCAAGGGCAGACGATTCACTCGTTCTTCCAGTTGCCGTTTGGCCCGATGGTGCCAGGAGTGCCGAGGACAGAAAAGAAGGGACGCTACAAGATGAGCAAGGACAAGAAGAACCTCATCAAGACGTTGGATTTGCTGGTGATAGATGAGATCTCGATGGTGCGATGTGACATGTTGGATGCGGTGGATGAGGAACTTCGGAAATATCGTGATCGAAGCAAGCCTTTTGGAGGCGTTCAGTTGCTCTTGATAGGCGACTTGCAGCAGTTGGCACCCGTGGCACAGGAGAAGGAGTGGGCATTGCTCTCGCCTTATTATACCACTCCCTATTTCTTCGGTAGCAGGGCGTTGCAGCAGATTCCATACGTGACCATCGAGTTGAAGCACATCTACCGTCAGCAGGATGCTTCCTTCATTGATATTCTTGGAAAGATTCGCAACCATCAGGTGGATCATGCGGTGTTGGGGGCATTGAACGCCCGTTATGTGCCCAATTTTGTGCCTTCCAAGGATAGCGATTGGATTCGCCTGACTACGCATAACCGCATGGCTCAAACGTATAATGAGCAACAGCTGGATGCCTTGAAGACCAAGGAGGTGACCTTCATGGCAGAGATTCACAAGAATTTCCCTGAAAGCAGTTACCCTGCCGATGAACGGCTGGTGCTGAAGGTGGGGGCGCAAGTGATGTTCATCAAGAACGATCCGACTCAGGGAAAGGAATATTACAACGGTAAGATTGGCGTGGTGAAGGATTTCGTGTGGGATGATGAAAGCGACGAGCGGCTCATTGTCGTGCATTGCAAGGAGGATGACAGCACGATTTATGTGCCGCAGTTGACGTGGGAGAACACCAAATATGTGATTGATGCGGAGACGAAAGAGATACGTGAGGAGGTGGATGGCACATTCAAGCAATATCCCCTTCGTCTGGCATGGGCCATCACGGTGCACAAGAGCCAGGGTTTGACCTTCGACCATGCCGTGCTGGACATCAGCGACTCGTTCACGCATGGTCAGGTGTATGTGGCATTGAGCCGTTGCCGCACCCTCGAAGGCATGGTGCTGGCGCGTCCGTTGGAGATGCGCTCGGTCATCACCGATGCGTCGGTCAATGCCTACATCGACCGCGAATTGGCAGCCGCACAGCAGACGGAAGGGAAGTTGCCCCAGATGATGTATGAGTATTACCTCTCCTTGTTGAATGAGTTGTTCGATTTCCGTATATTGAAAAAGGACACAGAGTATCTGATGCGTGTGGTGCACGAACATCTGTATGAATCCTATCCTGCTTTGCTGGCATCGTTGCAAGAGGCACTTCCGAAGATAGACACCGAGGTGGTGGAAGTGGCACAGAAGTTCCAACGTCAATACACTTTGCTGATGCAGCAGAGTGGGGCTTCATTCGCCAAAGATGAGAAACTGCAAGCGCGTTTGAAGGCAGGCATGACATACTTTGATGGCAAGATGCATGAACTGCTGGATCCTGTGATTGTGCGTGCAAAAGTGGTCATCAACAACAAGCAGGTGGCTTCCCGATACAATAATGCGCTCGATGCCTTCATGCTTTCCTACAAGTTGAAGGTCGGCATTTTCTCACGTCTGAATGAATGCGGCTTCTCCATCCGCGATTTCTTGTCAGCCAAAGCAAAGGCTTCGTTGGATGAAGTGGATGTTGAGGAGGAAAAGGTGAAGAAACCCAAGAAGACGAAGGTTAAGGATGAAAAGCCGAAGAAGGAGAAGGCGGACACGAAAGCGGCTACTTACAAGATGTTCCGTGAAGGGTTGTCAATGGAAGAAATCGCTGCTCAACGTTCTCTTGCTGTAGGAACAATTGGGGGGCATCTTGCTCATTTCGTGGAAACTGGCGATTTGAAGGTGGGGGAAGTGGTGAGCACCCAGCATCAGAAGATGATTCGCGGCATCGTCAAGTCATTCGATAAGGCGTATGCTCTGTCTGATGTGAAGAGCCTCTTGCCGAATGACTATACCTATGCGGAGATTAAATTGGTCATTGCGGACATGAAGAGAGAGTAAAAAGAAAGCCTCGTTCCATTGGAGCGAGGCTTTCTTTTTATTTCACATAGAAAATAGGTTCATCTGTCCCTGGGTCTTCTGGGTAGAAGTGGATGGCGGAGTCGTTGAGCTTGATGTGGTGGGTTTTCACTAGTTGGTAAATTTCGGCAGCTGCCCAGATGGTGGGACCATAGCCGTGAGCAGCAAAGTTGTTCACGGGACGGTAGGCATAGAAGGCGGGGTCGAAAGCGAGGCCTGTGCCTACGCAGGTGCCTTCTACTTGACCTTGTGCGTTCACGTGTGCATTGACGTAGTTCCAAGCGAGAATGGCTTGTGCCCCATAACTCTCGGCATCAATCCATCCTTTGTTGATGGCGTGTGCGATGCAGTAGCAGTAGATGGCGGTGCAGGAGGTCTCGAGATAGGTGTCGTTGCGGTCGAGCAGCTGATGCCAAGCACCATCGTGGTGTTGTAGAGGCATGAGGCCGTTAAGGTGCTCCTTGAAGTAGTTCATGATGAGGGCAGATTCTTTCACGTCCAAGAGTTCACAGGCGGTCAATAATGCCCATCCGTTGGCGCGTCCCCAAAAGAAGGAGGGAAGACCCTCTCCCCGTCCCTCCCCCGTAATGGGGAGGGGGAAGCCCTCCGGCTTGTTTTCTGCTGACGAAGACCCTGCATAGTCTCCCTCCCCATGATGGGGGAGGGTTGGGGAGAGGGTTTTCAGAACTCTGCCATGTCTGTACAGTCCTTTTTCTGCCACCCACATCTTGTCGTGGAAGAGCTGGAACTGACGGGTCGCCTCTTCGATGTCTCCGTGCCAAGCCAAGGCTGGAATGCCCATGAACATATCGTCCAGCCACACCGTGTTCTTCACAGGACGGAGACGAGCAAACATGCCATCCTTGTAGCGGTATTGTTTGTGGGCGATGAAGTCGTAGTAGGTTTCAATTTGGACTTGCAGTTTTGAATCATTTGCTTTCAGCATGGCGGCACAGATGGCTCCAGCATCGTCGAGTGCTTCGGGCTTCACTACTTGGTGCATCAGGGGGTCGATGTCCTCGCCTCGCTCAAGTCGTGCCTTGAAGTCGGGTGCCAGTTTCGCCAGATACTCCATGCGGTCGATGGCATATCGGGTGTAGGAGGCATCGCCCGTCACTTCACCTGCCCGGAGCATGGCGGAGTAGGTGACGCCCCATTCGTAGGAGGTCAGTCGGAAGGTTCCACGTCGGAGCATCTTTCCTGTCTCGTCCAGTTCCATGAAGGTGGTGGCGTCGAGGTAGTTCTTCACTCTGTCCATCGTGGCCTTCACGTCTTCAGCCTTCGGTACTCCGTAGGGGATTTTGTAGGCAGGTTTCATCAGGTGGAGCGGTGCTGTGGCATCGTTTTGTACTTCTTGTGCGAGGCCCCTCACCCCCAAAAGGGGAAGGACTAGCGCGATGAGGGTCAATAGTTTTTTGTTCATGTATGCTATTTTTAACTCTTAATTCTTAATTTCCGATTGTTTCTTTCAGGAAGATGGCATCGAGTGTCCATGTGGCACAATCGTTCGTCCAAATCATTTGTTTGTTTTCCAATGGAACGTGTTGCAGCAGGTCATCCCATGCTTGTTTCTTCAGCCCCTCATCACCCAGTCGCCATCCAGCGTAGGCGGAAAGTCGAGGAATGAGGAAGCGGTTCTTGCGGATTTCCCATGCCTTCTGTTTGTAGAGGCGGTTGTGTTCGAGCCATGCTTGATAGAACTTGGGGTGCTCAATCATTGGCTCCATTTCGTTCATCAGTTCAAAGCCGCCCATGATGGTCATGAGGTGATTGGTGCTTTGTAGCGAAGGGTCTGCTTCGGTGCTGATGATGCCTGTGGCAGGGTCGTAGCCAAGGGCAAGAGGGCCTTGGAAGAAGCCTTGAGGAAGGGAGGCGATGGAAGACATGCCTGCTTTGAGTTTGCGTAGATAGGGGGAGGCTTCTGTTATTGCGGTGGCCTTTGTTGCGACAGTGTCGCAACATACCCAACCTCTTTCCCATTCCGTCAGCCAGTTGCTGGCATACGCAAACCAGTCGGGGCCAATGCGGAGTCGTGCAGGTGCGGTGCAGGGGTAGAGCTCACGTGGCTGGGCAAGTCGCATGGGGTCTAATGTATATAATAATGTGTCGGCATCTGCCACCTCGTGCATGATGTCACCAATGCGCTCGTCGGCAGTCAGGTAGTAGTAGAAGCGGTTCCACCATGCCTCGCTGATGCGGGCTTCCTTGGCACCACATCCCCAATGGGTGACGTTGTGACGACTGCCCAATCCCGCATGAGGCCCTAGGTGGTAGGTATCGACTTCGCTGCAATGGCGGGTCATCGCTTCAGCCATTCGCCACACATGGGCATCGCCTGTGCGGAGGAACTGATACCAAAGCATGGCAGGTGTACCCAGTTCGGTGTTGTCCCAAGCGAAGCCGCCCACGTCGTATCGCCATTCGTCGCGTGAGGCGTCGTAGGCATGCATCACGTCACCGTAGTTGAAGAAGCCGTACCAGCCGTTGCGCTCGATTTCCTGCTGATAAAACTGCATGATGTGCTGCAACGTCCCTTCGATGAGGCTATCACGGGTGGTCTCCATCGTGGGGAGGCTCCAGATGCCAAAGGCGCGTTTGCGGTGCAGGTATTCGGGGGTGCAGACGAGGTGGTACTCTTCTTGACTGTTAATGAGGATGGTGCTTGTCCTGCCGATGCCCCAAGCGGTACTCATGCCTGGCTGCACATCCTCGTAGGCGGCTTCGAGCGTGTGGGGGATGGTGTCGTAATGCTCGAACGAATAGGGTTCCGCTTCGGGCGAATAAAGGCTGATGGTGACGGTGGCGGTGTCGCTTCGCATCCCACTCACGAGGAGGGTGGAAGGGTAGGATTGCCAGAAGTCTTCCAGACGGCAAGCCCACGCGCTTGGCGATTTTTGTGCATCAACGGAATGGAGGGCTACCGTCCCGTCGTGTCGGGTGCCCTCGATGGTGCCAATCCAAGGTGACTCGTGGGTGGCTCTCTTGCGGATGCTGTAGCCGTTTGGGGAGAGTTGAGAGAGTCGGAAATCATCCCATTGGGCGATGTGTTGGAGCATCTGTCGGGTGGTGTCGTCCATGCGTTCGAGGTCGATGGGACGGCGTGCGATGAGGGGTTGTACGGACATTTCTTTCTCTCCGAACGAAACGGAGCGTTCGTAGGGTTGTCCCTGCATGGGCACTCGGAAATGGATGCTGAGTTCGTGGAGACCGTCGTGGTTGAGGGCGCTATCGACGAGGAGGGTATGGACGAGCTTTGCCTCCCGTATGCCAGCATATTGGTAGGTGCGGATGATGAAGTTGCGACCGGTGTATTTGTGTACCTCGCGAGAGTGGATACCATTCTTGGCCTTTTCCTCCACCTCATGAGTGATAACCGAATCAATCCTTCCATTGAGCGTCACGTAGAACGGCGGCATTTCGCCCAATGGCAGGGACGGGACATACCGAAGCCGAGTGCTTGGTTGCTTCAGCAGTAGCACGGAGTCGCATCCCTCGGGGATATACGTGGAGAAGGCTTGCCACTTGGCGCTGCCGTCGGGCCACGATGCCAGTCGCCATGTGTCGTACGAACAATACTGATGGTCGCCAATCTGCAACTTGAAATCGTCGGTGGTCACTTCCCCTTGGTCGAATGGCACGCCGAAAGTGGTCCATCCATGCCCCTTCCCGCCTATCCATTTCAGCACCACGGGCTTGTCCTTCTCCTCGCATGTGTAGCGGAAGTTCCGCAACTGTGCCACCGCCATTGTGGTGCGGAAACCGAAATAACCTTCTTTCAGCGGTTTGGGATCAACGTAATCCACCAGCAACTCTCCGTTGATGTAATAGCGTGCGTGTCCGTCTTGCTGCTCCAGACGAATCTTGTACCATCTGTTTCCCTCCAGCAGATGCGCTTGGTCGGTGTATTCCTTCAGTACGATGGGGCGATATTCTGCGCTGTCGATGCCTCGCGGGTCGCCTGTGTAGCGGCGAAAGCGTGTAGTGGTGTTCCAGTTACCACCATATCCCACGTAGTAGGTCTTTAAGGCGTAATTCTCTACGAATTTCCCTCCATATCCGCCACACTTGTCAGCCATCCAAAAGCAGTTGAGGTCGCTTGCGCGCACATGCCCCTGTTCATCTTTGAATCGCTTGTCGGCCATGATTCGTGCCTCATATTCCACCACCACGTTTCCCTCCATCTTCTGCTCGCACCAGAGCGTCAAGCCCTTCGGAGCCACAATGGTGGCTATGCCGCCCTTCCATGTCACCATCGAGGCAGGGTCTTCAGCCTCCACCTTCCATGTTTGTGCCTCCATGCGGAGAGGGGTAAGGAACAGGACGAGAATGTTCAGTATGAGTGCGATTTTTTTTGTTAGCAGCATATCTAGGTTGGGTTTTCTTTTCATTTGCAAATATACGACTCTTTTCCTTCATGCACAATGCATTTTGGAGACTTTTTTGGGGTTTTGTTTGTTCGTGTTCCCATTTTTTTATAACTTTGCCCCCATTAAACGTAACAACAACAAAAATACAAAGAAAGATATGGAACAGATGGATTGGTCAAGCCTTGGCTTTGGCTATCGCAAGACCGACTACAATGTGCGCTGTTACTATCGTGACGGCAAATGGGGCGAGATTGAAGTGTGCTCCGAAGAGACAATACCCCTCCACATGGCAGCCACCTGCCTGCACTACGGACAGGAGGCTTTTGAAGGTTTGAAGGCATACCGTTGCCCTGACGGCAAGGTGCGTGTGTTCCGCTCGGACGAGAATGCTGCCCGTCTGCAGAGCACTTGCCGTGGCATCCTGATGCCAGAGTTGCCTACAGAGAAGTTCAATGAGATGGTGGACAAAGTGGTGCGCCTGAACGAGCGTTTCATTCCTCCATACGAGACAGGCGCAACGCTTTACATCCGTCCGCTGCTCATCGGCACCAGCGCACAGGTGGGTGTGCATCCTGCCACAGAGTATCTGTTCATGATTTTCGTCACTCCAGTAGGTCCTTACTTCAAGGGTGGTTTCTCTTGCAACGACTACGTCATCATTCGTGAGTATGACCGCTCGGCTCCTCTCGGTACAGGTATCTACAAGGTAGGTGGTAACTATGCTGCATCGTTGCGCGCTAACAAGATGGCTCACGACCTCGGCTATGCTTGCGAGTTCTACCTCGACGCGAAGGAGAAGAAATACATGGACGAGTGTGGTGCTGCCAACTTCTTCGGCATCAAGGACAACACGTATGTGACCCCGAAATCTACGTCCATCCTTCCCTCCATCACCAACAAGAGCCTGATGCAGTTGGCGAAGGATATGGGCATGAAGGTGGAGCGCCGTCAGATTCCAGAGGATGAGTTGGCCACCTTTGAGGAGGCAGGTGCTTGTGGTACGGCAGCTGTGATTTCACCTATCGGCAAGATTGACGACCTCGAGGAGAAGAAGTCTTTCCAAATCTCGAAGGACGGTAAGCCTGGTCCTATCTCCGAGAAACTCTACAACAAACTGCGTGGCATTCAGTATGGCACCGAGCCTGATGTGCACGGATGGACACGTGTGGTGATTGAATAAAAAAGCAGACCCTCTCCCCCTGCCCCTCCCCCGTAATGGGGAGGGGAGACCATGCGGGGTGTTGGGGAAGAAATCTATTAATAAACCTAATTATTAACTTTTAACAACCCTCAAAACGGAAACAAGCCGGATGGCTTCTCCCTCCCCATTACGGGGGAGGGTTGGGGAGAGGGTCTTTTTGTTAACTATGAAACCAACATTATTCCTCCTTGCTGCGGGAATGGGTAGCCGCTACGGTGGCTTGAAGCAGCTTGACGGTCTTGGACCTAATGGTGAAACCATCATGGATTACTCCATCTACGACGCTGTGAAGGCAGGCTTCGGCAAGATTGTGTGGGTGATTCGTAAGGATTTTGAAGAGCAGTTCCGCACTCAGATTCTCTCCAAGTATGAGGGTGTTGTGCCATGCGAACTTTGCTTCCAGAGCATTGATAGCCTCCCAGAAGGCTTCAAGTGCCCAGAAGGCCGTGTAAAACCTTGGGGTACGAACCATGCTGTGCTGATGGGTAAGGACGTGATTAAGGAGCCATTCGCTGTGATCAACTGCGATGACTTCTATGGTCGCGATGCATTCATGTCTATTGGCAAATTCCTCTCTAACCTGCCAGAGGGTTCAAAGAACAAGTATGCGATGGTGGGCTTCCGCTGCTGCAACACACTCTCTGAGAACGGTTCTGTGGCTCGTGGCGTGTGCATGTACGACGACAACCGTCACCTTGTTGACGTGGTGGAGCGTACAGAAATCATGCGTCAGGAGGATAAGGGCAACGCCATCTGCTTCAAGGATGAGCAAGGCGAGTGGCAACCTCTGGAGGAGAATGTGCCTGTATCAATGAACATGTGGGGCTTCACTCCCGACTACTTCGAGTATAGCGAAGCTTACTTCAAGGAGTTCCTTTCTGACCCGAAGAACATGGAGAACCTGAAGGCCGAATTCTTTATCCCATTGATGGTGAACAAACTCATCAACGAGGGTACTGCAACGGTAGAGGTGCTCGACACCACATCTGTATGGTTTGGCGTGACTTACGCAGCTGACCGCGAGGCAACTGTGGAGCGAATTGCCAAACTCGTGGCTGACGGTGTTTACCCTAACAAGTTATTCTAATAGAATCAGAATGAATCAAATCGGTGTGTCCAGTGCTGCAATGGAGTGGTGCTGGACACATTTTGAAAATATGAGAAGAATGCTGAAAATAGCCGTTGTTGGTGCGGCCATGATGCTGCCGTTGGCAATGAATGCGCAGGACAAGGTGGAAGCGATGGTTGGAGCCGACTTGGTGTCCAGTTACATCTGGCGTGGACAAGACTTGGGAAGCGCCGCTGTGCAACCCACATTGGGCATCGTCTACAAGGGATTTAGTGCCGAAGCATGGGGAAGTTACGGAATAGCCGACCCTGACGATACGAAGGAGTTTGACCTGACGCTGATGTATCAGACAGGTGGCTTCTCCATTGGTGTGGTGGATTATTTCTACATGGGCAACATCGACGATGATCGTTCGGACAAGTTTTTCATGTACGAAGCCCACAGAACGGTGCATGAGTTCGAAGCAATGGTCGGCTACGACTTTGGTGTGCTGTCCGCCTCGTGGAGCACCATCTTCGCTGGTAACGACGGAGTGACCCGCTCAGGTAAACGTGCCTACTCCTCCTACTTCGAACTGGCGGCTCCCTTCAAACTCGGAGGCCTTGAATGGGAGGCAGCCGTAGGTGCCACTCCTTTTGTAACCAGCTATTATGATGTGGCAACGGGCTTTGCCGTCATCAATACGAGCCTGAAAGCGACGAAGGAAATCAAAATCACTCCGACCTTCTCCGTACCCATGTATGGTGTCTTGGCTGCCAATCCAAGTGCAGGAAAACTCTACCTGACTGTTGGCGTCTCTTTTTGAAAAATGAATCAATAGAAATATATGAAAGGAATAGTTCTTGCAGGTGGTTCGGGTACACGGTTGTACCCCATCACAAAGGGTGTGAGCAAGCAGCTCATCCCGATTTTTGACAAGCCGATGGTATATTACCCCATCTCGGTGTTGATGCTCGCTGGCATCAGAGAAATTCTGATTATCTCCACTCCCTATGACTTGCCAGGCTTCAAACGTCTGTTGGGCGACGGAAGCGATTACGGGGTGCATTTCGAGTATGCTGAACAACCATCACCCGATGGGTTGGCTCAGGCGTTTATCATTGGCGAAAAGTTTGTGGGCAACGATGATGTGTGCCTTGTGTTGGGCGATAATATCTTCCACGGTCGTGGCTTCTCGGGCATGCTGAAGGAGAGTGTGGAGAATGCCAAGATGGGCAAAGCAAGCGTGTTTGGTTACTGGGTACAAGACCCCGAGCGATACGGTGTGGCTGAGTTCGACAAGGAAGGCAACTGCCTCAGCATCGAGGAGAAGCCGAAGGAGCCGAAGAGCAACTATGCGGTGGTAGGTCTTTACTTCTATCCCAACAAGGTGGTGGAAGTGGCGAAGAACATCAAGCCGTCACCTCGTGGCGAATTGGAAATCACTACGGTGAATCAGGAGTTCCTTCAAGAGAAGAACCTGAAGGTGCAATTGTTGGGTCGAGGTTTCGCTTGGCTTGATACGGGTACGCACGACTCGCTTTCTGAGGCTTCCACCTTCATCGAGGTGCTGGAGAAACGTACAGGCTTGAAGATTGCCTGTCTCGAAGGCATAGCCTACCGTCAGGGCTGGATAACAGCAGAGAAACTGCGTGAACTGGCTCAGCCGATGATTAAAAACCAGTATGGGCAGTATCTGCTGAAACTGGCTGATACAAAGTATTTTGGAGAAGTGAAGTAATTTCAAAATATGAAAATGAATAAAGAAATGAAATGGACATTTTGTGCAGCGCTGATGTTGCTGGCATGTACGGGAAACAAGGGCGTGGCTCATGCTGAGGAAGGTGAGGCTGCATTGGCAGACGTTCCTGCGGCACCTGACACCTTGGTTTTTGAAGAGGTGAGTTACAACGACTCGCTGATTGCCGACGTGAAAATCATGGATTATAGCACCGACGAAGAGCCGACGCCCTACACGATGGGCAAGTCAAGAAACTACTTCGAGAAGCAGACACTCAAGGCTGTGAAAGGTCCCAAAGAGTCGATGGAGTTTGTCAACCAGTATCTGCTGGTCGATGCATCGGGTGTTGAATATGAACCACCCCTCACCACTGCCAAGATCAGTGAATTGTGCACCCAACTGAAGAAGGAGGGCGTGAGTGATGTGAAGAAGGCGCTGAAGAAACGCAGCAAGGATTTTCTGGGCACTGAGGCTCCATTTGAGGAGATGGGTTGGGAAACGGGCAATTCGCTCGAATCAGAGATTTCTGTGGCGTGGAACACTAAGAATCTGCTCACGTTGCAACATTCTGGTTACGATTATCCAGCAGGAGCTGCTCACGGTATGCCTTGGAATTATGCCGAAACCATTGACCTGAAGAACAAGCGCATATTGACGAAGGATGACATCTTCACGAAGAGTGGGCAAAAGGCCGTGCTGAGGATGGTGGTGGCCGAACTGCTCGATGAGTATGCCGAAGACAACCTGAACAATGTCAGCGACATTGAACTTCCGGGCAACGACCCTTCTCTCACCAGCGAAGGTGTGCAGTTCGATTACGGGGCATACGAGATTGGCCCCTATGCCTTGGGAATGCCCTGCGTGAAGCTGCCTTACGAAAAAGTGAAACCGTACCTTACACCAGAGGTGATGGAACTGATCGAACTGAAGTGATTCCCCTTTCTCTTGTGACAGAAAAGTGACGTTTGGTCAAAAACGTTACTTCAACAGCCTCAAAACCGATGTCCCCGACATCGGTTAACCGACCTCCCCGACATCGGTCGACCGATGTCGGGGAGGTCGGTTTTGTGGTTGTTGCGATGAGTATTTGGGAGCGATTATCTTTCCGTCATTCAGCAAAGCGGTTGCCCATCTGGATGGTATGCCCGTCTTCCATCGGTATGGTGAGCTCTTCGTCTTCTGCTGCATCTCGCGTCCAGTAGTAACTGTCGTAGGCTATAGTGCTGGCAATGTCGAGACCCACCCATGTCCAGGCAAGGAAGTAACTCGTGTTGAGCGACGCATAATCCGACCATTTGTACAACTGCCAGATGTTGTGTAAGTCAAAGTGTGTTTTACTGTCGTTGAAACGTCCCGTGAAGTGCTTCTTTGTCAAGTCGTAGTCGCTGATGCGTACATTGTAATTGGGGTGCTTGGGGTATTTCAAGTAAATGGTTTTGTTAATCACTTCCCACGTGAAATAGGAACCCAGTCGCTCGTAAGGGCTGACATTGCCTTTTGCGTTAGGTGTTTCGTCATACCAATCTATCTGATAGCCTTCACCCCTTGTGTCATACTTCTCGTTTGGTATGAACTTTACGGAGCTTTTGTAGGAGTCGAATTCGCCCAATTCAGGGTCGGAGTAATACATGCCCCAATAGCCTTCCCATTCTCCGGAAAGTTTCATGGCAATTTTCTCATCTTTGGCGCACGAGGTGAACAGCAAACAAAGCCCCAAGGTGGCGATGATGCATGATAATGTTGATGTTTTCTTCATATCTTTAATAGGTTTTGGAGGTTAGTGTATGTTGATGATGGTGGCAAAGGTACGACATTAAAATGAAACAACGATAGGGAATCTGCTATTATTTATAGGGAAATGGCGCTAAATTGCCAAATGCCAAATAAGAAATAAGGTGTTTTTCACCTAAAAACGTTATCTTTGCAGCATCAAAAAATAAAGGAACAATGAAAAAAATCATGATGATTGGAATGATGTTGCTTGGTTGTGTGGCAGCATCAGCACAGACACAAACAATACAGGTGGCTGTCACGAACGAGTGGAAGGAAGACAAGAAGAACGAACCCGTGGTGGTGAAACTTTCGGCGTTGAAGAAACTGAACTTCGATGTGAAAAGCGTGAAGGTGACCTGCAAGGGTAAGGATGTGCCTTGTCAATTGGATGATATGGACGGAAATCTGCGTCCCGACGAGGTCTTTTTCCTGACAGACATCAAGGGAAAGGACACGAAGACTTTCGAGGTGAAACTCTCGGCCAAGGAAGAAAAGAAGGCCAAGAGTGTGGAACCGCGCATCTACACCGCCTTGCAGATTCGTGACAAACAGGACAAGCACCCCGATGTGCTGCGTGTGGAGGCTCCAGGAAAGACTTTCCTCTTCAACGACATCTATATGCATGGTGTCACCATCGAGTCGGAATTGACGGGTTACCGCATCTACTTCGACCATCGGCAGAATATCGACCTTTATGGCAAGAAGTATCGTCGCATAGAATTGCCGCAGACGCAGTTCTACACCTCCGAGGAGCAGTTGGCGCAGGGGTATGGCGTGGATGTCCTTTGGGCTGGTAACGCGATTGGTTGTGGCTCATTCAAGGATTGGAAGAAGAATCAGCCAGAGAATTGGACGGAAGTAGGGGTGAGAGGTCAGCGTGTGGTGACCACAGGCCCTTTGCGTACCGTTGTGGAGGTGTATGACTTGGGTGTGAAGGGTGACAATGATGTGATGTATGACATGCATCAGTATTATTCTCTTTATGCAGGCCATCGTGATTTGCAGGTGAACGTGGAGTTTGACCGTGTGCTTGATAAGAATTTCTGTACGGGTGTGCAGAAAGTAGGTGCAACGGCCGATGAAGCCACTCGCAAGGGGCACAAGTCGCAAGGCTTTGTGAAGAAAGACGGTTTGGCTGCTTCATGGGGATGTGACTATCCCGACATGGGCAAGAAGCAACTGTGGGCACCCGAACCCATCGGAATGGCTGTTTATGTGCCGAAGGAGTATGTTCGTGACACCAAGGAGGATGAACTGAACTATCTTTTTGTGGTTCAACCAGGTAAGAATCGCTCCATCAGTTATTATGTCAGTTTCTGTGCCGACAAAGAAGATGATGGCTACCATACTGCCAAGGAGTGGTTTGCCTCGTTGGATGACTGGAAGGACAATGTGAGTCATCCTGTGGTGGTGAAGTGTAAGTGAGGAAAGTTTGAAAGTGGAGAAGAGCGGGTTGGGAGTAAAACAGGAATAAAAATGGGGCGATGGAAATGATGTTTGTGACAAAAAATGTAAAAATGTTGGTGCTTCCATGCTTTTTCTCTAACTTTGTGGCCAGAACGACACGAGAGAGTTTTTTATTTAGTTTTCAGATGAATGTGAGAAAAATATGAAAAGTAGCATTAAACATTGGATTTTTAAGTTGAAGTATGTGTTGGCGCTGGCGGTGTTTGTTGGCGTCATAGGTTTCGTGGGCGAAAGTAGCATTATGAATCGCATTGGTCAGCAACAGGAGATTTCAAATCTGAAGAGCGAGATTGATGAGTATAACCGTAAGTTTGAACAGGATAAGAAGACGCTGGATGCCTTGAAGCATGACCCGGAAGCCGTAAAGGAAGTGGCACGCAGTCGCTATTTCATGAAGACGGACAATGAAGACATCTTCATCGTGGAGGATGAGGAAGAGTAATGCTAAATGTGATGAACAAGGAGAGAATTTTAGGATTGGTCGAAGCGGCAGGATTGGCCTTGGTGGTGATTGCTGCTGGGATGTGGGTGTTTCCGAAGGGGGACATCCGTTTCATCGCTTGTTGCATCATGTCGGTGGCTACGGTAGTGTTGGCTTGTGGACGCTTCATGCAAACCCCATTTTATGAGAAATATCCGATGTCAGATCCGCGTGAACTGACGTTGCGACGTCTCTATCATCAGCGTGTGTTTGGCATTGTCGGTTTGATTGTAGCTTGCGTGTTCATGTGGATGCCTGTCGGATTTTATGCAGGGATGTATGTGGGGGAAACGGCGTGGTTGATTCCCTTCGTGTTCTTTGTGGTGATTGAAGTGTACACCGTGTTTCGCATTTCTGCGGTTGAAAAAGGGTGAAAGAGGGAAAAAATCATCCCTAATCACAAAAAAACTCCGAACTCCTGATATTCAACTCCTAACTTTTTCATACCTTTGCAACGTAAAAGCAATCTATGTGGATTTTTTTGACAGAAACGCTTACGAGATATTAGAACAGGAAAGAGAGAGCGTCTTGGTGACGCGCCTATTTATAACACATTAAAGAAAGGAAATACAAGAATGGAACTGAATGCATTGACGGCCATCTCGCCTATTGATGGTCGCTACAGAGGCAAGACGAACGACTTGGCTCCGTTTTTTTCAGAATATGCACTTATCAAATATCGTGTGCGTGTTGAAATAGAGTATTTCATCACGCTTTGCGAGTTGCCTCTTCCACAGTTGAAGAGTTTCGACCATAGCCTCTTCGAACGTCTGCGTGACATCTACCGCAATTTCTCCGAGGCAGATGCTCAGCGTGTGAAAGACATAGAGAAAGTGACCAACCACGACGTGAAGGCTGTGGAGTATTTCATCAAGGAGGAACTCGACAAGATTGGCAACTTCGACGAGTATAAGGAATTCATTCACTTTGGTCTGACCAGTCAGGACATCAACAATACATCTGTTCCGCTCACCATCAAGGATGCACTCAACGAAGTGTACTATCCACAGGTGGAGGAACTCATTGCCCAACTCAAGGAATATGCCGACGAGTGGAAAGACATCCCCATGTTGGCCAAGACGCATGGACAGCCCGCTTCGCCCACTCGTTTGGGTAAGGAGGTGATGGTGTATGTCTATCGTCTCACGGAACAACTGGAGCAGTTGAAGGCTTGCAAGATCACGGCCAAGTTTGGTGGTGCAACAGGCAACTATAATGCCCATCACATCGCCTACCCAGAATATGACTGGAAGGCATTCGGCAATAAGTTCGTGAGCGAGAAGTTGGGGTTGGAGCGTGAACAATGGACTACCCAGATCAGCAACTATGACAACATGGGTGCCATCTTCGATGCCATGAAGCGCATCAACACCATCATCATCGACCTCGACCGCGACTTCTGGATGTATGTGTCTATGGAATATTTCAAGCAGAAAATCAAGGCAGGTGAGGTAGGTTCCTCTGCGATGCCTCACAAGGTGAACCCCATCGACTTCGAGAATTCGGAGGGTAACCTCGGTATGGCCAACGCTATTCTTGCTTTCTTGAGCCAGAAGCTTCCTGTCAGCCGTTTGCAGCGCGACTTGACCGACTCAACCGTGCTTCGCAATGTGGGCGTGCCAATGGGTCACATGGTCATCTCCATTCAATCCACGTTGAAGGGTCTGCGCAAGCTCCTGCTCAATCAGGATGCCATCAACCGCGACCTCGACAACTGTTGGGCGGTTTGTGCTGAAGGTATTCAGACCATCCTCCGTCGTGAGGCCTATCCTCATCCCTACGAGGCACTCAAGGCACTCACCCGCACCAATGCAGCCATCACAGCCGAGAGCATCAAGGGCTTCATCGAAGGGCTGGATGTGTCTGAGAGCGTGAAGGAGGAACTGCGTGCCATCACTCCTCACACTTATACTGGAATGTAAAAAGATTGTTTGTGAATACATAATGCAATCGCAAAATAAAGAGTAAATTGTAAATCGTTAAATTGTTAATTACATCATGTCTGAATTAGAAGAATGGCAGGGCAAGCAACCTGCAGCATCAGAAGCAAACTCTGAAAATGGAGGTGACCGTGAGGGTTATCGCCCATCTTACAACCGTGAAAACAACTTTAGTGGTCGTCCAGCATTTAATCGTGGCGACCGTCCGCAGCGTCCTCGCTTCAACCGAAACGAACGTGCGGCTTACAGCTCAAATGGCGCACAGAACGAACGTGGTTTCCGTCCTTCTGGCTTTGGCAGCTCGTCTTCAGAAGAAGGTGGCTATCAGCCTCGTCAGGGTGGTTACCAGCAGCGTCCTTACAATAATGGCGGCTATCAGCGTGGCGGCTATCAGCAGCGTCCTTACAACAATGGCGGCTATCAACGTGGCGGCTATCAGCAGCGTCCTTACAACAACCGCTATCAGCAGAATGGCGAACAGGAGGGCGGCTTTGAACAGCAAGGCGGTTTCCAGCCACGTCAGGGCGGTTATCAGCAGCGTGGTGGTTACCAGCGTGGCGGTTATCAGCAGCGTGGTGGCTATCAGCAACGTGGCGGCTACCAACAGCGTGGCGGCTATCAGCAGCGTGGTGGTGGCTATCAGCAGCGTGGTGGTGGCTTCCGTCCCCGCACAGCCGACTACAATCCTAATGCCAAGTATAGCTTGAAGAAGCAGATTGAGTACAAGGAGTATCTGGAAGACCCCAATGCACCCATCCGTCTCAACAAGTTCTTGGCCAACGCAGGCGTATGCTCTCGTCGTGAGGCCGACCAGTTCATCCAGGCAGGTGTTGTGTCTGTCAATGGTCAGGTGGTGACGGAGTTGGGCACCAAGGTGCAGCGTACCGACCAGATTCACTTCCACGATCAGTTGGTCAGCATCGAGAAGAAGGTGTATGTCATCCTCAACAAACCCAAGGACTATGTGACCACTTCCGACGATCCACAGCAGCGTAAGACCGTGATGGATCTCGTGAAGAACTGCTGCCGCGAACGCATCTATCCTGTAGGTCGTCTCGACCGCAACACGACAGGTGTGCTGCTCTTCACCAACGATGGAGACCTCGCTTCCAAACTCACGCATCCTAAGTTCCTGAAGAAGAAGGTGTATCATGTCTTCCTCGACAAGAACCTCACGGCTGCCGACATGAAGCAGATTGCCGAGGGCATCACACTCGAGGATGGCGACATCAAGGCCGATGCCATCAGCTATGCTTCCGACACGGACAAGAAGCAGGTGGGCATCGAGATCCACTCTGGCAAGAACCGCATTGTGCGCCGCATCTTCGAGAGCCTTGGCTACAAGGTGTGCAAGCTCGACCGCGTCATGTTTGCAGGGCTCACCAAGAAAGGTATCAAGCGTGGCGACTGGCGCTTCCTCACCGAGCAGGAAGTGGCTATGCTGCACACGGGACATTATGAATAAGAATTTAAAAATTGTAGAATTGAAAAATTGAAGTCAGGCTAACGCGATGTGTACAAGCCGCATGGTACTTCAATTCTTCAATTCTTCAATTCTTCAATTTTTCAATTTTTCAAACAGATGAAACGTACAAAGATAATCGACCTCTTGCAACGCACCGACTTTGGTGCCGAGGTCACCGTCATGGGTTGGGTGCGCACGAAGCGTGGCAGCAAGGCTGTCAACTTCATCGCTCTCAACGACGGCTCCACCATCAAGAACGTGCAGGTGGTGGCCGATGTGGAGAAGTTCGACCCCGATATGATGAAACTCATCACCACAGGCGCTTGTCTTTCTGTGACAGGCACAATGGTGGAGAGCATCGGTTCGGGTCAGGCAGTCGAGGTGCAGGCCACCGACATCAAGGTGTTTGGCGAATGTCCTGCCGACTACCCGATGCAGAAGAAGGGACAATCCTTTGAGTATATGCGTCAGCATGCCCACATGCGTCTGCGTACCAACACTTTTGGTGCTGTGATGCGCATACGCCACAACATGGCGATGGCCATCCACACTTACTTCCACCAGCATGGCTACTTCTACTTCCACACACCCATCATCACGGCTTCCGACTGTGAGGGTGCAGGTCAGATGTTCCAGGTGACCACCAAGAACCTCTACGACCTCAAGAAGGACGAGAACGGCTCCATCATCTACGACGACGATTTCTTCGGCAAGCAGACCTCCCTCACCGTCAGCGGTCAGTTGGAAGGCGAACTGGGTGCCACCGCACTTGGAGCCATCTACACCTTCGGCCCCACATTCCGTGCCGAAAACTCCAACACCCCTCGCCACTTGGCAGAGTTCTGGATGATTGAGCCTGAAATCGCCTTTATGGATCTTCCCGACCTGATGGACTTGGAAGAGGACTTCATCAAGTTCTGCGTGAAGTGGGCACTCGACAACTGCAAGGACGACCTCGACTTCCTCAACAAGATGATTGACAAAGGACTCATCGAGCGTCTTGAAGGCATCCTCAAGGAAGACTTCGTCCGTCTGCCCTACACCAAAGGCATCGAGATTCTGCAGCAAGCCATTAAGGACGGCAAGAAGTTCGAGTTCCCCTGCAACTGGGGCGATGACCTTGCCTCTGAGCATGAGCGCTATCTCGTCGAGGAATACTTCAAGAAGCCCGTCATCATGACCAACTATCCCAAGAAGATCAAGGCCTTCTACATGAAGATAGATGCTGAGAAGCCTGTTCTCGACGGCAAGGAGATGGAGCAGACCGTGCAGGGCACCGACGTACTCTTCCCTCAGATTGGCGAGATCATTGGCGGTTCCGTCCGCGAGGAAGACTACGGCAAGCTCATGAACGAAATTGAGGAACGCAACATTCCGATGAAGGACATGTGGTGGTATCTCGACACCCGCAAGTTCGGTTCATGCCCTCACGCAGGATTCGGCCTCGGCTTCGAGCGTCTCATTCTCTTCGTCACAGGCATGCAGAACATTCGCGACGTGATTCCGTTCCCACGCACCCCAAAAACTGCCGAATTCTAATCGGTATACATATTATTATTTATAAGGCACAAAGTCCATCGTGGCTTTGTGTCTTTTTTTGTTTACTGAGGAGTCTTTTGGCACAACGGAGAAAAAAAGTCGGTGAAAATTTTGGCGGTTTCTTCCAATTTGCACTATCTTTGCCACCGAAAGGGTGCCATGTGTGCCCTTCCTGCGGTGCTTCGGTGCCGTGGGGGTAGTAAATGGAATTATGATGGAAGATAAACAAGGCTTATTATGAGTCTTAAAGAAGACAAGATTCTTTATATTATCAGTGGCTGCAATGGTGCTGGCAAGACAACAGCATCCTATTCTGTATTACCCAACATCTTGTCTTGCCGTGAGTTCGTCAATGCCGATGAGATAGCAAGAGGACTATCCCCCTTTAATCCAGAAGGAGTCGCCATTGAAGCTGGCCGTTTGATGTTGAGCCGTATCCAAGATTTGCTCTCTCATAATATCAGTTTTTCTATTGAAACCACGTTGGCCACACGTTCATACTTCAATCTGGTGCAGCAAGCCCACCAGCAGGGTTACATTGTGACTTTACTCTATTTTTGGCTTTCATCGCCTGAACTTGCAGTTCAACGTGTAGCAGAGCGAGTAAGCAAAGGAGGGCATAACATTCCGACAGATGTCATTCATCGGCGCTATCTATTAGGCATCAAGAATCTATTCAACATTTACCTACCTATTGTTGATGCATGGATGATTGCAGATAACAGTTCTCTCCCACGCGAGATTATCGCAAAAGGAGGTCTTTCCCAACCTATAGAGATTCAAAATTTACACAAATTCAAAATCATAGAAAGTTATGCCAACTAAAGAGTATCAAGAATCAATGGAGAGAATCGTTCGAGGTCTTGAATTGGCGGAAAGAGAAATGCTGGAAGCCAAAGCCAAGAACGATGAAAACGTGATTGTTTGTCAGGAAGACGGGGTAATCCGTTCTATTCCTGCAAGCAATTTCTTGTAGGGTGTCTTGTGTTTGTTATTATCTAATTCAAGTTTCGTATGTTAAGAAGATATAGGAAGATAAAGGAAGATAGCCGCATTTCAGCGGCGGAAGATAGAGGACGATACCTTGCCATTAGCATTACATTTGTCTTCTATCTCCTTCTATCTTCTTCTATCTCCCT